>QCCC01000001.1 GCA_003281415.1 Prochlorococcus sp. AG-347-K15
GAAGTTGATACTGATAATAAATAAGATTTTAAATTAAATTAAAGAGAACCAGAAATGGTTGAAACCTAAAAAAAGGACATCTTTTAGAATAATTTTTTATTTTTTAAATTCAATATAAAGGGTCTCTATTTTTAATATTTTAATTTGAACTATAAGGAAGTTGTTATGAATCTAAAGCTACCTCGATAGCTGCTATTAAGTTTTCGTCAAACGGTTGAACACCTGGTTTGAATCTTGCAATTACTTTACTATCTTTTCCTATCAGAAACTTTTCGAAATTCCATTCAACATCTCCTTCAGGTTCAACTTTGTTAAGGGTTGTATAAGGTTCTGTGGTATTGCCTTTGGCATGAACTTTTTCATAGATTTCAAACTTAACGCCATATTTTGTAGTGCAAAAATCTTTTATTTCTGAAAGAGAGTCGGGTTCTTGTTTCCCAAAATCATTACAAGGGAATGCAAGTATTCTTAGGCCTTTGCTTGAATATAAATCATGTAGCTTTTGAAGATCCTCATACTGAGCAGTATTGCCGCAATAACTAGCTACATTTACAACTAAAATTACTTCACCTGAATATTCACCTAGTTTTATGGATGATCCTTCCGCGGAAAGAACAGTAGTATTTTGTACGTCAACTTGCATGTTTAAAAAAAATCACCCTTTGAAGATAGCATTGTACAGACTTTATTGTGTTTAATTTATATGGTGGCATTGGTTATTTCTTTTATAAGTTTTAATTTTTTCATTTCTTTAACCCTTTATAATTTATATAATTAGTCAGTTTAAATTTGGACCCTTTAGACCCACTTACTGAAATTATTAATTCGGGACAAGGTTTTTCACCTGCAATTGCTTTAGAAAGAATTATTTGGGCAATGATCGGAGTCTTTTTTTTAGGAGCAATTTCGAGATCAATAACTAATAGCATGCGAAGTCAAAATTGGTTTGGTAGAAAATTTTTATTTAGTTATTCTAAAGATGAAAAAATTACAAATAATAAATCTTCAAACCCTTCTGATGATCACGAATAATTTTTATAAATATGAAAGATTCAATTTTTTCTAAAAAAAGAATTTTATTACTTGGTAGTGGCGAGCTTGGGAAAGAATTAGTAATAGAATCCAAAAGATTAGGATTAGAAGTTATTGCAATTGATCGATATGAAAAAGCACCTGCAATGCAAGTCGCTGATTATTCAAGAGTAATTGATATGAGAGATAAAAATATTTTAAAAAATGTTATCAGACAATTTAAGCCTGACTATGTTGTCCCAGAAATAGAGGCACTTTCAATTGAAGCCTTAAAAGAACTAGAGGATGAAGGATACAATATTGTTCCAAACGCCAGAACTGTAGAAATAACAATGAGTAGAGATAAAATTAGAGACTTAGCTTCTAGAGATTTAAAAATAAAAACTGCAAAATTTGATTATATTTTTGAATTTGAAGAACTAGAAAAAAAAGCAGATGATATTGGATTCCCACTTCTACTTAAGCCTTTAATGAGCTCATCAGGAAAGGGACAAAGTTTGGTTGAAACAAAAAATGATTTGCATAATGCCTGGAAACATGCACAAGTAAATTCTAGAGGCAAGGTTAAAGGTGTGATTATTGAAGAATTTATTAACTTTGATTTCGAGTTTACTCTTTTAACTGTAAGAAAAGAAAGTGGTGAAAATATTTTTTGTTTACCAATTGGACATCTTCAATCCAATGGAGACTATCAATGTAGTTGGCAACCTATAGAGATAACTGAGTCCTTAATTATTGAAGCTAAAAAAATGACAACTAAAATATTAAATAACCTTAATGGAGCTGGATTATACGGCGTAGAGTTTTTTATAAAAGGAAATGAGGTTATATTTTCAGAATTATCTCCAAGACCCCATGACACGGGAATGGTTACATTAGTTAGTCAAAATATTAATGAATTTGAATTACATTTAAGGGCTTTTTTGAATTTACCAATACCGCATATAAATCTAATAGAACCCTCTGCAACAAGAGTGATACTTGCTAATCAAGAGTATATGAATCCTATTTATCAGGGCCTTAATGAAGCATTAGAAGTTGAAAATACTAAAGTGCTCATATTTGGCAAACCAGTCTCTAGAAAAGGCAGAAGAATGGGTCTTGTGCTCTCATCAAATTCAGATGTCGCTTTGGCTAGAAGATATGCTGATGAAGCAGCTCGTAAAATTAAAGTCAGCTCTAAATAAATATTAAAAAAATATAACAAAAAAAATACTTATTTCCTTTGTTTTTGTTATCTGTTTCTTTGGGTATTATTTGATTATGTTCTCTCTTTCTAAATGATAGAAAATTATAAAGGTTGGGATATAACTTTAAATTGGGATAATAAATATTATCTCAAGAGTGATACTAGTAAAAGTAATTTGTTTAATCTAAAGAAAAAATGGATGGGCGTTCACTGTAATGGTGAAAAAATCTATGGTTCTTCTCTTAAAGAAATTAGACATATTATTGATTATCCTACTTTGCATGCAAAGTAGGGTTTAAAACTTTTTTTAATTATTCTGATTATTTTCATTATCTTCAATAAGTTCATTAGCAAGTTTCCTTAAATCTCCCTTAATTGAGACCCATGTAAAAGCGATTATAAAAATCGAAGCAGATATTGCAACGGTGATTTTTTCGATAGGTGACATTCCAAGTGCAATAGCAAACATTTCAAACCAAATACTAATTTTTCATTATATTGAATTTTTTTAAATAGTTAGAATCAAATTTTTTTTTGCAATGATATTTAATTATTCAAAATATAATAAATAAAATTTAAATTACTTATTTTATGTATTCTTTCTGATTTCAATTTTATTCAGTAAGATTAAATTATGGAAAAAAAAAAGTGCCCGCAATGTAAAAATTTAATTTTAAAAACCTCCCCAACATGTTTATATTGTGGTAGACCTAATAAATTTATAACTAAGGAATATGTAAATAAAAAGTGGAATAAAGATAATAATAAAAATGTATTTGATTATATTTTTATTAATAAGTATCTTGTATTTATTTTATTTTTAACATTTACAATTTTTATTATTATATTTAGTTAAATAACATCAATTTATTACTCTATTATTGCATCTAATACTTCTTTAGTATTTGTTGATAGTTTATTTTTTTTAATCTGCGTTATTGTTTTTACCATATTACTTTTGTAAGGTTCTGAATAGTAATTGTATCTACTAAATACTTTTATAAAACGGGAAATTACGATTGGATTTAATTTATCAAAGTCAATTATCTTTTTTGCAATATATTTATAACCAGAACCATCCATTGCATGAAAAGTACTATTTCTTGTTACGAAAGTATTTAATATAGCTCTTAAAGTGTTTGGTGATTTTGAATCAAAAAACTTATTTTCAAATAATTTTTCAATGCTGTTTGTTTTTTCATCAATTTCTATAGATGCATTGAATGAGAACCAACTATCCAAAACGACACTATTATTTTTCCATTTATTGAAGAATATATTTGAAATGATTTTTCTTTCAGGACAATTAATCCTGCTGAAAGAATTCAATGCAGCTTTTGCTAGCGTCATCGAATTACTATCGACATAATTAATTATTTTGCATTTAATTTCCTCATCATTACTGTGCAAGAGGAGTTTCCAAATAGTTTCGATTAGTTTTCTTTCATTTTTACCTTCCGGCCAAACTTTATCTAAATTTTTCTCTATTTCTTTTAGCTTAAAATATAATTCTTCTTTTAATTTGGTACCGAATAAATGATTTAATTCGTCAATAGTTTTATATATCTTTAAAGGGTCTATATTTTCCATCTCGGATTCAATTTCAGCAAATGTCGGAATACTTAGTAATTCTGATAAAAGAGACAAATTTATATCTTTATTTTTTATAAATGATATTAAAGTGCTTATTAATTTATTTTCAACTTTGTGATCTGGCTTTTCATCTAATCTGCATAAAATGATTTTTTTAAATAATTCTCTTACAGTTTTAGATAGTGTAAAAAAATCTTTTTCATATTTTAAGATTAAAAATTTTTCATCCAAGGTAGTGTCAGATTCCCACTCAACTGGTGAAGAGAATTCGCGAAAATAAGTTACAAAAGGGATTTGGAGTTCAGATCTAACATTCATAAAAATAAATTCTTGTTTTTTAGTTTTTAAAACAACTGTTTTTTCTATTGTTCTATTTTCACCACCAAATATAGCCAGATTTATAGGAACTATTAGAGGTAAATCATTATATGGGTTCTTCCTTATTGGATTACTTTGAGATGCTTGAATTATAAGCTTTTCGCCTTTTTGATCCCAGATTCTCTTGAATTTAACTTTTGGTGTGCCATTTTGCTTGTACCAAACTTTAAATGCTTTAGGATCGATTTCCTTATTGTGCTCTAAAATCTTATCGACAAATTGGTCTATTGTTGCAGCCTTCCCATCATATGTTGAGATGTAATTACTAAATCCTTTATAGAAATTTTCATCTTTTACAAGATTATTGAGCATTCTAATTATTTCTGATCCCTTTTCGTATATCGTGGTCGTATAGAAATTGTCTATCTCTTGATATTTTTCTGGCATTACAGGATGCGATGTTGGACCAGAATCCTCTCTAAATTGATTGCTTCTAAGAAATTTTGCATCCTCAAGTCTCTTGATTTCGCGATTATGAAGGTCTGCTGTGAATTGTTGATCTCTGAATACTGTTAAACCCTCTTTTAGAGATAATTGAAACCAATCTCTACAAGTAACTCTATTACCAGTCCAATTATGGAAGTATTCATGGGCGATCACACCCTCTATTCTTTCTAATTCATCATCAGTTGTCGTTTCAGAATTAGCGAGTATTAATTTTGAGTTGAAAATATTGAGACTTTTATTTTCCATTGCTCCCATATTAAAGTGTCTTACGGCAACTATATTGAACAATGACAAATCGTATTCAAGGTTATATTTATCCTCGTCCCATTTCATAGATTTCTGTAAAGAACTTATTGAATGTTGAACATATTTTTCATCGCCATGCTCAACATAAATATTTATTTTTACTTTTTTATTCGATTTTGTTATGAAATTGTCTTGTACACAATTAAGTTTCCCTGCTACCAATGCAAATAGATATGAGGGTTTCGGATATGGGTCTTCCCAAATTATTTCATGTCGATTATTTGTGAGATTATTTTCTTTTACAACGTTACCATTTGAAAGTAAAACAGGATAATCATTCTTATCTGCCTCTATTCTCACAGTGTATTTGCTTAGAATATCAGGCCTATCAGAATGAAAACTTATCCTTCTGAAACCCTCTGCTTCACATTGCGTAGTTATAATTCCATTGCTCTCATACATTCCTAAAAGGGAAGTATTTTCCTTCGGTTTAATTATTCCTTCTATTTTTAATAAAAAATTATCTTTATTTATGTTATTAATTTTTAAGTTATTTTTTTGCTGTTTGTAGTATTTCTCTTCAAGTAGTGAGTCATCTATAAATATGTTTTTTATTAATATATCTGTGCCATCAAGAATAAGATTTTTGGTTTTCTTATTTCTTTTTACCAACTTAAGTTTCGTTGTAACATTAACTTCATTTTTGTTAATTACGAAGTCCAAAAAAATTTCTGGTATTTCATAATCAAAAACTTTATAGTCTTCAAGTTTTATATATTTTGAAACACTCTTTTGATTTTTTGGATGGTCCATCTTTAATAAAAAATTTTAGATATTGAATGATCTAGGGTAGTTGTCTTGTAATTATAAGTTTGACCTATCATCTTCTGTTTCACAAAAATGTGTTTCAATTTCCCCAGAAGGAAGTAGTTCGAATAAAGAAGGATTATTAATATCAGGAGATCCGTCTTTATTAAATTGGTACCTCCAGTCCCACTTCTTATCTGTAAAAGAAATATAATCTTTTCTTAGAGAGTATGGAAGCATAAGCTTTTTTTTGTTCCAATTAATATTTATAAATGCACCTGGCTTTAATTCAGAAATCTTTTCTACTATGGAAAAGTCACCGTTTATATTATTTCTCATCACAAGATCAAGTTTTGAATTTTCACATATATAACTACTATTTAAAGCTAATAAAAGTATTGAGTTAATCAGAAATGAATGAATTTTTTGAACTCCTTTTACAGTAGATTTACTTTCATATTAAATGACTTAATTAAAGATCTTTTTGGATTAATTTAAATCATAATAGATTGCATACTCTTTAGATCTACAAGATTACAATTTAATTCATCTTCATAATCCTGAACTGAAATAAAATTATTTAAAAAACCTGAATATTTTGCATCTCCGCCTATGGTGCTTGAAAGTATATATTTTGGATTGAATTTGTTAATCAATTTAGGGATTACATCAGCACCTTTTACAAAAGAACCTACTAGGGGTAATTCTAAATTTTTTGTAGGAGTAATGACTGCATCAAGACTTTGCTTATTTAAATTTTCATCAAGATATCCATGAGGTTCTATATAAAAACCTTTGTTTTGATCGTCTTTAACAATATATCCGTTTTCTGTTTGTGGTACCGGAGCCCCAGAAGTGGCTTCAAAACTTAAATTAAAATGATTTGTCTTTTCAGTTGGCTTGAGCACATTAATTGAACTAAAACCAATTTTTTTTAATGTTTCATAAGCACTTTTAGGGCAAATTATAGGAATATCCTTTCTGAACATTTCTAATGTTGGAACATGACAATGGTCAGGTAATCCTTGGGTTAACAAAATAATATCTATTTTTTTATCAATTGAAATTTCTTCTTCTAATGATCCTTTAAAAAACCACTCACCTGGAGGAAATATTAAGTCTCCTTTGAGCCAAGGATCAATAATTAAATTGGTTTTTTTAAATTTTATAAGCCAACCATTTGAGCCAAGGTAGGTCGCTTCAAAAGTCATTATCAATTAATTGTTTTATTAGACTATAAAGTAATTTTGGCTTTATCGAGAAATTACTAATTTAGATTAGTTTGCTTCATTTAAGATTTGAAATGACTTTCTTTTTAGATTAAATATTAAAACTTGATTATCTTTATAACTAATCTCAAAGTTTTCTTTTTCTAGCATTTGTATTGGTATTAGAGCTAATCCTCCTGTTCCTGAAAATATGATTGGCATGGTGCTATTTTTAGTTCCATTCATTTTTTGTAAGTCAATAGCTTGAGAAACTATTTTTCTGGCCTTGTCGAATCCGTAATCTTCTATTAATTCAGGCCATAAAAAGTTAACTAATTCATATTTCGAAAACTCAATTTGTACTGTTTTCATTAAAAAATAATAGATATGTAGTGATTAATTACGATATTTGCTTAATTACTATTTTTAAACCTATCCATGACTAGTTGCAACATATCCACTACATCACCATCAGTTAAATTTAAGTCCTTCTTTAAATCATTGCAAGTTAAATTCATTTCTAGTGCCGCTTCAGCCATATGATTAACTTTTTGGTTATCACCGCCCAATGAAATAAAAGGATTGAAGTTTTCTATCATTTAATACTTTTTACTACCCCCTAGTTCTAGCTAAGAAATAATTAATTATCATTTATTGATACAGAAGCTTATAAATATGTTATTTAATATTTAGAAAGTTTTTATTTTTAAACTAGGGATGTTGATATACCTTTTGATATCAATGCTAATCTTCTTGCTCTGACTAGCAAAGGAAATATCAAATTTGTTCGTTTATTTGATTTAAAGACTCTAGAAAGTAATAAAAGTAAACTACTTGATGGATTATTTATCTGTTTGCAAATAGTATTAATTGCATCTGCTCCATGAAGAATATTTTCATCCTTCAAGAGAATAGCTCCTTTATCTAGGTCATAACCTTTCTCTAATAAGGATTTAATTAGAGTTAAATTTTTACGACCATCAAGAATTTTAATATTAGTTATCTTGCTTTTGATTTCTAGGAGCTCAGCAAAATGATTGCAGAATGGGCATTCACCATCATAGATAAAGGTATAGTTCGAAGTCATTAGAAAAAAAAACAGTTTTTATGGTCTTAAAGTGCGCAAACAAAAGAGTAATGCTTAAATAATAAAACAAAAAAATAAAAATTTTGTGGATTTCTAATAAAGAGATAGACAAAAGATTCTCATAATTACGAAGAAATGTCTCAATATAGGTATATTTTTCATAAAAATCTGTATGCTTACTCGGAGATATTATGTTTTAAAATCATGAATTTATTAGCTTCTTTTGCTTTAGGTGGTTTCAATCCATGGGCAGCAGGGTTTGGAATTGGTTCTTTAGTCCTTTTTGGTCTTGTTGGTCTTGTTGCGGGTCCAAACCTAAAGAATTTTGACCCTGATGCATAAATCATCAAATTTAGTAAAGATTTTTAAAAGACTCATTTGAGTCTTTTTTTTATGCGATTTTTTAAATTTATTTTTAGAATCAGCTTAAATTAAATCCTGACAAAGAAATGTTGTTGAATCCTTTTTACCCATTCACTTTTTTGAAAATCTCTACTCTTAAAGCCACTATTATTTTATTATCAATACTTTTAATTAAATCAAATTTGCTTAGATTAAAAGGTGGAGTAATAGGAGGTCTTTTTGCCTTAATACTCATATCAGCGGTTTTTGCTTCTAGTACCATAGCTTTAGGATCTCTAGTTTATGCCTATCGTTTAAAGAAGAAATCTAATCCTGATGAAAAGCAGATGCAGGATTTAGAAACTGTTAATATTTAAGATATTATGTAAATTAAATTCAGTTAGGTAACCTAAAATGGAGTTCCAGGGACAAAATGCAAGACTAAAAATCCAAAACCGGCAGCAAATACTATTGATACTGCGATGATTAGAAGGCCCGATGCCATTCCCCCTTCGTTAAACGCCATTTAGTTAGTTATTTTAAGATTAATAATAGAACATATTTGCTCCAAGGTGATAGTTCTAAATACTCATATATCATCCAAATTTATTATTAATAGTGAATAAAAGTAAAAAGATGGAAGTTAATGAGATGATAAAACCAAATATTATTAATGGTTTAGACTTGACGTTTTCTTCTTTCTTCAACTCATTTTTTGAGGAAGAAAAATTACTATCTTTTTTTTTATAAATAAGATTGGAAAAAGGTTTAATCACGATAAATTTAGATTGAAGCTAATTACCCTAATGTTTTGAACAAATCTTTATGGTAATCAACAACATTTTGACAACTTATTACAGGTGTAAATTCCATATGAATACCAAATTTGGCTCTCCATGGAGCAAAATGCTCAAAAATTTCTTTATCACTCTGTGCCTTACATAAACAAACTACCCTGCCCTCTCCTGGAGCATGCACTCTAAATAACATCTCAAATTTGTCTGTTTTATCTGATTTTGCAATATCACCGTTTTCCCAAGCTTCCACAAATAATTGATAAGCTTTTACTTGATTCTCAATATCTGGGAATTGGCAGTCAGCAAGAAATAATTGCATTGGAGTAATCTTAATGTTTTACCATTATCCCTCAAATACTTATTTATTAATTGTACTGTTTGAATTTGAAGATCAGAAAAAGAATATTTTCCTAAATAAAGTGAGTAGAGAGAGTCTCAAGGAATTTCCCAATATCTTTTTTATATAAACTATCTGTGATTTTTAAAGAGAATAATTCATAATCATTTATATCCTTTTTTTTATCAAAATTAATATTTCCCTTTAATGAAATATTTTTCATGATTTTATTGATCACTATTTAAAATTTAAACAAATATAAGTAAAAGACAAATTTCTTTACATTATGTTTTTTTGATAGAAATTTTTAAGGCTAATAGATAATAATTAATTTATTTAATTTAAGAATTAATTAATTTTCCTAGGATATATAAAAAAGTATTAGTTAAAGAAAAAATTACAGTTAATAGAGATGCAATAACGGGTAATAAAGTGAACCATAATTGCGAAGTTGTCATTTTTGAATCAATAGGCAGAAAATTGTTTCTTTTTTTAATTCTTATTTGCAACCAAAAAATAGATAATGGATAAATAATTCTTGAGAAAGTAATTATCATAGAAGGCAAAATACCTTGCTTTGAATAAAGTATAAATCCTGAAAAAAAGTAGAACGTCCAAACTAGAATTCTTTGAGTCAGAATTAATCCCTTGCTTTTGCCAGACATTATTATTTAATTAGTGATTTTTTATAATTTTAGACATTTTATATCTTTCAAAAAAAATGTTATTTATAATTACTTTTTCTTTACGTATAATTTTCCATTCATTTTTAAGAAATAATTCATAACTTATTAAGCTTGCTTCAGTATTAAGAGAATCTAAACCTTCTTTCTTAGCTTCATCTTCTATCTTATGAAGTAACTTAGAGCCACAACCTTTTCTTTGGAATTTACCTTTACAGTAAAATAAAGCAATTCTATTAGTGGGATATCTTGTTGCAAAGGCAATAATAATTCCTTGTTTACTTATAAGCCATCCTTTTCCTTTAATTATTGATTTATCAAAATTTGGGTTATTCCAAGCTTGGCTTGACCAGGCTCTTTTTTGTTCTTGACTATAAATTTTTTCATCTAATGATTGAATTGAATCAAAATAAACCTTCTTTAATTCAAGTTGATCTTTAATGGTAATTTGTCTTAAATTCATATACAAATCTTTTATTTAATATGCCTAGTAAAAATATAGTCGCAATTGGCGGAGGAGGGTTTGGACGTTCGTTAGGCTCTCTTGAAATTGAAAAATATATAGTTTCTTTAAGTGATAAAAAAAGACCCAAAATTTGCTTTATTCCAACAGCATCTGGCGATAGTAGTTTGTACAAACTAAATTTTTATAGAGCATTTTCTAAACTTGATTGTATAACAAGTCATATTGATTTCTTCTCTAGAACAGAAAACTTAGAAGAGAAGGTTTTAACTCAAGACATCATATATGTTGGCGGAGGAAATACAAAAAGTATGTTAGCTGTCTGGAAAGAATGGAATTTACATAAAATTTTGCGAAATGCTTATGAACAAGGAATTGTTATGAGTGGTGTAAGTGCTGGAGCTATTTGTTGGTTTGATAAAGGTATAACTGATTCTTATGCTAAAAAATTAGCCATAATTGATTGCTTAGGCATAGTTGAAGGTATTGCTTGTCCGCATTTCGATGAAGAAAAAGAGAGGGAACCTTATGTTAATGATGTTATCAATAGGGAAATTATTAAATCGTGTATTTGTATAGAGGGTAATTGTGCCTTTCACATCAAAAATAATATTGAATATTCCTCAATAGATTTTGGTAATGGTAGAAAGTGTTTTAGAGTCTATAAGGAAAATAATAATTTAAAGAAAGAAATCCTATAATTAAGAATATTTGCATATAGTGTTTTAGATCTCTTCATTTTTTGAGATTGAAGTAAATTCAATACCTTTATACTTTACAAATGATGCGGTCCATACTTCTTTGGAGAGATTGCCAAGGTATTTTAAAAATTGTGTTGTATCACCATCTCTTATCCATTCAGATTTAATAAATGGAAGCTCTTTCTGCATCCTTTTAGGATGCATATGAACTAGGAGTAAACCTTTTTCTTCAGAAGCCCTTTTTAAAGCACCTTCATCACTTCTTTGGAAAACTCTCAATAGAAGATTTAAAATAACCTCTTCTCCAAGTTTCTTAAAATTTTCTGATTCCTCTAAATTATCTTTAATTTCTTTACCTCCAAGAGGCATTGCTCTAACAAGGTTTTGCTCTATTAAAGCTATTGCAATTAGATAATCTTGGTTAGCCATATTCTAAAATAATACTTTTGATATTCTAACCTCTCGAGTTCATGAAAATCTTTCATGGATTAAATATTTGCCAAAAGAAGAAAGGAAATAATTTGTTAATTATTTTCCAATATAATTGAACCTTTGCTTTTTATTTATTTTAATGAGTAAAATAAAAAATTTTTTATGCGGATTTTTTTGTTTATTTTTTTTGGGATTTTTCTAGGTCTTTATTTATCATGGCCAGGTTTAGTAATACCAGAAAATTGGAAATGTTTTAATCAAATTATTTCAAAATCTGCAGAAGATAAAATTTCTTTAAAAGCTGCATTAGAGATTTCCCCCAATTATTTTCTAAAGGGTAAGAATAAAAAGAAGACTTCAAAAATAAGAATCGTAGCAGATGCATGTTTTCGTTAATATGTTGAGGGATTAAATACGACTGCTAAATAATGAACAATAATATAAGATTTGAATTATCATTTAAAAATATTTCTCAGCTAGAAAAAAAACTTAATTTCTGTAAATTAAATAATATAAAAAATATTAATATTCCATGTAAAGGACCTATTAAGAAGGAATTATTTAATTCAACTATTAATTATATATCTAAAAACTTCCATGAATTTAATGTTACTTATCATTATAGTCTTTATCATCAATATTCAAAAAATAAAAATAAATCATATATGGATTTATTAGATTTTGTTAAAAATTCTCAAACTCATAGAAATTATGAAATTCTTCTTGTGTCAGGATCAAATAAGAAAAAAAACTTTGATTCTATTGATTCATTAGCTTATTTACAAAAAGAAAAAAATTTAAAAGTTAAATTAGGTATAGCTTACAATCCATACTTAAAAAAATATTATAAGATTTCTTCAGAAAGAGAAAGGTTCGAAAGAAAAATTTCAACAGGATTAATAAATTCAATTTGGTTTCAATATGGCACAGATATTAAAGTTCTTCAGAATGAGCTGACTTATCTTAAGAACGTGGCAAAAGAAGAAAAATTAAATCTATTTGGAAGTTTATTTATTCCTTCTAAACAATTTATAGCGCGATTTAAATTTCGTCCTTGGAAAGAAGTTTATATCTCTGAAAAGTTTTTATATGATTTAGAGAATTTTTTTGATTTCACAAACGATTTAGTTAGTTTTTATAAAAAAAATAATATTACTCCTTTAATTGAATCTGATTTTTCATCATCAGAGAAACTTGATTCCGTTTATAGTTTTTTAGGAAATGAAAGATAATTTTTATAAATAGATATTTATGAAAAGTGCTTTTACATATGACTTAGTAATAATAGGTGGAGGAATATCTGCGTGTGTTTTCGCTTCTAAGTTTCTGAAAAATAATATTACAAAAAAAATTGCATTAGTGGAAATTGGTCGTGGACTTGGAGGGAGATCAAGTACAAGAATAAGCAAAAGATTTAAAGGATGGAAACTAAACCATGGGGCTCCAAATTTTAATATATCTAACAGTAAAAATAATCTCCTATTAAAAAGTTATATTGATGAATTATTGGAAAATAAATTTATTAAAATTGATGACTCAGATATATATTTTCTAAATCAAGATTTAAATTCAGAAACACAAGAAAATTCTGAATTTTCTGTCGGGATTAATTATCTGTCTTTAGATTCTATGAGTCAATTATCGCAAAAGATAATTGAGTCTAATAATTTAAAGGGAAAAATTGATTTTCACTTTGAAACTTTAATAGTTGATTTGAAGTTTAATAATAAGGAATGGATAATAACATCAAAAAATGGCGACAAATTTAAATCTAAATATCTTATTTGTTCAACAAATTTGTTGTTGCATAAAAGGTCATTGAAAATATTAAATATAAATAAAATTCCATTAAGAAAAGCTATTCCTATAAATTATGATAAAAAAATAGATTTACTATTAAATCTATTAGAAGAACAATCATTTATTCCTAGGTTAACTTTCTTAATTCATACAAATGAAAATTATAGTTATAAAGATTTTTATTCTAAAAAACAAAGGTATTTTTATTTAAGAAAAAATTTAGAAAATAAATATAAATTTGAAAGAATTATTTTTCAGTTGCAAGATAATAATAAATTAGGAATTGTAGTACATACAAAAAATATTGAATTTATAAATTCTTATATAAATGCAAAACATGAAGAAGTTTTTAAACAACAAATAATTACAAATTTTAATAAACTCTTTGAAGATAATTCTGTAGTAAATAAATTAACTTTTGATGATGAAATCTCTATTATGAAATGGAGAGCTTCACAGCCCTCTGGAATTGCCATCCCATTATCTTTACAATTAAGTAAAAAATATAGAATTGGATTTTGTGGAGATTGGTTTGAAGGAGAGGGATTTGGCAGGATTGAAGGCTCAATTTTAAGTGCTTTAATATTAGAGAAAAAAATTAATGATTTAATTAAATAATTTTTTCAAAATTTGATCTATATCAGTTTTTTTTCTAATAATGAATTTATTTGTGTTTTTTGTTATGTTATTGGTTTTGAATTTTTCGTAATAAATTTCCCAAGATTTTAAGAAATCGTTTTCAGCTCGTTTTTTATCTTTACCCCTTTCTTTGAAATCTCTTTGGATAACTCTTTTCATACACTTACTTTTTTTAGTTTTTATTTCTAAAAAATAATAATTCTGATTATTTAAAGTGTTTGCGAATTCTTTAGCAAAAATACCTTCAACAATTAAAAAACTAATATTTTTTGTTTCTTTTAATATATTTTGAGTTGTTTTTTTTTCGAAATTATAATTACGATTATTTATTGAAATACTATGTTTATAGATAAAATCAAAATCTTTTTTGAATAGTTTGTAATTAAAACTAATACTTCTATCAAAAAATCCTTCTATAAATTTTGATAGTATTTTACTTATTAGCCCTGTTTTATAGTAATTGTCGGTTCTTAAAACAAAACCATTTTTATATTTTTTTATTAATTTATTTGATAAAGTTGTTTTTCCACTTCCAGAGGGACCACTTATGAATATAAGCTTCATTTTTACGATCTGCTCTTTATTAACACCTTAACTTTACTATTAAAATATAATTTTATTTTTTGAATGTAGATTTTTCTTTTTTTATAAATTTTTTAGAATAAAAATAAACGCCTTGCAATGGCTTGTAAGCTTGCATTAATATTAAATGTGTGTCTTTATATAATTGTAAGTAAATTATTTCTATTTTATTAGCTATTTTTTATTACTAATTTATCTCTAAAATTGATAATATAAACTAAAGAGCTAATTTTATTACTTATATATTCCAATGATTTCTAAATTTCTAAGCAAACTAAAATCAATTCTATTTAAAAGCGCAGCATCACCTGATACGCCTTTAAAAAAAGAAAAAAAAGCTACTAAGTCTTCAAAAACTTCAAAAACAAAAACGAAACCTAAATCGGTTAATTCGAAAAAAAATATTGAAACTTTAACTACACTTCCTGGTGTTGGAGCAAAAAGCGCAAAAGCTTTATACGAGGCAGGATTTAAAACGACTAAAGCAGTTATTGCCGCTGATGAAAAAGATCTTCTTGCTGTATCAGGTGTTGGAATAAATCTTATTAAGAAGCTTAAAAAGCTTAAATAGTTTTATTTTTTATTTTTAACACTTCAAAAATTAATAATAATGTTAATGATTTGGAAAAACTTTATAAGTTTTAGCAAATCATCTTCTTCTTGCTTTTCTTCTCTGTTGCAACTTTCTTTTGTACTTTTCAATAGGAGTTTCGTGATGCCTAAGTCTTTTTAAATCTGCAAAGATTCCAGATTTAGATACTTGTCTTTTAAATCTTCTGAGGGCAGACTCAATACCCTCGTTCTCTCCAACTGTTACCTGTGTCAAAATTTTCTAAATAAACAATATTCTAGCACCTTAGTAGATAAATTTAAACTTAAAACTTCGACTCAAGGATTGATGGTTTATTTGGCTTGTTTATTTGCCCACTCAACAAATCTTTTTTTGTTACTTTTTATATCTTGTAATGATTCAAAATAATATTTTCCCCAATCATCTTTAGGCAGTCCAAGAAATAACATTAGATTTAATGGATATTGATCGCTATCAGAACAATTTCTAAAATCATCCCTGAATAAAAAGATTTCCTTTTTTAGAGCAATTGCGATACCCAATTCAATCATTACTCCTTCATCTGGTGGATTTCCATTAACAATCGCAAAAATACAATCACATTCTTTTAAATCATGGAAATTACTTCTTGCAACATCATATGCCCATTCACTTTCTTGTTGTATTAAGGGTTTTACTCTCTCAAAAGGTTCGAATACTTCCACATTTAAATCATTGAAGATTTCAATAAATTTATGTAAGAGAGTTTTAGTTTGCTTTGAAAATCCATATGGATTTGCTAAATATAATTTCTTTCTCAAATTAAACCTCTTTTTTTGATGTACTCTTTGCGGTCATTTTTTGAATTTAAAGTATTTTCCCAGGGGAAAACTATCCATTGGCTTTTTTTAGATATAAATACTGTATTCCACCATGTTGGTTTGATCTTACTAAATAATACAAAAAACATTGCTCCTTCAATATCCTTGAAGGTCTTTAATGTAAGTCCAGTTTCATAAACATCATCTACTATTAGTGAATTTTTTATTGGTTCTGAAATTAATTCAATTTTTAATTTATGACTTAGTGCTACAGCAAGACATAATCCACCACGAGGAACTCCATATATTCCAGAAAACTCCTTAAACCTACATTTATTAGCTATTTGTTCTACGCTCTTATCAAATTCGCTCCATGTAAAATAACTTATCATCTTAATTTTCTTTTTTTTCTTTATTAGTAGCGTAATTTGAAGCAATTACACTTAAAAGTGCTACTACTTGCTCATTTGGACAATTAGTATTTTTTTTTAAATTTTCACATTCATTTATTATCTTAGCGTATGTATCCTCTACAATCCCGTTCATTTGATCGATACTAAAAGAATAGGGTTTATTCATTTTTTAATTATTAATTATTTTATTTTTACTTAAATATCCAACGAAGTAAATATTTTTAGTATTTAAAGATAAAATTATTCCCACATGGGATCATTTATTTTTTCAATTTTAAATGAAGAAGGAACATAAGTATGTAAAGATTCAATTTTTATAGCCCATTTTTTTGAGTTACCCTTTAAACTTTCGCTTTCAATTAGGTTAGTTAGGGGAATCCTTTTTCTAACTTTAAGAAGGCCTAGACAAGCTTCCCAAGCTTCTTGATTTTTATAAATTTCTAACCAAAAATCAAAAATATTTTCCAAGATTTCTAAAGGGATATCAAATGAAATTCCCATTGAAGGCGTTTCAATTAAGTAATTTTTGTTTCTTAGTTCATTTAATAAATTATTGACGTTTAAATTAATAGCTAAAAGAATATCTTTTGCTGATTCATTACCTATTAATTCTTTTCTATGGCAATCTAAAAGATTTCCATCCTCAAGGATATTTTCATCGCAATTTTTTATTCCCACAATCCAAAAACCTTCTCCATTATTTACTCCACTAGCAAGAAATAGATATTGAGGGGAATTCTCCAAGATTTCAAATCATTTTTCCATTTTTAACATTTTTTGCTTGATATGAAAATAATCTTACTGTTCGATAACAATATAAACTCCTCGTAAAAAAAGTTTAGTTGTTAATATGGGGTTTTATGATATGTTTGCCTTAAGAGAACTAGAACTTATGTTTTTGGATCCTACTGATTTGATTATTAATAATATAAATAAATATCTTTATAGTTATAAAACAATTAAATTTATTTTTTCTTAGGGAATAATTTACCTATTTTCTCCTTTTGCAGGTACTCCTTTTTAGTTCTTATTTTTTTATCTTCTAGTGATTCTTTATTAGTACTTACTGCATAAATAATGTAGAAAATCATACCAGTAAATATTAATCCTATAAAAATAATTAGTATTCCTATAGGTTCATTGGGACTGAAAATTTTGAGATCTATAGCTGTATTTAGGGAAATTATCATCAATAAACTAATTCCTTAAAGAAATTTTATGGAAATCTAATTGATTTCTTCGTATCCAAAAAATGTAGAATTGTCTGAATTTTTATAACCACTTGCTGCTTCCTGTGGGTTTTGACTGTCAATTTTTCTTGCTTTAGCATGAATCATATTAAATGGAAAAATAACAGCTCCTACAAAAAAATGAAGAATTAAGAAATCTGAAGGTAGTCCATTTGTCCAATCAGGAAAAAATAGCAATGTCATCAATGATTCGTACATACAAGAAGTCAAATAAACCTCAAACTATTATTACTGAACTTGTTGCAATACTTTTAATTTTTAATAAATTGAAATTTAATTTGCATTTAATAATTATCAGATTTAATTGAAAAGACAATTTTAAAATACTATTATACTATTTATAAATATAGATTTATAGCTGTTGTTAAAATTCTTCTTCGGTTTAATTTTATTTATAATTTTTCAATTCAAACCTTCAGTAGGTTTAGCTTTTGAGAAGTCCGACCCTAGTGTTAGTTTGCTACAAAATAGGATCTCTAATAATTTCTCTAAGAAATATTGCAATGCTATTCAGAGTGGTTTTTCTAAAGATGAAGCAATGAAATCAGCTATTGTAAAAACTGAAAACATTATATCTTTCTCTCATAATCCACAGAAAAAATGGATTGAGAAGAGTGACTTGGCAAATCAAATTTCATTGCAAGTAGTAAGTGATTGTGGATGGTCATTTGGATTAATTGGAAAAGAGGGAGTTGATTACTTTAAATCATATTTTCTAGAAATTTATGAAAAAACGACTCCTGATAAAAATTTTTCAAGATAGATTAGGTTAATGAATAATATTTCAGACAAATTAGTATTGACTATAATTTTACTTACTATTCTTTTTGTGTTTGGATTGATTTTTTCAGTAAAGTCTCCAGAAAGAAAGGTTATAGATTCGCCAATAATGTGGAAAGATGATTCTTCTAATATTGAGATTTTCAGTAATAAAATAAATTCAGAAAGTAAAAGAATAATTTAAATAAATTTTCATTATTTAACAAAATAAGTAGATCCTATCCAACCATATACAAAAATACTTTCCGAAGCTCAATCGATATATCATTTCTTTGTTTAATTTAAGTAGTTCAAAAGAACTGAGGCTAGTTTTAAATCATCATTAAACCATGCTCGTATGGCCATAGCCCTTCGAGGATCATAAAAATTTTGTCTTCTGTACCAACTAAGAACTTCTGAATCTGATTTTTTACCATTACATGACAAACAACATGGGACGCAATTTCTTGTACTGCTAGTACCACCTTTTGACATTGGATGAAGGTGATCAAGTGATTCTGATGGTTTACCGCAATAAATACATTTAAACTTAGTAAGTTTATTAAGTGACTCTCTCCAATTTTTATTACTTATCTTTGGACAAAACTGATCAAGGTAAATTGCATCTTGACTATGCATAGTATTCTTGAAAATATCTTTTTGATAATAACAGTTTTTTTAAAACTATGATTGAAAAGGATAAAATAAACCTTGTGCGTATGTTTCTTATGAAAAGAATATTTTTTTACTTATTTAAATACTAGGATTTGTAGTTAATGCCTTATCTATTAACAAAATTATCAGGGAGTGTTGATCATTTTATATTTAAAAGTTTTTATATCTTTGTGCTATCTTTTTTTTCTAATACGTTCTCGGCGATTTCTGGAGGAGGAGCAGGATTATTACAATTGCCTGCATTGATTTTGTCTGGAGTACCTTATTATCAGGCTCTGGCTAGTCATAAATTAGCAACAGTAGCACTAGGAATAGGGGGTTCATTAAGAAACTATAAATCTTTAGGTAATGATATAAGTGTTGCTTGGCAAATATTAATTTTTGGATTACCAGGAGTAGTTTTAGGTACTTCTATAGTTGAGTATATATCAGAAAAGTATTTGTATTTAATTTTAGGAATAATATCAATACTATTAGCTTTTTACTCATTCCTTAAACCAGATTTGGGTTTATCATCTGGTAATAATAAGCTTAATTTAATTCATAAAATTAGATTCTTTATTTTTATTTTTTTTATAGGAATATTAAATGGTTCTATTTCTTCAGGAACTGGATTGCTTGTAACAATACTTTTAGTAAAAACTTTTGAAATGGATTTTCTTCGAGCTATAAGTATGACATTCTTTACTGTTGGTATTTTTTGGAATTTTGTCGGAGCAATATTTTTGGTAAGAATAGGATCGGTTCCTTTAAATTTATTAATAGTATTACTAATTGGTTCCTTTACAGGAGGATATATAGGGGCTCACCTTTCAAAATTAAATGGGAATATTCTAATTAAGAAAACTTTTATAACAGTTTGTATTTTTGTTGGTATAAGCTTATTGATTAAATCGATAAAAAGTTTTTTATAAACTAGTTGTGAATTTCAGTACAATTCGGTAAAAAAGCTTAAAGCAGTTTTACTAGTTTAAAAAATAAATTAATTATTATCTTTATTCATTATCAAAGGGGTTAATGAATAATTCGTTTTATTAAATAATACTTTTAAAGGGACTTTATTTTAAAAAATAAAAAAAGGCCTCACATAAGTGGGGCCGGGTGATGGGGAACCTTATTTTTAAACCAATTTCTTAAAAAATGCAACCCCCTATCTGTAGCGCAAACCTTCCTTTAATTAAACACTACAGATAGCGCTTTAATGATTTTCTTATATGTAAATTTAAAAATTCTGAAATAATTTTGCAACTTTAAAATTTATGAGTAAAAATCTTATTTTATGATTTCAAATGTTTTTGGTAATTTTACTTGTTAAAAATGTCTAGCACAGTATCATTCGTAAGAGCTTAGCTAGTAAAAAGCTTTAATGATTGAATTAACTTTACTAACTCTTTTGAATTATGTTGGAGATAATTTCTGTGAGTATAGAAATATAGGTCATGATAACTATAAATCTTTACTTCTTTCCTACAGTGATGCAAGTAATAAATTTGGACCATTAGAGGTTAAAAAGGTTATTGAGAAGTCAGAAAATTTTAAAGTTACGGCTGTTGCTATTGCTGCAATTAAGTGCCCTCAGCACATAGTTAAGTAATGAAGTTTGAATTAAAAACTGAAGAAGAAAATTATTCAAAATCATTTTCACAATTTTTCGGTATAGTTTTTTTTCTCGCTTTAATAATTATCCTTTGTGATGTTGCACTTAAATTAGGAATCATATCTAGAAATCACAAAATTGAATACAACTGTAGGCTTTTATCTGTTGAAAAATCTAAACCTCATTTTAAGAAATTATCTAGGCTTTTAAATCTGAAAACCAAACAACAAATTTGGGAACTTTGCAGAGAGGTTAGTAAATAATAGTTAGCTAGATGCTGATGAATAGAATTTTAATGCAAATAACCAGAACTTTCTTGAAGTTATCAGAAATACTGCAGCAACAATAACTTCAAGCAATATTTTCCATAATTGAGAAAGTCCTAGAAAAACTTCAGAAGGAATTGTAGTTATAAAAGCAATAGGAATGAAAACACTAAAAAAAATTCTTAAAGAAAATGAAAATGAATTGAGAGGAAATCTTCCAATATAAAGGAATGATCTTAATACTTCTGTTGCATTCCAAGTCTTAACAAACCAAATAGTAGTAGTAGAGATAAAAAACCATAGGGAGTATAAGATACAAATCGAACAGCTTATCGTAATCATGGATAGGGTTAGAAAACTTAAATTTATATTTATTTGATTTATTCTTATGCAGAAGCATAATAAGCAATATCCAAGCATAATTTCTAAAATTCCAGATGGATTTATTTTTTTTAATGAAATAAAAAATTGACTATCAATAGGTTTTAAAAGTACGAAGTCTAATGTTCCTTCTCTTATATGCTTAACTATTTCTGTAAGATTAGGGTTGAACCATGTATTTGTTATTCCATTCAAAATTGTATAAATGCCTTGAATTATTAGTGCCTGTTCAAATTCCCACCCTCCAATATATCCATTATTTTGAAAGAAAATAGATAATAGAAAAATACTCCCTATTAAACTTAAAATTGCAGTAATTAAATCAACTAATATATTTGTTTTATACTCCAATTCAGAAGCCAAAGAAGTATGTAAGAATTTTTTATAAACTTTTAGATATTTTCTTAAATTCATGACCCCATAGCTGTATATTTTTTCGTTCCTTCAGACCAGATTTTCTTAAATAATGGGAAAAGTAAAAAAATCCATAGAATTTGCATACTTAAACCTCCACTAATATTTGTTTCATTACCTGATAGTAAGTTCGCAGGGAAATCAATTAGATATGGAAAAGGAGTTAAATAAATCCAGGATTTTACATATGCAGGAAATGAAACTACTGGAGCTAAAAGACCTGAGAGAAATAAAGTTGGAATAAATAACAATCTTTCTATCGATGATGCTTTCTCTGTCCAGAAACATAGACATGCAACTATTGACTGAATTAAAAATTGTATCAAGAAAGATAAGAAAGTAGATACTATTGATAAGAGTAAAATACCTAAATTTGGAATCCATATACTTTCTGGATTAAAAATAAAAAAGAAAAATGCGATTATTAATGCGAAAGGAAATCTTGTTATTTGTTCAGCAAGATGTTGTGCAAAATATCTGAAAAATGGATTTAAAGGTTGGATTAAATACGGAGATACTTTCCCCATAAGAGAATCCTCTTCAAAACTAAATACAACCCAAACTACAGAAAACTGTCTTATAAAAAAAGCACATAAGAAATATCTAGAAAGCATAACATCACTAATGTTTATGTATTCATTTAGATTGTTATTTGTCCAAATGTTTAACATGAAAAAAGGAATAATCCCTGAAATTGCCCATAATGCAATTTCTACCCTATATTCCAACATATTTGAATATTGGACTTTTAATAAGGTGAATAATTTACGGTTAATCAAATTAGATATCATAATCTTTTTTGATTAATATCTTCCCAATAATTTCATCTATAGGTGGTTCATTTATAAAAAGGTCTTCAATATCAAAATTATTTAGGATAGTTTTTAGTGATGAGGTAATAGAGTTGTTTTCAATTTTTATAGTGATTTCATTCTTTATTTTATTTTTAACAGTAAAACCGGAATTTTCTAATTTAATTGCATCCTCTTCTGAGCGACAAACTATTAATATTTCTTTAACAGGAGATAGTTTTTTTAATAATAGGTCAAGTTTTCCATCATATGATATGGACCCTTCTTGCACACATATAACTCTCTTGCATAGCGATGTAATATCTTTCATGTAATGACTGGTTAGGCATATCGTTGCATTAGTTTCCTTATTATATTTTTGAAGGAATTTTCTTAAATTTCTCTGTGCATTAATATCCAATCCAAGTGTCGGTTCGTCTAAGAATAGTATATTTGGTTCATGTATCAAAGCTGCTAATAATTCTGACTTCATACGCTGACCTAGCGAAAGTTTTCTAACAGGAATGAATAGCTCTTCATCAATTTCAAGCATTTCCGATAGTTTTTTTATTCTCTTTTTAGCTTCGATCTTATCTAAGTCATATATTGATGCATTCAAATAGAATGATTCAATTGGTGGAAGATCCCAAATAAGCTGTTGCTTTTGTCCCATTATTAAGGTGATATTTTTTAGGAAATTTTCTTTTCTCCTGAAAGGTAAGTGGCCAGAAACCAAAATCGAACCTTCACTAGGATAAATTAAGCCACAAAGCATTTTTAATATTGTTGTTTTCCCAGCTCCATTAGCACCTAGAAAACCTACTATTTCTCCTTCTTTAATTTCAAAACTTATATCTTTTATAACTTTTAAACTTTTTGTTTCTCTTCTAAAAAAATGTTTAATTGTTCCTTTTAAGCCTGGTTCTTTGGTAGAGATATCAAATGACTTAGATAAATTTCTTACATCGATAATATTTTGTACCATTTAAATTCTTAATTATTGGAATTTTATATTTAAATAAATTGTTAAATTAATTTTTATTTTAGAAAATTTTTTAACGAGTTAAAAAATATCTTTAAACGATACAACCAGCCAGATAAAAAAGTTAATTGGATTAAGTAAATCGCTTGCCTTATTTTTTTTTTCATATTTTAATCCTCTAAAAAAATCAAATATAAAATTACTATTCTCTTTTTCATCATTAATTTTTTTAATTACACTACCATTTTCGTCGAGAAGATCAATTTCATCCTCAAAAAACCATTGCTCTTTTCCATTAGATAATTTCAAGACAACTCCAATACCTTTACCATCAGTTATTCTGAAATCACTTATTTTGCCCAATGAAGAAACATTTATTGCATCAATAGTTTCTTTGGTAAGTCTATCCTTAGATAGTTCTAAGTTGACTTTAACAGAATTCCCTATCTTAACCTTATCTAAAATTGACATTTTTTAGGTCATTATACTTAGGGATAAAGGATTAATGCGATTTATCAAGAATTATTGAATTATTTCAATAATTATGATTTTTTGAAAATCGCTTCAAGGATCCTCTTTATAGAAATTGTTAATACTCTCAAGAATACAAAAAACAGACCTAACCAACCTAATATGATAGCTATTGATAACAAGCTTGAACCTAAATCACGCTGTAGCAAATTCTGCATATAATTTTTCTAAATTAGATAATTTTTACTCTACTTTATTGAATTACTCATTGTTCAAAATTCAGCTTTTTAAAGTTCATTTTTTTTGTTGTATTTAATAGATATGTTTTGTGAGCTAATATTTAGTTAGAAAATTAATTTAATATTTTGGATCTATCTTTGAACTCATATATTGGAATATTTTTTATCATTATTGGTCTAATAGTTAGAGTTGACTTTAAATTCTCTATTCAAAAGGATCTCAAATGATTTCTAATAAGTTCTTTATTAATACGATATAAAGAAAGACCTTTATTCTTACCATATTTTTATAATTGCTCTAATTATTAAAAAGATTAAAAAAGCAGCCGTGAAGCTGCTTCTAAATGGTGGCGGGGGGGAGATTTGAACTTCCGACCTTCGGGTTATGAGCCCGACGAGCTACCAGACTGCTCTACCCCGCGTCATATACATAGCATACATCTGAAAGGGCTATTTTTTCTATTTCTTTAGGATTCTTGGAATTTTAATTGGCCTTGAACCTCAATCCTTACCCCTTCAGAAAAATTAAAAACCTTTTCTTCTATGTCTTGTATCCTTAAGTCAGATATCCACTCTAACTGTTTAAGTAAGTGAAGACTTACGGCATGCTTGGCTCTTTTTGAACCGTCTTCTACTTTTAATGCTAATCCTATCCCTTCATTCACCTTACATAGACACTGTATTCCTTCTGCACCGCTCTTACTTATAACTTGCCCATGAGAAGCCTTTATTATTTCGGTATCAAATTTATTATTGTCGCTTATCATTAATGGATTAGTTGTCATAGCTCTACTGATTTGTTCTAATTCAGCATTATCTGAACTGCTTAGAAGAGAATATAACTTGGACATTTCTATTAATTTTAAATAAAGAGTTGGAGCCCCACAATCATCACGTTCTGCTTTTATTTCAGATATTGGTATTTCAAGTAATTCAGAAACAATTCTGAATATTTCGATTTGAAGTGGATGATCCCCTTTTAAATAAGTCTCCATTGGCCAATTAAACTTTTTGCATGTAGCAAGAAAAGCAGCATGTTTGCCTGAGCAATTATGCTCTAATTGACTTGTCTTAGATTTTGGACATTTCAAATTATTAATGTCGATGTCATATTCCCATAGAATTTTGAATGCTTCCCTTGAATGAAGTTTTGACCCACTATGTGAACCACAAGCTAATGCAATAGATTTTGAAGCATTATTAATTTTTGATGCAGCTCCACTGCTAACAAAAGGTATTGCCTGAAATGGTTTTAATGCTGATCTAATGAAACTTTTATATTCTGGATTACCTGCGCACATTAAAACCCTACCCTTTTTATCGGTTATGACAGCATGAATCTTATGTATTGACTCAATATTTGAACCTCTGATTAAGGATGCTTGTAAAGGAGGATTATTTGCTGTGTAAAGGTTTTTGAAGTTTGAACTCATTTAGAAGTTGTAGTATTGAAATAATAAAATCCCTGATAAAGCTAAGACTGAGATAATAGAAAAAATTTGAATTAAATTTTTTAAAATAGGTTTAACCTCAATTGAGGCAATAAGTGCTTCTTTTTCTTTTAAAACTAATGGTTTTATCCATACTTTTCCGTCATACCAACCTGACTCTTCGTACTCAATTCTCTCAGATACCAATCTTTTAAATACATGATTCCACCCAACATATAACTTAACAGAAATTAAGAGAGGTATTACTAAGCTGCAAAAAAAACTTAAAAGGATATATTTTAAAATGGATGTTTTGAAATATATACTCCCTGAGGAAATCAGAAGGAATAGAACAAACGCGCCAACCCAGAATTTAATTAAAACAAGAATAAGTGATGTTTTTGTTTTTGGCCAAGAAAAAATAATCGACCTTGATAATTCAATGAATTCATTTGTGGGTTGTTGCTCTCTAGGGACAGGACAATTAGATTCGTTCATAAAATAATTATTATGGAAATGTTAGATTATCTCCATTACTCCAGAATGATTCAAGGTCATAAAATTTTCTTATTTCTGGTTGAAAAATATTTATAATCAAATCACCATAATCAAGTAAAGCCCATTTGGCCTCATTAATTCCTTCTTTTCTTAGTGGTTCGATTTTAGCCTTCTCTCTCAATTCTCCTTCTACAGAATTTGTTATAGATCTTACTTGTACATCAGATAATCCTTCTGCAATTAATATCCACTCACTTATGAACGAGACCTTGTCAATTTTTATAAGTTTTATATCTTTGGCCTTTTTTTCATCACAAGCTTTGGCTGCCATTAATACCAAACTTTTATTGTCCATATACATTTTCACTTGATACTGATTTATCTGAACCTTCTTGTTGAGATAATTCTGTTCTGGCTTTTTCTGCACTTTTTCTTAAGGCATCTAATCTATCCTCAAAGAAACTTCTTTTTTTCTTTTTTCGGGTTTTCTCAATTAGCTCTTTTAAAGCTCCTCCGAGACTTTTATAAGCATTTGGGATACTGTATCCAAATCTACAAGCAAGATCTATAGCTCTTTCATCCGCAAAAATAGCGTCTTGAAGTTTTTTTTCTGAATTGTTTTTTATATATAATCTATACCCTGCAAAACTTGATAAACCAAGTGCAAGTAACAAAAGCAACCCATCTTGTACCCATAACTCTCCTATCGCACCTCCGAGTCCTATTGCAAGAGCTGCCATTTCCCAACCATCTCTCGGAATTGTGTCATTTTGAATTTTACCCACTTCGTGCCAAAATAATAAATTTCTGTGGTCAATTGCAAAGTTATCCCATTCATCTAAATCAATTTGGATTTCTACTTCGTCACGACCAATTTCCTCAAGTGTTATTAAAGGTGGGTCTATAGCAGCAGTAGCTTCAATAAATACCCAACTTTCATTCTCTGGAGGCAACAAGCTTTTAAGTCGCTGAAGTTCGCTCATAAAAAATTATTTTCTTTCAATACTATAGAAACAAATGTTGCTTTTCAAGTAACTTGATTAACATCTGATGATTTATAAGTAGCATGAAATAAATGAAGGGTTTTAAATTATGCCTCAAAGAGGTGATCTAAAAAAAATACTAATTCTTGGTTCAGGTCCGATTGTTATAGGACAAGCGTGCGAATTTGATTACTCTGGTACCCAAGCTTGTAAAGCACTAAGGAAAGCCGGCTATGAAATAATCTTGATAAATTCAAATCCAGCATCGATTATGACTGATCCTGAGATCGCATGCAAAACATATATTGAACCATTGACTCCTGAAATCGTCTCTCAGATCATTTTAAGAGAAAAACCTGACGCAATTCTTCCCACTATGGGAGGTCAAACCGCCTTGAATCTTGCAGTTAAATTATCGGAGTTAGATTTTTTAAAAAAAAATAACGTTGAATTAATTGGTGCTGATTTAAAAGCTATCAATAAAGCTGAAGATAGAAAATTGTTTAAGGAATCGATGGAAAAAATAAATGTTAATGTTTGCCCATCCGGGATAGCATCAAATCTAACTGAAGCAAAAGAGGTATCTAAGAAAATTAATTCCTATCCTCTTATAATAAGGCCCGCATTTACTTTAGGTGGTGTAGGAGGTGGAATTGCTTTTAACCTTGAAGAATTTGTCGAATTGTGTAAAACAGGTTTAGATGAAAGTCCAAGTAATCAAATATTGATCGAAAAATCACTTATTGGATGGAAGGAGTTTGAATTAGAGGTGATGCGAGATACTGCAGATAACGTTGTGATAGTTTGCAGTATTGAAAATCTAGACCCAATGGGTGTTCATACTGGAGATTCGATTACAGTAGCTCCTGCACAGACTTTAACTGATAAGGAATATCAGCGATTGAGGGATTTGTCATTGAAGATTATTAGAGAGGTAGGAGTTGAAACTGGAGGAAGTAATATCCAATTTGCGGTAAATCCAACTAATGGTGAAGTAATTGTCATAGAAATGAATCCTCGTGTGAGTAGATCCTCTGCTTTGGCCAGTAAAGCAACTGGATTTCCTATAGCCAAGATTGCAGCTTTATTATCTGTTGGCTATACACTTGATGAGATTATTAATGATATTACAAAAAAAACACCGGCATGTTTTGAACCTTCTATTGATTACGTAGTTACAAAAATTCCTAGGTTTGCCTTTGAAAAGTTTAAAGGCTCGTCCAATACCTTAAGCACTGCTATGAAATCCGTAGGTGAGTCAATGGCTATTGGACGTTCTTTTGAAGAATCATTCCAGAAAGCGTTAAGGTCCTTAGAAGTAGGTGTTTCTGGTTGGGAGTATGATTCATTAGATGAATTCAATAACGAGAATCACTTAAAGAATAGTTTAAGAAACCCAACCTCAGAGAGAATTTTTATAGTTAAAAAAGCTATGCAGCTTGGTAAAACAAATTCTTATATCCAAGAGGTTACCAATATAGATTTATGGTTTATAGAAAAATTACGTAATATTTTTAATTTTGAATATGATTTTTTGAAAGGTAAAGAACTTTATGATCTAGATAAAGATTTGATGCTGCGTGCTAAACAGTTAGGCTTTTCAGATCAACAGATAGCTAAGTTAACAAATTCTGATTTTTTTGAAGTAAGAAGATATAGAAAAGAACTTAACATAATACCTATTTATAAAACTGTTGATACATGTTCAGCAGAGTTTTCATCCTCAACTCCTTATCATTATTCAACTTACGAAGAGTCTTTTATTAATTTAAATTCTGAAATTTTTGATAGCGAGATTTCTGAAAATAATAAATCAAAAAAAATTATGATTCTTGGAGGAGGTCCAAACAGAATTGGTCAGGGAATAGAATTTGATTACTGTTGTTGTCATGCATCATACCAATCTTCTAGTAATGGTTACAAAACCATAATGGTTAATAGTAACCCTGAAACCGTATCAACTGATTATGACACAAGTGATTTTTTATATTTTGAACCTGTAACTTTGGAGGATGTGCTCAACATAATAGAAGCAGAAAACCCCTATGGTTTGATTGTTCAATTTGGAGGTCAAACCCCACTGAAATTATCCTTACCTTTATTTGAATGGCTTAAATCTAATGATGGGCTAAGAACTGGATCAAAAATTCTTGGCACTTCACCTATATCTATCGATTTAGCAGAAGATAGAGAGGAATTTACAAAAATACTTGATGAATTATCTATTAGGCAACCTTTAAACGGGATAGCTCGTAATCAAAATGAAGCACAAACCGTAGCAAAAAAAATTGGATTCCCATTGGTTGTAAGACCCTCTTATGTATTAGGAGGTAGGGCTATGGAAATTGTTAAAGATCAGCAAGAATTATCGAGATATATCACTGAGGCAGTTAAGGTTTCACCTGACCATCCAATCCTGCTTGATCAATATTTGAATAATGCTATTGAGATAGATGTAGATGCTTTATGCGATTCAGAAGGTTCTGTCGTAATTGCTGGTCTAATGGAACATGTGGAACCTGCAGGTATTCATTCTGGAGATTCAGCTTGTTGTTTACCCTCTGTTTCTCTTTCATCATCCACTATAGAAACTGTAAAGAACTGGACAAAGTTAATTGCAAAAAGACTAAATGTTGTTGGTTTAATTAATTTGCAATTTGCAGTTACAAATATAAATAATAAGGAAAATAAGTTGTTTATTCTTGAGGCAAATCCAAGAGCTTCAAGAACAGTCCCATTTGTTTCAAAGGCCATAGGTAAACCAGTCGCAAAACTAGCGACCCAATTAATGCAGGGTTTTACATTAGAAGATATTGATTTTACAAAAGAATTTACTCCAAAATATCAGGCAGTAAAAGAAGCTGTTTTGCCTTTCAAAAGATTTCCTGGATCAGATACACTACTTGGCCCTGAAATGAGGTCTACAGGAGAAGTAATGGGTTTAGCTAAAGATTTCGGTATTGCTTATGCCAAGTCCGAATTGGCAGCAGGAAATGGTGTCCCTTCTGAGGGAGTAGCATTTTTGTCTACAAATGATTTAGATAAAAAAAATCTTGAGAAAATTTCCAAGGAATTGTTAATTTTAGGATTTAAATTAATCGCAACAAAGGGAACAGCTGAATATTTGGTGAATTTAGGCATTCAAGTTGAAGAAGTGCTAAAAGTTCATGAAGGTAGGCCAAATATAGAGGACCTAATTCGTTCGGGTCTAGTTCAATTAATAATTAATACTCCAATAGGATCTCAGGCACTTCATGATGACGCTTATTTAAGACGTGCTGCTTTAGAATATAATATCCCAACTTTTACAACTATTCCTGGAGCCAAGGCAGCCATTAAAGCAATCAAAGCCTTGCAAAGTAATAAAATTGATACTTACTCTTTACAGGAAATCCATAATTATTAAACTTTACTCTACGTTTTTTAGTTTTTCTCTTAATTGATTAGCTAATGTGTTTCGACTAATTGCAAGTAATCTCAATGTATCTTCATGCATCTTAAGTTGTGTTTCTGCAATTTGTAATGTTTTTATAGATTCTTTTAAGTCATTAGAAAGCTCGTTAATTAAATATTTTTTCCCTTCAAAGGTTAAAACTGGGTTGGCAGATTCATTGTTGTTTTGACTCATGGATTTAACTTTTAATAAATAAAATAGAGTTATAATTTTTTTATTAATTGTTTTTCACATAATTCTTTATAAATTCCTTTTTTATTGAGTAAATCAATATGTTTTCCTACCTCAATAATTTCTCCTTTATCAAAAACAACTATTTTATCTGCCTCTTGAGTAGTTGATAATCTATGAGCAATTACAATAACAGTTCTATTTTTCATAGCTCTGTTAAGCCCTTCTTGAACATCTGACTCTGATTCTGCATCTAATGCACTTGTAGCCTCATCTAGAAGAAGAATGGATGGGTTTCCTAGTATAGCTCTAGCAATTGCTATCCTCTGAATCTGACCTCCTGAGAAATTTGATCCCCTTTCAGTTATCTTAGTTTCATATTTATCAGGAAGCTTTTGAATGAAGTTGTGAGCATTAGCTTTCTTTGCCGATTCAAAAACTTCTTCTTTGGTGAAATTTCTGCCCATTCTTATTACATCAATAATTGTTCCTGAAAATAAAAAAGGTTGTTGTTGTACTAGTGCAATGTTTTTTCTAATATCTTTAGTATTTAATATTTTGAGATTTTTATCATCTATAAAAATGTCTCCATTATTTGGGGTTAAAAACTTTAATATCAAAGCCAACATTGTACTTTTACCAGCTCCAGAAGCCCCAACAAATGCTGTGACTTCCCCTCTTTTAATTTCTAAATTGATATTTTTAAGTACTTGATTATCTTTTTTGTAAGCGAAATTTACTTTCTTGAAACTTATTTTGCCTTCAAAATTGGATATCCTTCGTAAATTTTCTTTATCATCTTCGACAGGTTCTTGATTTATGTTTTTCAACCTTTTTATGGATGCTTCTGCCTGTTTATAGTCATTAAAATTTGTACTTACATGGCTTATTGGATCAATAAGCATTAATATTGCTGCAAAAAAACTACTAAATTCTTCGCTTGTTAGAAGGCCTTGATTGATTCTTGCGGCTCCTAAACCTAATATTGCTAATATTCCAAATGCTTCAACAAATCCAACTACTGGATGTTGAAATGCAAGTAGTTTTAATGTTTTATATTTTGCTTTTTTATTTGTACTTAATCTTTTATAAAATCTTTTCTCAATCCAATTTTCTGCAGCAAAAGCTCTTATCGTGGACATTCCATTTATAGATTCACCTATTAAACCTGCTAAATTACTTGTTGATTCTTGACTTTTTTCGGATGCTATTAAAACTCTTCTTCCAAAACTGTTAACTGAAAGAATAATCAATGGTGCTAAAACGAAGGTTGATACTGTTAGTGACCAGTCTAAATAAAACATGTAGATTATTACCGCTAACAACTGTAAAGTGCATGGAATAGAATCTTGAGCTGTTTTATAAATAACTTCACTTACCCTATCGGCATCTTCTGTAAGTCTATATGTGATATCCCCGGCTGAAATATTTTCAATTGAATTCATCTTTATTTTTTGAATTCTGCAAAATAAATTTTCTCTCATCACTTCACTAATTTCTAATGATGGTTTTGCTATGAATACATCCTGTCCAAATTGAGCAGTTTTCTGAACTAAAAATACAAATAATGACTTAATTATTATGCTAGAAACTTTCGAGAGATCACCTGATCCAATTGCTGGGATTAAGTTTCCAGCTAAATAAGCTAATAAAGGCCAACAAGCTACGTAAATCAGCATGCATATAAAGCCTTTGATAAACCTACTTGAATATGGTCTGACTGGTGGTATTAGTCTCAAGATATTATATATTTAATTGTTTATCCTACTTTATCAATATCTTTGGGTATAAAAAACAATGAAATTGGATCAATTCTTAAAATGGAAAAATCTGGCATCTTCTGGTGGCGAAGCAAAAATTTTTATTAAATCTGGTTCTGTTAAGGTTAATGGTGTAATTGAGACTAGGAGAGGAAGGAAGTTAAACAAGGGAGATAAAGTAATATTTCTAAAAAATGAATTAATTTTTGAATAGTTAGCTTATTCAACTCACTTTGTATTAGTATATTTTTCTTGGAGATAGTATTTTGAGAAAATCTGTAATTGCTGGTAATTGGAAAATGCACATGACTTGTGCTGAAGCTAAATCCTATTTAGAAGAGTTTATTCCTTTAATAAAAAACATTCAAGACGATCGTAAAGTTGTTATTGCTCCACCTTTTACAGCTATTTCAACCTTTTCTGATCATTCTGATTTTGATTATTTAGAAATTTCTAGTCAAAATATTCATTGGGAAGATCAAGGAGCATTTACTGCAGAAATATCTCCAAAAATGCTTCTTGAACATGGTGTTTCATATGCAATCGTTGGACATAGTGAACCAAGGAAATATTTTAGTGAAAGTGATGAACAAATTAATAAAAGAGCAGTTTTTGCTCAATCTAGTGGACTTACTCCAATAGTTTGTGTAGGAGAAACATTAGAACAAAGAGAGAGAGGAGAAGCTGATAGAGTTATTACTAGACAGGTTGAACAAGGATTAGAAAATACAGATCCATCTAATTTAATTGTTGCCTATGAACCAATATGGGCTATTGGCACTGGTAAAACATGTGAGGCAGAAGATGCTAATAAGATATGTTCTTTGATTAGGAAATTAATTGGTTTTGATGATGTAATTATTCAATATGGAGGATCTGTTAAACCTAACAATATTGACGAAATCATGTCAATGAGTGATATAGATGGAGTGTTAGTTGGAGGGGCTTCATTAGATCCGAATAGTTTCGCGAGAATTGCAAATTATCAATAAGAAAAACCCATGGCCAAAATGCTGGGGCCAAAAAACTTCAATTATGGGAGTTATTAATTTAACTCCTGATTCATTTAGTGATGGAGGGGAATTAAACTCTTCAAAAAAAGTTTTAGATCAAGTATATAATTTCTTGAGCAATGGTGTTGATGTTATTGATCTTGGTGCTCAAAGTACGAGACCTGGGGCTGATGAAGTTGGATCTAGTATAGAAATAAAAAGATTGATCCCATATCTAAAATTAATAAAATCCGAATTTCCAGATGTTTTAATTTCAATTGATACTTTTAATTCTGAAGTGGCTTACGAAGCTCTTTTAAATGGTGCTAATTGGATAAATGATGTCACAGGAGGAAGAAGAGATATAAAAATTTTGGATGTCGTATCAAAATTTAACTGTCCATTCGTCATAACTCATAGTCGTGGTAATAGTCAAAATATGAATCAACTCTCTAATTACCAGAATGTATTGAGTGAAGTTAAGTGCTCACTTGATAATTTAATAAAGAATGCTTTAGAAAAAAATATTTCTGAAAGAAATATAATAGTGGATCCTGGAATTGGTTTTTCAAAGGATATCATTCATAATTTGGAAATCTTGAGAAACTTAGATGTATTTAAAAAATGGAATTTGCCAATTTTGATAGGTGCATCTAGGAAGAGATTTATAGGAGAAATTTTGAATGAGAAAAATCCAAAAGAAAGGGATATAGGAACACTCGCAATAAGTTGTCTTTGTTCTCAATTTAATATCGATATAGTGAGAGTTCACAACGTCAAACTAAATTATCAAATACTGAAAGTAGCTGACAGGATTTACAGAAAATAATAAATTTATTATTCTTTAACTCCCTCGATTTTATCCTCTACCTCTTGATATAGTTCTTTCAACTGTTCTATATTCTCATCTGAAGTTTCCCAATATCCCCTACCATTGACTTCTAGCAATGTTCCAACAATTCTTCTGAAACTATTAGGATTAAGATCCATTAATCTTTTCCTCATCTCTTCGTCATTTATAAATGTTTCATTAGTTTCTTCATATACAAAATTATCTACTTGACCACTTGTAGCACTCCAACCAAGAGTGTAATTAAGTCTGTTAGAAAGTTCTCTAACTCCTTCGTAGCCAGATTTGAGCATGCCTTCATACCACTTAGGATTTAAAAGTTTTGTTCTTGAGTCTAATCTGATAGTTTCTCCAAGAGTTCTAACTTGAGCATTAGAAGTTGTTGTATCAGCTATGTAGCTACTTGGTTCTTTTCCGTCATCTCTTAATGTCTTGATCAATTTTGTTGGATCCGAATCAAAATAATGACTTACATCTGTTAATGAAATCTCTGAAGAATCAAGGTTTTGAAATGTAACATCTGCTGTTTTCATTACTGACTCAAATACCTCTCTTTTTTGATTCATCTCACCTGGATTATCGGCATTAAAAGCATATGTTTTGCGAGATAAATACATTTCTTGTAATTCATTTTCTTCCTCCCATGTTGAATTTTCTACAGCTAAATTAACATTTGAACTGTAACTTCCACTTGCATTAGAGAATACTCTCGCTGAAGCTTCTCTGATAGAAGTGCCTTCTTTTTCTGCTTGTTCTAGTGAATGTTTCCTTACAAAATTAGATTCCAAGGGTTCATCAGCTTCAGCTGCTAATTTGACTGCCTGATCTATTAATGCCATTTGATTAATAAATAGATCTCTAAATACTCCTGAACAGTTAACTACTACATCTATTCTTGGCCTTCCTAATTCTTCTAAAGGGATTAATTCTAGTTTGTTGATTCTTCCAACAGAATCTGGTTTTGGTTTTACCCCAACAAACCATAAGATTTGTGCCAGTGATTCTCCGTATGTTTTGATGTTATCAGTACCCCATAAAACACAAGCTATTGTTTCAGGCCAAGTTCCTTGCTCTTCTTTTTGTCTTTCAATTAATTTGTCAACAACAGACTTCGCTGCAGCTACTGCTGCTGTAGTTGGGATTGATTGAGGATCAAGTGCATGGATATTTTTACCACTGGGCAAAACACCTGGATTTCTTATGGGATCTCCACCTGGTCCAGGTAAAACATAGTTCCCATCTAAGGCTTTAATGAGGCTATCCATTTCTTTGTCTGCGCAGACCTGTTCCAGACAGAAAAGTAAGTAGTCAAATAATTTATTTAATTCCTTCTGATTAACTTCATTAAATCCATTTAATCTGCAAACTCTTAGCCAAGGGGTAGGTAGATTTAGACCAAAAACTTTAAGTAAATCGAAAAGTTTGGAAAGAAGTGATTTTTCTAAATAAACTCTGCCATCAACAATTTTTAAGGAGTTGACCATCGCAAAAATCGACTCTCTTGCTGTCTTTATGATTTTTTCATTTAACTCTACAAATTTAAGTTCACCCTTATTATTACCATCATAAATTTGTTCAATATTTAGACCGATTGATTCTGCGAGTAATCCAGGAAGAGATCTTAATCCTTCTTGTTCTCTCTCTAAAGATGCAATATTTACAAGTGTTGCAACAGCTTCTTCTGCTGTTGGAGCTTCTCCAATAGTATGAAGACCGCAAGGTAACAATCTGCTTTCAATTTCCATCAACTGTTTATAGACATTACCAACAAATAAATCTCTTTCATCTATTGAAAGTTCTTCTACGTCTTTTGAAGGAATTTCTACATCTTTGTCAAGGTTACATTGTTTAGAAGTCTCAACTATTGCATTAACAATTTGAACACCCCTGCTATTTTCTCTTAATTGTTGATAAGAACCGACGAGTTCACTTAGTTCTTTAAGTCCTTTGTATAGTCCTGCATTTTCCGCTGGAGGAGTCAGATAACTAATAGTTGAAGCATATCCTCTTCTCTTCGCAATTGTTGCTTCAGATGGATTATTCGCGGCATAGTAATACAAATTAGGCAATGATCCAATGAGAGAATCCGGATAGCAAGTTTCACTCATGCCCATCTGCTTCCCAGGCATAAATTCAAGTGAGCCGTGAGTTCCAAAATGAAGAACAGCATCAGCCCCCCAGATTTTTTCTACATAAGTGTAATAAGCAGCAAAACCATGATGAGGACTAGCACTTCTTGAATAGAGCAATCTCATGGGATCACCTTCATAACCGAAAGTAGGTTGAACTCCTATAAAAACATTTCCAAAATGTTTACCATAGATAAGAAGGTTTTGTCCGTCACTATTAAGGTTCCCAGGAGGTTTACCCCAATTTTCTTCAAGTCTTTGTGAATATGGTGTGAACTCTTCGTATTCTTTTACTGACATCTTATGAGCAATATTTAACTCTGGAGAACCATCCATCGCTTCAGGGTTGTTAATTACTTTTTCCATTAATTCTTTTGAATTACTTGGAAGTTCATCTATTTGATATCCTTTCGATTTCATTTCAAGAAGTACTCTATAAATTGAACCAAAAACATTCAAGTATGCTGCCGTACCAACATTTCCTTTGTCTGGTGGAAAACTAAATACTGTAATTGCTAATTTTTTATCCTTTCTTTGTTTAACTCTTAAAGTTGACCATTTTATTGCTCTTTCAGCTATTACATCAACTCGATCTTGGAGAGTATGCGCCTTACCTGTAGCATCATCACGACCTGAGAGAATAATAGGTTCAATAGCACCATCAAGCTCTGGAATCGCAATCTGAAGTGCTACCTGAACAGGGTGTAAACCTAGATCACTATCTTCCCATTCTTGTGTTGTTTGGAAGACTAATGGAAGTGCAACCATATATGGTCTGTTTAACCTCTTTAGGGCTTCAATAGCTCTAGGATGATCCTGTCTTGCTGGCCCACCAACTAGTGCAAATCCTGTTAGAGATACAACTCCATCTACTATAGGTTGATCCTTATTTATAGAATCATAATAAAATTCATTAACTGGTTTAGAAAAATCTAGACCTCCACAGAAGATAGGTAGTACTCTCGCACCTCTGTATTCCAATTCTTGAATAACAGCAACGTAATGAGCATCATCTCCTGTAACGATATGACTCCTTTGAAGCACTAATCCTATTGTTGGAGTTTTATTATCTTTAGGATTTATATCTTTCCTATTGTTTTCCCAATTTTGATATTCTTTAAGACTTTCAAACATGCAAGGAGCAAGAGGATGCCAAATTCCTAAATCTGGAAATGTTTCAGGGTCTTGAATTTTGAATTCTTCTATTTGATCTTTTATGATCTCTGAAACAGCGTACTTTTCAGAAATCATTAATAAGAAGTTTTTTAAGTTCTCAGTGGTACCACCTAACCAGTACTGAAAACTCAGAATAAATGTTCTAGCATCTTGTGCTTTTTCTACTGGTAGATATTTAAGTATTGAAGGTAGTGTATTTAATAACTTCAACATTGAATCTTGGAAACTTGCTCCATCTGATTCTTTTTTCTTTTTTATTAAATCTCCAATAATACTTTTAGATTGACCAAGTTGGGCCATACTAAATGAACCTAGCTTATTTAATCTCATTACCTCTGGCATGGAGGGGAAAATAATTGATGCTTTAAGTTTGTCTTTAAATGGAGATACTGCATCTACCACTTTTTGAGCAAGGTCTTCAATGAAAATTAGAGAAGCAACGAATATATCTGCATTAGCTATATCTTCTTTAAAATCTTCAAAATTACTATCATTCCTAAGTTCTTCGATAAGATAGCCGCTAAGGTCTATACCTATCGGCCCATTCATCTTATTTATTGACTTTGCAGCTTCCGTTAAGGAATTTTGGTATTGTGGCTCAAGGACAACATAAACTGCTTTTATTACAACTTTGTGTTTGTTATCCTCAACAGGAGATACTCTGCGATTTGCTGAGCGGACCTGCGTAAACATTGATTTTCTTTAAGTATTTCTACCAGCCTACGAATGAAAAGACGTTATTGTGTGCAATATAAATAGCATGTAACAACCTTTAAAAAAAAATTTTAAAAAAAAATGATTGAAAATTCTAAAAAAACAGTACCAGTAATAGTTTCCGGAGCTTTAGGCAGAATGGGTAGCGAAGTTATTAATACTGTATTAAATTCTACAGATTGTGAGCTTGTTGCAGCAATCGACATAAACGAAAAGAACAATGGCTCAAATATTTCTGAATTATTGAAGGTAAAAAATTGTGATGTTTTTGTTTCAAATGATTTTGAAGGAACTTTATGTTCTGTTAGCCAAAATTATAGAAATGAAAATATCAAACCTGTGCTAGTTGATTTTACTCATCCTGATTCTGTATATGAAAACACCAGATCAGCTATTGCATATGGTATATCACCAGTAGTAGGAACTACAGGTCTAAGCCCTTCGCAAATACAAGATTTGTCTGTTTTTGCTCAGAAATCATCGATTGGTTGTGCAATAATTCCTAATTTTTCAGTAGGTATGGTTCTTCTTCAGCAAGCGGCATCTGTAGCTGCAAAGTTTTATGACAATATTGAATTAATAGAGATGCATCATAATCAAAAAGCAGATTCTCCTAGTGGGACTTGTATAAAAACTGCAGAAATGATTGAAGAATATCCAAAGAAATTTAATCAGAATTTAGTAAAAGAGTCTGAGTCTTTGAAAGGTGTACGGGGTGGGCTCAGAGATTCAGGAATTAATATACATTCTGTACGATTACCAGGATTACTCGCTCATCAGTTAGTAATTATGGGATCGCCAGGTGAAACTTACACAATTAAGCATGACACTATTGATAGAAAGGCATATATGCCAGGTGTTTTACAGGCTATTAAAAAAATTGGTAATTATGAAACTTTAGTTTACGGACTTGAAAAATTGATTTTTTAAAATGTTAATTCCAATTAATTCAAATCAAATTTCAAAACTTATTCCTGCAGTTGGGACAGGAAGTCAATTTAAGTACGCGTTGGGGAATCCCAGAAAAATTCTCCAAAGAGTAATAGTTTCTTCAATTGGTGGATTTATCTCTTTAATTATTAGTTCGACTGGAGATCAAACTAATAATGTCTGGTTATTCCTTTGTGTAGGGTTCTTTTTGTATATCATTTGGGGCCCAATTCTTGAATCAAGTAGAAAAAATTTGCAATTAAGAAAATATAAATTTTTTTCTATATTTGATGGCTATATATCAGATATCTATAAAACAGAAAAGATTGAAAGCTCAAGAGAGCAATCTAATAGGCAAGGTCGATTAGAAGTTATTGAAAACAAAAGGACTTGGTTAGTACTTGAATTAGAAGATGAAGATGGTTATTTGGAAAAATTAAGTTTTCCTATGGAAAATAAGCACAGTCAAATTAGGGTGGGTTCGAGTATTAGATGTTTAATAACATCTGATAACCGTAATTTTGACAGAGATTTTTATTTGACCGATGCTTGGCTTCCTGAAATTAACTTATGGGTTGGTGAATACCCCTATTTATTAAGACCAGCATTTGAGGAAATTTGCTATATTTATTTGAATAAATAGTTGATGCTTATATAATCTGATGAGAAATAAATTCTGATGAGAAATAAATTCAATTTTAAAATTGTTGGATCAGGTCCAACAGGTTTATTACTTTCAATTGCACTTTCAAAATTTGATTGCAATATTTTTTTAACTGATTTGTTACCTAAAGATAGATTAATTGATAAAGATAAAACTTATGCAATTACTCACTCAACAAGAAAAATCTTATCTAAATTCAGACTTTGGGAAAAATTAGAACCATTTTTATTTGGCTTTGATACCCTTTCAATTTCAGATAGCGTAACTTCTGCTTTTACCAATTTATCAACTTCTGACTTAGATGATGATATAAGTTCTGCTGAAAATATTGGCTGGGTAGTTAAACATTCGGATCTCATGAACATATTTTTTCAAGAGATTGATAATTATGAAAATATTTTTTTTATGACACCACAGAGATTATTACGAAAAAAAATATTATTTGATTATCAATTCTTTTCAACAGGAGCAAACTCACTTGATAAAAAATTCTTAGATTTTGTCGATATAAAAAAATCTTATAGTCAGTCTTGTTTAACTTTTAAAGTCTCTCTTAGAGGTCATTGTGAAAAGCGTGCTTATGAAATTTTTAGAAAAGAAGGCCCACTTGCATTATTACCTTTAGAAAAAAACTTATATCAAGTAATTTGGACTTCCAGTACATTAAAGGGAATTGAAAGATTAAATTCTGACAAGAATTTTTTGATGGATAATTTATCAACTATTTTGCCTGATGAATTTAAGGTAGATCAAATTATTGGTGAATTTAATATATTTCCTGTTTCATTATCCTTAAATTTACCAGTTTTAAATTTTAAAAAATTAGTTTTTGTTGGGGATGCGTTTCACACATTTCATCCTGTGGGAGGTCAAGGTCTAAATAGTTGTTGGAGAGATGTTAATACTATTTTTGATCTCTTAAATGAAAATATTGCTATTACAAAAAAGCATTTGATCTTATTTAAATTTAAATATTTTTCAAGAAGGATTTTAGATATTATTTTTACTATTTTTATAACTGACACATTGATATCAATTTTTGCAAATAGAAACTTTTTTTTATTTCCATTAAGAAAATTTTCATTTTTACTTTTAAATAATTTTCTTTTTATAAGAAAATTAGTCCTTAACCAAATGACCAAATCTCTGATTTACTCAAGAATTAAATAAGATACATGAATAATAATTTTCACAAAGAGATAATACTTTATTTATCTAATGAAATAGGTTTAGATGAGTCATCTATTGAACTTGGGCTTAAATTATCTATAAAAAATAACACTCCACTACCAATCTTATTATGGAGTTATGGAATGCTAACTATTGAAGAACTTGATAAGTTATATTCATTTTTATTTCAAAAAATGGAATAGAAATTCTGTTATAATTAAACATATTTTAACGAAGAACGATTACATTTTTAACTAAAAGAAATCAGGTGTCAAGACAATCTATAGAGAAACTTGATTTATTATTATTAATACTGGAGACTATTGATTTAAATGGAATACAATCCCTTTATGCTTTATCAAATCGATTAAATTTAAATGATGTTTTGCCAAATAAAGTTACTATTTGGAAATTAAGAAATAATAATCCATTGAGAAAATCTTATGTGAATAACAATATTAAAGTAGATGAATTTGATGCTTTGATTAAAATCACTGTTGAAATGTCTAGATATTTATATCCTTATATAAGAGAGATACTTCAATCTAAAGAAAATCTTGAAAAGAATTCAGTTATTTGGAATGATTTTAATAATAGATTAATAGACTTGATTAAAGAGAGATTTAATTTAGATAGTATGAGAGTTAAAAAGCTTTTAAATCAAACTGAAAATGATGAAATGATTATAAAGTCTTTGCTTACCTTATCTCTTTGTATTTCAAATAAGGGTTATCAAAAGTTGAAGAATTTTTTATTCGATTTTTAATATTATGCAAAATAAATTATCATTTCATCAATCTTCAGTAAGTCTAGAAATAATTGGATTGCCAGATTATTCAAATAATGAAAACAAAGATCAAATTTCAATAATTTCTCAATGGAAATTGACCATAATTGATAAACCGCTTATTGAAGGTAAAATTGAGCATTTAGTGCCCATTATGAATGCTTTTTATATTTATTCAAATCTTTTAGTCAAAAACGAAATCCCATTATACGAGTCTAAATTGATTGATATAAAAGCTGACAATCTTCACATACATAACATTGTTCTCAAGAGCTCTAAACCAAATGTAAAGCCATTAATTTTAAAGATTGGTAATTCATTACTTTCAGACACCATAAATTGTTTTGATCAGTTAAATGAATCGTCAAAAGTAAGAATAAAAAAAACTGATTTAACTAATAATACGCCTAAAAAATTAAGATTTGGGTTAAATAACAAAGTTAAATTTTTCAATTTCATTATGCCACCGTTTATTGCAATTTGTTCTATAGTTCTTTTCTCCTCTTCTTTTATTTATTTTTATAGTCCTGTTGAAGATAAGGAAAAAAATGAACTAATAAATTAAGATAAAGAACCATTAGCATCTTAAATACAATCACGATATTATGGGATAATTTCTTTTCAGAGTAAGTATTAATTTATTCTTTGATCTTTTATGTATGGCAGATTTAAACATCCCAAACTTTAATATTAATTCTGACAAATATATTTTTAAAAAAAAATTAAATCTAAGAAGAAAATCTAAAAAAAGGCTATTTACTGAATCTTTCTTTTTGTTTGCTTTTAGTATTTTATTAGTTTATATAAATTATTTAATTCCTAATAAAAGTTTACTTCTACAAAATTTACCAACGACATTAAATAAATCTTTTTTATTAATTATTGATCTCTTTTCATATCTCTACGAAATATTTTTGGTAATTTTTATTTTTGCCTCCTTTTTTATAGCTCTGATTTTAATGATAGGTTCTTTTTATAGATTATTTAGGGTCTTTAAGAGAAGGTCAAAACAGATTATTTATAAATAATTTCAAATAGGTTGCATTAGGCCACCACTTCCTGAATCAGAATCATCATCATCATTTTCTGTCTCTTCTCCAAATAGTGCAAATATACCTAGTACAATTGATGAAAGAATAATTGATAAGGGTAAAATTGAAGATTGAATTCCGACGTCTATATATTCACCCATAAAACAAATAAATTTTTATAAACCTAACCGAAATCCATCTCTTTCGCGGATTTTAAATAATTATTTAATAATTTATTCTCTTTTATTAAGAAGTTCTTTATCGAAATTCTTTATTTCTCTTTCAAAAGACCCAAACCATAACATTAGTTGATCAATTTGATTTTGAATCTCAGTTACTCCTAATCCCCTTATAGTTATGATTGATAATTGTTCTCCTTCATCAAAATTAAATTTATTTTGAACACTACTTGATAAGGTATTTTTAAGAATTTTAAATGTTGAATTTTTTAATTTGGTTTCTATCACGATGTTTGGCTTTTTGAGCTTGATCTTATTAAAACCACATTTTTTAGCAATTAATTTTAGTCTCATTATCATAATTAATGACTCAACAGGTTTGGGTAAGGTTCCATATCTATTCACCCAGTCTGTAGCTAATTCAGTTAATTCATTATTATTTGAACATTCAGTAGCAGATTTGTAAGCCTCAAGCTTCTCTTCCCTGTTTAATATCCATGTTGCAGGTATAAATGCATTAATTGGGAGATCAATCTGTGTGTCGCTAACTTCTGGTATTTCTTGTCCACTAATTTCTGAAATAGCCTCATGGAGCATTTCTATATATAAATCATATCCAATAGCATTTACCTTTCCACTCTGTTCTTCTCCTAGTAAACTTCCAACGCCTCTTATTTCCATATCTTTCATTGCGAGTTGGTATCCACTTCCTAGTTCCGAAAAGTCTTTTATAGCTTTCAATCTTTGTTTTGCAGCGTCATTAATTTTATTTATATTTGGATAAAATAACCAAGCATGTGCTTGTACCCCGCTTCTACCAACTCTTCCTCTAAGTTGATAAAGTTGTGAAAGTCCAAATTTGTGAGAATCTTCAATAATAATTGTATTTACTTTAGGTATGTCTAATCCACTTTCAATTATCGTTGTGCATATCATTAGATCTACTTCTCCATTATTAAAAGCAATCATTGCGTTTTCAAGCTCTGTTTCGTTCATTTGCCCATGAGCAATAATAAATTTTAAGCTGCTAAACATATTTTTTAATTTGACTACAGCCTGATCGATATCTGAAATTCTTGGAAGAACATAAAATATTTGCCCTCCCCTATCAAGTTCTTGATTAATTGCAGTTCTTATAACATCCATATCTATTTCAGATAAATATGTTTTTATCGATCTTCTTGATGGAGGAGGAGTATTTAATAAGCTCATTTGTCTCAGTCCAGATAAACTCATATAAAGAGTTCTTGGGATTGGAGTTGCCGACAGAGTTAAAACGTCTATGTTGGTTTTGATTTTTTTAATTTTCTCCTTTTGTCTTACTCCGAATCTTTGCTCTTCATCAATAACTAGTAATCCTAAGTTTTTAATTTTAATTTCTTTTCCTAAAATTTGGTGCGTTGCTACAACTAAATCAATTTTGTTATTTTCCAACCCTTCATAGATTTCCTTTCTCTCATTAGCGGTTTTGAATCTATTGAGTAATGAAACTTTTATTGGGTAAGGTGAAAATCTATTATTTATTGTTCTCCAATGTTGCTGAGCTAGAATTGTTGTAGGTGCTAGTAATATTACCTGTTTGCCTGATGTAATAGCCTTGAAAATTGCCCGAATAGCTACTTCTGTCTTACCAAATCCTACATCTCCACAAACTAACCTGTCCATTGGCTTATCGCTTTCCATATCAGATTTTATTTCTTCTACAGCAGTAATTTGATCAGGTGTTGGTTGATAAGGGAATGATTCCTCTAATTCATCTTGCCAAGGGCCATCTTCTGGGTATCTATGACCGTTTAATTTTTCTCTCTTTGCATAAAGTTTTAATATATCGACAGCAACTTTTTTTATTTGTTTCTTATTTTTATCTTTAATTCTTTCCCATTCGGTCCCTCCTAGTTTATTAATTTTCGGCTTTATATTTCCGCTTGATCGATATCTGTTAACACTACCAAGTTGATCAGCGGCAACACTTATCTTTCCATCCTGATATTGAATGACTAAATAATCTCTTGAATCTCCAGTTATATTTATTTTTTCTATTTTTAAAAATTTTCCTATTCCATGATTCTTATGAACTATAAAATCACCTGGACTAATCTTATTCACATTTATATTTGAATTGACACTTCTTTTTTTTCTTCTTATGAATACATTATTAAAAAGAGATTGTTGTGAAAATAATTCTTTATCTGTTATTAGGACAATTTTCCATATCGGAAGATAAAAACCCTCGATTTCATAATTATTCTTATTTTTTATAATTAAAGGAGTTGAATTATTAGTTGACTTAAATGCTTCATCAATATCATTAGGATTGTTTAGGAAGTTTGTATTACATTCATGCTCAAAAAGTAAAGTCCTTGTTCGCAATGGCTGTGCTGATAATATCCATACTTTTTCATTATTTTTTATATTTTTATTTATATCATTGGATAATTTTCCTATATTTTTAGAGTATGAATTAATTCTTTTATCATTCAACAAAAACCTATTATTAATATTGACTTTAGATTCAAATTCATAAAATTTTATTAAATTAAAATTTCCTAGTGAATTTAATATTTCGTCAAACTTTAAATGCAAATTTGGTTTAGCCTCTAAATTAATGTCATTATTTTTAAGATTCTCATTTAATTCATACTCACAATTATCAAAATTACTTTCTGAATCTAGATACCAATTATGTGCAAATTTTTTACAATCTTCTAATTCATCAATTACAAGAATTGTTTCTCTATTTATAAAATCTATTAAATTTGAGGGTTCTTTTTCAATTATTCCTAAATAACGATCAAGATTATTTTTATTTATATCTTCTGAATTAAAAGTACTGTTTTTAGATAAATTATTTAACTTATCTTTTATTAGCAAATCAAATCCAGCCTGTATTATTTCAATATTATTGATATTTTCTAATGTTTTCTGTGTTTGGGGATCATATTCTCTTATTTTCTCGATTACATTATCAAAAAATTCTAATCTTATAGGAAACTCATTATTGACAGGATAAATATCTATTATTTCCCCTCTCCTACTCCAAAATCCTTCTGTTGAAGTAATATTATCCTTCGTATAACCCAGTAAAGTAAGTTTATTTGCTAATTCTTGAATCTCGATTTGAACCCCTTTTTGCAAATCTAACTTGTTTTCAATTAATAAGTTTTTATTTATTAGATGAGGTTGTAGTGATCTCTCTGTTGATATGACAATATTAAGTTCATTTTTCTCTTTTTTTATTAATTTGGATAATACAGTAAGCTGAGTAAATTCAATCTCTTTGGATTTATTAATTGATCCGTATGGCAGATGTTCCGTTGGAGGATAATATAAAACTTCTTTATCATTTATACTTTCAAAATAACCAATCCATTTGTAGGCAATTTCTACATTAGGACAAATCAATAATATATTTTTTTCCTCTTTTTTTGCGATGCTATCTAAGATTATTGATTTTGCATATCTACTTGAACCAACAATATTTAATTCATTATTTTTTGAAATTCTTTTTATTAATTCAGAAGTAATTTGTGAGTTCGAAATATAATTAACTAAAGTATTTAAACTCATTTATAGTTAGCAATCTTGATTACAAATATCCGATACATTATATTAGATTTTATACTGATTGTGAATAATATTTGATGGATTCAGCCGCTATAAATTCTTTTATACCCACACTAGATCAGGTAGACAGTTGGTACGAAATCTTTACACTTTTACCCATCTTAATTGCTCTAGAATTATTATTATCGGCAGATAATGCTGTAGCACTAGCTTCTCTTACTAAATCCCTGGAAAGCTCAGAATTAAGGTCAAGAGCCTTAAATATTGGTATAACAATATCTTTATTATTTAGAATTATTCTCATCATATTATCTAATGTTCTTCTTAAATTTATTCTTATTAGAGTTTTTGCTGGTATTTATTTAATATACTTATTCTTCTCAAATGTTTTTTTAAATTCAGATATAGAAAGCGCTGAAAATGGGACAGATAATAATAAAAATAATTTCAGGTTCTTAAGGGTTGTAGCGCTTCTTTCAATTACAGATTTTGCATTTTCCATAGACAGTATCACTACTGCAGTAGCTATAAGCGATCAATACATATTAATTATATTTGGAGCAGTAATTGGAGTATTAGCCTTAAGATTTACATCTGGGATATTTCTAAAACTTCTGGATATATTTTCTAGATTAGAAACAGCTGGTTACGTAGCAATTTTGATTGTTGGGATTAAGCTTTTACTAAATACGTTAATTAAGGAATCTATTCTTCCAGACTATTATTTTTATATTTTGATTCTATTCGCTTTCATTTGGGGATTTTCTAAAAAAGAATCTAAAACTTAATCTGAGAAGAATTCACCTACTGATGGCTTTAACTGTTGTATCAATTGATTTTTGCTAGATATGTTTTTGCCTTCAAGTTTTGCTTCTAACAAAATAATCGGATCAGTTTTAGTTGAAATTATTATTCCTTCCTTTTCTATAACAGCAAGAATAATACCTGTTCTTGAATTATCGCTCATGAAAAGGTATTTTTCATTTTTAATTACATCAATACTCAAAACTTTGATTTTGAGTATTTTTAAGTTCTTACCTCTAAAAGTAGTATTTACGCGCGGGTGTAATGCTTTTATTTTTTGAGAAATTTTAATTGCCTCATTACCCCAATCAACTTTAAAGTCTGATTTTTCAATCATTCTTGCGTAAGTAATTTCTCTTCCAAGGGTATTTTGTTTTGTCAATTGAGGATTAGTATTTTTATTAATATTTTCTTCGATTAAAGATGTAGCATTTAAAAATAATTTTGCCGATAAAATACTAAGTTTTTCCGATAGTGTATTTAAATTATCGTTATTATTGATTTTAATTTTTTCTTCCAACAATATGTCGCCAGTATCTAATCCCTCATTCATTTTCATAATTCCTACACCAGTAAATTCATCGCCTTTTATTAAGGACCATTGTATTGGGGCGGCACCACGCCATCTTGGAAGTAATGAAGCATGTGCGTTCCAACAACCAAATTTTGGGATTTCCAGAATCTCTTTGGGTAAAATTTTCCCGTAAGCTATAACAATAAATAAATCACAAGAAAGTGATTTAAGTTCATTTATAAAATCTATATTGCCCTTGATTTTTTCTGGAGTATAAACTTTTATAGATTCTTGCTCAGCAATACTTTTTACAGGTGAGGCTATTAATTTATTTCCCCTAGATCTCTTCTTGTCAGGTTGGCTAACTACTGCAATTACCTCGTGCTTAGATTTAATAAAAATATCAAGACTAGGAATTGAATATTCAGGTGTTCCCCAGAATATAATTCTCACGCGTCACCAGTTATTGATAATTCATCTACCCATATATGTGGAGAAATTCCACTTGTTGTTACCTCTTGGCTTGATTCAATATTTACTATATTTTTCAAAAGATATTTGATATCCCCTGCTACGGTGGCAGATTCTATTGAGATTTTTTTACCGTTTTTGTAGAGCCATCCATCAAATGGAAGAGAAAATGAACCTTGACTTGCTCTGACTCCTGCATGGATTGCATTTAACTCTTCGATATAAACAAATTCTCCCTCATAAGTAGAGTGATCTAGTGATTTTTTTAGATCAAAGTTTTCTTCTGATTTTTCAACTACGATCCAATCAGGAGATACTGAGACTTTTGATCCTAGTCCAGCGTGGCCAGTGGGAGTTGTTTTAAATATTCTTGCAGTTGATTCAGAATGTATAAGATTTTCAATTCTGCCTTTGTTAATTAGACATAGTCTTTTGGTTGGGGTTCCTTCTCCATCAAATGGTGTTGAAGAAATATTCTTTTCGTGAAGACCGTCATCATAAATATTAAGTGCTTCTGTAGATAGTTTTTCTCCGATTGAATTTTTATTAGATAAGCTCACTCCATCTATGATGCTTCTAGCATTAAACATTGAGCTAAAGGCATTAATGATAGTTAAAAAAGAGTCTGGGGAAAAACATATTAAATATTTATCAGTTTTAATAGATGAATAATTTAAATGAGAAATTGTTTTATTTGAAGCCTCTTTAATACACGACTCTATATCTATATCATCAGCTCCATATCCAAGTTTTACGGAACCTGAACTACGAGGTTTTTTATTTTTTTCTTCTGCTCTTGCATATAAATATAGTGCTGCTTGACTTTTGGAATAACTTCGAAAGGCACCCTCACTATTTGCATAAACTCTTTCAAAGAAACTCTCAGATAAACCATTATATGGAACAGATTTTATTGATTCATGACTTTCGATTAGTTTAACTTCCGCTTCTCTTAAAAGAGTAAGTAGTTTTTTTATACCAACAGGATTTCTTTTTTTAACTTTCTTAACTTTAATAGGATCCTTTGCTAGTGGTGAAAATTCTGTACTTTCATTCTTATTTCCGAAATCAGAAGCTATGTTTGCTTGCTTAAGAGCCTTTTTAATCCCAGATTCACTAATATCACTTGTTGTGGTAATACCAACTAGATTTGATTGATTCCAAACTCTTATAGTTAAAATTTGCTTTTGTGATGCCTTAAGTTGTTTAGCCTCTCCTTTATCTACTTGAACAGAGTAATCATTAGAAAAGCTTGCACCATAATCCCATTTTCTAAGATTTAGGGAATCTGCAGCTTCGGAGATTTGAGTTGTTATTTCTCTTGAATTCATATTCTATCTTCCACCAACAGTGATTGAATCAACCTTAATATGAGGTTGACCAACAGTTACGTTGACACTTCCACTGATGGATCCACAAAATCCAGGTGCTAATTCTAGGTCATTTCCACACATTGATATTTTTGGCATAACTTCTTTAGCCTCTCCAATCAAAGTGGCTCCCTTTACTGGGTTAGTTAATTTACCATTTTTAATTAGATAACCTTCTTCTACAGCAAAATTAAATTGTCCAGTAGCACCTACACTGCCTCCACCCATTGATTTGCAGTAAAGACCATCGCTAATACTACTTATCAAATCTTCTTTGGAGTAATCACCTTTAGCTATATATGTATTTCTCATTCTTGAAGCTGCTGCAAAAGAATAATTTTGTCTTCTTCCACTGCCTGTTCTTTTATGGCCAGTTCTTAATTCACCTGCTCTGTCTGATATGAATTTTTTTAAAATTCCATCTTTTATAAGAACTGATTTTTCGGGTTCCATACCTTCATCATCTACTGATAATGAACCAAAGGAACCTTCTGATATCCCTTCATCTATTGCTGTTACGGATTCATGTGCAATTTTTTCATTCAATTTATTCTCAAATGGTGTTGTTCCTCTCTCTATTTGAGTAGTTTCTAGTAAATGACCGCAGGCTTCGTGGAATATAACGCCACCAAATTTATTAGCTAATACAACAGGCATTTGTCCCGCATCAACATAATCTGCATACAACATATTCATTGAACTTTCAAACACATCATTAGCTGCTTTTTCGTGATCCCATAATCTGAATTCATTAGGCATTCCTGACGATCCAAATCTTCTACTTCCACTAGATCTATATTGGGCATCACTAGCAATTACGTTGAGTCCAACTGTTTGATGCAACCTAATATCGGAAACATAGGTTCCATCGCTGGAGGCTATAATTACTTCTTGCAGATTTCTTGAGTAACTACCTTTTCTAGTTATTATTTTATTATTTTTTTTAAGAGACTTTGTGCTGACTAATAATTTTTCACTTATTTCATTAATCGATGGGACTTCATTTATCCATTTTTTCTTGGAAAAACTATAGTCCTTATGTTTATTTAATCCATTAAAAACTTCTCTTTTTTTGTTGTCTGTTATGTCTAACATCTCAATAGCCTGAGATACCGATCTCATCAAGCCATGCTTTGTTAAATCATTTGTACTTACAAATCCATCCTTTTTTTCCTTGAAGATTCTAATTCCAGCACCCCTTCCAAATGATGGACTTACACTTGTAATAAAATCTTCTTCAGCTAAAACGCTTGAGTTGTCAGTATTCTCTATAAATATTTCTACAAAATCAGCACCAAGTCCAATGCCGTAGAAAATAATTTCTTCTAATAAATCTTTATTGCAACTACCAAAAATGATTTCATTTGATTTGATTTGTGACGAAAGCATATGAGTCTATAAATCTTCTCTGTATTAAAGATTATCTAATCGATGGTTGGAAATCTTTGCTATCAAGAGGTTTTAATAAGTATAGTCTTAATAACTGGTAACCGTTTGATAAATATTTAGGTAATTTTTTAAAAGTTTTAGATACTTTATTTGCATCACTGTTTGCAATATCGGAAAGAATCTTATTATTATCTACTATTTTATCTAATCTTCCATAAAAAGATTTATCATAAACGTCCATTACTACAGGGAAAACTCTAGCTGCAGTTTCATTCGTTTTATTTATAACAAACTGGTCGTAATCTCTGGCATCTAAACCTAAAGAACTGTAGAAATCTTTTTTAATACCCAAATCCCTTGCATACATAGTTGCAAATACAGCTAATAGAAAGAACCTAGACCATAACTTCGATGTTAATGGAAGATTATTCAAAAAATATCTAAACCTATGGAAGTAGTCAAATAATGGGTGTGTAAAAGTAGAGCCGCCAATGGTAATTTTTTGGCTTAAAGATTTAACAGTACGTGGCTGTGCTTTCATTAATGCGTCAAAGAAATCCCCATGTCTATTTTCATCTTGACACCAATTTTCAAAGTAATTAAATAGTGGAAAAATTTTGCTATCAGGGTTCTTTTCGAGATGCCTGTAAATTGCTATGTATCTCCAATAACCTATTTTTTCGGATAAATAAGTAGCGTAAAAAATACTTCTTGGAGGGAAATAAGTGTAATCTTTATTGGCTGTTAAAAAACCTAAATCTAACTGAAGTCCAAAGTCACTCATTGATTTATTTAAAAAACCTGCATGTCTTGCTTCATCTCTGGCCATATGAGCAAAACATTCAGCAAGTAGAGGGTTTTTGACTTTAATTCTCTTACTAAGTTCCTTATAAAGTAAAAAACCTGAAAACTCTGAAGTACAACTTCCCTCGAGAAAATCAACAAAAAGCTCTCTTGTCTCAGGATCTAATTTTTCTGCAGCACCTTCAAATTCACTATTTCTTACAAAATGATGTCTATTGTAATCTTTCCTAAATTCTTCACATATAGCTTCCAATTCCTCCTCGTTTATTGATAAATCCATATTTTCCATGGCCTCAAAGTCTGTTGTATAGAATCTTGGGGACAAAATTGTTTCTTTTGCTGGTATTTTTCCATTATTAATATCTTTTTTATTTTTTGATTCAACAGTTGATTGAGCCATTTTTTATTCGGTTTATTAATACTATTATTTACTATGATTTGTATTTTCGAGGGAAAAGTTAACTTGGTGTTATTGTTTTTCTAATTAATTCCTATTAACTTTTGCCCATTCAATCTTTGAAGTACTCTTGAAATAATTAAATTTAGGGTAATTCTTTTTTCGTCAATAAGAAAAGATTCAATAATACTTGGTTTTTGATTAGGTTTTGATAAAGAAATACTTTTTAATGAACTAATATCATCCTTCTCAAAGGATAACCAAAAGTTACATGTATCTTTAATTTCACAATTTATTACCCAACATTTATCCCCAGCAATAGGTCTATTTGTGTTAGTGAGGTTAATATTGTTTATTTCTAATCCTCTTTGAGTAATTTCCTCAGTAAGTGATGGAATTAGGTGAATGTTAATAAATTCTAGGAAAGGCTTTTTCTCTACTGGGAGTTCTTTTTTGGGTTTCGTTATAGGTTTTTCGGGAGTATTAATTTCATTTTTTATAACAACTTTAGTGGCAGAATCACCATTATTCATATTGATAACTTTTTCTGATTTAGGCCCTTTTATTTCCTCAGAGTTTGATTTAGTAGTTTTATCAGATATTTCTTTATTTACTTCAGTATTTTTGTCTAAATTTTCTTCCATAAAAAAAACTATTTATTTCATTATAAATTAAAAAAACATTTTTTAATTAATTTATTTTTCTACCAATCATTATCAGCATTATCCCAGTCATCTTTAATATCTTGATTTGAATAACTTTGATCTTTTTTAAAATTATTATCATTCATATTTTTGACTACTCTGTAATTAACAGAAATTGTTGGTTGAGTTTCTCTAATATCCCTTTGTGGAGGCATCTCAACGCTTGCTTCCATTTCTTCCTCATTATTATTAGATACAAAATCATCTTCTAAATTTTCGAAAGTTTTTTTTCTGAAACTAGTGCTAGTAATTGTTGTATTCAATAAAGTGCTTATAAATAAACCAGAAAAAAACGAAATACTGATTAACTTACCTATACTTACTTCTTGGAGGGTCCACTTAAAGTATCTAAATGAAGTCTTCTGATTATTATTTGTATATAATAAGATTTGAAAAATAATTATTAATAAAAGAGTTAAAAGTAAATATTTTTTCTTAAACATAATTTTAAAAAGTTATCTTAAATATTTTTGGTTAATATTTCCATAATATATTTTGTGAAAATTTATTTATGTTAATTCTAAATCAATTTGATATTTAAGAATATCAACTTTTATTATTTTTACTTCTATTGCATCTCCAACTTTATATGATTTTTTAGATTTTCTTCCAATTAATAGATTTTGCCTTGACCTATATTCATACCAATCATTATTAAGAGTGCTTACGTGTACTAAACCTTCTACATTTAGTTCTGATATCTCAACAAAGAAACCATATGTTTGCACTGATAAAATAAACCCACTATAAATATTACCTAGTAATTTTTCTGCTTTTCTTACTTTTTTCAAATTTACCATATTAGATTTATATTGGTTAATTTTGTATTTGAATTCATTGAGTTTATCAATCACAAAGTTGTTAAATAATATTTCTAGATTTTTTGAAATTGATGAATTAAATATATTCCAATTTACTAATTCTAATGAATTACTCTCAGAAATATTAATTTCATTTATATTATTTTTCTTTGATTTCTTACCATTTATTATCATATTAAAAATACAGTACTGATTTATAAGATTTGTGAAGTCAAATCCAGGAATTGTCCATGGAGAAATAAATAATTTTTCTGATTCATCATTATCAGGATCTTTAGATATCAACCTTATTTCATTGTCCTTAAATTCATTAATTAGAAGTTTATGTAAAATTCTTTTTTTATTATCGTCGTCACATAATTTAATTACTTGGCTAAATGTCAAATTACCATCTTCATTAAGCTCTACATTATTATCAATAAATTCTGAATATTTGATAATTTCATTAGCATTAACGTAATCTATTCCATTTGAGATGTATCCTGCACTTTTTAAGCCATATTGATTTGAATGTTTGAACCATATTAAATTAGCTTCATATAGTATTGGTGAAAGGTAAGTTTGGCAATCTTCTTTATTTAATGATTCAAAATATCCTTTTGAATATTCAGCTGGATTGTGAATAAAAAATTCTTCTAGTGCTTCAATCTTATTCAGTGGCGCAGGAATTTCCACCTTACCCTTCAAAAGATGTTTTTCTCTGAATGAACTAGAAATTTCTAGTATTTTATCTAAATCGTCGACATATTCCTTTATAGGTTTTAATATCCGAGAGGTTATTCTTGATTTGCTTTTTCTTGATAGAAGCGCGTCAGTATGATCACTTCCAACAATAAGAGTGCATTTTACTAAAGTAAGATGAAATGACCAATCAATTATTTCATACTCAGTATTTAAATTGACACAGAGGCTTATTGCTTCATTCTTTTCACCAAATTTAAATTCGGAATCATTTCTTATGGCTTCACCAAGGTAGTTTTGCCAATCATTTAATAGGGGTAATGATTCAAAGCCTTTGAATAATATTTCTAATGATTTTTTACTATGTAGATCTACTCTTTCTGCAAGATTATTTGTATGTATCCATAATTTAGTATTTTTATTTTTTCCCTGCTCTATTTGAATCATTGGGAGCATTGGAGAATTACTAGAATTCCAACTTTTGAATAAATAAGAGTTTTTATCTGTAAGGTCTATCCTCTCCCTTTGTTCTATTTTATTTGATTCAATAAGATTTAAATCGTATGATTTAACGATATTGCTTTTAGATAAAACAAAGTCTGTATCATAGTCTTCATTATTGTTTAGTTTTAGTTCTTGTATCACATGACCTAGTCCTTCTTCTTGACCTATAGGGAATCTATCAATCTCAACTTTTACTATATTCTTATTGTCCGGATTGAATGTGTATTTTTTATTCTCTTTTGGAAGTTTAATTTTAGAAAGGATCCTATCGTCTATTGGGATTGCATATACATCATTGTTTATTATTTCTACTTTAGAAAGAAGTATTTGATTTGATCTTTCAAGAATACAATCAACTATTCCTTCAGGTGATCTTCTTCTATATCCCTCTTTTATTATCCTTACTAAAACTTTATCTCCATTCCATGCATAGTTAAGTAGATTTTCTTTAATGTAGATATCTTCTTTGTCTTTTCCTCTTACGGCGAAGCAATAGCCTTTGCTACTACATCTTATTTTTGCCACAAGATGATCATTATCCTTTATGCAAGTATATTCATCATTTTCATTTTTATTAATTATTTCAAGTTTTTCTAGAGCTGTTAAAGCAATATCTAATTTATCCTTATCAGGTTTCTTTGTTATTTTTAATAATCTGCATAATTTTTTATATTCTAAACCTTCTGACTGATTAAGATTATCAATTATTGAAGATGATGTGAACATGATCTAGATGAAATTATAAATTAATTTAGGGGTATACACTTCATTATTACACCTTATTAACCAGGCTTAAAACTAATTATTTTCTTTCTCTTCTTTTTCTTCTTTTTCGATAGTGAAAGAGTTGATAAAAAGCCTTATACCAATGATGAAAAATGTAATGGAAGCTATTGACTTAAGAACTACTTCGGGTAAAAAACTTGAAATAGACCCACCTGTTAAAGCTCCTAGTAAACTAGCAAAAACAAGTGCTGAAGAAGATCCTAGAAAAACTGCTAATGGTTTATTTGAAGTGCCACTTATAGTTAAAGTAGCTAGTTGAGTTTTGTCACCTAATTCAGCTATGAAAACGGTTAAAAATGTTGATAGTAATAAACTTAATACCATTTATAAATAATTTTTGAATGTTTCATAAGCTAAAAATATACTTATCAATATCATTAAAGTACCAGTAGATAAAGCAAATTTGCTAGGAGATATTTTTTTTGATACCCATTTACCAATAAGAACTCCTACTATGCTAGAGCTTATTAACGCTAGAGAACTTCCAAGAAAAACAACTATTGGCCTGCCCGATTCGGCAGAAAGCATTAATGTGGCTATCTGAGTTTTATCGCCAAGTTCAGCAATAAAAATTGTTGTAAAAGTCGTTATAAATATTGAAAAAAAACTTTTTTCTAGATTGTTTTCATTTTTTTCTAATTTACTATTCATTTTCCTGAAACAGAAATTCTAAAAGTTTTCATCTCTTTACTTTGAGATCCATAATTTGATGAAATATGTTGTTTGCAGCAATCTATTAAAAATTTATCACCAGATTTCAAATATCCTTTAAATGAAGTTGAAAATTCACTTACACGGCAAAAATGTGGTCTGTTTTCATAAATTAAGCATTTTTTGTTTTCTCTGTCTAGGTTTTTACACCAACCGTCTTTAGCCGTCATCGAATGTATCAAAGCTATATCTTCTTTGTTAAGTTTGTTAGCCAAATCGCTTCTTTCGTTCAAGTCGAATTTACAACAAGCTCCACAATTTTCTATACATGTCCATGATTTCATAATTTAATTCAATCTTGTAACGTATCAGTACAGTTTCGTCATTTATTTGTAAAAATAGTATCACAAAACATATTCATTAATCATGGCAACACTTATTCCTTTGGCTGTAGTTGCGTTAGCAGGGCCAGCAATAATTGCTCTTGTATTTTACCGTAAATAAAAGAAATTCTTTTAGGTGACTTATCTGGAGGGTGTTTATTGGGATTTAGATGGCACCATCGCAAATACTGAATTAGAGGCCCATTTACCTGCTTTTAATAATGCATTTAATGACCTTGGTATTTATTGGAATTGGGATACTAAAACATATATAAACCTTCTGAAGATAAATGGGGGCAAAAATAGGATTGCTTATTACGCTAAATCTAATAATGATAATTTCTCGGAAGATTTAATTCTCAAAATTCATGAAACAAAGCAGTTTCATTATTTAGAAATTATAAAAAAAAATTACGTTAGCTTCAAAACTGGTGTTTTTAGATTAATAAATGAATTACATAGAAAAAAAGTAAGACAATTTATTGTTACTTCAAGTTCAAGAAATCAAGTAAATCTACTTGTTGAATATCTTTTTAATGGCTTCAACCCTTTTGAGTTCATTATTTCAAGTGAAGACGTTGAATTAAAAAAACCAAATCCTCTCCCATATTTAAAGGCAATCCAATTAAGTGGTATAAACAAAAAAAACTCAATTGTTTTTGAAGACTCCAATCCAGGATTGAAATCTTCCTTGGCAGCTAACTTGCCTACAATTTTTGTTCCCTCAAATATCCCAATTGTTCTTGAGGAAAATATTAAATTAGATTGTATTTTAGATAGTCTTGGTGATGAGAATAATGTGGCAAATGTAATTAAAGGCCCTAAACTAAAAAAATCATATGTTGACTATAGCTTTCTAAGTGATTATTTAGTGTCTTTTAGTAATGCAAAAAACTAATTTTTCAAGAATAACCTACCAGTTAAATAATTTAATTTTTGGTTTTCTAAGTGATACTTGGAGGACAAAATCTATTGGTCTAATTTCTGTTTTGACGGGTTATTTTTTGTTCGCAAATTTCCTTACAAAATTTATATCTGAAGGTAAAAATGAGTTGATAATGGTCCCAATAATTATTATTTTTATTGAAATCATTATAAGAATTAAACCTTCCTCTAGTTCAAAATTTTATTATCTATGGACAGTAGTTGATAAATTAAGAATTGGTGCAATTTATGCCGTTATACTTGAAGCATTTAAATTAGGATCTTAAAATCTACTCTTCTTCTTCTTCTTCAATAGGATAAACAAATCCTTGAGCTTTCCCAGTTAGAACTGATTTACCCAAAGATATAGCTTTTTGAGCTGCTATTGCTGCTTTTCCTTTCCAAACAGCGTGCCTTTGGTTCCTTTTGCTCTTTGATTTTTTCTTCTTTGGTACAGCCATTCTGTTTCTTTATTTCCATATAATAATATAACCTTTAACTGGTTATCTCCAAAACTTTTGAGTATATTTTGTTTATATACGACAATTTTTTAAATAAGTATATATGCTTTATTAATCACTTATAAAGATTAGTGTTTAGATCAAAATTCTCATATTCAGATTCTAAATCAAGTTATTCGGATCTTCTAGAAGATATAGAGACGGGGAAAATAGAATCAATATTTTTTTATCCTAGGCAGAGAGAAATTGATGTTTTGTATAAAAATGGGGATAAATTTAAAATACCCATTCTTTACAATGATCAATTAATCCTTGAAAAGGCTACTGAAAATAAGGTAGATCTTACAATTAACAATAGTAGAAAAGAAGCCTCAGCTGCTAATTCATTTGCTTCAATAAGTCTTTTCCTGATTTTCATATTAGCTATAGTCTTAATATTGAGGAGTACATCAAAATTGGCTTCCAGAGCCTTTGGTTTTACTAAAAATCAAGCTAAATTTGTAACTATTGATGATGTAGAAACGAGATTCGATGATGTAGCTGGTGTCCCTGAAGCCGCTGAGGAATTAAAAGAGGTAATAACATTTTTGAAAGAACCAAAGAAATTTGAAAATCTTGGAGCAAAAGTTCCTAAGGGAGTTCTTCTGATAGGCCCACCAGGTACAGGTAAAACATTATTGGCTAAAGCAATTGCTGGTGAATCAGGAGTGCCTTTTCTTTCAATATCGGCATCAGAGTTTGTAGAACTTTTTGTTGGTGTTGGTGCAAGCCGAGTTCGGGATCTATTCTCTAAGGCTAAGGAAAAATCTCCTTGTATAATTTTCATTGATGAAATTGATTCTATTGGTAGGCAAAGAGGTTCTGGGATTGGAGGTGGAAATGATGAAAGAGAACAAACCCTCAATCAGCTTTTAACTGAATTAGATGGTTTTGCTGATAATTCCGGGATTATTGTTTTAGCAGCAACAAATAGACCAGATATTTTGGATTCAGCATTATTAAGACCAGGTAGATTTGATAGGAAAATTGAGGTAATGCTTCCAGATTTAGATGGAAGAAAAAAAATTCTTTCAGTTCATTCACTTTCCAAACCACTCTCAAGAGAAGTTGACTTAGGATATTGGGCTTCAAGAACAGTTGGATTTTCGGGGGCAGATCTTGCAAATTTGATGAATGAAAGTGCTATTCACTGTGCAAGAGATGAATCTAAATTAATCAGTGATCTTCATATAGAAAATGCTCTCGATAAAATTACCATTGGCCTGAGAAGTTCATTAATAACTTCTCCAAATATGAAAAAAATTATTGCTTATAACGAAGTAGGCAGAGCCATTGTATCTGCTGTGATAAATGGAATTGAATCAGTTGATAAAATTACGATTTTACCTAGATCTGGATCTATAGGAGGATATACAAAAATATGCCCTGACGAAGATGTAATTTCTAGTGGTTTGATTTCAAAAAAGTTATTATTTTCAAAAATTGAAATTGCTCTAGCTGGAAGAGCAGCAGAAACGATAGTTTTTGGTAAAAGTGAAATTACACAATGTTCTTTAAATGATATCTCTTATGCGACAAAAATTATAAGGGAAATGGTTACGAAATATGGATTTTCAATTATTGGTCCAATTTCAATGGATTCTGATAATAATGAAATGTATTTAGGAGATGGCTTATTTAGAAGAAAGCCTCTCATAGCAGAAAATACTAGTTCTAGAATAGATAATGAAATCATAAATATTTCTAAAATTTCATTAAATAATTCAATAAAAATATTGAAAAAAAATAGAGTCTTACTAGATAAATTAGTTGATATACTTTTAAATCAAGAAACTATAGATAAAAAAGTTTTTAAATTAAATACTTCTAAATTGTTGAAAGTTTGATTTAATTGTTTTAAATTAAAAAAAATATTTTCTTGATAATTAAAAACAATACAACGAAGTTATTAGTTACACTTTCATTTTTACTTATTCTTCCATTTGTACAAAAACAATGGTTTAATTTGTATTCACTCAATATTAATAATATTTCCTTTTATTCAATTCTTTACTATTTGAGCGGTGCAATATGTCCATCTTTAGTGTGTTTAAACTCTTTAAAAAACTATACATACTATAATTTTAATAAGGATAAAATTCATAGTATAAAAATAATTAAAGGAAAAAGATTATTATTTTTAGTAGCAATAAATTTAATATTTCTTTCTTACTTAATAGCTGATTATATATATATAAATTTTGATCTTATATTTAATTTATTACTTGAAGGAATTGATGTACCAAAACTGGATATTCCACAGTTAAGTTTTTTCATATTTTTAATTTCTATCTTATTAATTTTTAAGAAATCGAGGTTTCTGTTAAAAAAAATAATATTGGTAAATTTTATTTTGATTTCTGTCTATCTTTGGCATCTTCAAATTAATAATATTAGTGTTGATGATCAATTTTATATTTATAGATATTTTGGTTTAAGTGACTTAAATTTAATAAATCTTTTTATCATGGTCGCCATAGAAATTTCTTTTTATACGTGGTCATTCATATCATATAAAACTAATTTAAGCGATTGGATAGTGCCCAAACCTCGAAAATGGGACATTATCCCATTTTTGAATATATTAATTTTTTATTTTTTTATAATTATATATTACTCAATACTTACTTAAATGTTTCTAATCCTTCTATAGCGCAGAAAAATATTCCTTACTGCCTTTGGGATCCTCTAACATTGTTTTTTCCCCGGGGGTCCAGTTGGCTGGACATACTTCATCGGGGTTTGCCGCTACGTATTGATAACCTTGAAGAATCCTTAGCGTTTCATCAACATTTCTACCTACAGGAGCCTTGTTAACAGTCGTATGCATAATTACTCCTTCGGGATTGATAAGAAATAAACCTCTATCGGCCTCTCCATCGTCATTAAGCACATTGTAAGCCTGGCAAATTTCTCTTTTTAAGTCAGAAACTAACGGGTAGTTAATATCACCTATTCCGCCTTCATTTCTTGGGGTTTGTATCCAAGCCAAATGACAGTGTTTGCTATCAACTGATACCCCAAGTATTTCAGTATTAAGAGCTGAAAAATCTTGGTATCTATCACTAAATGCAGTGATTTCAGTTGGGCATACAAATGTAAAATCTAGTGGGTAAAAGAATAAAACAACCCATTTACCTCTTAGACCTGAAAGTGTAATCTCCTTAAACTCTTGATCATATACTGCTGTAGCACTAAAGTCTGGTGCTTCTTGGCCAACTCTTAAGCTCATGAAAAAATTAGTCCTTATTTAAATTATGTATGGTCTGAATGACCGTAATAAGTATTATAATTTTAATAATAATAAATTAGCAAGTTTTTTTTTAATTCAATGAAATGGCATTATTCCTTTACTAAGAAATATACAATTTTGAATCACAATAAACTTTTAAAAAATCTCAAAAAGGAGTTAATTAAATATCCCATTAACAGGCTTGTCAATAAAAATTCTAATTAAAAGAAATTTTATTTTATTTAAGATTCCTTTAAATTCAAATCTCTATAATAAGAATTATTCTTTTTAATATTTTTAATAATGGCTAAATATATTGAAAGACTAAAGGAAAAAGTTAAAATTAAAAAATTTGATTCTAATCAGCCAATTGGAGCTTGGATTTTCGTTGTAATTTTGAATATAGTTGGATTTGCCGGTTATTTTTACTTAAAGGTAAATCATATAGAACTAGGTAGTTAAAAACTTATCTTATTTCCTTTTTAATTGAGCGACAAAAATTTTTTAGTCTTTCATTTCTCGTTAAGTCAGGTAAAGTCCAAATTATTTCTGTTTCAGGTAATGGATCTTTGCTCCATTCTTTGAATTCTTCCATTATCGAAACATTATTTAATTTGGATGTTTGCTTTTTTCGTTTTATTAAATATTTTCTTATCACTGTAAGATTTGCCTCAATATATTCCCTCATAATAAATACTTAGTCTTATATTAATTTATCATCTAGCAAGTTCTGCTTTAAAGAAAAGATTAATTAGACATTTTGAACTGCTTGAAAAAGTCCAAACGAATAACCTCCTATTAGAATCCAGCCAAGTACACTTGAAATTATTGTAGATCTTCTATTGTGTCTCCTTAAAGCGGATTCAATCATTTCATTAACTTCATCTCTATTAAGGTATTCTTTATTGGAATTTTTTTTCATTTTTTTTTCTTTTTACAATAAACGAATTTATAAGAAAGTGAGCTAAGGATTTTTACTTATCAGTAAGAGTTTTGATTTTTGATGATTTATTAAATATTTATTTTTTCTCAATAAATATATTATGAAATTTTAAAAGTAAATTTTAAAAATATAAGATAAGGTATAGGAATTGAAGAATCATAGTTTTTTTATACAAACAATGAATATTAATGATAAATATGTTTTAGAAATGCTTAATAAAGTTATTGCTACTAATAGGCTAAATAAAACTCAAATTCTTCAAATGGTTAATTTAGTTTCAATCTCAAATGATTTCAATGATTTAAAGGATAATTTGAAATGGGAAAGTTCTAAATCATTTCATCTAAATATTTAAAATAAATAAACTCTTTGTTTAATAATTATATATTCTTTAAATGTTAAATAACAGATAAATAATATTAAAATAAATTAATTAAGAGTTTTATAAATAATTTATATAAGCTATTCAAATTAATTTTTGATAATAATTTATCTTATAAGTAACTTGCTCTTGATTACTATAATTATGTGTTGTTTTCTTATCCTTGCTAAATGATTTAATTATTATTGTAGAAGTGATTATTATTATTAGTATGATTAGTAAATCTCCAACAGTAATGCCTCTCTCCTTAAGATTCATAATAAAACTTATATTTTGTTTAAATATAACCTTTTTTATTTAATAAACTAATATTTTTAACAAACGTGCTAAAAAAAATATATTAAGGAAATATAAAGAGAATATAAAAATATAAAGACTATATTCTTTTGAGTCATATAAAAAAAATAGATAGATTACTTATATGGAAGTAAAAAAAAAATTTAGTATTTCTAATGCTCCTGATTTTTTCTCTGAAGAGATGATTATCACAAAAAAATCACTTAACGAAAATCAACTCAAGTTTACTTATCAAAAACAGCTAATCTCAGATCTAGATTATAAGCACAAGGAATGGTCAAAATCGATTTACAGTAAATTTTAAAAGCTTTCGTTCATTATATTTAAAAGTTTATTTCTTTTATTTATATTTTTCTCTTCCCAATGAAGAGTTACTTCATCATTATTAATAGGTTTTGCTTCATAAGCTAGATACCAAAGAATAAATCCGACAGGAAATATTAAAATATGCATAGCAAAATTAGTTGACTTAAATCAAATATAGTGCAACACTTATAATGTGCAAGTGTGACACTATTTTTTTTTAATTATGCCCTCTCCGAGGAAAAGAATTGGTTTTTTGCCAAGTGAAGAAGTGCATGAAATTATTGAAAAATTGTGTACAGCTAATGAGTTTAGTCAGTCAAAAGTAACAGGTTTATTGGTTGAGGAAGCGTTGAGGTCTCGAGGAGTGTTAAATGAATCTTATGATCAAAATCAAAATGGTCAAGGTGATTTTATAAACTTTTATTTTGATCACGAAAGATTTTCTGAAAAAAATAAATCTCCACTTAATTTGGACGAATATGCAGTTAATAAAAAAGTATTATCTGATAATATCAAAATGATGCATGAATTTATTGAGTTTAAGTATTTTAAGAAAGTCATGAAGCGAAATAACAATATTATTGAATAAATAGTGTCACACTATTAATGTTTATATGAGAATGCTTTTCAATAGAATTTAGCAATTAAGCAAAGATAAATATTTTTGAATATTTCTAATTAACTTCTTAAAGAGGGATCCAAAATAAATTGAATCTTTAAAAATTCAGCGGACTAAATCCTCGTGGAGATATGAACTTTAGCCCGCTTTAAAAAAATAGCAATAAAAAAATATATATACAATGAGTATGTAAATTTTTTTTGATTTAAAATTGGAATATAAAAACTCTAAATATAAATGGCAGTAAGTGAATTAAATGAAGATACACAGGATCAAATATGTGATCTTCTTGAAAATCTTCAGCAAATAGAGAAACTTAAAAATAAAGATATACGAATTTTGCTTGATAAGATAGCTAGAAAATATGGAGGAAAAGTAGTAAATAAATGAAACGCCTATTAATCCCACTATTGGTTTTGATTACTTTACCAAGTGCTGTAAATAGCTCCCACTTACATAATCAGAGAGAACTTATAGTCACCTCAGAAAGCACTAGGGAATCAATCGAGTTGGCAAAATACCTTAAAGATAATGGTGTAGTTAAATATTCAGCATATTGGTGTCCTAATTGCCTTAATCAAAGTGAATTATTTGGTAAGCAAGCTTATAGAGAACTTAATGTAGTTGAATGTGCAAGAGATGGCATAAACAGTCAAACTCAATTATGCATTGATAAAAAAATTAAAGGGTTTCCGACATGGGAAATAAATGGAAAACTAATTTTAGGTGTACTTTCATTAAAAGAGTTATCAAAGTTGACTGGATTTATGAATTAAGGAATTCTTAAGAAGATTAATGGCTAGAAATTAAAGGTTATTTCTTGAGTACCTTTCATAAATCCTCCAGCTGGATAGTTAATTACTTTTTTTGATATCAATCCAATACTCATTGCAACTATTCCAATACAATTGAATCTCTTGATATTTTGCTTGAGATGAGATATTTCATTGGGTATTACTAATTAATAAAAAGTAGAGATTATTAAATTATAAAGTGGATATTTTTTTGTTAAAAAAAAATAACAAGTAACCCTAAATCTATAATTTTTTTAAATAAGTTTTAGGTATTAGATATCTTGAAAATTCTTAATCAATAATTGCTTATATATTTTTTTCAGTATTTTAATTTGTATTTGACAGTCTTTTTATAATTAAATCAGACTTTTCTTTTTTTATGAAAAATAAAGAATTTAATGTGACTCAAGGAATGGCTTTGTTACTTTTGAAGCCATTAAATTTACCCGCCAACTACGTCCTAAATCTCATAATATATATAACTAATCCTAGTAATAATATTTGATCCTAATAGTCTTCCCAAACTGGTTTGGTTCTCCTCCAACCTTGAGCGATTAACTTTCTCCATTCATCTCTAGCTTTATCAACTTTAAGTTCTTCTCTGGTTGTCATAAGAGGTGGTTCTTTTCCTAAAACACCAAGAATTTTTCCAGAGTCGATAAACATATATTCAAAAAATTTATCTTTATTTTGATTATTCTTTGAAAACCTTTTAATCCTTGAACGATTCGAATTTATAAGCCAAAAATTTTCTGTCAATCTTACTTATTTTATGTTGACTCAATTGGAGCCATTGTTAATCCTTTGCTGAATAGTTGCTCATGATATAGCTCCGCCTGTTCAAGATTACCTCTCCAAACCTCCGCAGATCCTGTCTTGTCAACTTTGATGGTTAGATCCCATGCCATTTGTTCACTCATGCTTGGGATTATTGTTAGAAGACAATTTGCGACATGCTGAAAAGTATTAAAATTGTCATCAAGAACTATAACTCTTACTTCTGGATATTTTGCTTTAGATTTTTTTGGATCTAATACTGTGCCTAGTGAATTAAACATTATTGTTTTTAATATTTTAATTAAATTGAAATTTAACCTATGTTCTTCAATTGAAAAGTATTGACAATGTCTCGAGCGTGACTTGAACACGCGACCTGCGGGCTATGAATCCGCCGCTCTAACCAGCTGAGCTACCGAGACATGGGAATATTGTAAGGCATTGGTTGTACTTAATTACCATTTTGAAAATTTATTTGTTTGTGCGCCTCATATATAGCAATTCCGCATGCTACAGAAAGGTTTAGACTTCTAACACCTTTTTGATCATTGTTTCCAGTCTGTATATTCGGCATAAATATTGATATTAAAAAGTCGCTTTTATCAATAATCGAATCTGGTAATCCTGAATCTTCTCTCCCAAAAAGCAAAATATCATCTTGCTTAAATTTAAAATCATTCAAATATAATCCATTTTTTTTACTAAAAGAAATTATTCTTTTTGTTGATTTTGACGCTAAAAATTTTTCAAAATTCTCATACTGATTAACACTAACTAGAGGCCAATAGTCTAATCCTGCTCTTTTTAAATATTTATCTTCTAGTTTAAAACCCAAGGGCTCTATAAGATTTAAAGGTATATTAAACGCAGCACATGATCTGGCAATATTACCAGTATTTTGTGGGATTCTAGGTTCAAAAAGAGCGACTTCCAATTTTAAGTAGGTATTTCAATACTTATTTCATCTATTTTGATTGCTCTGCCGTTTATTGCCAGCCAATTATCTTTTGATATTTTGGTTATTCTCTTTTGAAGTTCGCCGATTCTTTCAATATAGGTATTACCAATTTTATATTCAGAGACCAGACTCCAACCTACTTGTTCTCCAACAATAATTGTTTTGCTTTTTCTTTTCATTAAGAGACTTATAAGTGTATTCATTTTTGTTGACCATTCATTTTGTTCCTTGCCAATACTTTTCATAACGAATCCTCCAATAGAATCTATTAATAATGGACCTTCTTCTTTCCTTAATGTATTTAATAGATCTGTCGTTTCTATTAATTTCCAATCTTTTGGCCTTCTTTTTCGATGTAAATTAATTTTATCCTGCCATTCTTTATCATCCAAATTGTTTTCAGATAAGGCAACATATGATAATTTTTTTAGCTCCTTTGCAAGATGTTCCGCGAATTCACTTTTGCCACTCTTTGTCCCACCTGTAATAAAAACTATATATGATGAATATTCACTAATACTTAAATCCTTGGCATTCATAAATTCTCTATTATTTAGAGAAATACCACCATGTTGCTAAAGGAATAATTGTTGCTGCAATTAACAAACCTATAACTATATATGTAGCAGTTGAGCTCTCAGTATCTTTTGATCTCATAGTGTTAAAATTTGGATCCACTACAGGGTTGTCAATAGATGAAGGCTGACTTTTTTCGTAATTTATAATAGTCTTCTGTTGAGTAATACCTAAATATTTATTTATAGTAGAAATTTCATTTGCGTATGTAGTCCAAGGGTTAAGAATAAAAATTAAGCCAGTAAAGATAATAGGAAGTAAATATTTATTGATGTTTAGGTTCATTTTAAAAGGTTTTGATTAATTATATATTAAAAACCATATGATTGAGTAATTTTAAATGTACTAAACAATATAATATTTGCATAATTTAATTAGAAATAAAATAATTAAAATATGGGATTCAACGGGAAATCATTAATATTTACTGGTGCCATACTCTTTATTTTTCAGATAGCAAATTTCATTTCAATTGAAACAATCACTCCTGAGCTTGAAAGAGCACAAGTGTTAGCCGCAATAGCTTCATTAATTATTATTTTGATAGGTTTTTTATTTCAACAATTCGAACCATTAGCTGGTGAGAAAGCTGCTTTAAAAGGAGAAAATAAGTTCCTCTTCGATAGAAACATGCCGGATGAAGTTATTGATGAACTCGCATGGGGTTCTGAAGCAATATTAACTTCTACAGCAGCAGCAGCAATATTAATCCACAATGATGGCGTTAATATATTGAGGAGGGGAATAACTTCAAGTAATGATTTTAAACCTGGGGAAACTTGTCTGAGATCTATAAAAGATATGAAATTAATATCATTAGCAAACACAAAATTTTATCCTGGAAGAGATGAATTTTTTAATTTTTGTGCCGAAATTCCATCTATCTTAGTTGTACCTATAAATAGTAAGGCTTTTATATTGATTGGAGGCTGGAGTGCAAAGTGTTTTACAAAGTCTGATGAAAAATGGATTAATAACTGGTCTAAGAAAATTAATAATATTTTTTCAAAAAATAAAATTTAAAAATAAATTATTGATTTTACTCTTTTATCTTTTGCTTTAAAACTTACTGATTCAGTAATTAAATTATAGTATGCATTTTCAGAATTTATTTCATATTTATTTTCGTTATTTTCATCTTTTATTATGTATTTTACTGGATTGAAAAATTCAATTATGTTATCTGAACCCAATATGGCTTTTCCTGAATTTAAGATGATATTTTGATTTTCAAATCTTATATTACCCTCTAATAGATAGTTAGTATTTTCTATATTCCATATAAAATTATCAGCATATAAAAAATCCCCATCTTTTTTAAGAGTTTTTAATTTAACATTCCCTTTCAATTTCAGGAGTTTATTGTTGTCTGATAATGTAGATTCTTCTGAACTTATAATATATTTAGTTTCTTCCCCATTGAGAATATTAATGATAGGGTTTTTTAATTCGAACTCTAATTCAATATTGTCATAACTTGAATTTGGACTAGTAATTGAATATATTTTATCTCCACTTTTAGAGAAAATAGTCATATCTAAATTTTCTATTTTTTGTATCACTTTATTTTCATCAATTACATTTGGGGCGCAACCAAGCATAAAGAATGGAAGAGAAATTATTAATCTATAAATGTTTCTCATACTCCAGTTTATTTATGATTGGAGTGGGTTTAGGAAGACTTGAGTTACTTACTAAAAATCCCCAACTTAATTGTTGTTTCCAAGGAATTTCTTCTCTGTATATAGAACCAAGTTGCTCATTAATTTTTGTCGATAATTCGGGCAATAAAGGTATTAATAATAATCCTATTATTCGGGTACTTTCTAAAACGTTATAAATAATTTGTTTAACTAGAGGTAGATTATCTTTATCTTTTATTAACAGCCATGGCTGATTATCATTCAAATACAAATTTGTATTAATTGCTAAGCTAAGGACTTCATTAGCTGCTAGATCTAATTTGTAGTTATCAAAGTTATAAATATAGTTTTCGACTGCAATTTTGGCAGAATTCTCTAATTTATTTTCACTTAAATTTTTTTCATTATTCGGCACTTTATTATCAAACCATTTTCTAGACATAGATGATGTTCTATTTAATAAATTACCAATTGTATTAGCTAAGTCATTATTGATAATGTCAACAAATCTTTTATCTTGAAAATCTCCATCATTTCCTAGTGATATGTCTTTAATGAGGTACCACCTTACGGGATCATTTCCATATTTTGTAAGCAATAAATCAGGGTCGAGTACATTTCCCAAGCTTTTACCCATTTTTTGCCCCTCTCTTGTAAGAAACCCATGGCCAAAAACCTTTTTAGGAACTTTCATATTGGCAGAAATGAGCATTGCTGGCCAATATACAGCATGGAATCTCAGAATATCTTTACCAATAAAATGAACATCAGCTGGCCATCCTTTATTAATTGATTTTTCCAATGAATGTTCTGTCGCATCAGAGCTCATGGCGCTTACATATCCAAGTAAAGCATCAAACCATACATAAAAGGTATGGTTTTCGTAATCAGGAACAGGAATTCCCCATGAGACATTTGTTCTTGAAATTGAAAAATCCTTTAAACCTCTAGATACAAAATTTATAATTTCATTCTTTCTTTCTATTGGCTCTATAAATGAAGGTTCGTTGATTATTTTCTCAATTTCTTTTTGATATTTTGAAAGCCTAAAAAAGAGATTCTCTTCATTTTTCCATTCTAGATTTTTTTGATGTATTGGACACTTGTATGTTGATGAGTTTTCTGGATTATCTTTAAATTCTTCACAACCTACACAATACCAACCTTTTTGAACTCCCATATAGATATCATCTGATGCTTTTACTCTTTCATAAAATTCATTAACAACTAATTCATGATTTTTTGAGCTTGTTCTTATAAATTTATCAAAGGATATATTCCAATTTTTCCAATTATTATTAAAGACTTCTGAGATTTCATCACAATGTGATTTTGGTTCAATACCCTTTTCATTAGCTGTTCTTTGTATTTTTAATCCATGTTCATCAACACCAGTGATGAAAATAACATCTTCACCTGCAAGCCTTTTATACCTAGCTATTGAGTCACAAATTATTGTTGTATATACACTTCCTAAATGAGGTTTATCATTAACATAGTATAAAGGTGTAGTAATGACAAAGGTCATAAAGCTTTTCTATTAATACTAACAGATATTTTTTAAACTAATAACAACCTATTATATTTAATATCTTATTAATAAATAAATTCTAAAAGATTACTATCATTTATGATATATTTAACTTTATATATTTTATTACTATATATTTCTATTGATACAAAAAGAGTAATAAGTATTTCTAGTGAATAATCTGGAAAATAAACCAAAGCAATATTTTTTTTATGATTAATCCACTTAACGAATATTATTTTATAAAAAGCTTTTTTTTCATTGTTAAAAAATAATGTTAAATACTTAAATTTATCATTTTTCAATATATTATTGTTCTCTGATTGTCTATTCTTTGAGTAATCAATAATCTTAGAGACTGAATCTTTACTTAGAACTTCGTTATTATTTATTTTATTATAAACTTGCCTTTGTATAATTAAATCAAGATATCTTCTTAATGGTGATGTACATTGTACATACATTTTAAGCCCTAAAGATTCATGGATTCCTGGCTTAGTAGTTATGTAACTTTTTCCCATATATTGTTTTAATATTATATATTTAATATCACTATCATTGTACCTATTAAGTATTTCAGATGGATTGCAGTTTAATCTTTGAGTTCTAAATGCAGCTGCTAAATTATATTTATTTATAAATAAACTTGTTACATAACCCATTAATATCATTGATTCTGCAACTATAATTTGTGATATTGTTTTCTCTAATTGAGTTAGGATAATCTCATCCTCATATAATTTAATTTTACTATTAGGACTTTCAAAAATAATTGCTCCTTGTTTCTTTCTGAATTTAATACTTTTTTCTAATAAATTTTTAATCTCAATTAATTCTATTTCTTCTTTAGGTTCTATTTCTAATATTTCATTTGCATCTTCATATGTTATTTGATATTTAGGTTTTATTATTGCTTCAGTTATTTCATATTTATTTATTGATCCATCGTCATTGAATTCTATTGCTGCACTAATAGTTTCTGAAACTTTATTTTGAGCTAGATTTGCCATTTCAAGAATATCTTCAGGTAGCATTGGGACATATTGATCAATTAAATATAAACTACTATTTCTCTTTCTTGCATTTAAATCCACATTAGAGTCATGCAAAAAGAGTTTGCATGGATTACTAATATGTATCCATAAAATTTTTTTATTTCCTTCTTTTATTTCTAATGAAAGAGCGTCATCAACCTCATGTGGATTATCAGAGTCAATAATATATGTTTTTAAATTAGTTAGATCTTTCAAATATTTGAGATATTAATTATAGTGCCAACTATATTCAATATGAAATTATCCTTCAGGATTTACGAATGGTAAAAGAGCTACAATTCTGGCTCTCTTTACAGCTAATGTAAGATCTCTTTGTTGCTTAGAGGTTAAACCTGTCATCCTTCTTGGAAGGATTTTGCCCCTCTCAGTTATGAATTTTTTTAGTAGTTCTACATCCTTATAGTCAATAGGATCGCCAGGTTTGATAGGTGATAATTGTTTTTTAAAAATTGAATTAGGCATGATTTGATTTGTTTTGATTACTTAATTTCTTTGTGAATTGTCATTCTATTTAAATGAGGATTAAACTTTTTTAGTTCTAATCTTTCAGTTGTATTTCTACGATTCTTTTCAGTAGTATATCTTGAGACACCATTTGATCTCTTAGGATCTGTGCTTGTCCTAGCTTCAGTACATTCCAGGGTTACTACAACTCTTGTCCCTTTTTTGGCCATTTTAATTAATACTTTATTGTATAATTTTCTATTGTACATCTTCAACAATCTTTTTTGAAGATATACTCAGTTCTTTTATCATCATTGATTAAAAAATATATATGAAAGTTTCTCAAAATTGGTTGAATAATTTAGTAAAAATTACTTCTACTCCTGAAGATCTCTCTGAGAAATTGTCTATTGGTGGATTTGAGGTTGAATCATTAGAAGATTGTTCAGAAAATGTAAATGGTGTTGTTTTAGGTAAGGTATTATCTGTTTCAAAGCACGAAGGATCTGACAAACTTTCAATTTGCCAAGTTGATATTGGTAATTCAAAGAATTTACAAATTATCTGTGGTGCACGCAATATTAAACCAAATATTTATGTTTATGTTGCTACTGTCGGCGCGAAATTAAATGCTGTTGATTTAACTATTAAAAGAAGTGAAATTAGAGGTGTCATGAGTGAAGGAATGATATGTTCACTTCAGGAACTGGGTTTAGAGGACTCTAGCGAAGGGATAGAGATCATTGATGAAGATTTAGCCTTAAAACATGAATTGGGCACTCCAGGGTCTGACTTGCTTCAATTAAATGATTTTATATATGATTTAGCTATTACAGCTAATAGACCTGATGGAATGTCTGTTATGGGTATAGCCCGTGAAATTTCTGCCCTTTTAGAAACCACCTTAAATTTTCCAGAATTAAACCATAAATACAATATTCATTTACTTGAGGGAATTAAACTTTGTCCAGAGGCTATAGAAACGAATTGCATTTATACAATAAGCTGCATTGAAGGAGTAAATGGAGAGAAATTGTCGCCAAATTGGCTTAAAGACCGTATAGAAAAATCTGGTATAAAATCTATTAATCTTCTAGTTGATTTGACAAATTATATTCTTTTAGAACAAGGTCAACCTTTGCATGCGTTTGATAAAGATAAACTATCAAACTTAATTGGTAAGGAAGTTTCTCCAGAAGATTTATCTGTAAGAAAAGGGAAGGATAACGAAAGCCTTATTTGCTTAGATGGCAAAGAATATTACTTAAATGACAACATCACAGTTATTACTTGTTGTGATAAACCGGTAGCAATTGCAGGGGTGATAGGCGGTTTAGAGACTTCTGTAACTAATACTACCTCATCTATTTACCTTGAAGGCGCTGTTTTCAATCCAGTTACTATAAGAAAATCTTCAAAGGCGGTAGGCATAAGAACAGAATCTAGCAGCAGGTATGAAAAAGGGATTTCATCAAAAAATACAATAAGTGCAGTAACAAGGGCAATTAATCTTTTAGAAGAATATTTTTCTATTAATTCACCAATCATCAATACTTCCAATTTAATAAGTAATGAGGTTATATTTATTAAACTACGGCGAAATCGAATACATAGAATTCTTGGTCCATTAATAGTTAATGATCAATTTGAAAAAAGAAATTTATCTGATAATGAAATAGTTGAAAAATTAAAACTCATAGGTTGTACTTTAAAGAATAAAGAATATGGCTGGGATGTAGCAGTAATTCCTAATAGATCACATGATTTAATAAGAGAAATAGATTTAATTGAAGAAATAGCGAGATTAATAGGGTATGACAGATTTGACTTAAAACTTCCTAATCCAATTAAGCCTGGAAAATTGTCATCAGAACAGTTGGCATTGAGAAAAGTAAAAAATGGTTTTATAGAAAATGGTTTTAACGAGGTACTAAGTTACTCTCTTGTTCCTGAAGATAATGAAAAACTTATAAAGATTTCTAATCCTTTGTTATTAGAAACAAGCTGTCTTAGGGATAATATCTGGAAAGAACATTTGGAGATAGTGAACCGTAATATAAAAGCTGGAGAAGCAAGTTGTTATATATTTGAAATTGGAAATGTTTTTCATAAGAAAACTGAATTCATTCAAGAAGAAGTTCTGAATGGTGCGATTTATGGAAATAAAAAATTTGGGAAATGGATAAATTCGGGTAAGGATAACGATCTTAATTATTACCAGGCTAGAGGAAAGTTAAAGGAGGCTTTAACATCCTTGAACATAAAAATTGAGGATAAACCTACTGATTCAATTGATTTTCTTCATCCAGGAAGAACAGCGAAATTAATTATTGAAGGGAAAGATGCAGGGTATTTTGGTGAAATACATCCCAAACTCATATTAGAAAAGAAGTCATTAAAAAAAGTTTATTTATTTAAGATAAATGTTTCTAACCTCTTGGGAGCTAGTACAAGAAAAAATAAATGGATTCCAATATATAAGCAATACCCAATTGTTCCAAAAATGGAAAGAGATATAAATTTTGTTTTCAGTAAGAAATTTTTAATTAGCGAAATAACGTCACAGATAAGAAAAACAGGAAAAAATCTCTTAGAGGATGTAAATTTAATCGATGTTTTTGAAGATACTAAATTTGGTGATGATCATATAAGTTATACATTTAGATTATCTTATAGAGATAAAGATAAAACATTACTTGACTCGGACATTACATCAATACACACTAATATCATTTCTAATGTTGAAAAATGTTTTAATACTAAATTAAGAAATTAATTGTATTACTAATCTCACCTGAGACTATAAACTGGTCTAGAAATAATTCTTATATAAGATAAATAATAATCCTACAAAACTAATTAATGTTGTATGATAAGTGTCATGGTAAATTTGCTATCTCTACTTCTATCTTCAGTGTTGTGGGTACAAGTACCTCAGTGGTCAGATGATTGGTCAAAGTGTGCTGTTGACATACCAGATGCTTCATGTCATTGGTATATAGCTGCACCAGATAATACTTTTGGGGAAGGATTTGATTGGGCTAGCGCCCCTTGGTTTGATGCTAACGGGTTAAGCGATGTCCCTAGTATTGATAAACAAACTGCCATTGAAAAGCTTCAATCTAAGTAGTACTGTCTTTAAGGCAGTACGGCATAACATAAAAACACCTAATAGCAAGGCTTTCTAGTCCTTATTAATTTCTTGGACATTTAAAGGACGTAGTTTTTTGATTTTTTATTTAATTTTTAATTTTTCTTAGGCAATAAACGACTTGGGCATGATTCATTCAAATTTATAAATGAAAATTATCTTATTAATCTATTCTGAGACTATATAATAGACTTACAATAAGTCTCATATAAGAAGTACTATACAATAAAATTTATTTTTTAAAAGTAAATTTATTTTTAATTCATTTATGCATAATTATTGTTTCTATAAATTTGAATAAAAATAACTGATGAAAATTAGAAATTTTAAACTTAACATCAATCTTATATGAGACTATTAAATAGACTTATAAATAGTCTTATATGAGAAATAGTATACTAATTTCTATATAGATTTTTTAGCAATTGATACGCTTCATTTAATTTTCTCATTTGATCTGTTGATCCTCCAGCATCTGGATGCGTCTCTAAGGCTATTGATTTATAGGCTTCCCTAATTTTACGGAACGTATGAGCGGATCCTGCAGATGTTGATAAATTCAATAATTTAAGTGCTCCATGTACTGTCATTGTTGAATCCAAAGTTTCAAATGAATTTGATCTATTATTTCGCTTAAATCTACTTACAAACCTTCTCATAAGTGTTGGTATTCTATTTATCAGGTCTGATGTAGCAAAAGGGTCTTCTAAAACGCCAATCATTAATAAAACAATTTCAAGGGATGGATTTTTCTTTATCCAAAATGGGCATAATTCTGACATAAATTTATTGGCTGCACTCCACGTAAAGGGTAGATTTTCAGTTCCATCAAGATTTGGCCATATATCCCTTTCAAACCAATCCATCGAAGCTTCTACTACATGATCATTAGGAACTGATCCATATAAGTTTTTCCAATGACTAATTAACTCAATTCGACATTTTATTAATTCAGTTTCTTTAATTGTATTAATTTGAATATCATTAATATTCTCCTTTAATTTTTCACTATTAATACTTCTTCTTAGATTCTTTACTTTGTTTTCAACAAAATTGGGAAGGCTTATGTTTGAGTTGGCTTTTTCTTTATATTGATTGTTATTTGTAAATCTTTTATTCAAAGATATCTCATTAACTTCTTTTTTTACGTCAGATTTAATTAATACCAATGCAGTATCTTCATCAATATTTAAATTTTCATTATTATTATTCTCGTTAAAGTCTATTTCTTGCTGTTGGTTCTTAGGTAGTAAATCATCTTCTTGAAGAAGTTCTTTAAGTATCTTTTCTATTACAGGTCCTCTTGCTCTAAATCCCCACTCTTTTCGTAATTGATCAAACTTGGAAATTAGTTCCTCAGGTAAATCAATTGAAATTCTTTTTGTATTTGAATTTTCAGGAATATTCAATAATATTTTTTTTAATAGTATGGAATTTATTTAATTTTATTCAAAAAAAATTGAAAGTCCATACGGAATATTGTTTTTAAATTAAAACCAATTTATTTTTTTGTCACAAATCAATTAAGTATCTTTTTATAATAAATTAAAAAATGTTTAATTGTTATTTCAATTCATCTAAAGAAAAAAAGAGTTTTTATCAACATAAGAAATTAGAAATGCTCAATTATATTAAGGATTCACTTGAACGTAAAATTGCCTCCGTAACAGCATCTATAGACGTTCTAGAAACCCAAATAAGCAGGGATAAGGAAGTTGAAGTAACTAACTAGTATTCAAACAAAACATTCTAGAAGTTTTTCAGGTCCAAATTTCTTTAAATAATTAATATTTGAATTTTCAGTTACTAATAGATACCCTGCAAATCCTAAACCGTTAATACTGAAACCATGAATATGATCATTTTTTCTTTTTATAATAGCGATCCATTTATTAGTTATTAAAATATTGTAAGGATATATCGGTTTCTTATGACTAATAGGGTCCCCAAGTCCTAATTTCTTGCATAATTCTAAGTAAAATTCAAAAAGACATGATGGATTTTCTAAAAAATTAAATTTGGATACAATTATATTTTTTTTAAGCTTACTATCTAGATCTTGATATGAGTTCATCTCTAAAAACCACTTTTCTCTAGGGCATGATATCTCACCTTTAGATCTACGCAAAAGTTGAAAATGTCTGTGAGGTTGACTTGCTCCCGCAATTGGAGAACTATTGAAAAACCATAATCCACTAGTATCTTTATTAACTTGTTGGATCGCTCTCCAATCTTTAATATCTAACCATCCATTTTGAGGTTTCCATTCATTTGTAATAAGTAAGATATGACCTTTTTGTACAGGGTACTTATTTAATATTAGTTGATGATTATCACCAATTTTATCAATTTCTAGTATCTTTTCCCAAGGACAAAATGGATTTTGCTTAGGACCATAAATTTTTTTTTTATTAAATTTTGAAGTATCGATTTTCCTAATTATGAAGTCGTCTTTTTCATATAAATCTCTTGTAATAATATCAGTTTTGAGAGGATATAATGATTCATCATCAATTGATAATCGAGTCTGTTCTAGTGCTTTTTTCCAATATTTTTCTAAACTCATTTAAGAAAATTTATCATTATCATTTTAAAAAAAAAATTAAACTTGTAATTACTTTTTATTAAATTGATATTCTTTCAATTTTTCCAGAGGTACTGATTCTAAGACTACAATATTTGTTGATTCTAATATGACTTTTGGTGCAAGACCGTCTAATAATGCTTGCTTCCACCTATCAAGACAAATACACCAATGATCACCATCCTTTAGTCCTGGGAAGGAATAAATAGGCATGGGAGTTATTAAATCATTACCTTGTGATTTACTATATTTCAGGAAATTATCATCCATTACACAACATATGGAATGATTCCCTCCATCATTTTTGTCATAGTTGCAATATCCATCTCTGAACCACCCTGTCATAGGTGAGCAACTACAAATCTCAATTTCTTCTCCAAGAACATTTAACTGATTTTGATTATTTATGGTCATAAGTTTTTTAATAATAATAAAACACCAACATTTCTTTAAAAAAGGTTGACGAGTATGGGGGGTAAGGAGGTAATAATTCTAATAAGGTTTTTTTCAATATGGATTGGGACTTTACTGAAAACATTGCATTTAAAGCTCTTTATGAAGCTTTTAAAGATAGTGATGAAACTTCCGCATTAGAATTTTTATCTAGTGATGGTGCTTCATATTATCTTGAGTTAACACAGGATGCCGCGGGTGAGGGTATTGATCTGGGTGATAATGAAATGATGGATGAACTACAGGAAGAAATTATTGAATATTTAGAAAACAACTAAAAATTTAGCTTAAGCACTGAAATATTTAGCTTTTGAGTGTAGTGAAATAATAGCTGTAGTACTTTGTTCTGGATGGAGTTGTTCAGATTCATCCATAGTCAAGTTTATTCTTTTTGTATCCAACAATGATAATTGTATTTTTGAATCAGATACTTTTGGACATGCAGGATAACCAAAAGAATATCTAGCTCCTCTATATTTTTGAGCTAGTATTTCTCTATTTTTGTATGGTTCTTCAGACCTAAAACCACATTCAATACGAATTAATGCATGGACATACTCAGCTAGAGCTTCTGCTAATTGCACTGTAAGTCCATGGAATAACAAATAATCGCTATATTTATCTTCTTTAAATAATTTTTGAGAATATTCACTAGCAATATCGCCCATGGTTACTGCCTGCATAGGAAATATATCTATCGGTTTATCATTTTTCAAATCACAATAAAAATCAGCTATGCATAAATTATTCCCAGATTTTTGTCGTGGAAAATTAAATTGGGAAATTTTATTTAATGATTTCTCATCAAATAAGAAAATACTATTATCTTGTCTCCCGCATCTGAAATATCCATAAACTGCTTTGGGTGATATAAGTTTTTTCTCTATAATTATCTCTAACCATTTATCTAACAATGGTTTAGCATATGAATCCAAATAGTTATTGTATTCATCTACGCTTTGGTTTTTTCCTTTTTTTATTTGCCATTGCCCGCTAAATAGAGCTTTTTTATCTAAATAAAATATTAACTTATTTAAATCTATATCAACATCATTCAAGACTTTTGTTCCCAGGAAAGGGGCTTGAATTGGATCTTCTTCATTTATAAATTTAGATCTTATAAAATTTTCTTTTAAATTTAATTTGGAAGTCTCGGTGTGTATGGATATTGATTTTTTAACAGCTTTAGAGTTGGATTTTGATGAGGCTAAATTAATATTTATACCCTCATTGTTAATGAAACCCTCTGTATTTGACCAATTACCCTTTTTCTTATTATCCATATATTCATTCATAAATTTAAGATCAGTGAACGCATCTTTTCCGTACAATATTTTCCCTTTATATATTTTGCTGCAGTCCTCATTTACAAATTTTGGGGTTAAGGCTGCGCCTCCTAATATTACTGGTACATTAATATTTTCATTGTTAAAAGCCTCTAAATTATCTTTCATAAAAGCAGTTGACTTAACAAGTAATCCGCTCATAGCGATGCAATCTGCATTGTGTTTTTTTTGTGCATCTATAATTGCTGAAACATCTTGTTTTATTCCTAAATTTATTACGTCATAACCATTATTTGTAAGTATTATGTCTACCAAATTTTTTCCAATATCATGAACATCGCCTTTTACAGTTGCAATTAAGAGTTTTCCATTTGATATGTTTTCATCAACAGTTTCCATATATGGTTCTAAAATTGAAACAGCAAATTTCATTGTTTCAGCTGATTGGAGTACAAATGGCAATTGCATTTGACCTGAGCCAAATAAATCTCCTACAACTTTCATCCCATCTAGTAAAAAGGTATTAATTATTTCAAGAGGTTTATATTTTTTTAACGCTTTATTTAATTGATCCTCTAATCCTATTTTTTCTCCATCAATAATATGATTTTTCAGACTTTCTTCAAGAGTTAGGTTTTTATTTTCTTTAGATGCTTTTTTGAAATCTTGAATAGATAAATCTTGAAAAGCTTTTGTTAATTCTACTAATGGATCATAAATACAAATATCATCTTCAAATTCTCTTTTATCATAAATCAAATCTAAGCAAAGCTTTTTAGTTTCTTCAGAAATTTTTGATAATGGCAAAATTTTATTTGGTGCGATGATAGCAGAATCTAATCCTGCTTTAATGCATTCATCTAAAAATATAGAATTTAGATTAATTCTTGATAATGGTGAAAGACCAAAACTAATGTTTGATATCCCAAGTATGATATGAATGTCTGGGAAATTTTCACGAATTTTTAATATAGCACTAATAGTTTCTTTAGCGTTTAATCTATCTTCTTCTATCCCTGTAGATATTGGCAGAGCTAATGGATCAAAAAATAGCTCATAATCTGACAAACCACATTCTCTTGTTCTATTAATCGCTCGTTTGACAATCTTATATTTTTTTTCTGTATTCCTTGCCATTCCATCTTCATCAATTGTTCCGACAACAAGACCTGAACCATACCCTAAGGCTAAATTTAGAACTTGATCAAACCTTTCATTGCCATCTTCGTAATTGGTTGAATTTATAATACATTTACCACCAGCTGACTTTAATCCACTTTCCATTTTGTCAGCATCTGTAGAGTCAATCATTAATGGTAAATTTATATTGGTAACTAGTCTTGAAGTTATTTCTTTCATATCTTTCACTCCGTCTCTTCCTACATAATCGACATTTACATCAAGAACGTGAGCATTTTCTTTTTGTTGTTGCTTGGCAATTGCAACTAAGCCATCCCAATCGTCGTTGTTTAATAACTCCCTTACCTTTTTCGATCCACTTGCATTTAATCTTTCTCCTACTATCAAAATTGAATTGTCTTGTTTATATGGCACAGAGTTATATATTGATGAGGCAGATGGAATAAAACCGCTTAAATTTTTCTTATAATTGTTACTTCTTCCATTATCAATAATTTCATCGATTATTGAAGACAGGTATTTTATATGTTCAGGTGTTGTCCCACAACATCCACCTATTAATTGAACATTAAAGTCATATATAAAATTCATTAACTGCATCTTTAATTCTATTGGCTTTAATCTATAGTGAGCTACACCACCAATATTTTCAGGAAGACCTGCATTGGGAATACAGCTTATAGCGAAGGGAGAATTTTCAGACAAATATTTAATATGTTCCTTCATTTGCTCTGGACCAGTTGCACAATTAAGTCCAAGAATATCTATATTAAATGGCTCTAATATTGTTAATGCAGAAGCAATATCAGATCCAACAAGCATAGTACCTGTTGTTTCCATTGTTATAGATATCATTAAAGGTATATCAATATTTTTACTTTCAAGAATTTCTTTTGATGCTAATAAGGCAGATTTAATTTGTAAAACATCCTGACAAGTTTCAATCAAAAGAAGATCAACTCCTCCATCTATAAGACCATAAATTTGTTCTTTATATGATTTCTTTAATTCATCAAAATCTATATGTCCTAAGGTTGGTAATTTAGTTGTTGGACCAATTGAACCTGCTACAAACCTTGGTTTATCAACTGATGAGTATTTGGCAGCAGCTTTTTTTGCTATAAATGCCGCATTTTTATTTATCTCATAAGCCTTATCCGCAATATCATATTCATCAAGAACTATTGATGAAGCTCCAAATGTATTAGTTTCTATAACATGACAACCTGCTTCTAAAAATGAATTATGAACCTTCTCAACTACCTCTGGGGATGATAAAACAAGGTTTTCATTACATCCCTCTAATTCTTTTCCTCCAAAGTCATCTGATGTAAGATTTAAGTTCTGAAAAGATGTTCCAGTACCTCCGTCAAAAATAATTAATGGTTTTTCATCTCTATTTAAATAGGTTCTGAAAGATTCCATTTTTAGGTAAAAATTAATTTATTTTAGTGAAATTCTTGTTACCCAATTATCATAGTCTTGAGAACGACCTTCTGTTATTTCTATAAGCTTACTTTTTAATTTATTCATTATTGGTCTTTCAGCATTTAATTCAGTTGATTCAATTTTTTTAACTGGTGTAATTTTTGCTGCTGTACCAGTTAGAAAAACTTCATCTGCTATTAATAATTCTGTTTTGTCAACAGGCCTCTCAATTACATTTATTCCAAATGATATTGCTAATTCAATTACACTAGCTCTAGTAATCCCCTCAAGGATATCTTGATCAACACCAGGAGTGATTAAATCTCCATTCCTTACAATAAATAAATTCATACCACTAGCTTCGCTTACCTTACCACTTGAATTTAATAGCAGGGCTTCATCAAAACCCGATAAACTAGCTTCTGTTTTGGCTAATGAACTAGTAATATATGCTCCACTTATTTTTCCTCTTAAAGGGAGAGATCTATCTTCTTGTCTTGTCCAACTACTCATTCTACATGAAACACCATCTGGGGAAAGATAATCTCCTAGTTCAATACAATAAATAAAGAAATCTGTTTCAATATTGTGTAACCTAGGAGCTATTCCTAAATCGCTTGTATATACAAATGGTCTTATATAAATAGGTTTTTCTGGCTTGTTTCTTTTTATAACTTCTTCTAAGGCTTTAAAAATATATTCTTCAGAAATTTCAGTTAAGAGTAATTTTGCACTTTGAGATAATCTTTTTATATGTTTATCAGTTCTAAACAAAAGGAATTCTTCTTTGTTTGTTGGGTTAGGTATCGCTCGCATTCCTCCAAATGCAGCAGTGCCGTAATGTAGTGCATGAGTAGCTATTGATATTTTTGCTTCTTTAAATGGAATACATTTACCTTCGAACCAGGCGTATGGAAGAAATTCATGCATATTTAATTTATTTAGTTAAGGTAAACTTGTTTTATCCTACTTACGTATTCTAAACCTTATTTCTATATAAAAATGCACAGGATATTAAATATAGCAGGAAATGAAAAGAATAAAGATGATTTAATTGAGCAACCAGCTGCAGATTTTATTTTTATAACAAGTGTCAAGGCTGATTTAAATCTTATATCAAACTTATTGTTAGAAAAAGAATTTGCTTCATTAAAAAATAATATAAGAGCTTTAGAAATTTCTAATTTAAATTCCTCAGCTCAAATAGATAATTATTTATTAAAAACAATTAATTATGCAAAAGTTGTCGTACTTAGAATATTTGGAGATAAAGGTACATGGAACTATGGAATTGAACAACTTTTAAATTGGCAAGCAGTTAATAAAAAAAGGAAGTTAGTAATCCTATCAGGTACCATTGATCAGGAAATTTCCTTATGTGAAATAAGTAGTATAGATAAAAATATTGCATTAAATATTTCTAGATTACTAAGATCTGGAGGGCTGGATAACTATAGAAAGTTTCTTAATTGTTTAAATTATTTAGTTGTAGATGAAAAATTAATTCCTGATGAGTTTTTGAATATTACTTTTTATGCAGATCCCTATTTACATGATTGGAAAAATGAAAAAGGCGAAAAGATAGGAATAATATCCTATAAATCACTTTTTTTGGCTAATGAAATTGAAGTAAACGAAAAACTTAACTTGCAATTAAGAAAATTCGGACTATCTCCTAAAACATTTTTTATCTCAACACTAAAAGATCATATTATTCAGAAGAAATTAATAGACATTTTTAAAAAAGAAGATATTAAACTAATAATTACCACAACATCATTTTCTTCATCTCAAATCAAAAATAACGATTTAATTGAAAATTCAACAAATATTTTTACTTCTCTTAAAATTCCAATTTTACAGCTTCTTTCTTCTAATAGATCAAGAAAAAAGTGGTTAAATTCATCTATTGGAATGAATTCATCTGATTTATTAATGCAAATAATTATTCCCGAATTTGATGGAAGAATTACTACCTGTCCTTCAGCATTTAAAGAAATAATTTCTAAGAAAAATACACTATATAGTGAAATAACTAGTTACAAAGCTGATCAAGTAGGTATTCAATGGATTTCAAAATTTGCAACTAATTATGTGAAACTTCAGAAACTTAATAATTTTGATAAAAGAATTTGTTTAGTAATAAGTAATTATCCAGTAAAGAACGGAAGAATCGGTAATGGCGTTGGTCTAAATACACCATCTTCAATAATAAATATTCTTAATTGGTTAAAAGAAGAAGGTTATGACCTTGGATCTTGTAATTATCCTCAAGATTCTTCGGAATTAATGTCAATGCTTATAAAAACTAGAACTAATGATATTGAATCTCAAAATAATAAACCATTAGATTACTTACCACTTAGTGAATATTTAAAATATTGGAATTATTTGGAACTTGATCCCAAAAATATTATTATCAATCGTTGGGGTAAACCATCTGATGCGATAGATCTAGATAATAAAGGCTTCTCAATAAATGGTATTAGATTTGGAAAAATAACATTATTGATTCAACCTCAACGAGGTTATGACGCTTTCACTGATAGAGATATTCATTCTCCCGATCTTCCACCTCCCCATAGATATTTAGCACAATATTTTTGGATTGAAAAAGTTTTTAATGCAAATGCTATTTGCCATATTGGTAAACATGGGACTGTTGAATGGTTACCTGGCAAATCTATAGGTCTGAGCAATAAATGTTTCCCAAATATTATTTGTCCAACAATACCAAACATATATCCCTTTATCGTAAATGATCCTGGAGAAGGATCCCAAGCTAAAAGAAGGACTGCTGCAACAATCATTGACCATTTAACCCCTCCTTTGGATAGGTCAGAATTATATGGAAAATATTCCATATTAGAAAATTATTTAGACGAATATTTTGAAGCAAAATTATTAAATTCTAATCGGATTGAAATAATAGAAAAATCCATTTTTAAATTAATTAAAAATGATTTTAGCGAAATTACTTTAAAGAATAAAAATAATCAAATAGGAGAAATTGATTCCTTTCTTTGCAAAATTAAAGAATCTCAAATTAGGACAGGTTTGCATATTTTTGGCAATAGGCAGAATGACATTAATGAAATAAATTTATTCTTGTGTATTGCTAGAGTCCCAAACGCCAACCGAATTGGTGTTATTCAATATATAGCAAAACATTTAAAACTAGATTTGAATCCTTGGACAAATCAATATGATCAAATGTTATGTGAAAAGGATAAAAAAATATTATTAACTTTTTCCAACAAAAACATTTTAAACTTTAGAATGGCTATTGAATTTTTGGAACAACAAGCAAAGTATTTAATATATTTGTTTTTTTACAAAAAGAATACCAATATTAAAAATCTAGAAAAATATAAAAATCAGAAAATAATAGACTATTTCTTTAATGAAAAAAAACATAATAAGTTTTTTTTATTATTAAAAAAAGAGATTCTATATCCAATCATTAATTCTTCATATAATGAGAAATTATCATTTATAAATTCATTAAATGGACAATATGTAAAAAGTGGTCCATCAGGAGCCCCTACGAGAGGTAAAACTGAAGCTTTACCCACTGGTAAAAATTTCTTTTCAGTTGATTCGAGAGGACTGCCAACTGAATCAGCATGGAGTGTTGGTTGTCAATCCGCTTCACAAATACTTGATTTATACAAACAAGATAATGGAGAAGATTTAAAAAATATAGCCATATCTGTATGGGCAACATCCACAATGAGAAATGGTGGTGAAGACATTTGTCAAATACTATATTTATTAGGAGTACAGCCTATTTGGGATGGACCTTCAAGAAGAGTAGTAGATCTAGAAATCATTCCTTTATCTGTTCTCGAAAGACCAAGGGTTGATGTTACTTTAAGGATTTCGGGAATGTTTAGAGATGCATTTCCACAGTTAGTTAAATTAACTTCTAAAGCAATAAATCTTGTTTCTAATCTTAGTGAGGATGCTAAATTTAACCCTCTTGCTGGGGCATTAAGTGATGGTGATTCAATTAATCGTATATTTGGGTCAGCGCCAGGTTCATATGGAGCTGGTCTGCAAGAACTAATTTCAAATTCTAATTGGGAAAATATTGATGATTTTGGAGAGTCTTTTCTTAATTGGAGTAAGTGGATTTACAGAGATAATCTTGAACCTACAGAGGATAAAAAATCATTAGAAAATGCCCTTAAAAATGTGCAGTTAGTTGTTCATAACCAAGATAATAAGGAACATGATATTTTAGATTCTGATGATTATTATCAGTTTCAGGGTGGATTATCTTCAGCAGTAAAAAAATTGAGCGGTAAATTACCTGAAATGTATCATGGTGATTTATCAAAATTTGGATTATCTAAAATTTCAAAATTACAAGATGAAATTAATAATGTTGTTATATCAAGAATACTTAATCCTAAATGGATAAATGGAATGAAGGATAATGGTTATAAAGGAGCGTTTGAATTTTCAGCTACATTAGATTACTTATATGCTTTTGATGCTTCTACTGAAGTAGTCTCAGATTGGTGTTATGAGGACGTTTATAAATCATGGTTATGTGATCGGGACCTTAGGAATTTCTTTCTAGAGAATAATCCATGGGCTTTAAGAGATATTGCACAAAGATTTCTTGAAATTGTCAATAGAAAAATGTGGAATAATTGTTCATCTGATGTTATTGAAAATTTAAAGAACATAATTATTAATACTGATTCAATAATTGAAAAAAACGAATTCTGATTTATCTACCTAATAGCGAAAGTCCATGACTATCTGTTCCGCATGTTTTTAGCATTGAATATTTATCTGCTAATTTATCTATTTCTGAACATACAAATAAACTAGGATTCCATATTTCATTAAGTTCATAATCGTACCAAACCTCTATTCCATCAATACCTTGTATTTTGGCCTCTGGAATTAATTTATAAAAGGGAACCCTGTACCTCGCTGGATGTGCCAGAAATGATAAACCACCAGCTAAATTTATTGCTTTAATAACTGATTTAATATTTAAATTATTACCTATTGGAGATTCTCCTAGGATATAGGGATTTAGGTATCTACTTTTAATATCTATTCCCAATCCAATTACATGTACTAAACATCCTAGAATCAAACAATTTATTTCTATTCCGGAAATTAATGTTAAAGAATCATTAGGATAATTTTTGAGTATATTATTTTTTTTTATATATTCATGAGCTTTAATTGTATGATGATCGGTTATTGATAAAAATTTTAAGTTATTTTTATAAGCTTGTTCTAAAAGTTCATGGGGTTCTAGACTTCCATCACTAAATTTTGTATGACAGTGAAAATTAATATTTTTAGGACAACTATCTTTATTAATATTGGAAGTTAATTTTATTAAGTCTTCCCTATTCATTACTTAATGAATTCTCATTTTTCTTTCTAATCTTTGCATATAATTGTATTGAAGCCAACATAAAAATAACAAGTCCAACTACACTCCATGTAGCAATACTGGTTGGAAAATTATTTTTAAAAATAACTAAAAGTACAATTATAAATAATAATAAAGTAGGCAATTCATTTAATAATCTTAGTTTTTTTGCTGAAATGGTTGAGGTACCATTTTGTAATGAATACATTATTTTATAACAATAAGAATGATAAATTACTAATCCCAAAACAAAAGAAATTTTAATTTGCAACCACTTCTCACTTAACCAACTAGGCTGCATAATAACCATACATATAGCCATACTTAAAGCTAATATCATCCCAGGGGTTGTGATTATATTTGCCAGCCTTTTTTCCATTAAGGTGTATTGTTTATTAAAGGCAATTTTTAATGCATTATCCATATTTTTAGATTCTTCATGATATATAAAAAGTCTTACTAAATAAAAAAGTCCCGAGAACCAAACGATTACACCAATAATGTGAAGTGATTTAAACCAGAGATATGCTTCAGCTGTCAAATTGCTAGATTAATTTCTAAATATATATTTTAATATAGTTATATTTAACAATATGAAGAAATCTATTTTTCAAAATTTAATTAATATTTATAACTCGTGAAAATATTCATATATATCATTTACTGAATTTTTTCCAAGTCCTTTAACTTTTGACAAATCCTCTTTAGAAGCTATTCTTATTGCGTCTATTGATTTAAAATGCTCAAGCAATTCTCTTATTCTTGAAGGACCTAATCCACTGATTTGGGACAATTGTGATCTATTCATTCTCTTAGATCTTTTGTCTCTATGAAAAGATAATGCAAATCTATGAGCTTCATCTCTTATCCTTCTTAATAGAAGGACTCCTTTTTGATTTTCATCGGTATCAAGAGACTTTGTAAAGCCTGGAATAAATATTTCTTCATTTTTTTTTGCCAATGAACATATATTAACTTCTTCCTCTAGATTTAATTCTTTTAATGCTTTAATAGCAGCATTTAACTGCCCTTTACCACCGTCAATCATAATTAAATCAGGCCAATCTGATAGAAGTTCATTGTCTAATTTGCTATTGGTTTTATCATTTAATATTGAAAAATCCCCTCCGCTTTTTTTAAATCTTGACCATTTCCTAAACCTCCTATGTATTACTTCATATATCGAGGCAAAATCATCACTATGTCCTATAAAAACGTTTGGATCTTTAATTTTATATTTCCTATAATGCTGTTTAGAAGGAATACCATCAATAAATACGACTTGTGATGCTACTGGGTCTGTACCTTGTATATGGCTTATATCATAACCTTCAATTCTTTTAGGTTGTTCGCTTAATTCAAGTATCTGGGCAAGATCCTCAATTGATGATTCACTATCTTGTATCCCATTTAATATTCTATCTAATTCTAATTTCGCATTTTTTAAAACCATCTCTACAGTTTCATGTTTTTTATTTCTTTTTGGGATTATGATTTTTACCTTCTTTTTTCTTAGCTCCGTTAACCAATCCTCTATTGTTGTTTGTTTTGGAATTTTATATTGAATAAGAATTTCTGAGGGTATTTCTACACCTTCAACATTCATATAATGCTCTTCTAATACCCTTTGTAGAATAAGATTTTCATCTTCATTATTTAATTTTTGACTATAACCAATTCTCCCAATGAGCTTACCAGATCTCATTTGGAAAATTTGTATACTAGCTACATTTTTTTCTGAAACTATTCCAAAGATATCTCTATTAATTGAAGAATCTGGTATTGATATTTTTTGTGATTCAGTTAATAATTTTAAACCTGAAATTTGGTCCCTTATCTTTGCAGCATTCTCATAATCTAAATCATTTGAAAATTGAAGCATTCTTTTTTGTAAAAATATTTCTAAGTCATCATTCCTTCCCTGAAATATCATAGATACTTGTTTCATTATTTTTTTATAATCGTCAGATGATATAACTTCTTGGCAAACTCCTGGACATCTACCAATTGAAAAATTCAAGCAAGTTCTATCTTTATAGACTGGCCTTGGTCTTTGTCTAAGTGGAAATATTTTTTTTATGGTAAATAATGTTCTCCTTAATAATCCGACATCAACATAAGGTCCATAATATCTATCTAAATTATTTCTATTTCTTCTTCTTCTTGTAATAAATATTCGAGGATATTTTTCACTCCAAGTTATACAAAGATATGGATATTTCTTATCATCCTTTAAAAGAATATTAAAGTATGGTTTCTTTGTTTTAATTAAATTTGACTCTAAATTTAATGCTTCATATTCGCTATCTGTGACTATTATTTCTATTTCAGTTATTTGACGAACCATCAAACTTAATCGGGGAGTTAAATCTGAATAATTATTGAAATAACTGCTTACTCTACTACGTAGTTTTTTAGATTTACCGATATAAAGTAAGTTATTATCAATATCTTTAAAAAGATAACAACCAGATGACTTTGGAATTTCGGATAATCTTGATTTTAATAACTCTTTATTATTAATTAATTTATATTCAATTTTAAAATTATATTTGTTATCTATTCTTTCGATAGAGGAATTACTCATTTATAAAGATTACCCTCCATAATTCCAGCCAGTTGAAGATAAATTTAGTGAGTCAACATCATTATTCAGATAAGCAGATTGAACCTCTCCTACAAAAACGGTATGGTCTCCATGCATAACACTTCCAACAACATTACATTCAACTCCACCAACACTATCAACTAATATAGGCAACCCAAGCTCACCTAAATTAAATTCAACAGATTCAAACCTACCTCCTAATGCTTTTTGAGGTTTAAAGAAAACAGCTGCTAGATCCTTTTGATCACTTTTGAGCACATTTAATGAGAACTTATTGGAGGCCTTTATTATTTCATGACTAGAACCCTCTGCTCTAACAGCCATTACAACTAATGGTGGGGTGAAGGAACCTTGAGTGACCCAACTTGCAGTAAATCCATTCACTTCATTTTTATCCTCGTCTCTAACCCCACAAATAAATAATCCGTGAGGTATTTTTCTTAATAAGATTTTTTTTGCTTCTAGATTTAATGTCATAATTGATTTATCTAATAATCTTATTTTAACTAAATTTCTTATTCGATCATAATAAATTCATGAAAATTCTTTATCCAGGTACATTTGATCCTTTAACAAACGGGCATCTTGATTTAATAGAAAGGGCTGAAAAAATATTTGGCAATCTAGTAGTTGCAGTTTTAGAAAATACATCTAAAACACCAACATTTAATCTTGAAAGAAGAATAATACAAATAAAAAATTCTCTTTCTCATTTACCTAATATTGAAGTTATTTCTTATTCTGGTCTAACTGTTGATTGTGCAAATGATCTAAAAGCTAATCTTATTCTTAGAGGATTAAGAGCAATGAGTGATTTTGAGTACGAACTTCAGATTGCTCATACAAATAAATCTCTTAATAATGATATTGAAACTATATTTTTATCGACAAATACAAATTATAGTTTTCTAAGTAGTTCTTTAGTAAAAGAAGTTGCAAAATTTGGTGGTGAAATTAATCACATGGTACCCCCATCCGTTGAGAGGGATTTAAAAGAATATTTTAAATAATATTTTTATTAACAAGATTTCAAGTAATAAAGATCACGTAATAATTTAAAAGCTTTTTCTTTATCAATTTTATTAGAATTTTGGATAATGCTTATAATTATTGGTTTTTCATTTTTATATAAAAAGCCAGATAATGCAAAGACATTTGAAAGAGTCCCAGTTTTGCCAAAAAACTTTCCAGATAATTCACTATTTACATATCTTTTAGCTAATGTTCCTCTTACTCCCGTAATTGAAAGTGTAGATTGATAAGTTTTAAAATCATTAAAATATCTCATTTTATCTAAAAACAATACAACTAACTTAGTAGTGATTTTATTTTTTCTAGACAATCCACTAGCATCTGCAAAGTATGCATTAGTTGCTGGGAGGCCTTTATTTTCAAGCCATCTTTTCAATTTTATATATTCATTATTGTTCCATGTATTTGAGGCATTTTTAAAGAGAGATTCAGCTGTAAAATTATGGCTTTCAGAATTTGTAAGAGTTAATAATGAAATAATTGGAGTTGAATATATTTTATTTATCTCTTTAATATTTTTTAAATAAAAAATTTTTTCTGCATTAAAAAAATCAATATATATCTTCGAATTTGGAAATTTATTTTTTAAATAATTTTTTATAAAACTTTTTAATGCATAAATATCATCATATTTATTGTGATTACTTTCTATTGCAAGAGTTGTAATTGGAGATCCATATTCGTAAAGTTTATCTGTATTTGTCCAACCATTAGGCCAATATAATTTTGAATCAATTTCTACAATATTAAAGTTAATAATTTTATTTTCTTTAACATTTGAAATTAGATCGATTATATTTTCATAATTAAGATCTGGATCACCTTGACCGTGTAAATAATAATTGTTTTTATTTTTAAATAAGGAAGTTTTTAAATTATTATTTAATTTATATTTACTTAAAACATAAGCTGATGAGAATAATTTTTGATTTGATGCTGGCAACCTTGGAACATCTTCATTGTAGGAACTTATTTTTTCCCCTTTATTATTAATAATTGATACACTAAATGAATTATCAAGGGTTTGATTCAATAAAGCATCATAAGTAGGACATATTTTGTTTTTAGTAATTATTCCCGGGAAATTAAAATAAATGCTATTTAAAATAGTTATTTTTTGATTTGCTAGTAAATATCTTATTAAGAAAGGAGATGTTACTAATACAAGAACAATTAAGAAAAATGAATAAATTTTTTTTATCACATTCAATCTATAAATTTACAAAAATAGATTCATTATCGGGTTTAATTTCAAATTCTTTTTTAAAAAAATATCTTTTATTTTCTTCTTTGAAAAGCAACCAGTTATTTGGATAAATATGCATAAGAGCAGCTTTATTTAAAGGCTGAAGAAAATAAATATTTTTCCATGTTTTGACAAAGTTTTTACGTCGCTCTCTAATAACACTTCCTATACCAATATTGGGATCTTCAAATTTTGGATTTAATGAATAATGCGTACCTTGATAATTATCAGACATTGGTTCAAATGAATCGAAATCATATGGCTGAGGTAGTATCGATATCATTACACTATCAATATTATTTATATTATTTGATTCATTAAATGATTTAAAAGTAAAGATTTTATCTTTGATATCTGGATAGTCTCTTTGAGCCAAAGCCACAGCACCTTGATCAGCAAATGTTATGAATACATTATTATTTTTAGATAATATCTTGTAGATAGTTATTCCAATTCTGTTAAACTTCAATCCTTCAAAATTAAATTCTATAGTAAATTTTTTATTTGAATCTAATAAACTTGGAATAATTGCATCCTCCATATTCTTAAGAGATTCATTTAAATCTTTAGGTAGTCTGTAATTGGTTTCCATTAAAATTTGTCAATACATATTTGAATAAGTTCTAAAAATTTATCTATTTCTGACTTATTGTTTATTGAACCTAAAGTAACACGAATATTTGAATATAGTTCGTCATTTTTTAAACCAATATTTTTAAGTGTTGAGCTAGGTTTCCCAGATGAGCTTGAACAAGCACTTCCACTACTTATAGCTATTTTATTTTCTGACATGAAATTAACAATCTTATAGGCCCTTATAGGCTCAAATAGTTTATTTAATAGTACAAACGAAATATGATTGGGAAGTCTATGGTTAATACTACCCGTAATCTTTATATGATTATTATCTTTAATTTTTTGAAAAAAATAATTTTTAAGTTTATTAATATTATTAGAAGGAAATTCAGTTATGTAATCGTATAATTTTATTTTTCCTTTAATATTTTTTAATGATTCATACATCCCAGCGATTAATGGCAAATCTTGTGTACCTTGTCTAATTGAAAATTCCTGAGTAAGTGATATGTCTTTATTTTTTAGAATTTCTCTAGACTTTTCTTTTGTTAAAAGAATACCGATCCCTTTTGGACCTCCAAATTTATGAGCAGATAAACTTAAAAAATCACATTTAAGATCTTTCCAACTGAATATTCCATTACTTAATATTTGAGTTCCATCTAAATGAAACATTATATTTAATTCTTCACATTTGGAACCAATAAATTGGACAGGTTGTATTGTCCCAATTTCACTTTGTCCCCAAATAATTGATACAAGCTTAGTATAATTGTTTAAAATTTTTTCGATATTAGAAATATTCAAAATTCCATCATTATTTACCGTCCATTCGTAAATATCCCAATTTTGTTTTCTTAGTTTATTAGCACAAATAGTTGTAGCTTGATGTTCAACATTTGAAATAACAACTCTACCATTTTTAAAGTTCTCAAAAATATTATTAAATACAATATTTGTTGATTCCGAAGAACCAGATGTAAAAATTATATCCTCTGGTTCTGCTTCAAATATATAAGCAATTTTAGATCTAATTTTTTCAAGATATGTAGAACATTTTATCCCTAGCTCATATGTAGATGATGGGTTATGCCAATAATTCCTATAAGTTGAATTTATTATATTTAAAACATTCTCAGATAATGGAGTTGTGGATGCATTATCTAAATAGATAAAATTATTTTCCATTAATTCACTAACATTGATCCTGAGAAAACCTTTTTAGCATTACCGGTCATCATGACTTCACAATCGTCTTTTGACCAATAAATTTTAAGATTACCTCCTGGTAAAGTTACTATGGTTTGTGAATTGCAAAGGCCTAATTTATAAGCTGCTACATGGATAGCACAAGCACCGGTTCCACAGGCTAAGGTTGGTCCTGCACCCCTTTCCCATACTTTTACTTTGATATTATCTTTACTTAAAATTTGACAAAAATGCACATTAGTTTTTTCAGGAAATAATTCATTTGTTTCAAATATAGGACCAAGTCTGGAAAGAACAATTGACTCTATATCTTTTACAAAGAATATTAAATGAGGATTTCCCATTCCTACGGCATAACCTATATTATTAAAATTTTTCTCATTAAATTCGTGATAAGGAATTGAATTGATTTTTTTTTCAATTGTTGTTGGAATATTATGACTTTCTAAAATTGGAACTCCCATTTTTACTGTAATTTCATCATTTATATATTTTGCAATTTTTAAACCTGCTTTAGTCTCAATTTTATATTCTATATTTTTATTATTCATTGAATCATTTAAGTGGAGATACTCAACTAAACACCTAATTCCGTTTCCACACATTTGTGCTTCAGAACCATCAGAATTAAAAATTATCATTTTTGCATAATTATCTTCATTAGGTTCTTCTATAAAAATCACACCATCTGCTCCAATACCAAATTGCCTGTTGCAAATTTGTTTTATATCAAATATCTTATTTGTCTTGTAATTTTTATATAAATCATTTCCTCTAGAATCAATTACTACGAAATCATTTCCGTTACCTTGATATTTTTCAAAAGTTATATTTTTCATTTGTAGATAATATATTTTAAATTTTAATTATAAATTATTCCCTTTAACAATCTATTTCTATTTTATACAATGGATATTAAAATAATAATTTAACAAATAAAAATTAAGTGATTTCTCCCGATAAACAATATGAGGTTGATACCAATTTATATAATCCATCTGAAATAGAAAAAAAATGGCAGTCAATATGGACAGAAATCAATTTATACAAAACCGATGAATTAACTGACAATAGCGATAAATTTTATGCTTTATCAATGTTTCCATACCCTTCAGGAAATCTTCATATGGGACATGTTAGGAATTATGTTATTACAGACTTAATAGCTCGTTTCCAAAGGTTTAAGGGCAAATCTGTTTTACATCCAATGGGTTGGGACGCTTTTGGTTTGCCTGCTGAGAATGCAGCGATTGAAAGAGGAATTAGTCCAAGTGTCTGGACTAAAAAAAATATTTCTCATATGAAGTCACAATTAAAGCTTTTGGGACTATCAGTTGATTGGGATAGGGAATTTGCAACTTGTGATGAAAATTATTATGTTTGGACACAATATCTATTTTTAGAGTTATACAAGGCAGGTCTTGTATATCAAAAGGAATCAGAAGTTAATTGGGATCCTATAGATAATACAGTCTTAGCGAATGAACAAGTTGACTCAGAGGGTAAATCTTGGAGATCTGGGGCAGTAGTTGAAAAAAAATTATTAAAGCAATGGTTTTTAAGGATTACTAATTATGCGGATGAGTTGTTGAAGGATTTAGAAAAATTAGATAACTGGCCAGAAAGAGTAAAAATAATGCAAGATAATTGGATTGGAAAGTCAATTGGTACAAATATTAATTTTGTAATCAATACCAATCCAGAAAAGAAAGTAACTGTATTTACAACAAGGCCGGATACTTTATTTGGAGTTACTTATTTAGCAATTTCTGTTAATCATTCATTAATTAATAATATTTCTGATCAAGAAACCATACAAGATATAGAAAATCTTAAACAATATTTAAAAAATAATAAAAATAATGAACTTGAAAAAATTGGAATAAAAACTAGCTTAATAGCAATAAATCCAGTTAATTCTGAACCTATTCCTATTTGGGTAGCAAGTTATGTTCTCGATGAATACGGTACAGGCGCTGTTATGGGCGTGCCTGCTCATGATCTAAGAGATTTTGAATTTGCTAAAAAAAATAATATTTATATTAAACAGGTAATAATAAAGGATAAAAGTGAACAAACTAAAGAGCTTGATGAAGCTTATGTGGAAAATGGATATCTTATTAATTCAAATCAATACAATGGTATAGCAAATACTATTGCTAAATTAAAAATTTCAGAGGAGGGCGTAAATAATGGATGGGCCGAGAATAAGATTCAATATCGATTAAGAGATTGGTTAATATCTAGACAAAGATATTGGGGATGTCCGATTCCTATCGTTAATTGCAAAAAATGTGGATCTGTTCCTTTAAAACAATCGCAATTACCTGTTGCATTACCAAAAGATATAGATATCTCGGCTAACAAGATTAATGCTCTAGGTGATAATAATAATTGGATAAATACAACATGTCCAAAATGTGGAATAGCAGCAAAAAAAGAAACTGATACTATGGACACTTTTATGTGTTCATCATGGTATTTTTTAAGATATCCATCTTCAAAATGTACAAATAAGCCATTTGAAAAGATTGAAATTAATAAGTGGTTACCTGTAGATCAATATGTTGGAGGAGTAGAGCATGCAATATTGCATTTGTTATATGCAAGATTTTTCACTAAAGCTTTGCGGGATAATGAACTATTTGAAATTGATGAACCATTTAAAAAACTATTAACGCAAGGAATGGTTCAGGCCGCAGCCTATAAAAACAATAAAACGGGTAAATATGTTTCTCCTAACGATATTACTGACTTATCAAATCCTACAGATCCAATTGACAATTCTAAACTCGAAGTTCTTTTCGAGAAAATGTCTAAGTCAAAATATAATGGAATAGACCCTGAGTCAGTAATTAAAAAATATGGAGCAGATACAGCAAGAATGTTTATATTATTTAAAGCACCGCCAGAAAAAGATTTGGAATGGGGTGATACAGATGTTGAAGGACAATTTAGATTTTTAAGCAGGATTTGGAAGCTTTATATAAATTGTGCAAAAGATTTAAATAATAAATCCAATTCCTATCCAGATAAAGAAAAAAGTTTAACAAAGTCAATGAATATCGCTATAAAAGAAATTTCAAATGACATATTAAATAACCAATTTAATACTGCGATTTCAGAACTAATGAAGTTTTATAATTCATTATCAAATTCCATTAATGACGTAAACAATAATTTAAAAATTGATGCTTTAAAAACATTTTGTATTTTGTTAGCTCCATTTGCGCCTCATATTGCAGAAGAAATATGGCATCTAATAGGATTTAAAAAATCTGTGCATTTAGAACACTGGCCTTCCTTTAATGCCGAGGCACTAAAGGAAGAATCATATGAACTAGTAATACAAGTTAATGGAAAAGTTAGAGACAAAGTAAATATTAATAATGATATGAGTGAAGATCAAATTAAAGAATTGACTCTTAAAAGACCTAACATATTAAAATGGACTGAAGATAAGGAAATAAGAAAAATAATTATTGTTAAAGGAAAAATTATAAATATTGTTGTTTAAGAATTTGTTTTTTTAATAACTAATGAATTTGGATTTGACCAATCGCCCTTAACTAAATAATTATCATTACCGAAACACATTTCACGGAGGATGAAAAATATAGGTTCACTCACTGAATTATCAAATAATGATGTTATATCATTTATAGAATATTCTCCTCCTTCATCTAATAAATCACTTACTTTTTGTTGATACTCAATAATATTTGCTGCTGCTTTCTTTCCAGCTTCAACTCCAGGTTGATCATATGCATTTATATTTACTAATTCAGCGTAGAAGGATACTGCCCTCTCAAATAAAGCTATTAAGGCACCTAATGAAAAACAATTTAATTTTTCTAATGTGATAGTGATACTTTGTCTGTTTTCACTAGAGAGTGCTGATCTTGTTCCTTGCAAAAAACCAGATAGATATTCTTTAGGATTCTCTTTTTCATCAAAAATATTAGTAGATGGAGAATCTAATAATTCAATAAAAATACAAAAGAAATTATCAATGCCATCTCTCAGTTGCTGAACATAAGCATGTTGATCTGTAGATCCTTTATTACCAAAAACGGAAATACCTTGATTAACTATTTCACCATTCCTATTAAATTTCTTACCTAATGATTCCATTACTAATTGCTGGAGATATTTACTAAATACCTGTAACCTATCTCTATAAGGTAATACGACCATATCTCTCTTTCCAACACCATCCCCAGTTAAATACCATGCAGATGATAATAATGCTGCGGGATTATTTTTAAAATCACTTATACGTGTGGCCTCATCCATTAATGATGCTCCTCTAATAAATTCAAATATATTTTCATTAATAAGAGCTAATGGAAGTAATCCCACAGAACTTGTAATACTTGTTCTTCCTCCAACCCAATCTTGTAAATTAAATATTTTTAACCAATTTTCAGAAGTTGCTTTATTAAATAACTTACTATCTTTCATAGTTATAGCTATAGCATTTGAATTCCATTCAAGAGCATTATTTTCACAATGGCTTTTAATAATTTCCATAGCAATTCTTGGTTCAGGAGTACCACCTGATTTGCTTACTACTACAAATAATGTTGTGGGTAATTTTTTAGATAACTCTTCTAACTTTTCGCTAATTAAAAAAGGATCAACATTATCGATATAAGAAAAATTTAAGCCTTTAGAGCACTTCTGCAGTGACTCTGTAATAAGTAATGGTCCCAATCCACTTCCACCGATTCCTATCCATAGAACATCAGTATAGTTCTGATAATTACTATTCTTAATATCTCCATTTAAAATTTGTTTTCCAAATTCATTGATTGTATTAATATCTGTGCTAATTTCGTCTCCTATTTTTGATGAGGGTGATATTGATGGATTTCTAAGCCAATAATGTCCAACTTGTCTATTTTCATCAATGTTCGAGATAGCTCCATTTTCTAAATCTTTTATTGATGAAAAAACATCTGTAAATTTCTCTTCTAAAATTTTTATCTCTTTACTTGTGAAATTAATTTTGCTTATGTCTAACCAAATATTTAATTTTTTATCAAACCAAAGATAATTACAAAATTTATCCCAAGAGTTTAAATCTCCATTCATTTTATATAATTGATTCCTTTATTTATTATTTAATTATATCTAAACGAATAGTAGAAAGATTTGAATCATTTAAATTTGTTTAAATTTTTATGTTCAAATAAATATGTTTTTGAATATAAACAATTAATATAGAGGGTTTATTTTATTTCATATGAATTTATCATTAAATAAAATAAAAATTTTGGATAAATCATTTAATTACATAATTTCGCCTGAGATATCTGAATTTAGAAAATTTTCACCAAAATTAAAAATAGGTGTACTTGCCTCTGGAAATGGAACAAACTTTCAGGAGCTAATTAATCTTTCAGAAAAAGGAGAATTAGATGTAGATATAAAGGTTCTTATAACTAACAAAGATGATGCTGGTTGTATAAAAAGAGCTAGAAGTGTAAAAATACCTCACAAAATAATAAGAGGCAGGGACTTTCTACAAAAAGAGCTATTTGAATTAGAAATTGTAAATACTTTAATTCATTACGATGTTGAACTTGTTGTTATGGCGGGATGGATGAAAATTGTAACTCCATTTTTTATAAATAAATTTAAGAATAAGATTATAAATATTCATCCTTCATTACTACCTGCATATAAAGGTGGTTCTGCAATAAATGACTCTATATTAAATGGTTCAAAAATAACTGGTTGTTCAGTACATTTTGTTGAAGAGGAGGTAGATAGTGGTTCCTTGATAATGCAAGCTGCATTGTCCATAAGAGATGATGATGATATTGAATCACTTTCCAAAAGAATACATATGCTTGAGCATAAAATTTTACCTCACTCAATCTCTCATGCTGGTTATTTGATAAGAAGTAATTTTATGGAAAATTGTTAATTAACTCAAGACCTTCATCCATTGATAATCCATTCATAATATTTAAATTTTGAATTGCTTGCCCAGTCTGTCCTTTTAACAAATTATCAATTACAGATAAAATAATAATCCTTCCATTTCTAATATCAACCTTAACAGAAAGGAAGATTTGGTTTGTATTTTTAACCCATTTTGTTGATGGGAATGTATCTACAGGTAAGACTTTAATATTTTTGAAATTTCTATAATAATTATCCAAAAGAATTCTGCAATCATCAGAAGTTAATCCTGGATCTTTTAATCTGCCATATATAGTCGAGTGCATACCCCTTGAAATTGGAACCAAATGAGGTGTAAAAAGCAGTTCAATTTTATTTCCAGAAATTAAAGATGCTACTTGCTCGATCTCTGAGGTATGTCTATGGTTTATCAATCCATATGCTGATAGACCTTCTCCACATTCAGATAAGAGTAGCTTCTGGTTTGGTTCTCGACCACCTCCAGATGTTCCGCTTTTAGAATCAATTACTATACCTTCATTTTCAATAATTCCTTGCGAAAGATAAGGAGCTAATGGAATAAGAGCAGAGGTTGGATAACAACCTGGACATGCAATTAATCTTCCTTTTGAAATTGCTTCTTTGTTTATTTCAGGAAGTCCATAGACAGCTTCTTTACATAAATCATGATCATTCCTTTTATAAATAACAGCTTCATTGGAATATACTTTTTTCCATTCATCTAAGGACTTATATCTGTAATCAGCAGATAAATCAATAACCTTAACTCCTTTATTTAATAATTTCCTTGTCAATGTTGAAGATAGGCCATTTGGTAAGCAAAGCAATGCAACATCTGCTTTTTTTGAAATATTATCTACTGAAATTTCTTCAATATATGGATCATTATCTAGATAAATAAAAGGAAAAATATCATTCCACCTTGATCCTGATGTTTTATTACCACCTAAAAATGAAATTTTGTAGTTTTTATTTTTCTTTAAAAGATTTACCGCTTGAATACCGCCGTAACCTGTAGCACCTACTATTGCAACATTCATTTCTTTGAATTGGCAGACTTTGAGATAGGATTATAAAGTGTTGAATTTAAGGTAACTAAAACACTTTTTTTCTATATTGATAGGAATAATGAAAGAAACAAGTCCCAAATCAAATAATGGAACAATTTTGGATATAAATGAATCTTTTAAAATTGAATTTGATCCCATAAGTGATGCTTTGGCAGCTATAAGAAATGGTGAATGCATAATTGTTGTAGATGATGAAAGAAGAGAAAACGAAGGAGATTTAATATGTGCTGCTCAGTTTGCAACTCCACAGCAAATTAATTTTATGGCTACTGAAGGACGTGGTCTAATATGCCTAGCTATGCAAGGTGAAAAACTTGACTCTTTAGATTTACCATTAATGGTAGATAGAAATACAGATGAAAATCAAACAGCATTTACGATATCAATTGATGCTGGACCTGAAAATAATGTTACTACAGGAATTTCCGCTGAAGACAGGGCAAAGACAATTCAAGTTGCTATTAACCCAAATACAAAACCTGATGATTTAAGAAGGCCAGGACATATTTTTCCATTAAGAGCTAAAAAAGGTGGAGTATTAAAAAGGGCAGGTCATACCGAAGCTGCAGTAGATATTGCTGCAATGTCAGGTCTTTATCCCGCTGGTGTTATTTGCGAAATACAAAATCCTGACGGTTCCATGTCAAGACTTCCACAACTTAAAGAGTATGCAAAACAGTGGGGAATGAAATTAATATCCATAGCTGATTTAATAAGTTATCGTTTTCAAACTGAGAGATTTGTTTTTAGAAAATCCGATGCTGTACTTCCAAGTATTTTTGGTAATTTTAAAGCTTATGGATACGTTAATGAACTTGATGGTTCAGAGCACGTTGCATTAGTTAAACAAAAATTATCAAAATTGAGCGAACCTGTACTAGTTAGAATGCATTCAGAGTGCTTAACTGGCGATGCTTTTGGATCATTACGTTGTGATTGTAGACCCCAATTAGAGGCTGCTTTATCAAGAATAGAAAAGGAGGAAGAGGGAGTTGTTGTTTACTTGAGACAAGAAGGTAGAGGTATTGGTCTTATAAATAAATTAAAAGCTTATAGTTTACAGGATGGTGGATTAGACACTGTAGAAGCTAATGAAAAATTAGGTTTTCCAGCTGATCTAAGAAATTACGGAGTTGGCGCACAGATATTAACCGATCTAGGTATAAAAAAACTAAAGTTACTTACAAACAATCCTAGAAAGATTGCTGGATTAGGTGGTTATGGAATAGAGGTTATTGAGAGAGTTCCTTTAGTAATTTGTCCAAACGATAATAATGCAGAATATTTGAGTGTAAAAAAAACGAAGTTAGGCCACATGATTGATGAAGATAACCCAAATTCCACGAATATAGATCCATTTATATCAATTTTTCTTGACGGAAAATATAAATCTATTGATCTAGTACCAATAAAAAATAACGTTAATAAATTCTGTAGTGATAAGAACATTAATATTAAACTAGAAAGTACTCCAAGATTATTAGCTTTTTGGAATCGACCAAAATTAGTTTGGCGAATTTTGCATGATAAAAATAGAACCAATTCCAACATTACTGATGAAGAAATAAAGAATATAGAATTATTTATTCAGTTTTTATCCAATTATGAAAATAGTACAAAGATTGGAATTATTGTTTCTAGAAACATTGAACAAGCATTACACCCAAAAAGTAGCATCAAATTAATAAATACTAAATTTACTATTAATAATGAAATCTTATATTCATCTACAAGAAAATTTAATCTAGATAAAGAGACATTTAGTATTGTTTTTGAAGGGTAAAAATACTAATTTAAAGTTGCTTTTAGAATTTTTGAACCATTAGTAAGTTTTAGAACTACATCCATATCATCAGTCTTACCAAAAACAGTATGAACTCCATCGAGATGAGGCTGTGGTTCATAGACTATGAAAAACTGACTACCCCCTGTATCCTTTCCTGCATGAGCCATAGAAAGTGATCCTTTTAGATGTTTATTGGAATTAATTTCACATTTAATATTATATCCAGGACCTCCAGTTCCAGGCATACCAGATGCTCCTTGACGAGTATTAGGACATCCACCCTGAGCCATAAATCCAGGAATAACTCTGTGAAATGCTAGACCATCATAAAAACCATCACTAATCAAATTCGTAAAGTTTTTAACTGTATTAGGTGCGTCGTCAGAGAAAAATTCAATATTAATGTTCCCAACTTCTGTTTCAAATAATGCTTTTGTCATGTTTATTTGTTTAGTAATTATTCAGATATTTTAATAGCTAAAGCAACTTTTCAAGGTTTTCCTTAATGGTATTTATATCAATGTTATCTTTATTACTATTTTGGTCTTCTTCCCAATTTTCAACTTCTAGGTTTTTCTGGGGTGGAGAAATTAACAACCTATCTTCTGCAGTTTTAGGTACAAAATTTTTTTCTACTAATTTGCATTCATAATCTAATTTAATGCAGAAATCTTTTATTTCCTCAATGTTGATCATTTCAACTGTTGGCAAAGGAAAATCTTGAGCTTCTAGTAGACCACAATATCTTATTGCATCATCCTTATCTTCAAACATAAGAACAATGGTCCTTCCTTTAAGTTCTATTGAATGAATTCCTTCCTTATCTGTTCCTGAATTATATAAAAGAACAAATATGTTCATAAGTATCGATTTTTCTATTTATATAATATTTGATTAAGAATCAGAAAGTGATAATTCTTGTAATCTTGTATATAAAGCAATTTCTTCATCATTAATATCAGCAGGTATTACTACCAAGATTTCAACATATTGATCACCCACATTATCTTCGAATGTTAAACCCCTACCTTTCAAACGCAACATTCTTCCCGTTGATGATTTTGGTGGAACTTGAAGTGTGACATTTCCATCAAGGGTCGGAACCTCTACTGCACAACCAAGAAGAGCGTCATGAGGAAATAACTCTAATTTATATAAAACTCTTAAACCATCAATTCTTAGGCCACTTTCGGTTTGAACTTTTAATTGTAGATAATGATCTTTACCCCCTCTTGCAATATTTTCAAGTCTTAATCGCCATCCATCTCCAGCGAATGGGGGTGTATCAACTTCTACTACGGTTTCATCTTCAAGCTCTATTAAAATTGAAGCTCCATTTAAGGCCTCATCAGGAGTTAACTCAATAACTGTTTCAATATCTTGGTGAAGTTTTACTGGAGGCGGCTCTTCTGGAGAGGTTGTAGGGTATTCATGATTATTAAATTGATCATTATTTGTATTTATCGATTCATCCACAAATGGTTCATTGTCATATTCTTCGTAATTCTTTGGTGAGTATTCATATCCAAATAATGAATCAAGATAATCTTGAAAATCAGGAAAACCAGTCTTGAAATTATTATTTTCGGAGTAGTCCTCGATATTTTCTTCAGAAATATTTTTTCTTTTATTAGGATCACGTAGACATTCGTATGCTTCGTTAATTAATTTAAATCTTTCCTCTGCATTAAGATCATTTTTATTTAAATCTGGATGCCATTTTCTTGCTTCTCTTCGAAAGGCCTTTTTAAGTTCTTTTCCGTCGAAATCAGATGATAAACCCAAAATCGACAAATAGTCTTTTTTAGAGGAAATAGTCATTGTCCCATGGATCATCGTCCCTAGAATTACCATAGCTCGAATTTCTATAATTTCTATTCATTTGATTATCCCAAGGATCGTCGTCCCAATAATCGTCTGAGAAAAGTTCATCCTTTAATGAGCCAAAAGTATTTTTAATACTCTTTAATGGATTGTTTTCAGTTTTCCTTTCAGCTGCAAATCTTCTGTTTAAACCAAATAATGCTTCTTGGAGAGCACTTACTGAAATTTCTAATTCTTGAGGATCATCATCATCTATGTATTCTTCAACATCTTGAATGGCTAATTCAACTGCTCGTTGTTGTCTCTCAGCACCATAAGGTCCAAATTCTAAAGAAGCATCTCTAAGTCTTCTCTCAGCTTGTGCAATAAGAGTTAAAGCACTATTTTTTCTATCAATGACAGATCTCTTCTTTCTATCTTCATTAGCTTTTGATTTGGCTTCTTCAATTATCGAATTAATTTCTTGTTCATTTAAATTAGAGCCTCCAGAAATTGTAACTGTTTGCTTTCTTCCAGTTGTTCTGTCAGTTGCACTAACTTCTAGAAGACCATTAGCATCAATATCAAATGCTACTTGAACCTGTGGTATTCCTCTTGGTGCCGGTGGAATTCCCGATAATCTAAATTTACCAAGTGATTTATTTTCAGATGCTAGTGGTCTTTCACCTTGTCTTACTTGAACAACAACTGATGATTGATTAGCTTCTGATGTACTAAAGACATCAGATTGTCTTACAGGTATAGGAGTATTACGAGGTATAAGTACCTTCATAAGTCCTCCAATAGTTTCTAAACCTAATGATAAAGGTGTAACATCATTAAGCAATAAATCTTGTAAATCACCGCTAATTATTCCAGATTGTATCGCAGCACCAATTGCAACAACTTCGTCGGGATTTACTGATTGACAAGGATCATTAGGAACGAGAGTCTTGACTAATTGTTGAACCATTGGGATTCTTGTGCTGCCACCTACAAGAACGACCTCGTCAATATCTTCTGCGTTCCATCCAGAATCATCTAAGGCAATTTGCACAGGCTCTAATAATCTGTCTAATAGATCTTGAGATAATGATTCAAATATTTTTCTATCTAAGGTCTCTTCAATATGTAATGGACCATCTTTACTAGTGGTAATAAAAGGTAATGATATTTTTGTTTTTATTAATCCTGATAATTCACATTTAGCTTTTTCAGCAGCTTCAGTTAATCTCTGCAATGCTTGTCTATCCCTTCTTAGATCGATATCGTTCTTAGCAAGAAATTTTTCAGCAAGCCAATCAACTATTTTTGAGTCAAAATTGTTTCCACCTAGTTGGGTATCTCCACACGTAGCTTTAACATCAAACACACCATTTGAAATTTTTAATAATGAAACATCAAATGTTCCTCCCCCTAAATCAAAAACCAAAACATTATTTGAGGAACTTTTTTCAAAGCCATAAGCTAGAGCAGCTGCAGTAGGTTCATTTAGAATTCTTTCAACTTTGATACCAGCCAATATTGCTGAATCCTTTGTAGCTTGCCTTTGAGATTCATTGAAATAGGCAGGGACTGTAATAACAGCAGAGTCAACAGTATCTCCAAGATATGTTTCAGCATCATTTATTAATTTTCTAATCAAAGAGCTCACTAACTCTTCTGGTGCATACTCTCTTTCTGTATTTGGACTGAGAACCCTAACGCTTCCTGTATTATTAGCCTTTACATTATAAGGAACAGAAATACTATTCTCATCTAATTCATCCCAATCACTACCAATAAATCTTTTGAGATTATAAAAGGTATTCTTAGGATTTAGAACAAGTTGTCTTCTTGCTTGGTCTCCAATTACTATTTCCTTATCTTTTGTAAATCCAACTATAGAAGGTGTAGTTCTAGAACCCTCAGAATTTGCAATAACAATTGGACGACCAGCTTCTATAACTCCGACAACAGAGTTAGTAGTACCTAAATCAATTCCAACTATTTGACCCATGATTTTAGATCGCTAAATTAAAGCAAAATTTACTAATAATTTAATTAATTTTTATCTTAGATATCTACATATAATAGTAAAAATCAAATATTTTCAACTTAATTTTAAAAAATAAGTTTATTTATAACTTGTCAAAAAATTAATATATATTTTAAAACATCCTATAAAGACAAAGGTGTTGATGTTGTTAACCAATATAAACTAATATAAAACGGAGAGAGAGGGATTCGAACCCTCGATAAAGTTGCCCTTATACAGCATTTCCAGTGCTGCGCCTTCAACCACTCGGCCACCTCTCCCAAGATAACCATTTTAACCCTTGATCATCCCATTTTTGAGGAAAGTTATTTGAAAAAGACTTTCACAGTCACGATTAAAAATAAGGAAACCGGAAAGGTCTACCAAGAGCGGGTTAATAGTGATGAGTACATACTTAAGGAATTTGAAAAGAAAGGTTTCAAACTTGCATTTTCATGTAGAAATGGTTGCTGTACAAGTTGTGCAGTTAAAATAGTATCTGGTACCTTACAACAACCTGAAGCTATGGGTGTATCTCAGGCTTTAAAAGACAAAGGCTATGCACTTCTTTGTGTTGCTAAAGCAACATCAGATCTTGAGGTAGAAACTACATATGAAGATGAAGTTTACGATTTACAATTTGGACAATATTTTGGGAGGGGAAATACAAGAGTTGCGCCACCTTGGGAGTTTGAGGAAGATTAACTATCATGTTTGAATTAAGTGAAATAGAGGAACTTGCAAATCAAGTAAACTTATCCATTTTGTATGAAATAGCCAAAAACTCCGCTCAAATTGGTAATGAAATTTTAAAAGTTAATTACAATAAAATTCAGAAAATATCATCAAAGGGTAGGAAGGGTGATCTAGTTACAAATGTAGATTTGGAAGTTGAAAATAAAATAAAAGATTATTTATTAGAAGAGACACCAAACATATCTATAAATGCAGAGGAATCGGGTAAATTAACCAAATCTTCGGTTTTAACGTGGTGTATAGACCCATTAGACGGTACAACAAATTACTCCCATGGATATCCTTTTTTTGGGACTTCTATTGGTCTACTGTATAAAAATAAGCCAATTATAGGCGCTATATCAGTACCCTATTTAAATGAACTGTATTCGGCCTGTATAGGTTTAGGCTCATTCTGCAATGATAGTGAACTTAAAGTATCTAATCCCAATAATCTTTCTGATAGTCTACTTGTAACTGGTTTCTCTTATGACAGATTTGAGACAGAGGATAATAATTATGCTGAATTTTGTTATTTAACACATAAAACTAGAGGTGTTAGAAGAGGAGGTGCAGCAGCAGTTGATCTAGCATTTGTTGCCGCAGGGAAGGTAGATGGATATTGGGAAAGAGGATTGGAGGTATGGGACTTAGCGGCCGGTGCTATTATTGTTAAAGAGGCTGGTGGTATTATTTCTGATTATCCATCAGGCAAATTTAATTTAAGTTCAGGAAGAATTTTAGCTTGTTCTCCTAGCCTTGAGAATGAATTAAAAAATGAACTAGATAAAGTCTCTCCATTTAAAAAAAATCTCTATACCTAAAAATAGTTAAATATTAAAATGACAGATATAAAGGAAATTAAATTAGTAGATGTAAAAAATAACTCAAACATAATAAATAATTTAAATAGTATTTATAAACTATGGGGATATGAAGAGGTTTCACCCTCATTTATAAATACTTTAGAGACCATAAAAGGCCGTGGCGTTATTGACGAAAATCAGGTTGTAGGAATAGTAAGTAATAATTCATTATGTCTTAGGCCAGAAATGACAACATCAATTGTTAAATTGTCATCTACTAGATTAATAAATAAGAAAAGACCTATAAGATTATTCACCAATGGAATGGTTTTTGATAAAAAACAAAATAATAAAAATTCATTTAAATTACAAGAAAAATTGCAGAGTGGAATTGAATTAATTGGATATGATACAAAATACCCAGAAATTGAAGTTATAAATATTTTGTTTGATGCAATCGATAATATTAATTTGAAGGATGGTTGTAATTTATTTCTACTAGTAAGCACCACAAAAATAATGGACTTAATACTGAACAAATATAAGAATAATAATTTTGAAGAAATTAAGAAAAGTCTGGTTAATTTTGATCAAGATAATTTATCTAAATTAGGAATAGATGAAGATGATAAATATATTCTTAAAGATCTTTTATTTACAAGAGGAGAACCAATTTCAATATTAAAAAAATTGAAAACTACATTTGGGACAAGTAAAACATTAGATGACTTAAATTTTTTATTTGAAAAGTTATCAAATATATCTGATAAATATGGCATTAAATTACAACTTGATCCCACCTTTCAACCTCACTTGAATTTATATGAAGGAATAGTTTTTCAACTTATTGGGGATGATGGTAAAAACAGAAGCGTTATTGCTAAAGGCGGAAGATATGATGAATTAGTTAGATACTTTAGTCCTAATGAGAAAATCCTAAATGGGATTGGATTTACAATTTCGATAGACATTCTAAGAAATTTAATTATGGAAGATAAGAAAGATAAAAAAAAGATTATATTAATGTTTAAAGAATCTTATTTGTTAGAAAAAGGTATGAATGAACAAAAAGAACTACAGAAAAGAGGAAATATTGCCGTCTTACATTTAAATCCAATTGATGACTTAGCTAAAGCCAATCAAATAATGATAGAAAACAATTGTAGTGAGATTTTGTGGGTTAAATAAAACCTTTTAAAAATTTATTTAACTTTTAAATTCTCATATTGTTCGGAGAATACTCCTAATTAAACTTGATTAACTAGTTTTTACGAAATAGTATTTAATATGTTTGATTTTTTTTAAATGGAAAAAGGCGAAATTCGAATTAATACCGAAAATATTTTCCCAATTATTAAGAAGGCAGTATATTCTGACCATGAAATCTTTTTAAGAGAACTTGTTAGTAATGGTGTTGACGCAATAAGCAAACGAAGAATGGCATCAATGGCAGGAGATTGCGAGAATACTGAAGAGGCTCAAGTAAAAATAACAATTAACCGTGAAAATAATACCTTAACCATTTCCGATAATGGAATAGGAATGAATGATGAAGAAATTAAGAAGTACATAAATCAAGTTGCATTTTCTAGTGCTGAAGAATTCCTAACAAAATACAAAAAAGATAATGATGAATTCATAGGTCATTTTGGACTAGGTTTTTATTCAAGTTTCATGGTGGCAGATAGAGTTGATATATTAACCAAGTCGGCAATTGGTGAATCAAAAGCATTCAAATGGTCTTGTGATGGATCGCCAAATTTCACGTTAGAGGAATCAGAAAGAGAGACAATTGGTACAGATGTTATTCTTCACCTACTTGAAGAAGAAAAAGAGTTTATCGAGCCTGAAAGGATTAAATCTCTAATAAAAAAATATTGTGATTTTATGCCAATAGATGTCTTATTAGAAGGAGAGACAATTAATAAGAAAAATCCTCCTTGGAGAAAACAACCTAGTGAATTAAAAGATGAAGATTATATTGAATTATATAAATACCTTTATCCTTTTCAGGGAGATCCACTGTTATGGATTCATCTAAATACAGATTATCCATATGACATACAAGGGATATTGTTTTTTCCAAAGTTGTCAGGTAGAGCTGATTGGGAAAAAGGAGAAATAAAACTATTTTGCAATCAAGTATTCGTAAGCGATTCAATTAAAGAAATAGTACCAAAATACCTTTTACCTCTAAGAGGAGTTATTGACTCTACAGATATACCACTAAATGTTAGTAGAAGTGCATTACAAACAGATAGAAAAGTAAGGTCTATATCATCATTTATCTCAAAAAAAATCGCTAATAAACTTAAGGATTTGATAAAAAATTCTCCAGAATTTTATGCAGAAATTTGGGATTCAATTTCTGCTTTTATTAAAATTGGTGCTATAGAGGATGAAAAATTTGCTGATTTAGTTGATACCAGTATAATTTTCGAAACAATAATAAATTCAAAGGAAGACTTAACTAAAGATATTGAAAATAAATCACTTATCAAATCAAATGATAAATATTTCACCACCCTCGCAAATTACAAAGAACGAAATAAGATAACTGATTCTAAAAAAATAATTTACTGTTCAGATTTGATTGCTCAGTCTAGTGCATTAAATATCTGTTTATCTGATAATAAAGAAGTCATTAAATCAGATCCCTTAATTGACGCTCAATTTCTTCCATGGTTGGAAAGTAAAAATGAAGATTATCAATTCCAAAGAGTTGATTCAGAAATAAATGAACTAGAAGATAAAGATTCAAAAGAAATTGTAGATAAGGATGGCAAATCAAATACAGATAATCTTAGAGCTACGATAGTTAAGGCCCTTAACAATGAGAAGGTAACAGTTAAAGTGCAGTCACTTTCAAGTAAAGATGCTCCACCAGCGATGATTTTACTTCCAGAACAAATGAGAAGAATTAATGATATGGGAGCTTACATGGAACAAAAGATGCCTGGCTTACCTGAATATCATGTGCTCTTAATTAACAAAGAACATCCACTTATTGTTGGTCTTAATAAAATTACAGGCAACAAAATAATTGTTGATGAAAAAGATCCTATTGAGAATCCATTGGCATCAAAAATTGCAAATCATGTTTACGATATGGCCAAGCTTTCCGTTGGTGGATTAGATCAAGAACAGATAATTAATTTACAAAATAATAATGCCGAATTAATTTCAGAATTACTTAATTCAACAAATTAAGTCATGTGTTAGAATTTTTAAAGATATAACTCAATAAATATGTCAAGAGTTTGCGAACTGACCGGTGCAAAAGCTAATAATGGGATGGCAGTGAGTCACTCACATATTCGTACAAAAAAATTGCAACAAGTTAATCTCCAAAAAAGGAGACTATGGTGGGAAGAAGGCAACAAATGGGTAAATATAAAAATAAGTACCAAAGCCCTTAAGTCTATACAAAAAGTAGGTTTAGATAAATTTGCTAAATCAAATGGAGTTGATTTAAAAAAATTCTAAATTTGATGAAAAATTTAGTTGTAAGTATATTAATACCATTTATTCTTTTATTTAATTGTAATTCAGTCTTATCTTTTGATTTTGCTCCAGAAGTTGGTGATTATGCACCTAACTTTCAGTTAGAAGGTTTTAATAAAAACATAAAAACAAAAAAAACATGGGAATTAAGTGATTTTGAAGGTCAGTGGCTAGTTATATATTTTTATCCAAAAGACTTTACAGCAGGTTGCACTCTTGAAGCTAAAGGTTTTTCGGAATTAAAAAAAGATTTTTCAAAATATAATGCCCAAATTATTGGCATTAGCGCTGATAATCAAGATTCTCATGAAAGTTTCTGCAGCGAGAAATCCATAAACTACACTTTATTATCTGATCCTGACGGAATTATTAGTGATAAATATGGTTCATGGATACCTCCATTCTCAGATAGAAATACTTTTTTGATTTCTCCAGATGGGAAAATTGCTTATAGATGGATAAGTGTTTTACCTATAAATCATGCTAAAGAAGTTCTCAACGTTTTAAAGAAAAAAATATAAAATTTTGCACGAATTATCATTTGGAACTTGGTTAATACATATCTCATCAGTAATAGAATGGATTTTTGCCATATTAGTCATAAACAAAATTTCAAGATATAAAAAATATAATTTATTTTTTTGGTTAAGCCTAGCTATGGTCCCAAACTTAATAGGTGCTATGTGTGCGATCACCTGGCATATCTATGACAACCAAGAAAATCTTTACGGTCTAGTATCACTTCAAGGAATATTTACATTTATAGGAAATTCAACATTAGCCTTAGCTGCAATAATAATTTATAAAGGAAAAGAGACTTATGAATGATTTATTTTTTAATGTTATAAATAAATTAGGTTCTATTGATAACACATTATTGTTCGCAGTATCAATAATTCCATATGCAATATTTTTGTTTTACTTATATAAAATAAAATCTGTTAATATTTTTGTAAAAACAGGATTTACCTTAACTGTTTTATTCGTATTCATAACTATATTGGTATCTATCTTCACATTAAATTACTATGATAAAACCCTTGTTGAGGTTGACTTCCTGCATGGCTTTGCAGAATCCTTCCTAACTATAAGTGATTTTGTTATTTTGTTTGGTTTTATAAGGTTATTAAATAGCTTAGAAGTAAACAACTCTTAAGACCTTTTACAATTTTGTGTTTTTTAGGTAAAAGTATTAGAGAATATATGAAAATAACGATTTTTTATGATTACTACATTATTTGCAGCTGCAGATCCAGCGACTTTTTCTTGGTCTCCAAAGTGTGCCGTCGTAATGATTGCATGTAATGTTTTTGCTTATGCAATTGCTAGAGCAACTATAAGAAAACCTAATGAAGGTTTTGAAATCCCTAATTCAAAATTCTATGGTGGTTTAAGTCACGCATCAGTTGTAGGTGCTAATTGCCTAGGTCATATTTTCGGAATTGGAGCAATCTTAGGATTAGCCTCACGAGGTGTTTTATAAATATTGATTTATTAAATTTTTAATTAACTAACTTAAATTTCTTAACAATTTTATCTGCCATCTGATCAGGCATAAGTCCTAGTTTTTCTTTACTCTGATCAGGTGAAGCATGATCAACTAAAACATCAGGAATACCTATTCTGTATACAGGAATGTTTATTTCATTATCGTTAAATAATTCAACTATGGCGGAACCAAATCCACCTATTAAGGTTCCTTCTTCCATAGTTACAACTTTTTGAATCCTACTTGCTAAAGGCATAATAAGATTTTTATCGAGAGGTTTAACAAATCTTGCATTAACAATGCATGCATTAATGTTCATATTTTTTAAAATCTTTGAAGTTTCTATTGCTGATGCAACCATTGAACCATAAGCAATAATTAAAATATCTTCTCCTTCTTCAAGTATTTCAGCTTCTCCAATATTCAAAGGTTCCCAACCCTCATCCATTACAGCTACTCCTAAACCAGAACCTCTGGGAATTCTTAGAGCTGTAGGACCCTTATGGTTAATTGAAGTTATTAACATTCTCTGTAATTCAGACTCATCTTTTGGAGCCATCAATACAAAATTAGGTATAGATCTCATATAACTAATATCGTACTGACCTTGATGAGTAGGACCGTCAGCCCCAACTATCCCAGCTCTATCAAGTACAAACGATACAGGTAAATTTTGAATCCCTACATCATGAATTAATTGATCGAAAGCACGTTGGAGAAAAGTGCTATAAATAGCTACGACAGGTTTAAGACCATCGCACGACATTCCTGCCGCCAGAGTAACTGCATGTTGTTCTGCTATTCCTACATCGATATATTGTTCCGGAATATTTTTTTGCAATATATCTAAACCAGTACCTGTGGCCATTGCTGCTGTAATACCAACAACTTTACTATCTTGTTCACAAATCTTTAATAAAGTTTGACCAAATATTTTACTATAACTAACTGGCTTAGGTTTCTTTGATGGAATAGATTTCCCAGTTGTAAGATCAAATGCAGACTGTGCATGATATCCAACCTGATCGGCTTCTGCATATGGGTAACCCTTCCCTTTTGTTGTGACAACATGGACAAGTACAGGTCTTTTAAGTTTATGGGCAGCGTTAAAAGTCTTAACTAAATTACCAATATCATGACCATCAATTGGGCCCATATATGTAAATCCAAGTTCTTCAAAAACAGCTCCAACTTTAGGCACAGATAGTCGTCTAACACTTCCTTTAATATTTTTGAGTTCTTCTGGAATATCCTTGCCAATTAAGGGAATATTTTTAACACTTTCTTGAACACTATCGGACAAAAATTGCAATGGTGGACTTACTCTTACCTTATTTAAATATGATGAAAGGGCTCCAACCGGAGGTGAAATAGACATATCATTATCGTTCAATACAACAACTAAAGGGGTATTTGGTAAGTGACCTGCATGATTTATAGCTTCTAATGCCATTCCTCCAGTTAGTGCTCCATCCCCAATAACAGCGACACATTTATAATTTTCACCTTTTCTATCTCTTGCTATTGCCATTCCTAAAGCAGCTGAAATAGAAGTACTTGCATGTCCAGCACCAAAATGATCAAATTTACTTTCACTTCTTTTTAGATATCCAGCGACTCCATTTTGTTGTCTTAGAGAATCAAATTGACTGAATCTTCCCGTAATTAATTTATGAGGGTAACCTTGATGTCCAACATCCCAAACAACTTTATCAATATCAAGATCAAGAGTTTGATATAAAGCCAAAGTCAACTCAACTACACCTAATCCAGGACCAAGATGTCCTCCACTAGTAGATACTACTTGAAGATGTCTTTCTCTAATTTGACAAGCGATTTCTTCTAATTGTGAAACTGTTAAGCCATGAAGTTGATTTGGATGACTTAACTCACTTAAAAGCATTTAACAAAAATTGGTATCTATATAATCTAAAACGCCGAGGTGCAAAATGAGTATTTTTTTTGAAATAGATCATGTAATGTTTTATTAGATTAATAATTAATGCTAAAAATATATATATGAATGATTATTTTGAAAAAATACTTCAAGCTGACGTCTATGAAGTTGCGAAAAAAACGCCACTAGAAAAAGCTCATAATTTAAGTAATACACTTAATAATGAAGTTTTTCTAAAAAGAGAAGATCTTCAGGATGTATTTTCATTCAAAATAAGGGGTGCATATAACAAAATGAGTAAGCTCACTAACACACAGCTTGCTCAGGGAGTAATTACTTCAAGTGCTGGCAATCATGCTCAAGGAGTTGCACTTAGTGCCCTTAAGTTAAATTGCCAAGCAACCATATTAATGCCCATTACTACACCTGTAGTAAAAGTTAATGCTGTAAAAAATTTAAAAGCAAAAGTAATATTATATGGCGATAACTATGATGAAACTTACAAAGAGGCAATAAGGATTAGCCAAGAAAGAAATTTATGCTTTATTCATCCCTTTGATGATCCAGATGTAATAGCAGGACAAGGAACTATAGCTATTGAACTTGAACAGCAGCTTAAGGAAAAACCTTATGCAATTTATATTGCTGTAGGTGGGGGTGGATTGATATCAGGAATATCCTTATACGTTAAAAAAATATGGCCTGAAGTAAAAATAATTGGTGTAGAACCAGAAGATGCTGACGCTATGACGAAATCTTTAGAAGAAGACAAAATTGTGGAATTATCTTCTGTCGGTCAATTTGCGGATGGAGTGGCGGTTAAAAAAATTGGTAAAAATACTTTTGACATTGGTAGAAAATATATAGATAAGATGATTAGAGTTAATACTGATGAAATATGTGCTGCGATAAAAGATGTTTTTGAGGATACTAGATCAATACTAGAGCCTGCAGGAGCATTATCAATTGCAGGAATGAAAAAAGATATTTTAAATTCGAATCATTCAAATAGAAAAATGGTTGCGATTGCATGTGGTGCAAATATGAATTTTGAGAGGCTTAGATTTGTAGCAGAAAGAGCAGAACTTGGAGAGTGTAAGGAAGTAATGATGGCTGTTGAAATTCCTGAACGTGCAGGGAGTTTAATTGATTTTTGTAAGTTACTTGATAATAGAAATTTAACTGAATTTAGTTATAGGATGTCGAATTCTAAGAATGCACAGATATTTGTAGGAGTAGAAGTCTATGGGTTAAATGATAAAAAAACTCTTTTAAATGTATTTAGAAATTCCGAGTACTCATTTATTGACATAAGTGATGATGAATTATCTAAAAATCATCTCAGACACATGGTAGGTGGTAGATTACCAAAGAATTTTAAAGAGATGGATAATAGAAACTTTGTTGAGCTTTTATACAGATTTGAGTTTCCTGAAAGGCCTGGCGCATTAATAAACTTCCTAAATAATATGAAATCTAATTGGTCAATAAGCGTATTTCACTACAGGAATTATGGTGCTGATGTAGGGAAAATTGTCATAGGAGTTTTAATAGATAGAAATGAAATCTTAGATTGGAATAAATTTGTAAGAATTCTAGGCTATAAATTCTGGGATGAAACTCAAAACGATACATATAAATTATTCCTTGGTGCATCACATTAATTTTAAGGTAAATTAGGGAAGATTTCGGTAATAAAAATCAACCAATCTGATCTAAATACAACACAAATATCTGATATAGATCTAGTTACTAAAGTTGAAGCTGTTCTTTATTTGAAGGGCAGACCCGTAACAAAAAAGGATCTTTCAGAAATTACTAATGCTGATATCAACTCAATAAATGATGCAATTAAAGATCTAAAAAATAAATACTCTAATCCCAACTCAGCTATTGAATTAAATGGAGTTAATAACAGTTTTTCTCTTGAACTAAAATCAAGTCTTAATGAATTCATCGATGATTTACTTCCCTCTGATTTGAAAACATCAGAATTAAGGACATTGGCAACTATTGCAATCAAAAAAAAGATTCTGCAATCGGATCTTATACTTCTTCGAGGTTCAGGAGCTTATGATCATATTAAAGAATTATTAGAAAAGAAATTTATTGTCAAACGTAAGCAAAAAGATGGTAGATCATATTGGTTATCATTATCAGAAAAGTTTTTTCAAACTTTTGCTGTAAGTAATGAATATCTCTCAAATTTAGGAAGCAGCAATAATAAGTAAATGTTAGTATATATTTAATAACGAAAAGATAATGTTATCTGAGATTTTTGCAGTTCTGGGGCAAACTTTATCAATTTATTCTTTCATATTGATAATTAGAATTTTACTTACATGGTTTCCAGGCATTGATTGGAGCAATGGTGTTTTATCCGCATTAACTTCCATCACAGATCCTTATTTAAACATTTTTAGGGGTATTATCCCTCCAATAGGTGGATTTGATATTTCATCTTTATTAGCTTTTTTACTTTTAAATGTTATTCAAAATTTAATTACAAATCTCCAGTATGCAAGCTTAGGTTATAGCTGAATTTATCTATCATCTCCAGAACCTTTTATATTCCCTTTAGCGGCTCTTAATTTTAATTTTTCAAGGTTTTGTAAAGCAACATCCTCTAAATTAAAATTTAATTCTGTACAAAGATTTGATATGTACCACAATACATCTCCTAACTCTTTTTTAATAGCTAATTTTGATTCGTTATCAAATATTCCATTATTATCTCTTATAACCTTTTTTACTTTTTCTGCCACCTCACCAGCCTCTCCAACTAGACCAAGAGTTGGATAAATATTATTTGAGCCTAAATCTGGATATTGTGCCGTTTCTCTAGCTTTTTTCTGATAAGTTTTAAAATCCATGACTTAAATAACTAACTTTGGGTATGGTAAATTTATTTATATCTAGCAATATTATCTATATATGTCGAATATTGATTTAAAAAGAAGAACAAAAATAGTAGCTACTATTGGACCTGCAACTCAATCTGAAGAGATAATTACAGATTTAATTAAAGCTGGAGTAACAACATTCAGATTAAATTTCTCACATGGAGATCATAAAGATCATGCTGAGAGAATAAAAACCATAAGAGAAGTATCAAAAAAGTTAGATATAGATATTGGAATATTACAAGATCTTCAAGGACCTAAAATACGATTAGGGCGCTTTAAAGATGGGCCAGTAAAAGTTAAAAAAGGCGATAAATTCACACTGACATCAAATGAAGTCGAATGTACAAATACTATTGCAAATGTAACCTATGACAAACTTTCTGAAGAAGTTAGCGAGGGAAAAAGAATACTTTTAGATGATGGGAAAATAGAAATGATTGTAGAAAAAGTTGATACAAAAGCTAATAATTTGGAATGCATGGTAACTGTAGGAGGGGTTCTTTCAAACAATAAAGGTGTTAATTTTCCAGATGTTCAATTATCAGTAAAAGCATTAACAGAAAAAGATAAACAGGATTTAAAATTCGGTTTATCTGAAGGAGTTGATTGGATAGCACTAAGTTTCGTAAGAAATCCATCTGATATAAATGAGATAAAAGATTTAATAAACAAAAATGGGCATTCAACTCCTGTTGTCGCAAAAATAGAAAAATTTGAAGCAATTGATCAGATCGATACAGTATTACCCTTATGTGATGGTGTTATGGTTGCAAGAGGTGATTTGGGAGTAGAAATGCCTGCTGAAGAAGTTCCTCTTTTACAAAAAGAATTAATAAGAAAAGCTAATTCATTAGGTATCCCAATAATTACAGCGACCCAAATGCTTGATTCTATGGCTTCTAACCCAAGACCAACTAGGGCCGAAGTTAGTGATGTTGCAAATGCAATTCTGGATGGTACTGATGCTGTAATGCTTTCAAATGAAACTGCAGTTGGCGATTATCCTGTAGAGGCAGTTGAAACTATGGCAACTATTGCCAGAAGAATTGAAAGGGATTATCCACTTAAGGCTATTGAAAGCCACTTACCCAGTACGATCCCAAATGCTATTAGTGCAGCAGTAAGTAATATAGCTAGACAACTTGAGGCAGGAGCTATAATCCCTTTAACAAAATCAGGTTCTACCGCTCGAAATGTAAGTAAGTTCAGACCACCAACACCTATCTTGGCAACTACTACAGAGAGAAGTGTAGCGAGAAGATTGCAACTTGTTTGGGGAGTTACTCCAATAGTAGTTAAAAATGATGAAAGAACAGCGAAAACTTTTAGTTTAGCTATGCAAATCGCTCAAGAGATGGGGATCCTTAATCAAGGAGATTTAGTAGTACAAACCGCAGGGACATTAACTGGAATTAGCGGCTCTACAGATTTGATAAAAGTCGGTTTAGTAAGAAAGATTGTATCAAGAGGGATTTCAATAGGAGAAATCGGTGTTACAGGTAAAGCAAGAATTATTAGAAATAATCTCGATGTATCATTAATTTGCCCAGGAGAAATATTATTTGTTCCGAAGGAATTAATGAAAAATATTCCACTGAGTAAAAATATTGCCGGTATTGTTACGAACCAAGATGTAAATGATGTTTATGCTTTGTTTAACAAAAATAATAAAAAGATTTCTACAATTTGTAATTTAGAAAATATGGATAATCATCAAATCAGTAATGGCGACCTTATTACACTCCAGCTTAATGAAGGTGTTATATACATGGGACAAATTGAGGATGATGATGCAATAGATAAATATAAATATGTCTAGGAATATCTCAATAAAAGAAGCCTTAGGCATGGCAACAAAAACTTTAGTTTCGAACAAATTGAGAAGTTCGTTAACAATGCTGGGGATCATTATAGGAAATGCTTCAGTTATTACACTTGTTGGACTTGGTAGAGGTGCTCAAACATTAGCAAAAAACCAATTAAGTAATTTAGGTGCCAATGTTTTATTTATTGTTCCCGGAAATAATGACACAAGAAGAAGAGGTATTTCATTTCCTAAAAACCTAGTTTTAGAAGATGCAGTAGCAATAAGCACTCAAGTACCAACAGTTAAAAAAGTAGCTCCTCAAATCTCTGCTAACGAAATAGTACAATCAAGTTCCAAAAGTTTAAATATATCAATTGCTGGAGTTACTCCTGAATTTCTTGAAGTAAGAAGCTTTGAAGTGGATAAGGGGAGATTTTTATCAAAAAGTGATGTTAAAAGTGCAAGAAGTTATGTCGTAATAGGTCCTGATCTTAAAGACGAATTTTTCAAGGATAAATCTTCATCACTTGGAAAAAAAATCAGAATTAAAGACCATACTTATGAAATTATCGGAATATTAAAACCAAAAGGTGCTGTATTTGGAAGTAATCAAGACAAGAATGCTTATATTCCGTTAACCACCATGGTCAATAGGATTACAGGGAAGGACCCGACATATGGAATAAGTTTAAGCTTCATTAGTGTTGAAGCGATAAATAAAAATGCAACTAGTGCCGCTAAATTTCAGATTACTAACTTATTAAGGCAAAGACATAAAATAATCAGAGATGATGACTTTGCGGTTAGATCACAAGAAGATGCACTGAATATAGTAACCAACATAACAAGTGGATTAACATTTTTATTGGCCGGTATTGGGGCAGTATCTTTGGTGGTTGGAGGCATAGGAATCATGAATATTATGCTCGTTTCTGTAAGCGAAAGGACTGAAGAGATTGGACTTAGAAAAGCAATAGGAGCTAAACAGTCAGATATATTAATTCAATTTTTGATTGAGGCATTGATTTTATCTACAATTGGAGGATTAATTGGAACAACAACGGGATTATCAGGTGTTTTTCTTTTGTCTCTGATAACACCACTTCCTGCATCAGTAGGAATTACAACTACTTTTTCCACCATGATCATTTCAGGATCAATAGGTTTAATCTTTGGCGTTTTACCTGCAAAAAGAGCTTCTAAATTAGATCCAATTGTTGCATTGAGAAGTTTATAAATATTATTTATAATAATGCTCAGTTTTTATAAATTAATTGAGATACTGGTTAGTCTTCAATCATTAGTAATAACATCAATGTTACCTGTTTATATTCCACTACCTTTTATCTATAAATCTAGTAATAACTTTGAGTTACCTATCACATGGCAAATTCCAACCATAATTTTATTAACACTTATATTTCATAAAAAAGTTGTTTTCAGAGCATTTTCTTTATATATAATTTTGGGGTTATTTATGCTTCCTATCTTTCATCAAGGAGGTTCATTAGGTTATTTGCTCACTCCAAACTTTGGTTATTTATTAGGTTCATATCCATTAATCAAAATTATTGATAATTTAAATCATAAAAATAAAATAAACGTTGGAAACTTTTTAAAAAACGGATTTATAGCAATAGTTGCTATGCATTTAACTGGAATATTTTACAACTTCATACAAATTATATTTTACAGTCAATTTAATTTATTTTTATATAATTTAGGTAAGTACTCATTAGGTAAGATAGGATATCATTTTTTAATGCTTTTTCCACTTTTATTACTTATAAAACCAATAAAACGTTTAAAACGTAGTAAATAATGAAATGATTAATAAAATAAAAACAAAATTATATTTTGTATCTTTAAGTGTTTTTATTGTTCTAATAGATCAATTTACAAAATATTTAATTTTTTATAATAAAAAATTATTTATTAATAAAGATTTTATTTTATTCAAAATAGACTTTATCAAAAATTACGGAGCAGCATTTAACATATTTAGTGGCAGTAGAGTTTTTTTATCTTGTATAAGTATTTTTTTTTCAATATTACTTATTTATTTGATATTTAGGAAGAATACATTAAACACATTCGACCTATATTCTTATAGCTTTATTCTTGGTGGGACTATTGGTAATGGAATAGATAGGATATATAAAGGTTTTGTAGTTGATTTTATAAATTTAAATATTATAAATTTTCCTGTATTTAATTTAGCTGATATATCTATTAATATTGGTTTCATTTTTTTACTGTATAGCATTTTTAAAAATAGTAGATAAAATGAATTACTTGAAATTAAAGTATATAAAGTATGTTGCATTGATATTATTTATATATATTTTATTTTCCATATTTATAAGAATAATAAATATTTATACCCTTTTATTTTTAATAATAATTATTTATACTTTTTATAATATCGATAAAAAATTATTTAAAAAAATAGTTTATAAAACTATATTTAAAAATAAAAAAAATACACTTTCATTTAAAAATAAAATTGGTGCTGCCAAGATAAGTTTGGATGGAGTCGAGAAAATTAATAATAAAATTAACGATAAAGTAAAAGCTGAATTGTTAAATTATCAAAAAAATAAACTAGAGTACCAATTAAAAACAGGAGATTATAAAGTTACTCTTTTTGGAGCAGGTTCCTCTGGAAAAACATCTATTGCAAGATCTTTATTGAAAAATATTGTCGGAGAAACTTCAGCAAAAATAGGTACAACAAAGCAAATTAATAGCTATAAAATTCGTATCCCAATCTTAAAAAGAAACATTAATATAGTTGATACTCCTGGTTTATTCGAACCATCTAAATTAGGAGAAGAAAGAGAAAAAGTGACAATTGTACAAGCATCAAATTCTGACTTAGTTCTTTTTGTGTTAGATCAGGACATAAATAAATACGAAAACTATTTAATTAAAGAGTTACTAAAACTAAGGAAAAAAATAATAATAGTTTTAAATAAATGTGATTTAAGATCTAAAGATGAAAATGACCTTATCAAAGAAAATATAATTTCTATAACTGCCGCTAGAAAAAATAAAATTTCAGTTGTTCAAACAATTGCAGTCCCTCAAAAATCTCCCTATATAAAATCAGATGCTTTGAATTTAGTTCCAGAGGTAGGAAGATTATATAGAGAAATAATTGAAACGCTCAATAATGATGGTGAAGAGTTATTGGCGGATAATATTCTTTTTCGCTCAAATAAGTTAGGTATTAAAAGTAAAAATTTCGTACAAGAACAAAGATATTTAATGTCCAATAAAGTTATTAATAAATATATGTGGATAACAGGAGGAGTAATACTAGTTAACCCATTACCAGCTGTTGATTTTCTTACTACTACCTCAGTAAACCTTCAGATGATTGTGGAATTATCAAAAATATATGAAATAAAGCTTACAAAAAAAGATGCAAAAGATTTGGCGAATTCATTGCTAAGCGCTTTGGCTAAACAAGGAATACTAAAAGGGGGTCTCGCCATTCTTTCTCCTGCTTTAGCTACAAGCATGACTAAAATAATATTATCTAAATCTATACAATCAGTTACAGCAGGCTGGTTAATAAGAATTGTAGGACTAAGTTTGATTGAATATTTTAAAAATGGTCAAGATTGGGGAGATGGAGGAATTCAAGAAGTAGTAGATAAGATCTATAGAATAAGTAAGAGAGAGGATATATTAAATAATTTCGTAAAAGAAGCTATTTCAAAAATTGAAATGAAAAAATACTTTAAATCAAATAAAAGTTTGCCTCCATTTACTAATTAAAATTGGATAATTGATCATTTAGATAAGTTCTGAAATCAAAGATAGTTATTAAGAGTAAATAAGCAATACAAATAACTATAGATATAAACCCTGTTACTAATGCAATAATTTTTGGTCTGCCCATACTCATTAGTTAAGCATCTAAAAGTCTCAAAAGTTCTTCAATATGAGATTCTTTTGTATTGTAATTCCCCATGACAACCCGTAAAAAATATTTACCTTTAAATTTTGGTCTAGAAAGCATAAAATTATTGTTAATTAGTTCATTAACTTTAGTTTGAGTCCATGCATCAGAGTCTTTTGGCTCAAGTTTATTTGGTAGGAATGAAACAATGTGAAGAGGACCTGAATATATATCAAATTTATTTTTACTAATATTTTTTACAAAAAAATCTTTTCTTTTAATCGATGATTTTAATATATTTTCTATTCCATTGAGACCTAAAAAACGTAACCCAAGCCATAGTTTGATAACCTCTGCAGGTCTAGAACCTTGAATGCCTATCTCACCTCTATTAATAATATTTTCTTTAGATGATATATATGGTAGTCCAGTATTAAAAGTATTTTCTAAAGTACTCATATTTGAAACCAATAACAAAGATGAAGTCTTTGTAATGCCAATAATTTTTTGTGGATTTATCGTTATCGAATTAGCCTGATTAATATTATTTAGACCTTCTATTGGAATAGAAGTTATAGCAAATATCCCTCCAATTGAACCATCAATATGTAACCATATGTTTCTTTGTTTACAGATGTCACTAATTTCTTTAATAGGATCAATGGCTCCTCTTACAGTTGTCCCAAGGGTGGCAACAATAGCAAATATTTTTTTATTTTCTGTTGAACATTTATCTAAAGAGTTTCTGAGATCGTTTATGTCCATTCGACCTTGATTATCAGTTTTAATCCTGACAAGATTCTTAGTATCAAGACCCATTACCTTTATACATTTAACGAAAGAAGAATGAGCATCTTCACTAACAAGTAATACAGAATTAGGATTTGTACCTAATCCAGCATTATTTCTAGCTGCAATAAGTGCATTCAGATTACTTAATGTACCTCCGCTAGCAGCTATACCTCCTGAGAAATCATTAAAACCAATTTTCTTGGCAAACCATTTGCATAATGATTCCTCAAGCAAAGTTACACTTGGTGATAACTCGTAAGCGAGAAGATTATTATTTAAACCAGCAGCAATTAAATCTCCCAAAATAGAGAAAATTAAAGGTGGGGGATCAAGGTGAGCTAGTGAACCAGGATGAACGGGATTAAATGAATTATTCAAAAGAGATTCAATCTCAGAAAACAAATCATCCTCAGAGTTACCATCTTCCGCAGGCATAATACACTTGAAACTCTCATCAAAAGGTAAAGGACCATTTTTATCAGCTTTAGAGAACCAGTCACAAAGAGTTTGACTTGCTCTATTCAGCAGAGTCATAAATTTGTCATTAGTCCCTAAATTTGAGGGGAAATATATATCTTTATTATTAATTAAATCTTCAGCCATCAGATAAGATATCTATTAATAATTCTATTCTCAATCTTGGTAAATGAGATATATTTTTGAAAATGGAAATAGTAATGAAGATCAACAAAAAAAAACAAATGATTTAAAATATATTTTGTGGATGAATTCGATATTAAGAAGATCCAAAGAAATTGGAAAAGTTGAGCTACCAATCTGTTCAATAATTTTAGATGAGAGAGGAAGATGTATCGGGAGAGGGGTTAACAGGAGGAATATAAATAAAGACCCATTAGGTCATGCTGAAATAATGGCACTTAGGCAGGCATCTCTAGTAAAAAATGATTGGAGATTTAATGAGTGTACTATTATCACAAATTTAGAACCTTGTACTATGTGTTCCTCTGCTCTTATTCAAGCGCGTATGGGTAAAGTTATTTTCGGGGCTTACGATAAGAAAAGAGGTGGATTGGGTGGTTCAATTGACCTATCAAAACATGAAAGTGCTCATCACAAAATGGAAATAATTGGAGGTATTCTAGAAGATGAATGCAGTCAAATTTTACAGATTTGGTTCAAAAAGTTGAGGACTCAAAAATAGAAAATTTCTTTAGCTCAGTATCAAATAGGTTTAATAATCTATCAACATTCTCCTCACATGAATTAAAACCCATTAGCCCTACACGCCACACCTTACCGGATAATTCTCCAAGTCCATTTCCTATTTCAATTCCAAAATTTCTTAAGAGATGATTTCTAAAACCATCTCCATCAACTGCTGGAGGTATTTTAACTGTGGTTAAAGTTGGCAACCTATAATCCTCTGATACATGTAATTCCATTCCAAGACTTTCTAAACCATTCCACAGTTTCTTTGCATTAGTATTATGTCTATTCCAAACATTATCTAAACCCTCATTAGCAATTAAACGTAAACCTTCACGAATCGCAAAGTTCATGTTTACTGGAGCAGTATGATGATAAACACGATCAGAACCCCAATACTTGTTTAATAGAGATAAATCTAAATACCAGTTAGGTACTTTTGTTTTTCTTGAACTTAATTTTTCTTCAGCTCTTTTATTCATGGTAAAAGGGCTTAATCCGGGGGGGCAACTTAATCCCTTTTGACTACAACTGTATGCTAGATCAATTTTCCATTCGTCTATCAATAATTCTAAAGCTCCAAGTGAAGTAACTGCATCAACTAAAAACAAGCAATTATTTTTTCTACATATATCCCCAATACCATCAAGAGGTTGTAAAACACCACTTGATGTTTCAGCATGGACAATAGCAAAAATAGCTGGTTTTTTAGACTCTATTTCATACTTAATTTCTTCATAAGTAAAAGCTTCACCCCATGGTTTTTCAATAACGGAAACTTGAGCTTTATATCTAGTTGCCATATCAACTAATCTATCTCCAAAATATCCTTTTTTAGCAATAAGAATTTTTTCGCCTTCCTCAATAAAATTAGCTATTGAAGCTTCCATCGCTGCACTACCAGTGCCACTCATTGGAAGTGTAATACGATTATTGCACTGCCAGGTATACCTTAAGAGTTGCTGTACGTCAGACATTAATGAAATATATGCTTCATCTAAATGACCAATAGGATTCAAAGAAAGAGCGCTTAAGACTTCTGGATGTGCATTTGAAGGTCCAGGTCCTAATAAAAGTCTAGAGGGAACATAAGTCTTTGAAAAATGAGATAAATTCTCTATGTTTAAAGGTGGAACAAGTTTTGCTTCTGTCAAAGCATTACATTCAATTACTTTTAAATTAGACTAATATCGTCGTTTAAGCGATATTTTTTTATAGAAATTAATTCAATTTAAATATTTAAGTAAATAATTATTAAAGTTATGACTTGAAACACTCAAAGAAGACATCAAGTGTTGAAAAAAGTTACGGTTGATACATAATTAGAATCATCAAGTTATTAATTTCATAGAAGGTATCTCAAAAGTTATGTCCAAATCTCCACAAGATGTTTTAAGTCAAATTAAAGACGAAGGAATTGAACTCATCGATTTAAAATTTACAGATATCCATGGTAAATGGCAACATTTAACTCTTACATCAGACATGATAGAAGAGGACTCATTTACAGAAGGTCTAGCATTTGATGGTTCATCAATTAGAGGTTGGAAAGCAATAAATGCCTCTGACATGTCTATGGTCCCTGATGCAAGTACAGCATGGATAGATCCTTTTTATAAACACAAAACACTAAGTATGATTTGCTCTATCCAAGAGCCTAGAAGTGGTGAGCCATATGATAGATGCCCAAGATCTCTAGCTCAAAAGGCATTAAAGTACTTAGAATCTACTGGGATTGCTGATACAGCATTTTTTGGACCGGAACCAGAATTTTTCTTATTTGATGACGTGAGATACGACTCAAAAGAAGGTTCCTGCTTTTATAGTGTAGATACAATTGAAGCTCCATGGAACACAGGAAGAATTGAAGAAGGTGGAAACTTAGGATACAAAATCCAATACAAAGAAGGTTATTTCCCAGTTTCTCCAAATGATACTGCGCAAGATATCAGATCTGAAATGCTTCTTTTAATGGGTGAATTAGGTATACCCACAGAAAAGCATCACCATGAAGTTGCTGGTGCAGGTCAACACGAACTTGGAATGAAATTCGATTCGTTAATAAATTCTGCTGATAACGTAATGACTTATAAATACGTTGTCAGGAATGTTGCTAAAAAATATGGGAAAACCGCAACGTTTATGCCTAAGCCTGTATTTAACGATAATGGAACTGGAATGCATGTTCACCAAAGTTTATGGAAGAGTGGGCAGCCACTATTTTTTGGTGAAGGAGCATATGCAAATTTATCTCAAACAGCAAGATGGTACATCGGAGGCATTCTTAAACATGCTCCATCATTCTTAGCATTTACTAACCCAACTACAAATAGTTATAAAAGATTGGTTCCAGGATTCGAAGCACCTGTAAATTTAGTTTATTCTGAGGGTAATAGATCAGCTGCAGTAAGAATACCTTTAACAGGTCCAAGCCCTAAAGCTAAAAGATTAGAATTCAGATCTGGTGATGCACTTGCTAATCCTTATTTAGCATTCTCTGTAATGATGCTTGCTGGTATTGATGGAATTAAAAATCAAATTGATCCTGGTGATGGAGTAGATGTAGATTTATTTGAACTTCCAGCTGATGAACTTGCAAAAATTGATACAGTACCTTCATCTCTAAATGATTCACTTAATGCACTAAAAGCAGATAAGGATTATCTATTAGCTGGTGGCGTATTTACTGAAGATTTTATTGATAACTTTATCGATATAAAATATGAAGAGGTACAACAACTAAGACAAAGGCCTCATCCACATGAATTTTTCATGTATTACGATGCATAATTAAAAAAATATATCAGTTTAAATTAATCAATTTGAGAAATTTCACAAAATATTCTCAAATTGATTTTTTTTTTGTTGGAATATATATATATTAAATCAAATATGGCTAGGGAATCTATTTCAAAAATTGCATATAAAACGCTACAACAAAGTAAAAGCATTGCAGGTTTTGCTCACAAGCAGATCAGTTCAAGATTAATGAATTTTATTCTTCCCGATTCTAAGCTTGAAAATTTTGATATAGATAAAGATCTACTAATTCAAATCCAAAATTCAATGGATATCTTAAGAGAAGAAGATTGGAATGATGCAGAAAAAAATATATACCCAAAAAAATTATTGTTTGACGAACCATGGCTTAGATATCTAACTCAATATCCTAAAATTTGGCTTGATATGCCTAATACATGGGATAGACGCAGAAAGCAAAACTTTGATGATCTTCCAAAATCAATTGATAAAGAAAATTATCCTCAATATTACTTGAGAAATTTCCATCATCAAACAGATGGTTATTTATCAGATTTTTCAGCTAGCATTTATGACCTACAAGTAGAGATACTTTTCAATGGAAGTGCTGACTCAATGAGGAGGAGAATAATTAAGCCAATAAAGGAAGGACTTGAAGTTTTTAGCGATAGAAAAAAAAGTTCTATAAGAATACTTGATGTGGCTACAGGATCAGGAAGAACATTAAAACAATTAAGAGCCGCATTTCCTAAGGAAAAAATTACAGGACTTGATTTATCTGATTCATACTTAAAAGAAGCAAGTAGATATATTTCAGATTTAGATGGAGATTTAATTCAGTTAATAAAAGGTAATGCTGAGGAATTACCTTTTGAAAATGATAGTTTTCAATGCATTTCTTGTGTTTACCTATTTCATGAATTACCTAGAACAGTTAGATCAAAAGTATTAAATGAATTTTTTAGAGTTCTTGAACCTGGGGGAATATTAGTATTAGCTGATTCAATTCAAATAAGTGATTCACCTGACTTTATAACCGTTATGGAAAATTTCTATAAATCTTTTCATGAGCCTTTTTATTGTGATTACATAAAAGAGGATATAAATTCTAAAATACAGCAAGTAGGATTTAAAGATGTAAAATCAAATTCCTTTTTTATGACCAAAGTATGGTCTGCTGTAAAGTAAAAAAAAACTACTATGACCTATTGGGATAAAGATACTATTCAGCTTGTTCAAAGTCTTAATGACAAATTAAAAATTGATCATTCTAAATGGCATAAAGACAAAGGAAATAAATATAAACGATCTGCAGAACTAATTTCGGCGGGATTATGCCATTTAATTATTTCTTGTAATGAAAAGGAAACTATTGAGTATATAGAAGAAAGTATTAAATGGCTTAAAGAAATTAACGTAGATCAACCATGCCCTAGTAAAAATCACCTTTTTAAAGCCAACTGAAGCCTATTCCCTTTACTACTCCATCTAATGTCATCAAAACATTGATTAATAATGTAGAGACCACGGCCATTAACACTAGTTACCTTTTTTGGTAATTTGTAGTCTCTTTTTTTAATTTCTAAACCATTACCTTGATCTTGAATTTGCCAAACACACCAATTAGGAGTGATTATTCTTCTTACTCTAATATTTTTTTTAGGATCTAATTTATTTCCATGTTTTACTGCGTTAACTAGAGCTTCATGTAAACCAAGTTTTATAAGATAGCTTGATTGAGAATTTTCGATAGGTTCTAATAATTGATCGACAAATTCATTTAACTGTAAAGATGATTCGAATTCGTAGTTTGACCAGTTAATCTTTGGTCTTTTAAAAAATTTTTTTAAAATATTTTTGCCCTGAAATAAGGACATAATAATATTTTGATACTTTATTAATTTTAACTTATTGAATACCTAATTTAAAGAATATTATTATGTCTCTCTGCAATAGCAGGATGATGTAGGATGGAGTCCATAAGTCTTACTCCTCTTAGTTGATTTATTAAAGGCATATGTCCATCAGGAGCATCCAATGACCATCGAAAAGAACCAGGATATCTAGTCCATAAGCCCTCTTTTTTCCAACCTATTTTCGGCCACATTAATTCATATTTTTTTCCTACTGATTTTAATATCTTTGCTTGAATTGAGAATCCAAATCTACCAGTAGAATAAATAGTCCATAATCTATCTATTGTTTGTAGATCTTTACCTGACATATTCTTAACTTCACTATAGAAAACATATCCACGTTTTTCAGCTAATTTTCCAGCTAATTTCCGTAAGTAGGAACTTGTTAATCTATCTGCCTCTTCAAACTTTTGCTCAACCAACATCAATTGCAAATCATCATAATTAATATCAATATCTGAATATGTATTAAACCAATTATTGAATTTAGTGTTTTCAAAGAATTCAGGCTTAAATTTTTTTAAAACTTGCAATATCCAACCTGCAGCCCAGTCATCTCCATCATTATCAAAGATATCAAAAAGTGAAGGGCCAAGTTTATAAATATTTTCGAATTCAGATTCTATTTGAGTTAAAAATTTTATTCTTTTTCTTTGATTCGAATCTACAAATTTTTTTATCAGATCTAATGTAGCATTACTATGGTTATCTTTTTCTTTGTTGTTCATTTTAAAAAATCAATCAAAAAATAAAAACTATCCATGTATTTCAAAAGAAAAAAACTAGAGAAATTTAGAAGTTTAAAAGGACCACTTATAGATGTTAGGAGCCCAGGTGAATATTATAAAGGACATATGCCTAATTCTATTAACATTCCTCTATTTGATAATGATGAGAGATCAATAATTGGGACGATTTATAAAAAAGAAGGAAGAAATAAAGCTGTAATAGAGGGATTAAAATTTTTTGAAAAAAAAATGGACTTAATTCTTGATAATTTATTTATGAATATTGACTCATATAAAAATACTTCTGAAAATAATAGTAAAGAACCTTTTATAAGAATATATTGTTCTAGAGGGGGTATGCGGTCACAAAGTATTGCTTGGTTACTAGAAA
>QCCC01000002.1 GCA_003281415.1 Prochlorococcus sp. AG-347-K15
GTCCTCAATATTATTAATTAATTTGTCTAACCATTCTGTATTATCTTCTGGTTTTAAATATTTAATTTTTGGTTGATTAATTTCAAGAGTCTCAAAATCTCCACTCATAAATTCTCCTTTTATATTGGTTTAACTACCTCTTTGTTCTAATTGATTTGACTAAAACACTGCGTATCTAATGTGTGCGGGTTGAGGAACATTTAGGTACGGAAAGAGGTATGTTTTTTTAGCCATTTAAATCTATGGCTGACCTAAATTAGAAATATGGTTGTCATGAGTCGGTTGCGTTGCTGCAACTGAAATCAACCATGAACTTTAAATTGCATTTAATAAAATGACTTACTACAGTTGCTTTGATCAAAAAGGAAACATAATTGCTCGCTGTCAGACTAAAGAAGATATAGATGTTCTTAAGAAAATGGGCAGACCAATAATGGAAATAAAAGAAATGAAAAAAGAGGAATCAGTTGTTTGTTCTTTAACTGGTAGTCCATCCGATTACAATGAAGATTATTAAAAGTATGACTCAAAGATCACTTCAATTAAATCAACATGGAAGATCAGTAGTTCTTTTGTTGGTTGCATTGAATAGCATCTGTACTTTCTTTTTTACTTTTGAAAAAGCATTAACTGATCGCGAAAGAGCGAGATAAAAATATTTAATTATTTGTGGATTAAAAGTAAATAAATAAAATTTAAAACATAAAAAAAGACCCTTTTAAAGGTCTTTTTTTAATGGTGACTACAGAAAGGAGATCTGTTTAATAATCAGATTAAGAATTTTCTTAGAAATTAGTTTTGAATGTAAAAGTGATTACTCACTTCTTCATGCTTTACAAACTACTTTATTTTTTAGATAGTTCTGAATTAATCCCGAAAGATTAATTTCTGATCACTTAACTTTCTTACCGTAAAGGTTAGATAAGTTAATATACCTTGGTGTTGCAGACCATGGATTAGTGAAGATCTAGTTGGTCAACCTTGGACGAGTCGATCACCAGAACTGTAGTATTTATAAGGTAATCGGTCATAAATATTTGGCATGAATCCTTAAGAATGATTTAATCATGATTAATTAAATCTTTAATCCGCGGACCACATCATCTCTTAGTAAGCATTTTATTTGTTTGTTTTACAAAGAATATAAAGCCAACCAAAGAAAGTAGCAAAAGCAATTATTAAAGCAATATTGTTATTCAATGGACTTAAATATCTTTCTATTGAAAGTGGCACATGGAGAATAACAAAATACCAATATAGAACAGATAGTAATCCAAACAATAAAGCTAGAAGAATATAAAAAGGCAGGATATAAAATCTTCTTTTTTTATTCTTTCCTCTGTAATATTTTCGGCTAAACCAATTCTTGACCAATAACCACCATTTAATTGAAGAAAAAACTTTAAAAATATTCCGTAAATATTTATAAAAAACCTAGATAAAGCAAATAACGGTGAAATTATAAATCTTTGCATTACTGCTTTAAAAATTAAATTTGTTCAGTTATGGAAATCTGGCTTATATTATTAACTTTTTTTTCTCTATATTTCGTTAGGAAAAATACCATTGAGCTAAAAACAACTAAAAATCCTATTAATGATATTCGATAGAAAAGGTCATCAGACATATCAAAAAAAGCTGATCTTTTAAATTTGTTTCTCATCAAAAAAAGAGGGTTTTATCCCTCTAAGTTTAGATCGACTGTCAATCAAGTTATTTTTCCTTGTGATGAGTGTGTTTCTTAGGTATAAGTGGTCTAAGGACTTGTCCTTTTCGTAAGGACTTGAGCCTAGCGGTTTCAAGGTTAACCCCGCACTCCTACACACGAGTACAAAAACCTTTTTAATTAATGCAGATTACTTCCAAGACACTTAGCTTGCTACTTAATGTAGTTTTTGTGCTTTGTGTCTTTGTCATTTGAAGACTATTCATCAAAAGAGATTAATAGTTTCAGGGTTTTCTTACTTCGAACCGAACTCAATATCGGTTAGTTTTTTAGTCTTTAAAAGTTTGAGTAAAGTTTGAGTAAAAAATTACGATTCCCTGAAATCCCAGTAATAGCTAGACGCGCTCACTTTTCATTAGCCAGTAATTAGGTTCAGTCATAGTCTATAATTTGCGGGAAATAGGGCTGCTGGTATAGTGCTGGTGTGGCATTTTGTTAACTTTTTTCGGAAGTCAGCTTAATCCAAAGCGTTTTGTTTAGTTTATCGAACATTATTAGTCGAAGAAAGTTTCTATTTAAGAAATAGTATTAGTGGTATGTGTAATTAATTCTTTAAACAAAATTGTTTTTCTATTATGCTTGTTTTTTGACTCCTACAGCTGGTTTAATATTTTCTTCTTCTTTAACCTTTTCCTTAATGATTAATTTATTTTCGGTTCTTCCAAAATCATCTTTGCCTGCAATAAAGAAAATAAGTGCACTAATAAAAAAAAGTGCAAAAAGCAAAACTTCCATTTGCTAATACCATTTAATTAAATCCAAATTAGTTTAGAGGTCTAATTTTAATCAACATCAAATAATACAACTCACGGTAAATTTAGTTCAATCAAATTAAAAATATATAATTCTGTAATATCAAACTATGATAATTGGTCGAGGAAAGTTTGGAAAAAAATATAGAAATAGATTGCTTGATCAAGACTTTTTATTTTTGGAATAATTGACAGTAGATCTAAAATTGGAATGGTATTTAAGTATTAAATGATTGGAAGTTTACCAAAATTAATTGCACTTCTTATGGTCTTACTTCTCGTAGGAAGTACTTTTGTTGGTGGAATTTTTTACTTTCTAAAATGATGGCGAAGCCAGATCAGAAAACAATATTGCTTGAGCAAGCTTATGACGAAATTAAAGTCATTTGTACTAAGTTTCAAGATGAATCTGGAGCTACAGATATGGAGGTTAAAACTCTACTAAGAGAACTTGCTAGGGTGTGGGAAAAAGATATTGATGAAGATTATGATATAGATTGGGAAGTTTAAAAAAACTTCTAAAAATACTGGTCTTTTCCCAACCCTGCTCTAATAGTTCCCTATATTCCTTTCTCGCATTTTCTATAGTCTCAACCCTGCTACCTTTCATAACTGGATTACTACTTCTCTTAAAAAACATCCATAGTAGATCATCATTGCATTAATACTAGGACTAGGTTTAGATAAATCTTCAAATGGTTCAAAGACTTTTATACTACTCCTTTTGTTATTTAAAATAGTAAATTTCTTCATTACTCCCCTTTGGATAAAATATAATTTAAAAAGACACCTCCAGAAACCAATAAACCACCCATAGCTACAAATCCAAGTAAATCTAATATTGATTTATCAGTGTTTATTTTCAGAAAAGTTAAAGCAAAAGCTATTGGAGGGAATAATAATATTACTTTTGGGATAAGTGCCTGATTCCATTTCTTTATAACAGTATCTTCTTCATTTAGTTCTTGATACAACTTTTCTAACTTTTTTCTTTCTTCTTCCATTAAATAATCAATAAGTAAATAATTGTTCTTATACTAAAAATTAGGCTTGATCCCTGCGAGTTAATAGTCATTCAAAACACTTTTTCCCCTTTCAAAGAATATTTTTTTGAGTCAGCTAGTAATTAAACAGGATGGTTTTTTACAAAAATATCTTTTAATTTATAAGTTTGATATATGCAAAATTAGTTTTTTGTATTTAAATAAATTAAGACTGAAAAATTTAGCTATTGTATAAATTTTTGAGAAGAAATAATCAACAAATACTTAGATTTTTTGTATCAGGACTTATTGCATCAAGTTTTAATTTTATATCTTATAGAGCTTTATACCTCCTTTCAGAAGATTTATTATTTGCTTCCATATCTGGTTATTCTATAGGGATATTAGTTTCTTTTATTTTTGCAAAGTCATGGGTTTTCAAAAATAGTTCTAGTCCACCTTTAGTAAAATCTTTTTTTTTATTTTGCTTGATCTATTTGTTTGGAGGAATAGAAATGTCATTAATAATTTTGGTCCTTAATCAATTAATAGACAACTACAAAATTGCTTGGTTATTTGGTGCTTTTATTGGATCTTTAAATAATTACTTTGGATCTAAATACCTTTCATTTAAGAAATAATTATATTTATTAAATCAGTTATTTTATAAAAGTCACTTGATTGTCTAAATCAATCAAAAAAAATTTTTAAAAAATAAATAATCAAGAAATAATTTAATTTAAAAGTCTGAAACTAAATAAATTAAGCATACTTTGAGAAGTTTCAAGCCATCAATCCATCTTGATATATTTGGAGCACCTGATTTTCTTGCGTAGTATCTAACAGGATAATTAAGTATTTTTATGTTGTTATTAGCTGCTTCAAAAATAATTGTAAAATCACCAAATGGATCAGATTTAGAATCCCAACTTCCATTTTGCTTCATAAGATTAAAAAACCTCCTTGAAAATACTTTTGTTCCACAAAGTGAATCAGATACTTGCTTATTAATAATGATTGATATAAATATTGCAAAACATCTATTGCCAATATAATTCGCCCATCTCATTGCATTTTTTTCCATAGGAAAAGTTGTTCGAGAGCAATTAATTAATATATTTTCATTCTTCTTTGCCTCCATTATTGCTGCGATACTGTCATCAATATCCACTGTAAAATCACTATCTACTATCGCAAGTGTTTCTCCTTTAGATATATTGCAGCCATCAACAACTGCATTCTTCTTGCCTTTACCACTTTGTTTTAAAAGAGAAATTTTTAAAGAATTAGAGAAATTTGCTTTTAAATCCTCGAGCATAGAAAATGTATTATCCCTGCTATTGCCTTCAACAAAAATAATTTCAATATTATTAGACAGTTGTTTGAATTTCCTTAGTGCTTTTATGAAAAGTTCCTTATTACCTTCTTCATTTCTTGCTGGAATAATTATTGAAATTAATTGCTCAGAATTATTTTCGATATATCTATAAAAAACTATCTCTAGCTCATAAGCTAAATGTTTGATAATTGGTAATTTACGAAAAATATTTTTTATTGTTTGTGGGACAAATTGTGTGGGTAAAGGGGTTATTTTTTTTGCTTTCCATCTGATGGACCTATAGTTATAAATTTCTGCTAAAGATTCGATATCACATAATGTAATTCTTGGTCTATTTGTTGTCTCTTTAAAAATTCTAGAATCTAATCTTAACCATCTTGATACTGGCTCCCAAGTGTTACCTCTTACTTTTATGGAAATAAATTTGTTTTTATCTTTGAATAATTCGTGAAGTTGATTATTTGTTAAATTCCAAGTATTGAAAGACTGCATTAAAGTCTATGGATTTCTAAAAGACAACCTATTATAGCTAGATCATCTTTTTAATATTAATCTCCAAGGTTTTAAAGTATCATTTTTAAATAAAATCTCGTAAGACTTATCATTGATACTATTTTCTGAGGATTCGCTAAACCAAGCTAATTCTCCAGGATTTAAATCATTAATACTATTCAAACCCTCTCCTAGATCAGGAGTTAATATGGCAATTCTGATGATTTTTGACTGCGCCGCTATGTTTTTTATTCCACTTTTATCAACTTTGATAGGTTGATTTTTAACGATATCAAGAGATGAAACATATTCCATAGTTTCTCTTAATTCTCTTGATCTATCAGTGAATAATCCTGATCCTAGAAGTAATGAAGTAAGTAGATAAGGACCAATTATTAGCATAATTAAGAGATTCTTGAAATTAGTTTTATTTTCTATAAATGACCAACTTAATCCAAATAAAACCAATCCTATAAAGAGAAATGTATTTTCCTTAAAGTTAAAACTATTTATATTCTTAAAGAAAAAATAGTATAAGCAAGCTATGCAAATTAAAAATAGTGGAATTATTTTTGAAGTTATAAAAATAAAAATTGACTTATAAATTTTAGAGTTAAATAAATATTTGATACCTAAAAAACTATTTAGAGTCATGATTGAAGATATTTGTAAGGGGTAGTAAGGAGTTTTTGTAGAAAAAAAGCTGATTATAATTATGAAAGTTAGGGGGAAAAAAGTTAATATAAATTTCTGATCTTTCTTCTCTGATTTATAAAATATTATTCCAATAATTGAGAATAAACTCCATGGTAAGAATGTTAATGGGATGTTCCATAAATAATAATAAAAAGGATTTGTAAAGTTATTTTTGTTTGAGAGACTTTTGAATTTTTCAAATAAATAAAAAATTATATTTTGATCTAAATATGGGTCGATAGATATTGTCCAAATTAAATAAGGAATAAAACCGATTAGTAATCCCAACCAGAAAAATTTTGTTAAAAGAAATTTCTTTTTAATAACCAAATATGGTGCTATTGATACGAGAGGTACTGCTATTAGAAAGGTTTTCATCATAAAAGCTAAACCAATCCAAATACCAAAAAGAAAAATATAAAGATTGTTATTTCTGCTTTTTATTTTTACTATTGAAAATAAACCAATAGTGACTAAGCTGGCAAAAATAATATCTTGAGTGGCCAAGTGAGAATAATCAAACCACAAATAAGTGGTTGAAAGAATAAGAGGCGATACGAATGCAAACTCTTTATCAATTAATTCTTCATGTAATTTATAAGTTACAAATAGCATTATGATTGCAGCTATTGTTGTTGGTAAATACGCCCAAAATATATTTCTCCCAAAGATTTCTTGGGATTTCGCCATTAAAAACTGTAATCCTATAGTTCTGTCCAAAACATAATTATCAAACCATAAAGGAATTGTCCAATTCCCTTTATCTAGTATCCACTTTGCTTGAAGTGCATAAAATCCCTCATCAAAAGCAATGTAACTTCTATTGCCAAAATAAAAAATGAGAGGAACAAAAATTAATAGTTTTAAAAGTGTTCTGAATCTAGAAATTATATTCATCATTTTTTTCGTTATTTATATTGATTATTGAGTTAATTGTAATTGAATCTATGCTCTTAACTTTTAAGAAAGTTTCTATTCTCTAGCTATAAGATAAATGCTATTAAAAATAAATGAATTTTAAAGTTCTTTACTAAGTTTTACTAATATTTTAAAAGCTATTCAGGGAGCCATATTGATTAATTTTCCCACAAACATAAATTCTGATATTTAATGGCCTCTATACTTTTTAATTTTTATAGTATGATTTCATTTTTTTGATGACTTGATAATTTCCCATGCTTCACAGGCAGTATCTGCGTAATCAAAAAGATTTAAGTTTTCATCTGATATTAATCCAAGATCTGCTAGATGTTGGAAGTTAATTATCTTATTCCAATATTCTCTACCAAAAAGTATGATTGGGATTTTAGTTTTCATGCCTGTTTGACAAAGTGTCAATAGTTCAAATAATTCATCTAGTGTTCCAAAACCGCCAGGAAAAAATACAGCAGCTACTGATCTCATAACAAAATGGATCTTTCTTAATGCAAAATAATTAAATTTAAAGCAAAGACCGGGAGTTATAAAAGCATTTGGGATTTGTTCATTAGGGAGACTGATGTTTAATCCTATAGATTTACAATTCGCTTCGAATGCACCTCTATTAGCAGCTTCCATAATTCCTGGACCCCCACCTGTCACAATCACATGAGAATTACAGTTTTTATTTTGATTACTAATTGAAGCAAGTTGAGAAAACTCTCTTGCAGATTGATAGTAATGACTCATTAAAAGCAAATTTTCTAATCTATTTAAATTTCGTTTTAGAAGAATCGATTTGGGATTTTTTTTAATTAAATCTTCTATATTTTTAATTCTCTTTTTTGTATTTGATTCTTCTGTAATGCTCGCGCCTCCAAAAATAATTATGGTTGAAAGAATTTTATTTTCTTCAAGGATTAAATCTGGTTTAGTAATTTCAAGAAGCATTCTGACTCCACGCATTTCATTTCGGCTAAGTAAATCAATATCTTCGTGAGCCAATTTATAAGTATCAGAATTAATAATTAAATTCAGGTTTTTAAAACTATTTTTTCTAGGCGAAATATGCTTTTTTGTTTTTTTCATTTCAATAAAGAGTTTTAACTTTTCTTTCGAAAGGATTAAAACTGACTCTTTTGATTTTGTTGTTTTCGTAAATCCAATAAACAGGTGTACTTTTTCTTGCCTTAATTAAATTAATTTTGTCTAATTTTTGAGGGATAAATTCTTTGGCAGGATCAAAAAATTTATCTCTTTTAGGTTGATTTAAAACAATACTGCCTTCTTTCCCTGAGATTGATCTGTGATAAGTTCCAATAGGAATTTCTAATGCTCCCATAGATCTATTCAAAAAAATCACATGATGAGGTTCATCCCATGAAGGATTTATCAAAACAAATTTCCTTTCCCCGGTAATAACTAAATTATGATCAATTTGATGATTATGAACGTAATATTGTTCATTTTTTAAATCATCTGGAGGAGATATAGCTTCCCCAGAGTGGATCACAACATCAGAACCATTAGAACTATCTATGCCTGCATCGAAGAATGTGACCTTTGGAGTCTCTCTAAAAACATTTATTGGGAAGAATCTTAATTCCATAGTCCTAACTCCCTTTAAGAAAATTTATAAATACTAAAAAAATTTATTTACTTTTAAAAACAACTATTTTTTTCTTAATTGCAACAAACCAAGCAATCTTCTTGATTTGGATAATCTATACATTCTTTATTTAAAGTTTCTTCTAAAAAATCCACTTTCTTAACATAATCAAGATCTTTGAATTCTTTGTTTGGAACCGTGAATTGTGTTTGTAGTTTCATTTTCTGTTCTCCTAATTAATACTGTTTTTTGAATCCATTCCAAGTTTGAGAAAACCTTAATCCCAAATAAGAAATTAAAATTGTCCAAAATAAAATCTCTATACCTAAATTAGTCATTTGCTTGGCCTCCTTTCTATCTGATTATTCTTTACTACGGGTATTATGTAAAAATCAAGCGTAAGAATACCTAAAAGTTAAGATATTAATCATAAAAAATATTTCAATGGCTCTTCCTAGGATGCTCTGCAAATTTGTTATGCCAATAAGCATCAATTTTTTTAGCTTAGTAACATATGAAAAGTCTTTTTTATCCAAATTAATTTCCTGGATAGTAAATGTGTAATTTAGTGCCATAATACTTACCACTTGACTAAACCTATGTTCTAATTCATTTGAATAGTAAATTTAAATTTTTATATGTGCGGTTAGAGGAACAAAATTATACGGATTAAGGATCAAAAAAATCACAAATTAAAAATAATTACAAGGAAAATATCTTCAAAAAATTTATTCCAACTTTTAAAAAATTTGTATAAATTTTGCCTAGAAATTATATTATCTTAATACCTTCTTAGCGTTACCTTTAGCTATCATTCATCTAATCTATCTGCGTATTCTCTTAAAATCTCAGCCATCTTCTGAGGTGGAATTTCTTGTTGATATTCTCTACATAAATCAAAAAATTTATCTAAGAAATCTTTCATTGAAGAGGACATAAAATTAGCGTTTCATTTTGAAAGTTAAGTATGCAAACCCACCAAGTAATAAAAGGCTCACAACCCCATAGGTAATCGCTATGCCGTACATGTGCGTCATTTATTTATAAAGACATAAGCAGAATATAAATAAACCAAGAAAACTCCAATAGCAATGGAACTTCCATAAAGAAGAAAGTTCCAAAATCTAAATAATTTAGGTTTTTTAAATTCTTTTTCTTCTTCTTTAGTAATCATTTAGTTTCTTTTTCTTTTTTGGCAGCATTACCTTTTGCTCTTAATACCAAAGTTATCGTAAGGGCAGCGCTTAATATTACAGCATCAATTAATAGGTGCGGGGAAATATTCATCAGCTGAAAAGAGAAATAAGAAGAGTCATTATCTTTTCAGCAATAAATCTATTAAACATTAAAAAAGAGGGGTTTATCCCTCTAAGTTTAGATCGACTGTCAATCACTGTCTATTTTAGTTTTTTAGTTTCTCTTAAAAAACAGTATTTTATTTAGCCAGAGCAAGAGAAGGCACCTGCAAGAATATTTTTAAAAATTGGTGCTTGACCCAAGGCATACAAGAAAAAAGTTGATGATGCGAGAGTAATACCTATTTTAGAAGCCCTGTTAAATTTCAAATTTGAGACTTTTGCAAATGCAGAGTTCATTTTTTTATTAATATAGTTAAATTATATTAGATGAATATTTAAAATATTAAGCATCAATATTTACCAAAGAATAATTTTATTGCTCCTTTTTCTCGGCTTGCATTTTTATAAGTGCAAATTCTTTTTTAGAAACTATTCTGATTTTGTATGCTGGATATCTTGTCTTCCACCATTTATTGATCGATATAGCTACTCCTTCTAAATCTTGGGCACAAATATTAACCCATAAAATCTTGGTTTCAACTTCTTTGTAGAATTCCCAACTAGTAGGTGATGACATTATGAATAGCAAATGAAAAATTCCATAATTTTTGAAAAAAAGTATATAAATTTAGATATATCATATGGTCCATTGTCTCAAAATTTTATTTTTTTAATGAGATGATTTAGTTGAAGATATAGGGTTTTCATAAAGTGGTAATAACAAACATTAAATAAAAGATTTAAACCACTTTTGTCTTCTAGGAAAGTATTATTTTTATTTTGAACGAGTTTAAATTAAAAAAATATCTCCGAAAAGAAGGGGCCAAAAATTGACCCCTCTTGGTGAAACTCTTCCAAAGAAACACCATTAGAATCTTACTCTGAAATATGCAAATTTAAACAAATTAAGAAAATTAAGATTAACAATTTATGCGGCCTTTTTAAAAGGGTTCATATTCCTTAAAAAGTTATTACTTTTGGTAGCACTCATTTTTCTATATCTTTGATTTATCTCTAAGATATATTTTCTGGCTTTCTTATTACTTTCAATTTTCTTTTTTCTAAGACGTAAAGCCCTTAAATCTTCTATTGACATGAGGCCACCATCTTCGTTGGAATTTAAATGATCAAAATGCATCAGTTTAAGAAATTAAGTATCTTCTTTAAGTGCAAGTTAACAACCTTATTTTTATTTGCAATAGAGATATTTAACTAAATTAACTCAAATAAGTTATTCAATTTTCAGAAAGTAATTAATTTAAATATTAAAACCTTCAAAAAAAACTTAAAAAAATCAAGAAAAATTTTTAATTGAATTAGATGGAACTTCTATTGATACCAGTGACTCGCCATAATGAGATTCTGCTGATCTTATTAGTAACCAGTAAAAAAAGTTAACTAAAGCTTTCTCCACGAGGATTTAGTAACTAATTTAAATAACCTAATAATTTTTGTAATAGCAATATACAAAATAAAATTATCAAGCAATCAAGATATTTATCTCATAATAAGTTTAGATTAATATTAGTTAAGAAAAATTTGCTTCTAAGGCTTTAGGCAGCGTATTAAATCCACCTGGTTTATTAGACTTTAGCCTGCTCTATTTTTTAGCAAAAGAAAAACAAAACTACAAGGGCGCTTAATTGCCAATTACTATAATTCATTCTGAACTATCCTTTATTCATAAATTAGATCAAGATTATCTGAGCATATGTTGGAGTAATTTATTGTATAGCTTTGCTACAAGACTGTAGTTATATCAATCGATTCAGTATTTTTGCTCATTGATATATTCATACTTGGAATAATATTATTATTGATGCCTAAGGAAGGTTCGACTTTGAAAAAAATAATTAAATATCTGAAATTATTGAAGTTGAGAATTGATATTCTCAATGCAGAGACTGAATTAAAATTTATATTGGAAAATCCATAATGGGATTCCCACATTGCCCGATTTGTGTAGTTTTAGCATTTGTTTCAGTTTTTATGGGAGTTACTCGTAGTTATATGTTCTATATTCTTTTTAGGGAGTTTGTACTAGCAGAATATAATTTTAAATCGAAGTTTAGTTTCTATTGATTATTGACTTCTAAGTATAAATACTTTATAAATAGATTGTAGTGATAACTACAAAATCGTCCAATCTACCATCTGATAGACCGCAGTACGACTCAAGCCATAGGACGGGGACTTGAGCAAGTTAAGGAGCTGCATCATGGTAAACATGTATTTCAATGGAAAATCATTCGTATATTGTAGAAAACAAGAAGAAAAGGTGATAAAGCTTACTTATAGAGGATCTATATACTTGAAATAAAACTTCTAATTTCTTTATAAAAAAGTTTGGATACTTATTGAAGTTTTTGGAAATAAGTATTTATTAATACGTTATAAGAAAAACTTATTCTAAAGATATTTTTTGCCTATTTAAAAATTCATATATTCGTATATTTAGTAACGGGAAATTCATTTTAAAATAACTATTTTTTAATTAGTTTTTTAAATGGTATGCAACCTATTTCTGAAGAACTTTACAAAAAAATAGTTGAGAGTTCTAAAAAATGAGTAAGTTACTAATTGCTTTATTGGCTTTAGATATAGGCGTTAGTCTGTCTAAAGTGTTTATTTTTACCTGAAAATTAAATTAATTAGCAAAAAAAGAGCAATTGTTTTCTAAAAAAAAGGAATTAGTTACTGGGCATTCTTTATTTGATTTATTTATTTTAATAAATAATTTAACCAACAAAGGAGCTACTAACGAGAAGTAAAACCATTAAAAGGCTATTAACTTCGCTAGTCCCATAATAATAAATCCGAATTTCCGGTAGATCTTTGCATCCAGTGAATTTTCCAAACATTATTTACTTTTTTAAAAATTGACGTAACTGTTGGTAAGTCGTCATTTGGTGTCCCTTTAAAAGTAAATTTTGAACCTAGTGTAAAGATGCACATTACTATATTTTCGCTTAAAAATTCGAATCGGTGAATTTTGGTTATTTCTGCCTTTTCTTGAACTATATCACCAGTAATCATTTGTTCGAATCCTTTTGCATCTATAGGATTACCACTCGGTCTTATGAATAAAAAATCTGGAGTTGCATTTTCAATAAAAAATGAAGCCATTTTTTTTGGATTAGCAAACTCATCTAATAATGAAATTATTGTTTCTTTATCATTCATAAAAAAAAGGGGAGTAACACTTCTAGTTTAGATCTACTGTTTTAAATGTACAAATCGAAATAGGATAATTTTTAAAAAAAATTCGTTAGGATGTTTGAAAAAAATAGATTTTTAATGTAAATCATGATCAATTCATTGAACAAATTATTACCCGTTGGCAAAAAAGTCAAAAAATATTTGCCTTTCTTTATTGGATTTAAATTACTTACATTTACTGGGTTTCTAACTTATTTAATGAATCGCTAATTGATAAAACCTTAAAAATAAATTTTAAATAAATTAAGATCTAGTGAATAAAAAAGAACGAATTAAACTATTCAAGTCTATGTCGAGTAGTGAAAGACAAGAATTGATATTAAAGAAGATGAAAGAGAGAGGCATAGAGGTTGGAAGTGGAATTCCCAATAAAAAATACGATAGCAAAGAGGTTTATGAATTAATTCATATTGCTAATTGCTTCCCGGAATTAAGAGAGAAAAAATAAAAAAATTTTTAGGTTTATTTAATTGAGTTAATTATTTTGGTTCTCTTATTGCAGCAATAATTAATCCACCTATTAATCCGAGATTCATAAATACAGCTCTTTGATGAAAAGGGAATACATGAAAAATAATTGTTGTTGGAATAAGAAATAGTAATAAAAAGACTGAACCGATTTTTTGATTTTCTCCAAATATAAAAAATCCAGAACCCAATATAAGACATATAATGGCTCCAACTAGAAGGATAGATGAAATTTGTTCAGGAATGCCTTTTGAAGAAATATATGCAACTGTTCTTTCAAAATCATTTATTTTGCCTGGTGTGGCAGAGATAAATATTGCTGAAATTGATAATCTTGAAAAAAAATCTAAAAAAGATTTGATATTTTTATTTTTCAAAATTGAATTCTTCATTATCTTATTATAAGAAAAAAATTTTATAAATTTGATAAATACTTAATTAGTCCTAAATACTTTTGAAGTCTTCTCAAAGAGGTTTAGCTCAATTAATAGAAATCTTTTTAATTAATGTGAATCTTTTTAAGGTAATTAATAGTAATTTATGAATTGTCTTTTTAATTTTATATAATACGAAATCAAATTAAATTAAAAATGTTTAAAAAATTTCTTTTAACTTCTTTTTTATTTTTAAGTTCGCTCATAATTATATATCCTTCAAAAAAAGAAAATACTAATTTTTTCGAGTATTGTTATTCTTTAGAAAAAATAATTTCTAGAAATACAGTAGAAAAAGGTAAAAATCTATCTAATAATTTTAAGCCTTTAGCAAAAGATATTACTCTATTTGGTACTAAAAAAACTAAAGGTATGTTCGCTAATAAGATAATTGATCAATATAAAAATTCTAAAAAATTATTTATTATTAAATATGTTCCAAACCAAATTTATTGTCTAGCAGGATATTGGATTGAGGTGGCAAATCCAGGAAAATTTGAATCGATATTCTATAAGAAAACCATAAAAAAAATAAATGAATATAAGAATACTAAAAAAGAAGTAGATAAATTTATTAAAGAAATTAATTTAGAATTTAACTCTATAAAAAAGGGAATTAACGATTTTTTTTAGAAAATTGAAATGCTTTTTAAAACAATTGGTTTATTTATTATTTTTGAGTCATTTTTTTTAGATTGGGAAATAAAAAACAATAGAAATCCTAAAATGAATATTAAACTAAAAATTGATAAAGAATAAATAATTTTTTTTGTGAGCTTATTTTTAAGTTTGCTTTTTGTCTGTTTTTCAAATAAAAGAAATTTTTCAATTGATAATTGATTATTTTTATCTGAATTATTTTCAAGATTATTTTTGTTAAATATTTCTTTTTTATTTACTTTGATTTCTAATTGCAAGTTATTTTCAGAAGCACCAACTTTGTAATTGGATTGCTCATAAAAAAATTCATGCATATTATTTGAAATAGTTTTTATTTTTTTATTTTTAACATCAAGTTTAGTTTTTTTTAAATTATCATCAAACCATTCGTCATAGATAATGAAATTAGGCTTTGCGAAATAAGACAAATTTTTTTTAAAAAGTACATCTAAAAGATAAGACTAATAAAAAAAGAAAGTTATTTTTGTTCGCAAATTTTATTAATGATGTTTTTAAATAATCATTTATTGTCAATTTCTTTCTTAACTTAATTTTATAGATTTACAAGTTGCTTATTATTAGATTATTTTTTGGAGTTAATTAACTGAAAAAATTAATAATTTTGACTTTCTAGTGCCTCCATATGAATAATTTTTATGTTTTGAAATTTGATCCCAACATTTTTTACAACAAAAAATCCAATTCTTATGAATTATGGATTTAACCCTGTAATGAGTTTTATCTGGATTATGACATAAATCACATTTTTTCATGCATAAGTAACTTTAGTAAATAAATTTTAGTAAAGGAAAAGTTTGATTTAAAAAGATTCACGAAAAGTTTTTTATCTTGTCATTATAAAAATGCACTCTACACATCCTGAAGCAAAGCATTGGTTTTGTTGAGTGCGAACTTTTTAATTGATTAAAAAATTTCTAGTCTTATTATTTATAATTCTGAATGTTACATCATTATTTATATGTAATTTATTTGGCATTTATTTGGCATTAATTAAAAAAATTATCGATTATACATGTAAATTAGAACTTTAAAAAGAAACTCGCAAATATCGTTTAATTAATTTTAGTATTATTTCAATTATTTTTAATATTATGAACATTTACCTATTCTGGATATTATTTTTAGCTCTATGGGCAACAGTTCCCTTAATGATTATTAAAGGTAGAGTTGATGAAGCGCCTAAGATTCAGACTTCACCAAAAGTTAAAGCAAAGAAGAAAGGTTGGTTTAACTAAATGCATCTCTGACTGAGTAACAAAAATCTGTAAGGTAAATCTTGATAATTTGAATTAAAGTCTACGTAAATTTTATTTATCAAAAGTGAAAAAATTAGAAAATAACTTTCTCTATTTAGTTGTTCTTGGAGGTAGAGCAAAGAAAGCTAATATTGAAATACATGATGTTAGATGGGTTGTTGGATCTAAAATTGAGGATACTTACGATACCTTAAGAAAGGATTGGTTTGGATCCTCAAAAGGTTTGCATATTGATAGCTATAAAAAAATAAAATATATAGATGGCTATAAGATTAATTTAATAAAATTGGAAAAGGATAAAATAGAAAAAAAGCAATTAGTCAATAATAGGCCAAAAAAATATTTATGGTTTGTTAATATTGGGGGTTATATTCCAACCTCTATGCAGGAAAAACATGAGTTTGGATTAGTTATAGCTTCAAATAAATTAGAAGCAAAAAATATAGCTAAATCTAGATGGCTAATTGGCTGTAAAAAAAAGCATAAAGATGATATCGCTTCTTTAGAAATTTTAATTAGTTGCGATGATTGTGAACTAATAAAAAAGATAGGTAATTGGGAAATAGAATTAACTCCAGATAATAATTTTATTGAAGAAAAAATTTATCCTGATTGGTATGGTTATCAAAGAATAGATAAGATTCAAAAAAGTTTATAGCCTAGTTATTAGTAAATAATTTTGCAAAATTTATTTATATTAGTAATGTATTTCACGACATAAAAATTATAAAGAACTTGATTTTCTTAAGAAATAAATTCCACCTCCCAAAGATATCAAGACTGGCAACCAAGCAGCCAAAATTGGCGTTAATAAACCTTTTACTCCGAATGAGCTAAATACAAATGACATTACATAATAAATTAAAATAAGAATTACGCTCAATCCAAAGCCCTGGCTTTTAGATGATCTTAAATTAGATTTAGATCCTAAACTGCTTCCTATTAAACCGAACACTAAGCATGCGCATGGCAGAGTAAATTTTTCTTGAATGCGAACTTGAATTCTTCTAATTTCTTTTAGATTTCCAGTTTTTTTATATATCTTTTCTGCTTGTAAAGCTTGCTTCAAAGTCATTTCAGTGGCATCTTTAGGCACTTTTGCTAGCTCCAATGGTCCCTCTACAAATGGATATATATATTCTTCAAATTGAATGTTTGTAGTTTGTCCACTTGGTGCCATTGATACAATATTGCCGTCAGAAAATATCCAAGAAGAATTTTTTTTATCAAATCTAGCAGTATTTGCCTTCAAGATTTGTTGAAAATCTTCTCTGGAAAAATCCAATAATGTAACACCCTGCATAATATTGTTGTCATACTGTGAGGCATAGAATATGTGTGTGAGGTAAGTATTTATTTTTGTTGGTTTTTTTGTTTTAGCATTTATCCTTGAACCATATCTGGAAAACATAATATTATCTTTTCCTGCTTCGCTGCTAAAAGAACTTCCTATTCCTGCTCTTAATGTTTTTTCAGCCAGCTTGTTACTTGCAGGGACCAAGTTATCATTGAAGTAAAAAGTTAATCCCGTCATAAATATTGAAAGAGCAATTGCTGGAGAAATAATTCTTGAAGTTTTTATACCTAAAGATTTCAATGCTAACAATTCAGAATTGCTTGATAATTTTCCATAAGCTAACAACGTAGAAAGTAATACTGCCATTGGGAATGATAAAACTAAAAAACTGGGCAAACTAAAAAAAAGTACCTTTAGAGCTAAAAATAAAGGTAAACCAAATTCAACTATTTTCCTTATAAGATCAAACATTACTCCAACAGATAATGAAATAACAGTAAAAGCGGAAATGGCAAATATCATTGGAGGTATTATCTGGCCTAATAACCATCTATCAATTAAAGGTATCGAATACCAATGAGTAGTTAATTTTTTGATAGTATTTTTTATTTGTGATAGGTTTGAAATTTTCAAAAGGAATTTATTTAATTTGTACTGTAATTTTCATGCATTATAAAATATCAATGATTTAGAAACCAATAAATATTATTGGTTTAGCAGAATCTTTTTTTGTTAAACCTCCCAAAAAGATAATTTTTTAAGACTTGCAATAAAAGGGAATATTTGCTTCTCTAAAAGAAACGAGGAGATTGATGAAAAATAAAACTTTACTTAAACAATGTAAGTGCGAACACTGCCAACAAAAATTAATTCAAATAAATAGTTCGCAATTATATTGGAACAAAATAATTTTAAGTAAAAATTAAGATTAGTATTTATCTTATACTTTCTAAAAATTGAAAGAGAATCTTAAATTATAAAGTTTTAATTTATGCAATTGGTGAAAATAAGTCATTAAAAGCTTCCTTTTTAGTCCTCTATTAAATTTTTAAATTACTTAGCTCTTTGATTTCTTTTGTAGATTCTATTTTCTCTATTTAAAAGAAAAAGTATGATTAAAATACAAGAAGGTATCAAAATAAAATCCAAAGACATATCTTTATTTATCCTACTTTCTGTTTAGCAATAAAATAAAAATCTGACTATTTTTTTTGCCTCCAAGTTTTTTTAAATAAGATCAATGTTGTTTATCTATGCTATTTTTTAAAATTAAAAAAGCTTGCAAGTATCCCACCGGCAAGCTCATGACGACATGGTTAATTCAGATAATCTGAGTTTTACCAGCTAAGCACTTCCTAAATGCTTTCTTTATATTAATAGGTAATTTTACTTACTGTGAGTATAAATGCTTATTTTTAGTAAATTTATCCACAAATTAAATACAGAGAAATAGTTTAAAGTAGAATTTTTATCAAGCCACCAATTTTTTTGACAAAATTGTCACATATTGGTCAAATAGCCTAAAAATCAAAGTAATTTAAAAGACATTGGTTTACAAAAATTAATATATGTGTTACTTTAATTAACAATTATAAAATTTTTAATGTCAAATTCAGGTGTTACAACAGAATCAGGTGGAAGACAAAATATGTTCCCTTCCGAAACCAGGCCATATATTGATGAGTCTGTTTCTTACGAAGGCTACCCTCAAAATGCAGAAAAAGTAAATGGTAGATGGGCTATGGTTGGTTTCATTGCACTACTAGGTGCTTATGTAACAACAGGGCAGATTATACCTGGGATATTCTAAAATTTAGTTTATTAATTTACATATAGATTCATTTTTTTAAGAAAAAATATATTTAAAAATTAATTAATCTACCAAAAAAAATTTATTTAACTTGAGAAGAAAAAAACCAAACTAAAGTTAATCCATTAAGAAAAAATATTAATCCAAAAAATATGAACGCAAATTTTTTTCCTATAAAAGCAGTATCTGGTTCAAGCTTTACTCTCATTATTTACTAAAATAATTTTGATAAAGATAGCATCATTTATTGCATAACTCTAAGTATTACAGAAAATTATTCATAAACTATTTATTTTAATTTGGTCATAATTTTTTTACTCAATTTAGTTGGGGAAATTATTATGGTATTTTTTAAAACATCTCCTAGTTTGAGTTATTCTTGCGATAATATAAACCAGTTAGGTTAGTCATAATAATAACCAATATTACTTTAATTAAATGTTTGAGCTTACATAGGCGAGCACTACAATTCAATTTTTATTATTGCTTTAGAGTTTTTATAGTGTTTATTAGTAAATAACTTTTGATTTTAATAAAATATTCAGACATCAATTTATTGCGAAAAATTCAATACTTATTAAATAACCAAACAAAAAAAGAACCAAATTTATTTATAAATTTAGTTCTTTAGGTGTATTTTAATTGTATTTCTAGATAAAACCTGGAATGATTTGACCTGTTGTTAAGTAAGCTCCAACAAGAGCTACGAAACCTAACATAGCAAATCTTCCGTTTAGTTTTTCAGCTACAATTTTTTCTTTTTCTATCATTTTGGGTTGGTTATTTTTCATTAAAACCAGCCTGGAATAATTTGGCCAGTTGTTACGTAGGCGCCGACTGCTGCAACGAAACCTAACATTGCCGCCCAACCATTAAAACGTTCTGCTTCTGGAGTCATTTTGTTTAAGTTAATTTATTAACAAATATAACATATTTATTTATTTATGTAAAGATAATTATGAAAAATGACCAATTTAGGCATTTATATGACATTAATGTGACAAATACGTTTCAATATACTCTCTCTTAGTCATGTAACTCACTTTTAAGAGATCTATGAATTCGTAATAGAAAATATAAGTGAGAAGATTTTTCTTTTTAGGATTTAATCCTCATTTAAATGGAATTTAAATTAAGATATCTTCAAGAGCTAGCTAGTAGGGATACAGGCTGGCTCTTATTAGTTAGAAATTATAATTTTAGGAAAAATTGTTTTTAGAAGCTAAATAATTGCTATTAATAAATTATATATATATTTATTAATGTCATTTTCAACCTATTACATGCATTTATTCTTTGCAAGAATTCCTTCTTTATTTAGTTCTGATTTAATACTATATATCGTGCCTGCTCTAACGGTTTCAATATTATTCTTCAGTTTAAAAATAATTTTCTTTAAGACTCCAAAATTAAGAAAAGCAAAATAAAAAACAATCTCAGAATAACTAATTATTTTAAGATAATTAAGAATTCTTATGATCTTGGATAATAGACTTTTTTTTCCTGCAACTCAACGCAATAAAGATAGTATTGAAGCTGTTTTATCTAGAATTATTAAAAAAAATGGTTCAATATTAGAAATTGGAAGTGGCAGTGGTGAGCATGGAGTATTTTTTCAAAAACGCTTTCCTAAAATTATTTGGCAAACAAGTGATCGAGAGTTAGTAAACAGAAAAAGTATAAGTTCTTGGATTAATTATGAAGATTTAAATAAGAAAATGCCTCAACCTATTGTTATTGATGTAGAAAAAATTCCTTGGGAAATTTCACCAAAGTTAGTAAATGCTTTGCAAGGTATAGTTTCCATTAATATGATTCACGTAGCACAATGGAAAAGTACCATATCGCTCTTTAGGGAGGCAGGAAAATTACTCAATAAGGAAAAATTTTTGTTTTTGTATGGACCATTTAAAGTTGGTAATAAGCATACGAGTCAAAGTAATTATTTCTTTGATCAATCATTAAAAACGCAAAATCATCTTTGGGGTATTAGAAATCTTGAGGAAGTTAGCTATGAAGGTAAGAAAAATGGTTTTTTTCAAGAAGATGTTATTAGTATGCCTGCAAACAATTTTTCAATAATTTACAGAAAAGTTTATTGATTAAGAGAAATTAAAATATTAAAAAGTAATGACAAAGTATTTATTAACTGATCATCCAGTAAGCTTTCTGCTCCATTCTTTATGCTTCTCATCTAAATCTGAAACTTTTTCTCCTAAACTCAATTGTCTTTCTAACAATTCCACTTTTGTAAGTGTTATTTTCTCTGAATAAAATTTAATAGGTTGCTTACCGTGTAAATTGTCACCACTCATAAAAATCATAAAAATCTAATTATTTTTTAAGATGAAAAAAAGTATATCTCTTATTTTTTTATATTTTTTTCAGATTTCCGTTAATAAAAGTGATACGAAATTTGTTTTTTACGTTTTTAATCTTCTTTTATTATATAAAGATTGCCAGATATATCTACCTTCTTTTTCATCTGATTTAACAGCAACACAATTGCAAGCAATATTCCAAAGTGCTCTTGGTATTGGATCAGGATTAAAAAGATACGCCTTTTTAAATGCTTTTTTAATTAATACAGTAGCCTTTTTAGCATGATAATGAGGGATGCTTGGACAGACATGATGAACTACATGGCTCGAACCTATATTATGATGAAGAAAATTCAGGATTTTACCGTAAGGCCTGTCAATAGAAAGAAAGGCTCCCCTCATAAATGAAAACCCGTTATTTGATAGATGAGGTACATCTGAATCTGTGTGATGAAGCCATGTGTAAACTACTAACCAACTATTAACTACTAGTAAAGGACCAACATACATTGTAATTACTGGAAATAATCCATACTTAAAAACTGAGAAAGAAATAACCAATAACGCAATACCTACACCAATATCTGATATCCAAACTTTCTTAGTCCATATTGATGGCCATAGTGTTTTGGAAAATGGTTTGATTGGCCAAAAATGATTAGAAGTTCCATATTTAATACCTCCGGTACTACCCGTGAGTAAATAAGCAGGCCAGCCAAAAATTAGATGTAAAACCAGTTGAAGAATTCCGTAATTTTTCTTACCTATGGAATTTGAAAAATGCAATTCTTTTTCTCCTCCTATCTTCTCTGTTACTCCATTTCCCTCAATGACTAAAGGAACGTGAGTTTCACCATTGGTTACATTATTTGTAAATCGGTGATGAACTGCATGAGAACGCTGCCAAGAAAAATAAGGCACTAATAATAATGAATGTAGTAAATATCCAGTTATGGTTTCCAAAGTTTTGTTTTTAGAAAATGCGCCATGTCCACATTCATGGGCTATTACCCAGAATCCCATAGCTGTGGTACCTGATAGAAATGAGTAAATGATCCAAATTGGGATCATTTTTGGGGTAAATGGAATAGATAACCCTAAAGCAACTACGAAAAATTGAATTAAAGCTGATTGTAAAAGATACTTTAAAGAAGTTTTTGTATTGCACTTAAAATAGTGAGCTGGGATAACATTCTTAAATTCTTTTATGCTTGGAATATCTTTATTATCTATTGCAAGCGCAAGACCTTTAAGACCTGATAATTTTATATTTCTCAAATGTTTGTTAAGTAAGAATTTTGTTAAATAAAAGTGTATATACATGTTCCATTATCCAACACAAGGAGGATCTTTTTATGAAAATGATGTAAATATAGTTTGTCTTTTTAATATAATTTTTTACAAAAAAATTTATCTTCAAAGAAATTTGAGTCGAAAATTTTAATTTTAATCTTTCATTTAAATCTCATAATTTATACATTTAATTGCTTTTTTAAGCTTAACTGTTTTTGTCCTATTTAAATCTGATTTGATTTAAAGGCCGCGTATGTACCTCTTTGGGATACCAGATTGTTTACGTGGTTTTACTAAAATAGGTAAAACAATCACTCCAACGGTAAAAACACAGATTGGTGCTACTACCATCAATATAGACTCTAAAGACATTAAAAAATTTCGAATTTATTTATAAATAGCAGGATTTTTTTTTAAAGTCATCCGTATTTATATCTATTTTTGCAGAAACTACTTCAAAACTTATATAAATTATTAAGCAAAAAAGAAAAAAAGATTAAAAAATTTCGATTTTTTCATAATTCATCTTATTAAATTATCCAGTAGTTTTTCCTTATAGAAGAGGTTATTTACTTTATGGATGAAGAAAAAAAATGGATGCTAATTACCTATTATTGTCCAACTCATGGCGATTTAGGTATGGTAGAACCGATTGAAATAACGAAAAAAGAAATTAGTAGAAAATTCTTAAAAAAAGGGAATAGTTCTGAATTTTAATTTTTAAGACTTTAAATATAGACTGGATTAAAAGTGATAAATCTAGATTAAATTTTTTAAAGTAATTCATGAATATCGTATAACAATTTCATTATCTATTTTTTAATCAGCAGTATGGTTAATTGAATAGGAAAGTTATTTCAAGATCTTATCTGACTAAATTTTGTTAAAATTTTGTTTAATAGAAATATTTTTTATTTTAAATAACTATAGTATTAAGATTTTTATATTTGATTAGAATCGCAGGTTAATTCACATTGATTTAGATCACTAGATGACAACTTCTCTAAAATTCTTAACATATCAATTTCCGAAAGTTCCCCATTGGAGTTCCACTTTAAGGTTGTTTTTCTTTGCTGGATATTTTTTTTATTCATTTTGATTCTCTCCCTTTAAATGAATTTCTACACAACGCGTAATACATTCTTGATGACCATCTACAATATTGCATTCAGTAATACATTCAAAGTATGAATTAATAGAATCTATTTCTGTACTCTGGTTGGAAGAAACAAGTGAATTATTCATAAATTTGGTATATTTATTTGGAATAGAGATATAGCACGAAATAATGACTAATAATTTAATTTATTAAGTTAATTAGAAAAAATAAGTATTATTTACTAAATTAATATTCCTCCTAATTTCCCTTGAAAAGGTAGTAATAATATTATTTTAAAAGATGAAGAAATAACAATTTTGATTATTTAATATTAATTGTTTATAAACAAGCTTTCAAAAAAATCAGCATAAAGACTGATTTACTTTGTAGTAATTTAGTTAGATGATAAAAAAGTACACTTTTAGATTTTCAAATGAAATCATTAATTAATTGGCTTTCGAAAATGTTAGAGAGTATGGCAAATGCTTTTATACATCCTCTGAAGAATGACTTGCCCCCATCAATTGGAACACACTCGTATAGCACTATTCCTCTTAGAAGAAAATTCAGAAGAAAGTTTAATTAGGTATTAATTGATTGGAATTAATTTTTGGTTCTTATTATCCCAAATAATATATTTAAAGCAGTTAGGGAAATCACTTAATTTTAAGAACTTTGATTGATGAAGCAAATGAATGTTTGCCTTATGACAAGCTCTTAAGTTGTAATTTGGTATTCTCTCAGATAGATGATGAATGCTGTGGAATGATATGTCTGCTAAAAACCAATTCAGCCAATTAGGGATATCTAAATTGCTACTACCTAAAATCGCTCCATCTAAGAGATCCCAATTTTTTGTATTTTTAGCATATGCATTCTCATAGTTATGTTGTACGAAAAAAACACATATTAAAATTGCTGCTGATAAGGTTAATACTATGGAATAAAATGATAAGAAAAAAACTAAGCCCAACCATTTACACATAAAAATCCACCCTATTATTACTACTATGTTATTGATTATTAATTCACATAGTTCACTGAAATTATCTCCATAATCAGAAAAAGGTGGTCTAATTTTTGAATTAATAGTTAGTATTCGAGAAATTTCTCTGTTTTTTATTTTAAAAAAAGTCTCTTCCAATATATCTTTAGTGAAATTAAAAATAATAATAACCAGTCCTAATCTGGGTTTTAGAACTAGGTAAAAAAAAACCGCCAGGGAAAAGCATTATCCAGTTTCGACTCGCTTTATAAAATATTTGCTCTCTTTTTGTAAGGGAATTATAATCTTCAAGACTTAAAACATCTATCGGCCCTTTGTAAATCTCCCAATTTCCATTATTTCTATGATGAAATGCATGATCAATTGACCATGACTTCTGGGGAATACCATTAACCAAACCAAGTAAAAATCCAAAAAAGCGGTTTAATTTCCGTTTTGTAAAAAGAGAATTATGACCGCAATCATGCATTAATGAGAATGTTCGCGAAGAGAATAGAGTTAGAAGAACTATCAAAGGTATTAATAGAAATCCCTTTATTAATAATGAAAAAGGTTGATTTACTATTTGGTAGACGATTAACCAAATATAAATTATTGGGAAGATGGTAGTAATAATTTGATAGGAAGCTCTAATATTATTTCTTTTTAGAAAAGGCTTTGTTAAAAAATCACCTCTATTTACTTTAAGCATATTTCTATTATTTTTTTGATAGTAACAGTTTTTAAAAAGTATTGATTATTTAATAAACAACAAAATATCTTAAACACCATACTAAAGAATAAATTCTTTAGACATAGTTCTCAATTGATCTAGATTTAATCTTTCTAAGTAATTTTTGAAGTCACTAAGATTCTTAGTAGAGTCAGAATTTTTACTCTCGTAAAGAAGGCTATTAGAAATTAATTCAATAAGATGATCTTTATCCATAATTCCTTATAGACCATAATTTCTGTTTAAAAAATTAAGGTCTTGAATTCGAGATCATTTATCCATCTCTATTAAGAGTAATTTTTATAAATTTTTTAAATAAGGTTTATCTTTTTCAAAATTTATAAAAATGAGTAATTGTACAGCTGCCAAAGAATGAATAACTCATAATGATTAAAATAGTCAAAGTTCTTTCATGAAGAAATTCGTTAATAAAAAATATAATAAAAATGAGCCATGGTTTAATTGGTTGACAAGAGAACTGAATTCTTATGAGGCTTTTCAGGATTTTGCTTCGGGTAAAAATCCAGAAGATGTTGCAGAAGATTTTATTTCTAATAATAGACTTGTAATCTCAGAAGTTTTCGAGAATTTTGATGAAGAAGATAAAGATACTCTCGATCAGTTTCTTAAATTAACTGAATGCGAATTACATGTTTTTAGAATTTTAGAAAAGCAAATAGCGTCAAGAAACAAAATAAGATTTGTAGATTTTAAAAAAAGAAAAAAATTAAAGAGTTAATTTCTATATAAGTTTATTTCTTCCATTACCGGTCTTACCAAAGCCTAACCAGATAAACCACAAAATCCATCCGAAGATAGGTATTAAATTAATAAAGATCCATTTCCAATCTTTCCCAAAATCTCTAATTCTTCTTATATCAATAGCTATTTGAGGAATGATACAAACTATTCCATAAGCATTGAAACCAAACGTTTTTAAAAAAATTGGGATAGTTAGGAAAGAAATTAAAAGATTCGCAAATTGAACTAACCACCAGTCTGATAGAGATGTGAATCCTTTGAAGTCCGTAGCTTTAACCCAAAACTCCTTATATGCATTTAGAAAGTCATTAAGCATAAATTAAAAATTCAAAGAATTTAAAATTGTCAATTTAACCTTCAATTTAACAAAATGTTATTTATTTACTTAATAGGATCAAATAAATCCATATCATTTGAATCTTGTTTTGGGAGCTCATTTTGATTTGGTAATGAACAGAATCCGTCTTTGCAAATCATCTTTTCTTTTGCAATACTTGTAGCCTCTGAGAATATATTTTTGTTATTTTTAGTTGAAGATTCTTTCAGCATTTATATAAAAAAATTAAATCCAATATTAAATTAATAACTCAATTTTTTTTGATAGGCAATAAAATTAATATTAATTATTTATTTACTTTTTTTGATTTGGCAAGTCTCTCCAAAATAGAGCCATTATGTAAATAAATAAAGATATAGAAAAAATATAAAGTAAAGAATTTAGATGCATTTTTATTTATTAAAGCAATTACAAAGAAAGGACCTTTCACAAAAAAAGTAATAAAAATAGATTGGTAATTGTTTAAGTTAACAATCATACAAATTCTAGTATTTATTTAAGTTTTTTATGCTTTTCCCAAACTTTCAGAAGGAAAAGTTTTTAAATTTTAGAAAATATGTTTTAGTTAGTAAAACATATAAATCTAGGAGTTTTATAAATTTATTGAAAATTCTATATTTTTAAATGATTTTTGAGATATCTACGATCCACCCTTATTTATATCTGTTAAAGCTTTTCTTCCTTCTTTAAGGGTTCTTAAAACAAGCCAGGATAGAGAAGAAATTATAAGAATGGTAAGTGTAATTAGGGAAATGAGAGTTGTATTAATATTGTTAATCAATTTGCTGAAATTATTATTGAGTTTGTAATTTGCAATTAAAAAAGATTTTAAATGTTCGGTTTGGAGTATGCTGGTACAAGCATACCGCCATCTTGGTCATCATTATTATCATCATCAAACCCACCTCCTAGAAGTAACTCAATAATTACAAGTACAGATATTGGATAGAGGCACCATAGTATTGCTGTAAAAGGACTTACTGAGGAAGAAGCTGAGTAAAATTCTGTCATAATCTGATAATAATCCAAAGAAACAATAATTGTGGATCATTTGGGTAGTGTTAATCACTATTTCTAGAAATATTTTTTAAAACTTTTCTCTTTCGCACGAATAGATTTTTGGTATGTATTGATATTTTTATTCTTAAAATCGATTTGAATAATAATTTCCTTGAACCTAATTAGAAACTAATAATGACATAATGAATCGCGTTATTGTTATTTTTTATACTTAACAATAATTGTACAATTTTGATTCAAAAACTATTATTTATCTTGATTTTATAAATTCTATGTTTTCTTTCACTTTTGATCCTTTGGCTGCGATATTTGGTATATCAGGAATTGTAGGCTTCTTTTTCTTCGTTTCTGCTGCTAAGGGAACTTCCAGTATAAATACAAAACCAAAAAAGGAATTAGATTAGAACTTATTGTGTCAGAAAACTAAATTGAAATTTTAAATTTAGTATTTAAAAGGCTTGTTAATTATTACTTATTCCATTGTTTAGAAATAAATTCAAGAAAATCTTTTAGATCCTCTTCAGGACAATTTGTTTGTTTTTGTAAATCAATGCAAATTTGCTTAATATTTTCAAAGGCCTTTTTTACTATTTCGTTTTTTTCAATAACCTCAAAATATTCTTGATCAGTAAAAGGCATAATATGAGTTTCCTTCTTGAAAATTATTTATTAACCATATTTTATCTACATTGACTTAACAGTAAAGAAGAAAACATCTTTTTTCTTAAATCTAGCTGCCCAATCGATAATGTTTTTTAATACTTTTGGTTACTTCCCATTCGCAGTTAAGTCCAGCAGGAAACTCAACTAGATCTCCAGCTTTAATGACGTAAATGTCACCGTTTTGTGTACTTACTTTCGCTTGACCTTCAATAATTAAGCAAATTTCCTTATCATCGTAATTCCACTGAAATTTGCTTGGCTCACATTCCCAAATAGGCCAACTTTTTATTCCATACTGAATTATTACGCTTGCACTACAAGGGGAAGATATTAGAACTTTCACGAAATAGTTCGGATCTGTTTTTTCATTTTACAAATAAAAGAAATATTTATTTTCGAGAATTTGTATTTCTTTACTGTCTTTTATTTTTTTTCGTTTATCATAAAAAAAATTTCTAATTTATGGATGAGCTTTCTGTATTGTCAATTTCGCTATCTATAGCTTCTCTAGGAATATTTTTTTTATTTTTCGCTTCAAATGATGATGATGACCAAGATGGAGGTAAGTTGATTAAATCATTAGAAAGAATTAATTAACTCTAAGTAAATAAAACATTTAATAGAGATTTATAACCTATAAAGCCTGCATAAATGCAGCTTAAAAAAATAAAATAAACTTCCAATGTGCCGAGTCTTTTTTTCTTTAATGTTTTCATTGTTTTGAGTGTTTATAGGGTAATTTTATTTAATTTGATTTTTATTAACATGAGTATTTTTTACATTAACTCAGAGATTAAAGAATTATTAATGTCAAGCCAAAAAATAAAAAACAAGTAAAAAATATTATTTTTTTGGTAATTTCTCTTTCCTCAGTCTTAGCAAAAAATAAGGAAATTACTGGAGATATGCTTAATAAGGCCCATCCTATTCCTATGGGAAGGGTTTTAAACACAACTTGTTGTAGAAATATTCCTATATTTGTTCCAAGAAGTATTGAAATAAAAAATCTTTTTTGTTGTTTTTTGTCTATGTTTTTTAAGAAAAAATTAATCTTAAATCCTTTTAGACTAATCAAAAAAATTATTGCACCTAATAGTCTTATTTCAGTTGTAAGGAAAGGAGATAAATTGCTTTGAAGGAAAACTATCCTTGATAAGAGACCTCCAAGAACAGCACATAAAACTGATAAAAAAGGAAAAGCAAAAATCTTAAAGTTATTTTTTTCTGAGAAAGAGGAGTTTTCCTCTTTAAAATCGTTACCTTTTCTGAGAATTATGAATAACGAAATCGTTACTATAATTATTCCAAACCATGATTTAGTTGTTAAATTTTCATTAATAAAAAATTCCCCTGACAAAGCTGCCACTAACGGAGAAAGAGTTTCTATAGATAAAGTTTTTCTTGTGCCAATTGTTTGTAGTGACTTTAAATAGAAAGTATCACCTAAACCAATACCTATTATTCCACTAATTAGTAGGATAAATATGTTTTTTAATTCAGTTGTAGAACTTAGATTGAAAAAAGCAGGTATAAAAATTAAAAAAGCTATTATATTTTTTATTAAATTAATATCTATTGATTTATATTTTTGAGTTTGCGAGCGCCAAATAAAGCACGCATATGTCCAAGATGTAGCAGCTCCAAAAGCAGAAAGGATTCCAATCAAAACGAATAATTTTTATAAATTTTATTTTATAAATTGAGTAAATGCTAAAAAGAATACATAAACAAGAATCAAAATTCCCGGTAAGTACTGAATTAGTGATTTGAAATTATTTTTTTTCATATTTACTTAAAATAATTTGTTAATTCTAAACAGTTTTTTTATTACTAGGGTACAAACTCTCTAACTTCTTTCTTCTTTGAACTTTTGCATTAATTCTTTCTTCTTTTTCTTTTTTCTTGATCTCATCATTTATCTTGTTTTGTCTGTAACCAAACCAAAGTAAAACCCAAATAACAGAAGTTATTAAAAGAAGAGCCGTATATTGACCAGTCATAGGAAAACTGGCCTCAGAATATTTGACGTAAGAAAACATTGGACTCATTTAATTAAGTTAAAGCATAAAAATAACGACTGCGTTGATTTTTTTTTTGATATTTAAAAATTAGTGAATTGCAGCTATTTATTATGAAGTTTTTTATTTATTTTTTTGATAGTTTCGGGATAATTTTTCTTTATAACTCCTTGCTATTATCAGATAGAAGCATATTGAATGATAAGTTTTTGGAACTTTTTGATTTAGCAATTGTAGGAGGCGGTGCAGCTGGTTTTATGACAGCAATAACTGCTGCTGAAAATGGAGTAAAAAAAATAATAATTCTTGAAGGCACTTCAAAACTTATGGAGAAAGTAAGGATTAGTGGAGGGGGAAGATGTAACGTCACTAATGCGACATGGATACCGAATGAACTAGTTGAGAATTACCCCAGAGGTGGAATTCAGCTATTGGAATCATTTAATCGTTTTGCTGCTGGAGATGTATATGATTGGTTTGAGAAAAAAGGGTTAAAATTAAAAATTGAGGAAGATCTAAGAGTTTTCCCAGTATCTAATTCTTCTTCAGATGTTATTGATTGTTTGAGAAAAAGTGCTTTATCAAAAAAAGTACAGATATTAACAAATTTTTTTGTAAAAGAAATTTCAAAAACTCCAGATAATATATTCAATATTTTTAGTCTTAAAAAAGCAAAGGTAACTGCAAAAAATATTATTCTTTCAACTGGAGGTAATCCAAGCGGATATAAATTAGCTCAAAAGCTTGGACACACCATTACTAAACCTGTACCATCGCTTTTTACTTTTTCTACAAAAGAACCAAATTTGGATGAATGTAGTGGGGTATCCATAAAGGGCATAGATATAGAAATTAAATTAAACAACAAGAATTTTCAAAATAGAGGCGATTTACTAATAACGCATTGGGGGTTTAGTGGGCCAGCAGTATTAAAACTTTCATCAATTGCAGCAAGGGAACTTTATAGCCAAAAATATAAATTTAATCTAATCATTAAATGGTCTTCTTTAAGTTATGAGGAGTTAAAAGAAAAAGTTAATTATTTAAGATTAAATAAAGGCAAGGTGAATCTTATTAATAGTAGACCTGTTCCACTATTAACAAAAAGATTATGGATTTTTTTATTAAAGAAAATAGGTATTGATAAAGAGAAAAAGTGGGCTGATTTACTGGCGTATGAAAGAGAGAGAATGATAAATACTCTAATCAGGGATAAATATATAATTTCGGGCAAAGGTCCATTTGGAGAGGAATTTGTTACTTCTGGAGGCGTAAAAATTAATGAGGTTAATTTTAAAAGTATGGAGAGCTTAATTTGTCCAGGGTTATTTTTTTCTGGAGAAGTTTTGGATGTTGATGGGATCACTGGTGGATTTAATTTTCAACATTGTTGGACAAGTGGATGGATCGCTGGGATGGCAGTCTCAAAGTTAAACCAATCAATAAAAAATTAATAAGTAATAAATCAGTAAGTAACAATTCAATAAGTTTATCTTTTTTTTATTAAGTAATAGACGGAAAAAGTTTTTTGGAGAAACTTTAATTTTAAAGTTTTAATTATTGGTGAAGATTAATGCAGAATCTTGTATCAAAAAAAGAAGAAGAGGAAAGAAGGTTAAAAGCTTTAGCAGAATATAGGATTTTGGGAACCAAGCCAGAATCATGTTATGACGATATTACAAAAATTGCTGCTACAACCTGTAATGTGCCTATTTCTTTAATGACTTTGGTAGACAAAGATAAACAATGGTTTAAATCCAAAATAGGACTTCAAATATCAGAAACTAAAAGAGATTGGTCTTTTTGTACACATGCAATAAAAGAAAATAGTCCATTAATTATTCATGATGCTTTCCAAGATGAAAGATTTATAAATAATCCATTGGTAACTGGAGATCCAAAGATTCGTTTTTATGCAGGTTTTCCCCTTAGAAATAGTGATGGTAATAAGCTTGGAACTCTTTGTGTAATAGACAGAAAGCCAGGAAATCTAACTACACAACAATTTAATATTATGGAATTATTATCCAAGCAAATAGTTTCATTTTTAGAGCTTAGAAAAAAGTCATTAAATTTGCTAGATGCTTTATCTAATTTGCATAAACAGGAAGGGATTTTATCTGTATGTTCATATTGCAGAGAAGTGAAAAATAAGGAGGGCGATTGGATGCATTTAGAAAAATATCTTTCGAAAATTAGTGATATTAGATTCAGTCATGGGGTTTGTGATAATTGTATGGAAAAACATTTCCCAGATGTAATCGAAGTATGGAATAAAAAGGATTTTTTTGAAGATGGCCAGAAAAGGTATTTAGAGACTTAGATTTAATCCCTTGCTTTTAAGTTATTAATTTATTTCTAAACAAATTCTTCATTTGGTGGTTAGGATTGTATAAATTTTGACTCGAACATGTTATTAGGATCTTTATTAACAGGTGAAATTGCTAAAAGTGCATTAGTAGCATATGTTCATTATTTAGGAATTATTTTGTGTTTCGGTTCTCTTTTGTTTGAAAGATTGACTCTCAAAGTAGGTCTTAATAGAAATGAGACGATCTCAATGATAATTGCAGATGTGGTTTATGGTTTGGCAGGAGTTGCAATATTAGTTACTGGGATTTTGCGTGTTAAGTATTTTGGTCAAGGAGGTGATTTCTATACAGGTAACCCTGTGTTTTGGATAAAAGTTTCTCTTTACATTCTGGTGGGATTACTTTCTTTATACCCAACAACCACATATATCTTATGGGCTATTCCATTAAGTAAGAATAAATTACCTGAAATATCTGAAAATCTAGTAAAGAGGTTCAGACTCATTATTACTACTGAATTAGTAGGCTTTGCAACAATACCTTTGTTTGCCACTCTTATGGCTAGAGGTGTAGGTTTAGGTTGAAAAATTTATTTCTAGAAAGAAATTGTTTAATAAGTGCTAACAAATTATATAGATGGAGTTTAAGTTATAAGATTTCTAAATCTACAAAGGAAATTATTTTTATTGGTTTAAATCCCTCATTATCTGATGAAAATTTCTTAGATAATACAACAAAAAAGATAATCAAAATTTCGAAAAACAATTATTATGGCAAAGTAAAATTAATCAATCTATTTGCTCTTATTTCAAGCAAACCAGAAAAACTTTTTAATCACAAAGATCCTGTGGGTCATTTAAACAATAATCATATTAATAAAAACTTAAAACACTGGTCTGAAAATAAAAATTGTGATTTATGGTTAGGTTGGGGTAACAAAGGTAAATTTCTGAATAGAAATAAAAAAATATCAAAAAAAATAATGCAATTTAACTCAATTAGGAAAAATAATTTTGATAATCCTCTGGGACCGCTTTTAATTAAGAAAACAATCAAAGATAATCCGATACATCCTCTTTACTGTTCTGATAATTCCATCCTCCAATCTTATTTTTAGGTAGTAAGGCTCAAATGCAAACCAGTATTTTTAGCTATTCCATTAAATATGTGTTAATTTCTATTTGTTAAGTTAACCTTATATGAAAATTTCAAAGCAACTAAATAAACTAAAAAACTTGAATGTTGAGGCAGAAAAATGTTCTACGAGAGAAGAAGCAAAAAAAATAATTAATAAAGCAAATAAAGCACAAAGTAAAATTAACAAATAAATAAAAATTAATTTCACTTATTCATAATTTATAATTTTCAAAATATTTAATTAAAACAAATACACCATATTTATTTCTTAGTATTTATGTCTTTGAAAATAATTAAAATAAGGAAATCTCACGAAAGATTTAGATCGACTAGAGAATGGCTAAATTCGATGCATTCATTTTCTTTCGCAGAGCATAGAGATCCAGAATGGGATAATTTTGGGAAAATTAGAGTTATAAACGAAGATATTATTTCTCCTAATGCAGGATTTAATACGCATTCTCATGCAAATATGGAAATAATTACTATCGTAACAAAAGGAGCAATAACTCATAGAGACTCGTTAAATAATCTTGGAAAAATTCACAAAGATGAAGTACAAGTTATGTCCGCAGGTACTGGAATCTCTCATAGCGAGAAGAATGAAGAAAATGAGACCTGTAAATTGTTCCAGATTTGGATATATCCTCAAAAAGAAAATATCAAACCCCAATATGATCAAATTTCATTAAATGAAAAGTTGTGGGATAATCTTATTTTTAATTACAAAGACGTAAAAAATAATAAGCTTTTTCTAAATCAAAGTATTTCCTTATGGCGTTGTAAATATAAGCCAATTAAAGAAAAAAAATTGCCATTAAAAATCGATAAATATAATTGGATACAAATAATAGAAGGTAATCTTTTATTAAAAAGTAAAGACTCTAATTCAAATATATATCTCGAATCTGGAGATGGCTTGGGTTTTGAAGTTAATTATTATGATGATGTCTCTATAGATACTGAAAAAGAACTGGATTTTCTCTTATTTTCCATGCCTTCCTTGTAATTTATACGTTACTTTACCCATCAAAACCTTTATTAAATGCATTTAAAGCTTGCAAAGCCATATTAAGGTGAACTTCCATAGCACCAAGAGCAATTAAAGAATTCGGTGATTTATCTTTTAGTAAATTCTCTTTTCTTTTTGATAACTCATTAACTACTTTCTTAGTTGATGCTTCCCACTTGTTTATTAACTCTTCAAATTCTCTTTTTTCGGGACTTTCTATTTCTGCTAATTCATCAGAAAAATGAGAATCTTTTTGTGCCTTAAGCATCAAGTAACTTAATTTTTTATGGCTTATTGCTTGAGGTAAATTGTTAGATTCACTCATTACTAGTAGTTAATTTATAGTCAAAATCTAACTAATTTAGTGAATATTAGCTAGAGGGGAGACGGTTGTGATGACCGACCTGAAAATTACGAAATGATACTTTAACAAAAAATGGATTTATTAACCTTTAATTTTTCACTTATTAGTTTCTTGAAATAATCTCCACGTTCTTCATAATTTTTAAATTGATCAAAACTAGAGCATGAAGGTGAGAATAATAATGTTCCAACCCTATTATTTTGTAAATAATGAAAAACAAAATTTAAAAGCTCTTTTAGTTCTGAAAATTCAAAAATATTTTTTTTAAATCCTTCATTAATAAGCGCCATTTTTAGGACTTTTGAGCTTTCTCCAAAAAGGAAAACACATTTAACTTTTTTCTCTAAAACTTTTATCCACTCACTATATTCATTCCCTTTTAATCTACCCCCAGCAATGATTATTATTTGACCTTCAATTGAATTTATTCCTGCAATAGATGAGTCAAAATTTGTAGCTTTACTATCATTAATTATTTCTATATCATTATTTTTATAAATTGTTTCCATCCTATGGGGTAATTGTTTGTAATTAGATAAAGAATCTTTAATCTTCTTCCCAGATAATCCAACTTTTCTAGCTGCTGCAATTACCAATAAAAGATTTTGAAGATTATGCATTCCTTTTAAAGAAAAATGTTCAAGTTTGAATAATTTCTTTCCTCTCTCAAAAATGTATGCTTTATCATCTATCCAATAATCGCATTGAATAAAATTTGATTTATCGAAACTAGTTGTTATCCAAACCCCACTTGATAGCGAACTGTAGTGATTTCTCAGGTTTTTATCGTCATAATTATAAATTCTAAAATCAGATTTTTCTAGCAAGCTTTTTTTTATGTTGAAATAGTTTTCAAGTGTTTTATGTCTTTCAAGATGATCTTCTGTGAAGGTTGTCCATATTCCAATATTAGGTTTTACTTCTGGAGATATTTCTATTTGATAACTGCTTAATTCAGCTACAACCCAATCAATTTTTTCATGTTTTTTGGAGTGAGCATATTTACATAAAGGTGTACCAATATTTCCAGCAAAAGGAGCATTTAATCCAGTATCACAGAGTATATGGCTTAGTAAATGAGTAACAGTAGTCTTGCCATTAGTGCCAGTAATACCTATCCAATTTGTGTCTTTTAAAATTTCCCATGCAACATTAATTTCTCCAATTACTTTAATTCCCTTTTTTTTTAATTCAATAATAGTTATATGGTCATAAGGTATTGATGGACTTACAACAACAGATTCGATCTCTTTCACAAAAGGTTGAATTTCTTCAAATACAAAATCTTTATTCAGAGAAACTAGTATATTAAGCTCTTCTAATTCTGTTTTTCTTTCTAAGAATTCTATCCCATCTTTACTTTCCCAAACAATTACTCTCTTATTGATGCTTCTCAAATACTTGGCAGCCCAAAATCCAGATTTACCTAATCCAATTACAAGATTAATATTTCCTTTATTAAAATGATTATCTATCATTAAATTTATAATTGAATTTATATTAATTGTGTTTAAGGGGTAATTCAATCATGAGACCTTTCTTCAGTATTTATAGTATTCTCCAAAGAAAAATTAATTAATGGAAGAAAATACTGCAAAATATTGGTTCTCTTGGTTTTATGAAAAGTGGGAGAAAAATGCTCCAGGTGAATTAATTGAAAACGGTTTAACTCCGTCTCAGATTGCTGAGCGCTTTGTTAATGAAAACCATGATAGTTTTATAGAATTGTCAAAAAAAATTGATGAAAAAAATTATGATGCCTTAATAGAATTTATGAAGCTCTCAGAGAGTGAATTACATATCTTGAAGTATTTTCTAAAGTTAGTAAAAATGAAAAATTTATAAGAAGTTAGTAAGTATTTCAAGGCTTTTTTCCCATAAATTTTTTCTTTCTTTTTTACTCATAGCGTAAGGAGAAGTAGGGGATAGTTTTGGATGACCTCTGAAATTAAATCTAGGACCATAATGGTCGCCGCCTCTTGCATCTGGAGAAGTAGCTGCAAAAAGTTGAGGTAAAGCACCCATCTCAGCAGTTTGAAAAATAGGGCTAAATAATTCCAAGGAGAAAATTTCTAATGGACTAGGGTTAGGTTTTTGAGCAGTAAAGAGATTTGTTTTTGCAATTCCTGGGTGAGCAGCTAAAGAAAGTATATTTTTGTGCTTTAAGTTTTCATTTAGTTCCAAAGCAAACATTACATTTGCCAATTTGCTATTGGAGTAAGATTCCCATTTGTTGTAATATTTCTCAGCTTTAAGATTTTCCCAACCAACTTTGCCAAAAAATTGTGCTCCAGAAGTAACCGTCACTATTCTAGATTCTTCTTTTTTTTCAATAATTGGAAGTAGCTTTAGGGTCAAAAGCATGTGAGCTAGATGATTAACTGCAAATTGTATTTCATATCCCTGGGCACTAAGAGTTTTAGGCGGATGCATAATGCCTGCATTATTAATTAGTAAATCCAAATTTTCAAAATTATCAAAAATTTTGAACTGAACTTCAACAATATTTTTTAAATCTGACAAATCTAATTCTAAAGGTGTAAATAATCCTTCAGGGTTAAGAAATTTAAGTTTTTTGATAGTTTGATTAGCTTTTTCAAGCGATCTACAAGCTATAACAACATGAGCATTTTTTTCTGCTAAGGCCTTTGCAGTGTAGTATCCAAGACCACTATTCGCACCAGTAATTAGCGCTGTTTTACCTGTAAGGTTTGGAATATTAGATGTTTCCCAGTTAGAGATTTTAGGTCTTGAAATAGTGGCAGTCATTTAGTAGTCCTGCAAATTGTTTTGGAATTTAACCAAAATTTAGTTACTTTCCCACTGTAAATAATGGAAGTCAGTATCGTGAGATCTTATTGAAGGTACTATTTAATATTATTTTTCAATTGCATATTGCCATTCGTTATTTTGAGATAAACTTTTCTCTCTAAGTAACTGTAATTTCCTACTATTTATTTTTATAACTATCCCATTAGTTGGATATTTCGCAAATATTTTTTTCTCTAACCAATGTTTTTTATATATTTGGATTTCGCTTGTATGATTTGTGAAGTAACTGTCAGGGGTGCTGAAGCCACATTTTTTAAGATAGTTAAGGGTTTCGTATTGATTAAGTCTTCCATTAAGTATTTGGAAACAGCAAAGGCGGAGACTTTCTCCAATCCCTTTCTTATCATTGAGGTATTTTCTTGTAATTCTTTGGGAAATGCCGGCAACTTGGTTTGTAGCGTATAGTTCACCTCTAATTTGAAAATCTCGTTTGATAGGAATACAATCGGGGACATTTTTAATTTGTTTAATTTTGCTTGAGACATCAAATCCTTTTTTTGTAATAGCTTTTTTAAACTTGCCATCTAAATATCTAATTGCAATAGCACAGCCATCAATTTTTGGTTGAATGCTTAATCTTGTTTTTGTTAATAAACTTTCCAAAAATTCTTTATAGTTTTCTTTGGCTAATTTTGGTAAAAGTTTATTATTTTTTTGATTAAAGTAGTCAGCCTCTGGATCAACAGGAATATAGAGTTTTTGAAGTTGCTTAAATGCATTATCCGAAATTATGCCTTTACCTATTCTGTATTGTTCATCTAGATACTTAACATCTCTCACTAATAAGTTATTCATAATAATTTTGATAAATATTTAAAAATCTTTTAGAAAAAATCATTAAATAAAGATTGGAAAATTAAAATTAGATCTAAAAAGTAATTGACCACTAAATATCCTCCTACGCAGAGAGCGAGTTAAGAGTATAAAATGTACTGATCGAGCGTTTAAATTAAATACTTCAATCAAACATATTTACTTAAAAGTGAAGTAGAAAATTTTAAGGATTAATTTGCAGGCAAATTTTTGAAATTTCTATCAATACAGAAAAAAATTTTTTAAAGTTATGAGAAAATGTCATTTTTATTAAAAGCTCAAAATACCTGGGAAAATTTTGCGAAATACAAAATTAATGATTATGCAAAATTAAGAAATTTTGATTTTGGGCCAAATAATGAAAGTTCAGTTTCAAAATTATCGCCTTTCATTACTCATAGAATATTATCGGAATATGATCTGATCCATGATATTAAAAGTAAGTACAAAATCAAAAATTCAACTAAATTTGTTGAAGAAATATTTTGGAGAGTTTACTGGAAAGGGTGGATGGAAAATAGACCTAAAGTCTGGAGAAATTTTATTTCAGAAAACAATCTCAATTTTGATTATGAGCTATATGAAAGTGCAATTAATGGCAATACAGAATTAGATTTTTTTAATTCTTGGGTCCATGAATTAAAGCAGTACAACTATTTGCATAACCATACAAGAATGTGGTTTGCGAGTACTTGGATATTTAATTTAGGCCTCCCATGGCAATTGGGAGCAAAGTTTTTCTTTAAATATCTTTTTGATGGAGATGCTTCATCTAATCTCCTTAGCTGGAGATGGGTCGGAGGATTACAAACGAAGGGAAAACAATATCTTTTTTCATCATCAAACCTTAGAAAGTTTTCAAATAATAGATTTAATGTAGAAAAAATAAGTAATCAACAAATTTTTATTGAAGAATCTAATCAAATACCATTTGAAGATGAGATTTATAAAAATGATATGGATCCTAAATCAGATAATCTTATTATGTTTGAAAATGATCTGCACCTTGCAACCCTTAAAAATTTACTTCCAAGCTATAAAAAAGTATTTATTATCCTTTTAAAAAATGAACAAAGACAAATTAAATTGTCTGAATCTGTTTTGAAATTTAAACAAGATTTGGTCTCTGAATTTGTAGAGCAATTTGATAATGTTGTACAGATTGATCCTTATTCACTGGAAAATACTTTTAAAAATACCAACGAAATAGACATTATTTATCCTGGAGTGGGAGAAAATTATGATTTCATAACTGAGTTTAAAAATTTACACCATAAAAAAATTTTTAATCTTGTGAGGGATGAAGATTTATATGCTTGGAAATTTGCTAAAAGAGGGTTTTTTAAATTTAAAGAAAATATTCCAAAAATAAATCATAGAATATTAGAAAATTTTTCAAAAAATAATTTTTAATTTAGTTGAATTCCTAACCAGAAAATAACCCTTTTAGTAAGTGAGTATAAATACTTATTTAGGCGCGACTTTTGCTCTTTAATCCACGATGGATAATGTGACTAGTTATTTTTACTTAAGGATAATTTTTTTATAGTGCTTTCAACAATTCTTACCAAGTCGTTTAGCAAAGATACTGCTTTATTAATTCTTAGAGTTATAACAGGAACTGTTCTTATTCATCACGGTTATGAGAAACTAGCAAATATAGAAAATTTCGCTGATGCCTTCGTAAGACCGTTACATCTTCCATTCCCTATATTTTTATCTTACATAGCTGCATTTTCAGAAATAGGTGGTAGTTGGTTACTAATTATCGGCTTAGCCACAAGATTCGGAGCTTTGGCAATAGTTGGAACAATTTCTGTCGCTATATATCATGCACTTGTTACTTCAGGTTTTAATATTTTCTTACTAGAGCTTTTACTTTTATATTTCGCTTCAGCAACTTCAATTGCATTAACAGGTCCTGGTAATTTCTCCTTAGATGAAGTCATTATAAGAATTTTGAAATCAGAAGATGAGGAGGAAATTATACCTTCAACAAAATCAAAACCTTCCAAGCAAGTTGAAGTTAAAGAAGAAACAAGTAAAGGTGGCTTATTTCAATTTTTGCAAGCAAACATACTCTCGGATACTTCAAGCTAACTTTTTAGGATAAAGGTTACTGATTAGTTCTAACCTTTTCCGATAACTGTTTCTCTTCTCAAGTTTTATCTTAATTGTTGCTTCAGAAAGACTTATAAATAGCCCTATAGCTGTGACCCAAGATAAAAATATAAAAGGGTTTTCTGGAATTTCTGAGAAATTCATGTGAATAATACTTCTTTTTTAAAACTGACTGATTACTATATGTTTTTCAACCTAAATATACAATTTAGAAATATTTAAGGATTAATTTCAACTTTTTTCCATTTATTAATCTTTTCCCAAAGATATCGTTTATGAACAGGCTGTTCTAATTTAAGAAGATCTACTGAATCGATTTCAAAATTTAGAACTACAAAATTTTCTGACTTGGGTAGATTGGATAATATTTCATAATTAAATTGGACTTTTGGGTTTATTTTCTCTCCAGGAGATCCCCAAAACCAAGAAGATTTTGATTTTTCTGATAATAAATCCCAATAATTTTTGTTATCACTTAATTCATGTATTGTTCCTTTAAATCTATATTGTGATTTGGTTTTCAAAAAGAACCATAATATTTCTGCATTAGGATTAGATTTTAAATGCCCAATTTTTTCACTTCTTCTATCTGTAAAAATAATCATTGAACTATCTTTATACCATCCTCTGAAAACAACTGTTCTTAATCTTGGCTCATTTTCTTCGCTGACTGTTGCAAGCTGTATCCATTTATTAGAGGGTGATTTGCCCTCTTTTTTTATAGAAGATTTTAAATCTTGCCTCCAACTGGGTAAGTTGTTATCAGGCATTTAATTTAGGCAATATAAGACCACTTTTCTTTTTGTATTCTTCGAATGAATCATATTTTGAGAGAGATTTATCTTTTTTTATCATTCTTGGTAGAAAAACCATAGAGAAAAATATTGCAAGGATTACCAATGGTATGAAACTCATTGAAAGTATGGCGAATGATAGATAAATTAGTATTTCTCCTAGATAATTTGTATTCCTTATATTTTTGAAAAATCCTTCTTTAATTAGATCTTTTTTTAATTTAAGAGAAAAATATTTTTGGGCATCACTAGCAAAGTGTAGAAACACACCAATTATATTTAAAGATACAGATGCAGCTATTACGATATTTGGAACAGATTTCTGAGATGAGATAAGAATGTAGGGAGCTACCCAGTAACTTCCAAGGAAAATAAAACCAGTAACTGAAGTTAAAAAATTGATTTTTTCTTTAAAATAAGGATCTGGGAATATCTTTTCTTTTAGAAGCCAAAGTAATCCATAAGTACCATGCAGAGCTAAATAAACGTAGGGAGCGATCGTAAAATTATCAAAAAAAATCATAAGACCTACTACTACAAATGCAGTGAGCCCCTTATGTAGATTAATTATTTGATTAAGTTTCATCTTTTTTAATAATCTAAAAAATGAAATTATTTTTTGTGGATATAACCTAGGTCGTCAAAAGTTTTAATGGGCGATACTGGATTCGAACCAGTGGCCACTACCGTGTCGAGGTAGTGCTCTACCACTGAGCTAATCGCCCCAATTGAGGAATTTTTAATCCCCCTTATAAGAAAATAGCAGGTTGCGTTTCATTTTCTAAGTAATTTAACTTTCCATCGTTCTCTTTTGGTTATTTCTAAATTTAGAATTTCGATAAATCCTTTATTTTCAAGTTCTAGTTTGTCGCCAATTTTTAGATTAATTGTTGGCTTATTAACTTTGCTTCCATTTAATCTGAGCATTCCATTTTCTATCCTTTCAATGATTTTGGTTCGTGATACCCTAAAGCCAGCTGATGCTATAGCATCTAATCTTGTTGAAGCTTCTACTGTATTGACAAGTTTTTTTGATCTTCCAGAAGGTATTTGTAATTCATCTATACCTACTACATTAACTTTTACTTTTACGTCTCTTAAATAAAAAACCTTTTCATCTAGGTGCTTAATGTCTGAATTATCAATTATCCCTTGTGCTCCCCTATCGCCAATAGTCCATATATCTCCAACTTTTATTTGATTAACCCCATTTTCAATTAAGAGGGATCTAAAGTCGTCTTGTGTAGCATTATCAAATAAAAAATTCCCAATAATTTTTATTCCTTTAGCTGGAAAATTACTTTTTAGCGCATCCTCCTCAGGAATGTTATCTCCTCTAAAGCAAGCTATCCTAGATCTTTGTGAAGAGGAGAATCCTCCATAAATAAAAAATTTGAAATCATTTAAATTTTCAAAATCTTTTAAAATCTCTTCGCAAACATAAGTTGAATTAAACCCAGTCCAATAAGTTTCCCAGTGCTTGTAAGCTAAGTTAGCAATATTTATTAACTCCTCAGTTTCTTTTTTGTAGTTTGAATTTAATAAGATCTCTTTAAGGTCAATCATTTAGCCTTCTAAAAAAATTATATCTTTTGCTTCTGATTGTTTTATCAAAGCCCATGGTAATTCAGCTCCAATTTGATTTTCAAGAAGAACAAGCCATTTACCCTCTTTATTTAAATTAATAATTGATCTCAACTCTTTATTTTTATTGATGTTAATACTTGCAGAAGAAACAATGCTTCCTAAATAACCTGAACCCATTCCTAAAATACCTCCAATTAATGATTCCCCGATGGTATTTAAACCAAGAAAGCTGAAGGTAGATAAATTAGTCATATTAGAAAAAGCTATTCCAGCAATAAAACCAAATGGCATTAGCCATCTACCCATATCTTTTTGTCTAATCTTTCTATCAAGTTTAGGATTTAAAAATCTAATATCTTCAAAATTTTGAGATTTGAATAAGATATTTGCTTTTGCATTTAGCAATTCTGTCTGGTCTGATGATATTTTCTCACTTATTGGTGGAATCAAAATAGCTTCAGAGAGCACTACTGATTTTTCTTTGAAAACATCAAATAGCTGAACACATTTATCAATGTCTTCAAATATCACAATACTTTTTGTCAAATTTTAGTCCTCAAATGTTTGTGTGTTATTCAAATTAATAAAATAAGATAAATACACTATAGATTAAGTTAAAGTAAAAGATTAAAGAACCAATCTTAAATGACAAAAGTTCTCATTACAGATCCAATTGATCAAACAGGAATAGATATTCTTTCACAAGTTGCTCAGGTTGATCAGAAGATAGGAATCTCAGACGCTGAGTTGGCTTCCATTATTGGAGATTATGATGCTTTAATGATTCGCTCTGGTACTCAAGTAACTGAAGAAATTATTAACTCTTCAAGTAAACTGAGAATTATTGGAAGAGCAGGAGTTGGAGTCGACAATGTAGATGTTAAGGCTGCCACGCAAAAAGGAGTTCTTGTTGTTAATTCTCCAGGAGGCAACACAATAGCTGCTGCGGAACATACTATAGCTATGATGTTGGCCTTATCTAGGCATATTCCAGTTGCTAATAGTAGTACTTTGTTAGGTAAATGGGAAAGAAAGAAATTTGTAGGGAATGAGCTTTACAAGAAAAAATTAGGTGTAGTAGGTTTAGGGAAAATTGGTGCTCATGTAGCGAAAGTTGCTAATGCATTAGGAATGGAAGTTTACGGATATGATCCCTTTGTTTCAACTGAAAGAGCTCAACAAATACAAGTAAAACTCTCTGAACTAGAGGATTTATTCCAACAATCCGATTATGTAACTTTGCATTTGCCTCGCACACCAGAGACAGAGAATTTAGTAAACATGGAGGTGCTTAAAAGTATGAAAAGTAGCGCAAAATTAATAAATTGTGCTAGAGGCGGATTAATTGATGAAGAAGCACTAGCAGAAGCTTTAAATAAATCATTGATTGGAGGAGCTGCAATAGATGTCTTTTCTAAAGAACCTTTGGAATCTAATTCACCACTTTTGAAAGTTGAAAAAAATCTTATTCTTACCCCGCACCTAGGAGCATCTACTCGAGAAGCACAAGAAAATGTAGCTGTTGATGTTGCAGAACAAATCAGAGATGTCTTGCTTGGTTTATCTGCTAGAACTGCGGTAAATATCCCAGGTTTGAGCCCTGATATTATGGATAGTCTAAAACCTCATTTGCAGTTAGCTGAAACAATGGGTCTGCTTATAAGTCAGCTTTCAGATGGGCAGATACAGAAACTAGAAGTAAAGCTTCAAGGTGAATTCGTTCAACATCCTTCCCAGCCATTAATAATAGCTAGTCTAAAAGGCCTTCTAAGTAAAGCTTTGGGAGATAGGATTAATTATGTGAATGCTTCTCTAGAAGCAGATTCGAGAGGTATTTCAATAATCGAAAGTAAAGATGAGGCAAGACCTGAATTTGCTAGTGGCTCACTTCAGTTAACTATTTATGGTGATAATGGAGACCATAGCGTAGCAGGAAGCATTTTCGCTGATGGAGAATTAAGAATTATTAGTATTGATCAATACCCAGTTAACGTATCACCAAGTAGATATATGTTGGTTACTAGGCACAGAGATATGCCTGGTATTATTGGTAAGCTGGGGTCTTTATTAGGTAGCAACAATGTAAATATTGCCTCAATGCAAGTTGGTCGAAAAATTGTTAGAGGGGAAGCTGTTATGGTCCTAAGTATTGATGATCCAATACCTAATAAGTTGCTAGATACCATTATTGAAGTAGAGGGAATTACCAATGCTAATCCAGTTACTTTATAACGAGGCTTGCTCTATATAATGGCAATTAAAGATTGGTATAAAGTAACTTTTCTGATAGAAAGTGATTCAGAAGAAATAGTTATTTGGAAATTAAATGAGCTGGGAATATTTAGTTTTTCATTTGAATATTTAATTAAAAATGAAAGTAAAAAAGAGGTGAATATATGGCTTCCAATTGATGATTGGGGCGAGAGTTCTAGAAGTGGTTTCGAAAAAATAATTGGCAAACTTCTAAACATTAATTATCCACTAAATCAATTTTTTGACTGGAGTATTATCAAAGAGGAAGATTGGTTGACAAGCTGGAAGAAATATTGGGGGCCTGAATTAGTAGGAAATCATTTTTTAATATTGCCTTGTTGGATAACTCTAGATGAAAAATTTAAAGATAAACAAATCATAAAAATTGATCCTGGAGCAGCCTTTGGCACAGGAAGTCACCCTTCGACTTATCTATGCTTGGAAAAAATGGAGAATAGTTTATTTTCTGATAAAAAGGTATTAGATATTGGGTGTGGTAGTGGGATCTTGAGCGTTGCCGCAAGATTGCTAGGCGCTACAGAGGTTTGTGCAGTCGATAATGATTATTTAGCTATAAATTCAACTAACTCTAATTTTCAACTAAATTTCGGTAATTTAAAAAACTTAAATATATATTTGGGGTCTTTTAATGAGGTAATTTTAAAAAACCAACTCAAACAATTTGATTTTGTTGTATGCAATATTCTCGCTGAAGTAATAAAAGATATGATACCAAATATTTATAAGTGCTTAAGAAACAATGGGGAAGTTATTTTTAGCGGGATTCTTAATTCACAAAAAGATGAAATTATAAATATATTAATTCAGAATAACTTGAAATTATTGGATGTATCAACTAGAAAAGATTGGGCATGCATTTCTGCGCAAAAAGCCAGCGATCCCACCTATGTATAAGTTTTTCTTATAAATACTCATTAATACATTTTATTGTGTCATTTTTTACTTCAAAATCTCACATATCGACCTAATCGATGTTAAAAATGTAGTTGATAGGTATTAATTACCAACAATTTTTTATTTAAATGGCTTCTTACAAAGTTACACTCATCAACGAAGGTGAAGGTCTCAATTCAACTATCGAAGTACCTGATGATCAGTACATACTCGATGCTGCTGAAGAACAAGGCATCGACCTTCCTTATTCCTGCAGAGCTGGAGCATGTTCAACATGTGCTGGAAAAGTTACTTCAGGTAGTGTTGATCAATCAGATCAAAGTTTCTTGGATGATGACCAACTAGAAGCTGGTTTTGTACTTACATGTGTTGCTTATCCAACATCTGATGTAACAATTACAACTCATGCTGAGGAAGAATTGTATTAATTATAAAAAATTAACTTTTCTAAGTTGATTATTCATTATTTCTCTGCCACCCTCTGTAAAGGTGGCTTTTTTTATGAATGAATAAATTTGAATTTTTCAAGACTGGTAGTGTTCAATCAAGTTATGGAGGTCAGTACAGTTATAAGGTAATTGGACCGTGTTGCAGACTTTATGATAGAGAAGAGTTACCCTGGCCCTGTTCAAGACTTGCTTGGAGAAGTAAGGAGCCTAGTTGGAGAAGAATAGGTTCTAGGTTCGTAGCTGATATGGCTTCACGAAAATGCCCATCTTACTCAGTTCAGATTTTGGAGCCTGGATCAAAACCTGTTGAAACAGTTATAACTCTTTTTTCAAAGAAATTTTCTTCTGATATACAAGAATGGTGGTATAGCAAAAAACCAGGCTCAAAAGAGCCTGGTAATATCTTCCCATCTGAAGTTAGTTAACTTTAGATCTTATGCTTTTGGCTTTGGTGGCATGTAACCTTTTAAGCCTGTGCATTCAAGACTATCAATTGTATTAACCCCAGTTTGTGGATTAGTTCCACTAGCTCTTTCACATAATGATTTTCTCTGAGAAAGATCAAGATTTGCATCAGTAAAGTCTGCTCCATCAATAATTGCTCCATCAAAAACACTTTTCATTAGCTCACCATTTGTAAGATTTGCATCAGATAAATCAGCATTATCAAAACGTACCGCATATGCAATAAGATCTTTCATGTTGGCGCTTTTGAAACTAGAATTCTTCGCAGTTGTTACGCTCATATAGGCTCCTTGTAAATTAGCCTCTCCTAAATCTTGATAAGATAAATCATATTTTACAAATTCATTATTTTGAAGATCTGCTCCATGAAGATCTTCTTTCAATCCATCTACTGATGAAGGATCACTAGGATAAAGTGCATTAGCAGAAATTGGATTAAGAAGTAAACCAATAATCAATGGAAGAAAAATAAGAAGTCTTTTGAAAGACTTATTAAGTGATGAAAAAATAGAGACCATTTCGATCGACATCAAATAGAAAAACCTAAGACTATTATTTCATGGGTTGGTCATTTACAACGCTCCTGCTAACGAACTGTTGCAGTTTATTTAATTTCGACAGTTAGAAAATCTTTGGCGAGGTGAGTATTTGGGAAAACTTTTTGCGCCTCTTTAAGCAAATCAATTGGTGTAATTGGATTTTTATTAGTGTATCTTGGACTTAAATGAGTAATAATTAATTTTTTTGTATTAGATAATAATGCTGTTTTCGCAGCCATAATTGTTGTGGAATGTAATTTTTCATGGGCCATGCTCTCATCCTCCTGAGAAAATGTTGATTCATGTACGAGTAAATCAGCATTTTTTGATAGTGAAACAGCTGATTCGCAAAAGACTGTATCTGTGCAATAAACAAAACTTTCACCATTTCTAGGAGGTCCACAGAATTCTTTCCCATCGAATATCCTGCCATCCGCTAAAGTGACTTTTTTCCCTTGTTGCAGTTCTGAATAAATCGGTCCAGGTGCTATTTTTAGAGACTCTGCTTTTTTGATATCAAATATGCCTGGCCTATCTTTTTCACTAACTCGATAACCATAAGCCGGTATTTTATGTTTAAGGCAGGCGCAATTTACTTTTATCTTGTGGTTTTCAAATAGGATTTTATTGTCTGATGCAAATTTTTCAATTTCCACAAAATGCAATGGGAATGACAATTTGCAAAAACTACTTTTAAGTACAGAATTTATAAAACTTCTCAACTCTGAAGGACCGTAAATTTCAATACCCTTACTATTTCCTGATAAACCTAAGGAAGCCAAAAGTCCAGGCAAGCCATAAATATGATCTCCATGCATATGCGTAATAAATATTTTCTTGATTTGTGAAGATTTAATATTGCTTTTCATTATTTGATGTTGTGTTCCTTCACCACAATCAAAAAGCCAAACTTCTGATGATTGCGATAATTTAAGCGCTAGTGAAGAAACATTTCTCGTTAAGGATGGGACTCCTGAGCTGGTTCCTAAGAAGGTGATATTCACTTATTTATGATATTTTTATTTTTATATCTGGATTAAATCTAGACTTTTAGTCAAACTTAGGCAAATTAAGCATTTGTTTTTTAAACAAAGTGATACTTAAATTTAAAAATAATTATAGTAAATGTTGCCTTATTACTATTTTATTTATTTGTGTTTTTCAGAGTGAAAGTGTTTTTGCATCTAGAGAGCCAATAATTAGAGTTTTGATATCAAAAAATAACAATTTAAGGATTAGATCAGATAGATCAATTCCTTTAACCATAGAGGGGGAATTTTTTTCAAGTAAAAAAATAAAAGGCTTAACTTTGAAAAATGAGAAAAATAGAAAAATTTTATATTTTGATAAAAATAAACAAAAAAAATATGACTTAAAAAGTAATCAACAATTTCAAGTTAGATCTTCTGATGGGAGAGGTATATGGGTAGGTCAGAAGAGATTTTCTGGTAAGCTTAATCTCTTAATATTTGATTCTGAAATATTGGTAGTGAATGTTTTAGGAATAGAAAAATACCTAAGTAGTGTAGTGGGCTCAGAGATGCCAACAAAATGGCCTATTGAAGCATTAAAAGCACAAGCAATTGCTTCTAGAACTTATGCTTTAAAGCAAAAGGGAAATAATTTATTTGATATAGATTCAACCCAGAAAAATCAAGTCTATAATGGCTTGGAGTCAAGAACTTATAAAACTATAAGAGCCGTGAAAAGTACAAGATCTTTGGTTTTGACATATAAAAATAAATTAATTAATGCTTTGTTTCATAGCAGCTCAGGTGGAATGACAGAAAATAGTCAAGATGTATGGAAGAATAAATATCCATATTTATCAAGTGTGAAAGATTTTGATAAAAATAATCCAAAATTTAGGTGGCAAAAAAAAATTTCGAGTAATGAATTAATAAATTTATTTCCCAAGATTGGAGGTTTAAAAAATATAGAGATTCTAGATATCACTAGTACTGGGAGGGTAAAAAATGTAAAACTTATTGGGGCTTATGGTTCTGATCAAATGTCTGGAGTAGTTTTAAGAAAAAGATTAGGCCTCAAAAGCAATTTCGTGAGATTTAAATTTTTTGAGGAAGAATTAAACAACAATTTTCATAGAAAAAGAGGTTTGATAGTTTTTGGACAGGGATCAGGTCATGGAGTAGGAATGAGTCAATGGGGTGCTAAATATCTGGCGTCTAGAGGCCAAAAAGCTGAAAGAATATTAAAGTATTTTTATAGGGGAGTACAGATTAAACCTTTTAGAAAAGATTACCTATAGAAGTTATTTAGAATTAAGGACTAATTTTGGATTTATATTAGATTGATCTTGATTTAAGAAGCCAATTCCAAGTAGTGTTTGTTTTTTATCTATTACTTTTATGGGTTTTTTATAATCAAAAGACTTGCTTTCTTTGAAGTAATTAATATCAACTTTAATTGCTCTTCCTGTTTGCCAAAAATTGATTTGTTCTTCATTACTTAAGACAAATGATGAAATATGATTTAGAGCATAAATTGTTGGAATAATAAAATTTTTCGAGTTTTTTTTTCCTTTTTCTTTTTCGATATCAGATATTTTTATCGAGTTTTGTTCGTCAAAGCCACAAGCTTTAATTCTTTTTAGTTCAAGAAGGCAGCCCTCAGAATTAAGAATTTTTCCTAAATCTCTTGCAATTGCTCTTATATATGTGCCAGCGGAACATTTGATTTTTATCTCTATGATTCCTTTTAATTGGTCCCATTTAATTAAAATAAGTTCGTTTATTTTTACTTCTCTTGGTGCTAATTCAAAAATTTCGTTCCTGAAAGATCTTTTATAAGCTCTCTCACCATTTACATGTACGCTAGATACTTTTGGCGGAATTTGTTTAATTTTTCCTCTAAATGTATTTAAATATTGATCTAATTTCTCATAATTTATTTTAGGCCAACCTTTTTGATTAATTATTTCTCCATGAATATCATCAGTGTTGGTTCTTATCCCTAATTTAATTTTTCCTATGTAAGTTTTCTCCTGTGGGAGATATTGAATAAATCTTGTTGCATTGCCTATCGCAATTGGTAATGTTCCCGTTACCTCTGGATCAAGAGTTCCTGTATGGCCAACTTTTTTTGTATTTAGTAACTTCCTTATTTGTTTAACACAATCATGAGAGGTACAGCCTTTATCTTTATCAATTACTAAGAATCCATCTTTAGTTTCCATTTTTAATATTAAGAATACTTTGAGAAAGATTTATTACCATCTTATTATTTTTGTATTAGATTTTAAAGTAAGAATTTGAAAAACAATAGTTTAATATTAGAAGAGTTTTTAGATAATGGTTTTAATTTGAAATCACATTTAATGGAATATTTATCTATTAAAGAGTGTGATTTAGATGGATTTCTTGCAAATGCAAAAATGAATTTGGCAAATCTGCATCCTGGAGATGCTTTAAGTGATGTCTCAGATTTTTATACTGATATTGTTGGTGATCGGCACGTAGCTGATTTAGCTGCTTGGCATATTACAAGCAAAGATTACATCGCTGATACTTTAAAACTCCAGCAGAGATTTGCAAGAGATTTAGTTTTAGACTTTGGAGGGGGTATTGGAACGCATGCCTTAGCCAATGCTATGTCTGAAAAAGTTAAGCATGTTTTTTTTGTAGACATTAATGAAACAAATAGACACTTTGTTGAATATAGGGCAAAAGAGTTAGGAGTTGAAAATAAGCTTTCTTTTTGCAGGACAATTGAAGATGCAAAAATATCTAAATTCGATACCATAGTTTGTCTAGATGTTTTGGAACATCTCGCCAATCCAGCTTTTCAAATTGAGATTTTCAATGATTTTATGGATTGTAATTCTATTGCTTTATTTAATTGGTATTTCTATAAAGGAGAAAAAAATGAATATCCATTCCATATAGATGATGTTCAAGTAGTTGAAAAATTTTTTAAAACGCTTCAATCAAAATTTTTGGAAGTTTTTCATCCTATCCTTATTACTACAAGAGCTTATAAGAAAATTAGATAACTACATTAACTCTTTTTCTATTTCTTAAATTTCTTTTAATGCTTTCGAAACTTACGATTCCTTCTTTGAGTGCAAAAAGAGTGTCATCTTTCCCTTTGCCAACATTGATTCCAGGCAAAAAGGATGTACCTCTTTGGCGAATTAATATTGATCCAGCGGTTACTTTTTCTCCACCATAAGCTTTTACACCCAATCTTTTGGAATTTGAATCTCTACCGTTTCTTGTAGAACCTGTTCCTTTTTTATGTGCCATTAGAAAAGTTTAATTTGTTGGTTTTTCTGATTTTGGTTTAGTTTCCTTTTTAATAGTTTCCTTTTTCGAAGAAGACTTAGGAGCACTTTTACCTATTGATATGGATTTTACCACAACTCTTGTAAGTTCTTGTCTGTGACCCATCTTTCTTCTAGTCTTTTTTTTCGGACGCATCTTGTAAACAATAATTTTTTTATCTCTTTTGTGTGAAACAACTTCTAATTCAATTTTTGCATCTTTAACATAGGGTTTACCTATGGAGATTGAACCTTTATCGTTTAAAAGCAAAACATTATCTATTGTTATTTTATCTTTCTCTTTAGCATTTAATCTGTCTATGTCATAATATCTATTAACTTCGAACCAAAATTGTTGACCTGAAGTTTCTGCTATTGCATACAATTCATTATTTTTTAAAGAATTGTTTGAAGAGTTTTTTGAATTTGTCATATTGTAAAGACGCTATTAGGCTCAAATTTGTAAATTTGATTAAGCCAAATAAGCAATCATAATAGTTTGTTTATTTTCTTATTTTGTAGTGTAATAAGTCAAGGGTTATCTTAAATCTTTTATATCAACTTTAGGAACCATAACAATGGCAGCAAGAAAAACATATATTTTAAAACTCTATGTTGCAGGAAATACTCCTAATTCAATGAGAGCTTTGAATACTTTGAGGGAAATTTTAGAAAATGAATTTAAAGGAGTTTATGCTTTGAAAGTAATTGATGTACTTAAGCAACCGCAACTTGCAGAGGAAGATAAGATTTTAGCTACCCCAACCTTATCTAAAATTTTACCTCCACCAGTTAGAAGAATTATTGGTGATCTTTCTGATAGAGAAAAAGTTTTAATTGGTTTAGATTTACTTTTTGATGAATTAACTGAAACTGAATATAGTGGAGATAAATAACACATAGAAAACTTTTATAACTAAAGATAAATTTGATGTTTATTCTTTACTTAATTTTTAAAACAGAACTATGAAAGATAAGAAATTTGGCAAATCAAATAAAATGCAAGTACAAAAATTGCCTACCGGTATAGAAGGCTTTGATGATGTTTGTAGAGGTGGGCTACCTGTATCTCGAAGTACTCTAGTTAGTGGTACATCTGGAACGGGCAAAACTGTTTTTTCGCTTCAATATTTACACCATGGAATTTGCAATTTTGATGAGCCTGGGATTTTCGTTACATTTGAAGAATCACCTTTAGACATAATTAGAAATGCTGCTAGCTTCGGATGGGATTTACAAGAATTAATTGATCAAAATAAGTTATTTATATTGGATGCTTCTCCTGATCCTGACGGTCAAGATGTCGCGGGTAATTTTGACTTGTCTGGCCTTATAGAGAGAATTAGTTATGCAATAAGAAAATATAAAGCTAAAAGAGTAGCAATTGATTCGATAACTGCCGTTTTTCAACAATATGATGCCATTTACGTTGTGAGAAGAGAAATCTTCAGATTAATTGCAAGATTAAAAGAAATAGGAGTTACAACAGTTATGACTACAGAAAGGGTGGATGATTACGGACCTATTGCTAGATATGGAGTAGAAGAATTTGTTTCTGATAATGTTGTTTTATTAAGAAATGTTCTAGAGTCAGAAAAGAGAAGAAGAACATTAGAAGTTTTAAAGTTAAGAGGTACTGTACATATGAAAGGAGAATACCCTTTCACTATGGGTATAGATGGGATAAGTGTATTTGCTCTTGGAGCAATGAGACTTACACAAAGATCTTCAAATATTAGGATTAGTTCTGGAGTTAAAGATCTTGACGATATGTGTGGAGGAGGTTACTTCCAGGATTCTATTATCCTCGCTACAGGTGCTACTGGTACTGGTAAGACAATGCTAGTGTCTAAATTTGTAGAAGATGCTTACAACAACAATGAAAGAGCAATACTATTCGCATATGAAGAATCTAGGGCTCAATTGCTTAGGAATGCTACAAGTTGGGGAATAGACTTTGAGAAGATGGAAAGTGATGGGTTATTAAAAATTATTTGCGCATATCCTGAATCAACTGGTTTGGAAGATCACTTACAAATAATAAAAACCCAAATAAATCAATTTAAACCAAAGAGAATGGCAATTGATTCTCTTTCTGCTTTAGCTAGAGGTGTAAGTTTGAATGCATTTAGGCAGTTTGTAATCGCAGTAACGGGTTATACAAAACAAGAAGAGATCGCCGGCTTTTTTACTAATACTGCAGAAGAATTTATGGGAAGCCACTCTATTACTGATTCTCATATATCAACAATTACAGATACCATTTTGCTACTTCAATATGTAGAAATAAAGGGAGAGATGGCTAGAGCTTTAAATGTTTTTAAAATGCGGGGATCATGGCATGATAAACGAATAAGAGAATTTATTATTACTAATCAAGGTCCTGAAATTAAAGATTCTTTCACTAATTTTGAACAGATATTTAGTGGTGCCCCACATAGAATTGTTCCTGATCAAAATGTCCAAAATGTTTTTAAAGGTTTAGATAATAATTAGATGATTTCGCTGATTTTAGACCTTGAAAAAAGATCTGTATTATTAATAGTTTGAGTAAATAATTCATCTTTATCAGATTGCGCTAAGGCTAAATCAAACCAAAAGGTTGTTCCTACTCCTAATTCACTGGCCATACGAATTTCCCCACCATGTTTTTCAATAATCCCTCTCACTATAGATAGACCTAACCCAGTTCCTTGCTCAGTATGAACAGAATTCTCCACTCTATAAAAACGGTCAAATATTTTTTCTTGATCCGCTTGAGATATTCCTGACCCTGTGTCAGCAATCTCAATTCTTACTTTTGGTAGTGGTGAAACTAACTCGCATTGAGGGGCTCCATCATCTTTATTACTTGGGGGTAAAGCAGGACAGGAATCTGGCCAAGTATAAGCTCTTATTATTAGGTTGCTATTTTTTGGACTAAATTTCAATCCATTTCCAAGTAAATTATCAAAAACTTGTAAAAGTAAATCAAAATTGCCAAGAATTGAAGGGATAGTTTCTTCTATATCATGTGCCAATGAAACATTTTTTTCGGTGGCATTGAGCCTGTAATTCCTAAGAGCCTGTTCAATTGCTGGTTTTATATCCATTTCCTCTAGTTGAATTATTTTACCTGACTCCAATCTTGATAAATCTAAAACATCATTCACAAGTCTAGTTAGCCTATCAGTCTCTGAATTTGCAATTCCAAGAAATTCTAGTTGTTCCTCATTAGAGAGCTGATCTTTTAAATCATGTAAAGTCTCTACGTAACTTTTAATGTTAAAAAGTGGCGTCCTTAATTCATGTGAAACATTGCTAATGAATCTGTTTTGAGCCGCATTTAATTCTACCTCCCTCGTAAGGTCTTGAATTGTGACGGCAATTCCTTTTAATTCAACTTTGTTTGTATCTAATACTGACTGAAGGACAATTCTTAAAGTTCTAGCCGGTTCTCCTAAGCTAAACCTTAAATCATCTTTCTCTTTTTCTCTGTTTAGTATAGATTCTACATTTGTATGCAAGTCATTAGATAAAATCTCGGGTATCTCATTTAAAAAATATTTTCCTTCTAAGAATCTTCCTTCCCAACGAAATAATCTTTTTGCTGTTGGATTAGTAAGTACTATTTTTCCTTGGGAATCCAATAATATTGCACCATCAGCCATAGTTGCTATTAGTGATTGCTGCTTTATTTGCGCAGCTTTAAGTTCTTCAATATTGGCTTCGTCATAATTTTCTAGCTGAGTAGCCATTCGGTTAAATCCATTTAACAGTTCGCCTAGATCTCCTGTCATAGGCAAAGAAATGCGTGATTTAAAGTTTCCTTTTGAAATTTCTCTAACTCCTCTCACTAATTCTCTTACAGGTCTAGTAATTGTGAGTGCATTAAATACAGCACCAAGTATTACTAAAACCCAAATAGATATAAAAACTGCTATTGTTACCTCTCTTGTTAGTGCGGCACTAGCTAAGGCTTTTTTATTAGGTGTAACTCCTAACGCTAAAGTTCCAAGATATTTTCCTTTCCACAACATTGGGACAAATACATCTGTTACTTGCCCCTGAGGTGTAACATGCTGCCTGACTAGTGGGAATTGTGGTCTTTTCTTTAGTTCTGATGGTAGTTTTAATCTTCTAGTGAGCTGGAACTGACTATCTGAACTTGTTGGAGTAGCACTAATGGGTATTCCAAGTTGAACTATATCTTGAGCATCAGTAAAAAATATGTAACGTAGATTTCGACTTGATCTCCAAAACTTTTCAGCTACATTTGAAATCTCTTTTTTTTGGTTATTCGCAACTAATTCTGTGACATTCCCCGATAACAATAATCCAAGATCTCGAGCATATCTAGTATCATTCATTCCTGCATCTCTTTGAATACTATTTAGTGCAAAAAACGTTATTCCTGTCATTAGAAGACTAACGACGAGAGTCGCTATCGCTAATAATTTTGTTCTTAAACTAAACCCACTCCACCAAGCAAGAAGTCTACTTATCCAATAGTTATTAATATCTCCATTACTGGTGATATCATTTTCTATACTTTCTCCATTTTTATTATTAATCATAAAGTTATTTCTCCTTAAAAAAATTTTTTCTCACTTGATGACCTATATCATTTCTAAAGTAGATACCTTCAAAATTTATTTTTTTTAAATTTTTGTATGCTTTTTTAAAAACAAGATCATAATCTTTTTCTTGACATACAATACTTAACACCCTTCCTCCATCAGTGACTAATTCACCATTTTTGTCTAGAGAAGTACCTGAGTCGAAAATTTGACAACCACTTGAGTCGATTTCCCCTATTTTTATTGGAAAGCCAGTTTCATACTCATGAGGATAACCTTTTGAGGTCGCTATTACACACCCGCTTACTTTATTAGAAATATAAATTTTTTCATCACCAATTAATTTTCCCATTGCGCATTTTTCTAAAAGAAATACAAAATTTTGATCCATTAATGGCATTATTGTTTGGCATTCTGGATCACCAAATCTGCAGTTATATTCTATAACTTTGGGCCCATACTCTGTGATCATTAAACCAAAATAAATTACGCCTTTATAATCAATATTTTTTTTATTAAGTTCATCTATAGTCGGTTCAATGATCTCTTTGCTGATTCTTTCAAGATCATCTTCCGTTATAAGTGGAGCTGGAGAATAAGCTCCCATTCCGCCTGTATTTGGTCCTTTATCTTTTTCATTGAGTCGTTTGTGATCTTGTGCAGTTGGAAGTAATATGTATCGTTCTCCATCACATAGAGCAAAAACTGAAACTTCTGGCCCCTGAATTTTTTCTTCTAAAACAACAATATTTCCAGAGTCACCAAACTTACCATTGAAGATTGATTCTGCTGCTTTAATACATTCATCTTTTGAATCGGGAATAAAAACACCCTTACCTGAAGCTAGACCATCCGCTTTAACAACTAGTTGAATTGAAGACAAATGTATAATTTTTTTCGCTTCTTCCAGGGAATTTACTTTCCAAAAGTTGGCAGTTGGTATATTTGCGCCTTGCATAAATTCCTTTGCCCATGATTTGCTATATTCCAATTTTGCTCCTTCTTTACCAGGACCAAACACTTTAAAGTCTTTTTCCCGAAGAAAATCTGCTAATCCGTTTGCTAAAGGTATTTCTGGCCCTATTACAATTAAATCAATTTTTAAGAAATCAAGCTTTTCAACTAATATATTTTTATTGTTTATATCAATTTTTATTCTTTCACATTTATTTATTCTTTCTGAACCAGCGTTGCCAGGGATCAGATAAACTTTTTTGACTAATTTATTTTTTTGAATAGCCCAAGCTAAAGAATTTTCTCTTCCGCCATTCCCAATTATTAAAATATTTTCTAATCTATTGAAGCCTTTAGGACTTGAAAAATTAATACTCATAAAAATTTGTTTTTTGAAGGTTATGAGGTTTCAATGAATAATCAGTTAAAATGAAATTAATTATTTTGAAAAGTTGATCTCTTATAAATATGTTAATTAAAAATCTTACTTTTAGTAATCAAACGAGGTCCGAAATTAATGATTAATAACTACAAATTGATTTACGAAGGCAAAGCCAAAAAAGTATTTTCTCATAGTGATTCAGATAAAGTATTAATTGAATTTAAAGACGATGCTACAGCTTTTAATGCTTTGAAAAAAGCCAAATTTAATGGAAAGGGCAAACTTAATTGCCTTATAAGTGCGAGAATTTTTGAACATCTTATTAAAAATAATATCCCAACACATTTTCTTGAACTTAAAAGTGACAATACAATGATCGCAGAAAAAATAAAAATAATTCCCTTAGAAATAGTTGTTAGAAATATTGCGTATGGTTCTTTGTGCAAAGAGACGACTATTAAAGCCGGAACAGTCCTGGCAAAACCATTAATTGATATTTATCTAAAAAATGATGAACTTAATGATCCGCTTATTACAAAAGAAAGAATTGAATTAATGAACATACTAAGTTCTGAAGATTTAAATTTAATAATAGATTTAACTTTAAAAATTAATGTAATCCTCAAAAGCTTTTTTAAAAATATTCAGCTACAACTAGTAGATTTCAAGTTGGAGTTTGGTTATGATTTTAAAAACAATATAATTCTTGGGGATGAAATTAGTCCCGATAATTGTAGATTGTGGGATCTCAATCAAAAAAATGATACAATTGTAAGCTTAGACAAAGATAGATTTAGGAATGATTTGGGTGGTCTAATTGAAGCTTATAGTGAAATTAACCGAAGAATAAACGATTTCACTTAACTCAAATTCACCCAATAATGCTTTATTACTATAATTAAAAATACTATGCAAAAACATTATTTAAAATTTAATAAGGTTTTTACAAATATTGCTTGTTTCCCTTTAATTTTATTATCAAATAATTCAGAACTAGCTGCGAAGTATTTACTAAGTAATGTTGATAAATCAATCACTCCATTTGAAATAAAAAACATTAACAACATTTTATTTCAAGGGTTTGATAAGAAACAGGAGAAAAATTTCTTAATTGCAGAAAATAAAAAAAATATTAATCAAGAAAAAGTTCTTATTTCTGAAATAATTATTGAAGGTTGGGAAAATCATCCTGAAGGTAGAAAACTTGAATTAGCTGCATATGACTCTATGAGTATAAAGCCAGGAAGTATTGTTGATAATCAGATTTTAAATCAAGACCTTAATGCAATATATGCTAGTGGTTGGTTCTCGGGAGTTAAAATGAAACCTCAAGATGGGCCATTAGGCGTAAGGTTAATTGTAAATGTAGTACCTAATCCAATTTTAAAGAAAGTTAAGATTAAACCAATAAACTCTGTAATCTCTAATGCAGATGTAGATGTTATTTTTAATAATTTTTATGGGACAACTCTTAATCTAAATGAGTTGCAAAGTAAGATCGAAATAATAAAAAAGCGCTTTGAAAACGAAGGTTATTCTTTAGCTAGAATTAAAGGCCCAGATAGAATTTCAGAAAATGGAATAGTAATATTAAATATTTCTGAAGGCATCATATCTGATGTAAAGTTAAGATTCCCAGGATCTGATGGGGAATTCATTACTGATGGAAAACCTAGAAAGGGAAAAACGAAGGATTGGGTTATAAAAAGAGAGTTAAAAACACAACCTGGCACTATATTTAACAGAAAAGTTTTAGAAGCTGATATCGGTCGACTCTATGCCACATCATTGTTTGACGATGTGAAGGTGTCTCTTGGTCCTGATAATACCAATCCTGGTCAGGTTATAATTTTTTTAGATTTGAGTGAACAAAGAACAGGATCATTAACTGGTGGCCTTGGTTATAGTAGTAGTTCAGGTATTTTTGCGACAATTGGGTTACAAGAAACCAATGCTTTAGGTAGAGCATGGTCTACTAATCTAAACCTGAATTTTGGAGAATATTCAACAACTTACAATTTTTCTTTATCTGATCCATGGATTAAAGGAGATAAACATAAAACTTCTTTTAGAACAAATATTTTTCTGAGTAGAGATTATCCACAGGAATTTAAAAGTGAAAATAATGGGCGGATATATGCTGTAGACGATACAAATACTTCAAGCTCAGATACTTTTTCATCAATAGTTTTAGAAAAAACTGGCGGTGGATTCTCTTTCTCAAGGCCATTGAATGGTGGAGATCCATTTAAGTTGTCTAAGTGGAGAGTTCTTGCAGGTATGAATTTTAAGAAGGTAAAGATGATTGATGGAGATGGTAACAAAAAACCTTATGGTGATATGACTCCAACTACAGGTAATATAAGCGATATTATTTGTATTGGATTTACTCCAAATGATGATTCATGTCCTTCGGAAAATACACTAGTAAGTTTTATCGCAAGTTCATCTAGAAATAATTTAAATAGTTCTGTGAACCCAACTGCAGGAAATAAATTAAGCTTTGGTACTGAACAGTTTGTTTCAATGGGTAAAAACTCCCCAACTTTTAATAGAATGAGAGCCTCATATTCATTTTTTGTCCCAACAAAATTGATAAATTTAACCAAAGCATGTAAGTCTAGTTCTGTTACTAGTGAAGATTGTCCTCAAACTATTGGTTTTCAATTTAAGGCTGGAACTATTCTTGGTGAGTTGCCTCCTTATGAAGCATTTTGTATGGGAGGAACATCATCTATTAGAGGTTGGGGCTCTTGTGATTTAGCGGTTAGTAAAAGTTTTGTTGAGGGTACAGTAGAATATAGATTTCCCGTTTGGAAAATGATATCAGGAGCTTTATTTGTTGATGCAGGCAGTGATTTAGGTTCTCAAAAGGATGTCCCAGGAAAACCTGGTAAATTGTTGGATAAATCAGGTTCTGGTTATTCAATTGGAGGAGGAGTTGGAGTGAAAACCCCAATTGGACCGTTAAGATTAGATATTGCTAGTAAGGATCTAAGTGGAGATTGGAGATATACACTTGGAGTTGGATGGAAGTTTTAAGTGTTTTCTTGGCCTACTAATTATGATTCTTGTTATACCCTAGCTGGTGCTTTCTCCAGAGAAGGAATAGGCCTTCATAGTGGAGAAAAAACAAAAGTTACTATTTCTTCATACGATAAAGAGGGATATTATGTTTCTTTCAAAGATAAACCTAACAAGATTTATAAGCTAACTCAAGATTTAATTGGAAGTACGATGCTTTGTACGGCTGTTAAATTGGGAGGGAGAAATTTATATACTATTGAACATTTATTGTCTTCAATGGCTGGGTGCGGGTTAAGTTATATACATATTGAGGTTGATGGGAAAGAAATTCCACTTTTGGATGGATCTACAATACAGTGGGTTAAAGATTTTGAAGAAGTAGGGATAAAAAAGGCACCTAAACCAGATAACTTTTTTCGAGAAGTTAATAAATCAATAATTTTAAATAAAGAAGGATCAGTTATAGCAGCAACTCCTTCTAAAAAGACTACAATTATATCTACAATAAGTTTTTCCTATCAAGCAATTGGAAATCAAACTTTTGTGATTGATTTAAATCCAAAAAGTTTTGTTGAAATGATTGCGCCAGCAAGAACATTTGGCTTTAAAGATCAATTTCAAGAATTAAGTGAACTTGGATTAATAAAAGGAGGGAGCTTGGAAAATGCACTTGTTTGCGATGGTGATAAATGGGTTAATCCACCGTTAAGATTTGATAATGAACCAATAAGACATAAAATTTTAGACCTTATTGGGGACTTAGCTTTGGTAGGGTTACCTAAGGCCCAAATTTTAGTTTATAAAGGATCACATTCTTTAAATGCTTTATTAGCCTCATCGTTGAAAAATTAACTTTATCTTTAATTGTTTTGGAAAAAAAATTATCAAGTTACAATAATCAACTCTCATCTGAGAAGATATTAGGTTTATTACCTCACAGATATCCTTTTGCTCTTGTTGATAAAGTTATAGAGCATATACCTGGGGAGCGAGCTGTCGCAGTAAAAAATGTAACTATAAATGAGCCTCAATTTCAAGGCCACTTCCCTGAAAGGCCCTTAATGCCTGGCGTTCTCATTGTTGAATCAATGGCTCAAGTTGGAGGAATTATAGTGACGCAAATGCCCAATCTCCCTAAAGGACTTTTCGTTTTTGCTGGAATTAATAATGTTAAATTTAGAAAACCTGTTGTACCTGGTGATCAATTGATAATTTCTTGTGAGTTATTGAGTATTAAAAGACAAAGATTTGGCAAGGTTAAAGGTGAGGCACACGTTGATGGAAACTTAGTTTGTGCAGGAGAATTAATGTTCTCATTAGTTGACTAAGGAAATGGAGAAAAAAAATACTGAATTAAAGTCAAGATTTAATGGTGTTAAAGTGCACTCAAACGCTTTTGTTGATCCAAATGCAGAATTGCATGATGGTGTCATTATCTCTCAAGGAGCTATTGTAGGACCTAATGTAACTATAGGGAAAGGAACCGAAATCGGACCAAATGCCGTTATTACAGGAAGAACTCAAATCGGTAGTAATAATAAAGTCTTCCCAAATGTTTTTATAGGTCTTGATCCTCAAGATCTTAAATATAAAGGGGCCTCTACTGAAGTAATTATTGGAGATAATAATACTTTTAGAGAATGCGTAACTATTAATAAGGCAACTGATGAAGGAGAAAAAACTATTATTGGCAGTAATAATTTGTTAATGGCTTACACTCATATAGGTCATAATTGCGAACTTGGAAATGGAATAGTTTTATCAAATAGTGTTCAAGTCGCTGGGCATGTAAAAGTTGAAGATAAAGCTATTATTGGTGGCTGTTTAGGTATTCATCAATTTGTTCATATTGGGTATTTAGCAATGATCGGAGGAATGACTAGAGTAGATAGAGATGTTCCTCCTTTCTGTCTAGCTGAAGGACATCCAGGAAGATTGAGAGGTTTGAATAGAATTGGAATTAAAAGGAGTGGTTTGATGGAAAATAAGGATTTTGATATAAAACTTTTGCAAAGTACATGGAATTTACTCTTTAAGTCTAATAATGTAATGTCTGAGGCATTGGACATTGCAATAAAAGGCAAATTAGATCTTTCTTCAACAAAATTATGTGATTTTTTAAAAGATTCAATATCAAAAAAAAGACGTGGCCCAATGCCTTTAGTTAATTAATGAATAAAAAAATATTTATCAGTACGGGAGAAGTCTCTGGAGATTTGCATGGGGGTTTATTGTCTAGAGCATTATTTCATGAAGCTAAAAAACATTCAATTAACTTAGAGATCTATGGATTAGGCGGTGAGAAAATGAAGAACGCAGGAGTGCAAATTTTTCAAGATACTACATCTATAAGTGCGATAGGAATATGGGAGGCTTTACCTCTAATTCTCCCTATGATTAAAGTTCAAAAAAAATTTTATAATTGCATAAAGAAATATCGACCAAATTGCTTAATATTAATTGACTATATGGGACCCAATATTAAGATTGGGACTCAATTAAAAAGATCGAGAAATAATATTCCAATTTACTACTATATCGCTCCTCAAGAATGGGCATGGAGAGTTGGTAATAATAGCACTACAAATTTAATTAATTTTTCAGATAAAATTTTTGCAATTTTTAAGAAGGAGGCAAACTTTTATAGAAGGCGGGGTGGAAATGTATTTTGGGTTGGACATCCAATGATTGATTTGACGAAAAAATTACCTTCTAAGAAAGATGCTAGAGCAATTCTAAAACTTCCAGCAAACCAGAATATCTTACTTTTAATGCCTGCATCAAGACGTCAAGAATTGAGATATATATTACCTACCTTCTTGAAAACAGCAAAAAAATTACAGCTAAAAAATCCAAGTCTTGTTGTTTATATTCCTTCTTGTAGGAGAGTTTTTGATGAAAAATTTAGAAAAGGTTTAGAAAAATATAAAATTAAAGGAAAGGTTATTTCTCAACAAAATAATTCTGAATTGGTGCCTTATATTTATTCATTAACCAAGCTAGCTTTATGTAAATCAGGCACAGTTAATATGGAATTGGCTTTATATGGAATTCCACAGATTGTTGGATATAGAGTAAGTAGAGTTACTGCTTTTATTGCAAAAAAAATACTCAATTTCAAGGTAAGGTTTATTTCTCCTGTTAATCTTTTAGTAAATAAGTCAATAATACCTGAGTTTGTCCAGAAAAATTTTAATGAAAAGAACATTTTTTATAAAGCTTCTAGGCTGCTAGATCAGACTTCCGAAAAAGTAAAAATGAAAAAAGGCTATACTTTATTAAAAAAAGAATTAGGGGAGGAAGGCGTTGTTGAAAGGGCAGCCAAAGAAATTATTAATTCTATAATTTAAATCTTACAATAATAATATGAGACATTTTCTACCATTAATAATCGTTTTTTCAATACTAATTAACCCTGTAAATACTTTTGCAGAAGAATTGATTCTTGCAGGAGGTTGTTTTTGGTGTTTAGAACATGATTTAGAGTCATTAAAGGGGATAAATTTTGTACAAAGTGGCTATTCAGGTGGGGATTTACAAAATCCTACCTACGAAAATCATGAAGGACATCAGGAAGTGGTTTTGGTGGACTATGATCCCAAAGTGGTAACTTTAGCCGAGATACTTAGACTCTATTTCAGAAATATTGATCCTTTGGACGCCAAGGGACAATTTTGTGATCGTGGAGATTCTTATAGGCCAGTGATCTTTTTCAAAGATGAAACTGAGGAAAGTGATGCAAAAAATGCAATTGTCTCTGCCTCTAATGAGTTGAGAGTGCCATTAGAAAAAATATCTGTAGAACTAAAATTAAAAGGTCAATTTTGGTTGGCTGAAGAATATCATCAAGATTTTGCTGAGAGAAATGAATTAAAATATAATTTCTATAGATTCTCATGTGGGAGAGATCAGAGGTTGGATAAAGTATGGGGGGATAATGCTAGATCCACAAATCTTTGGACTGAATGATTTTAAATATAGTTATTTATTTTTAATCCATTGAACAAGAGTTTTAACTCCAAAACCGGTTGCACCTGATGGATTAATCCCCTTATTCTTATCAGTCCAACAAGTCCCAGCTATATCAATATGAGCCCATTTAATTTCTTTATCAAAGAATTCCTCTAAAAACAAAGCAGCAGTTATTGACCCACCTGCTCTAGGACCTGTATTTTTCATGTCAGCTATATGAGACTTTAACCCCTCTTTATAGGATTTTTGTAAAGGCATTTGCCATAACTCTTCTCCAGCCTGGGCCGATGCAGCTTTTAGATCATTTGCTAGATCATTATTATTGCTCCAGAATCCAGCTACATCATTACCTAATGCAACAACAATAGCTCCCGTTAAAGTGGCGAGATCTATTATGGAATCCGGTTTTAAATTGGATGCGTAAGTTAAAGCATCAGCTAATGTGAGTCTACCCTCGGCATCAGTGTTATTTATTTCAATTGTCTTTCCATTAGATGCTTTAACTACATCTCCAGGATGTACTGCAGATCCATTGATCATGTTTTCGCAAGCTGCCACAATAAAGTGTATTTCTAGTCCCTTTGGTTTTATTGCTCCAAGTGCTTTTGCTGCACCTAAAACTGCAGCGCTTCCGCCCATATCATATTTCATCATTTCAATTTGAGATGCTCCTACTTTCAGATTGTATCCTCCAGAATCAAAGGTTAAACCCTTCCCAACGAGCGCAATTTTTTCTTTTATAGGCCCTTCTGACTTCAAAGTGATATGTATAAATTTAGGATCTAGATCAGAACCTTTAGCTACAGCTAAATATGCACCCATTCCTAATTCTTCACAATCTTTTGCCTCTAAAATTTTTACTTCCAAACCATGATCTTTAGCTATTTGAGAAGCTTTCATAGACATTTTTTTTGGGGTAAGACTATTGGGAGGGGCGGCTACAAGTCTTCTGGCTAGTTCTACACCTTCACATATTTTTTCTGTCTCTTCAAAGTTAATATTCTCAAATTTCTTTAAATTCAAGAACTCTATTTCTTTAAGAACTTTCTCTTCATTTTTTTTCTTGTTGAATCTATTGTCCTTATAAGCAGATAATCTGGCTGACTCAGCTAATTGATTTATTTCTAGTTTTGAATTTATTAATTCCCATGGTAGCAAGATGCTGATTTTTTCATTTTTATCAACAGTTTTCCTAATTAGATTTCCTATGGCGTTTTCTATATCACTTTTTTTTAGGTTTGTCGATTTGCCAAGGCCAACTATGATTAAAGTTTCTAATTTTTGATCTAAAAATTCAAAGCTTAGAGTTTTTCCTTTTTCTCCTTTGAATTTTTTTTGAGTAACTTTTTTTAGTAATAATTTTGAGTCAACAATAAATTTGATGTTTTCAAGTTGGCTTGCAATTTCTTCCTCTAAAACTCCAAAAATTAGCGAAGTACCTTGCCAGTTATCTAGATTTTTTTGGAATGTCGAAAATTGCATTTGTAAAATGGATTTAATTAACTTTTAGTTGTTTGTGAAAGTAGTTGCCCACCTATCTCGGGTTTCTTTATTAAAAGGTGGTAACCATAAATATATCAGTTGCTGTTCTAATTTACGTCTTAATTTTACTTCTTTAGGTACATCTAAGAAGAAACGAATATCTTGGTGACTTGAGAAGTTGTTATGGGCTAGGGCTTCTTTATAGTTTATGAGGTAATTTTTACAGTCATGTTCTCCTTTCCATCTTTTATTTGCTAGTTTTGTTTCTCCTATATAAAGGATTATTTTAGAACTCTCCATCGAGTCAATTACAAAATACATTGCTGGACCATTATGAATATATTGATTGGTTCTCCAAAAGTTCAATGATAATGGCTGTAGGGAAAACGGATCAATTTTTCTTTCATTGGAATTTATATTTAAAGGAAGATTTGTTTGGTGCAAAGTTTTATTTTGAGCATCTTGTGAAACTTTAAATTGGTGATTATGGATTCTATTTCTCCATTCAGTTAGGATTTCGCCTTTTATTTTGAGATTATTTGAGTGTTGAAAATTAATTGATGTATTTACATTTGAACCAAATAATTCAAATTGTCTATTTTGCTTTGAAATATTATTTACGTTGAATTTTTCCAATATTTATGAAATATAATATATTTAATTTAATTCTGAAAAAATACAAATCAAAGAATTATTTATAAACTAAAATTTATTAATGTTCTAATCAATTTAAAAGATTCTTGTTATCTTGTAATTGAACCTCAATCTAGCGAAGTAAAAAATAGAAATGGGATTCTTTGAGTCAGACATCGTTCAAGAAGAAGCAAAAAAGCTTTTTACAGATTACCAGGAACTTATGAAACTTGGCTCTGATTATGGAAAATTTGATAGAGAAGGGAAAAAAATGTTTATAAAAAAAATGGAATCTCTTATGGATCGATATAAGGTTTTTATGAAGAGATTTGAATTGTCTGAAGATTTTCAAGCCAAAATGACAGTAGAACAATTAAAGACACAGTTAAGTCAATTTGGAATTACTCCTGATCAAATGTTTGATCAGATGAATAAAACCCTAATAAGAATGAAGGATGAACTTGATAAAACTTCTTAAATTAAACGGTTAAAGCTTCATGTCAGATAATTTAATATTGCCATCATGGTTGTCAAGAGGAATAGAAGAATATTTTCCAATTAAGGGAACAGATCAAACTTTTTCGGAAATAATTGATCATGCGAAAAAAAATAATAAAAAATTAAGGGTTAAACTCGGAATCGATCCAACTGGAACAGATATTCATCTTGGGCACAGCATATTGTTCAAAAAACTTAGGGCATTCCAGGACAATGGACATGTTGCAGTTTTAATTATTGGAGATTTTACTGCTCAAATTGGAGACCCAACTGGAAAAAACAAAACAAGAGTGCAGTTATCGGAAAAACAAGTTAAGGAAAATGCAAAAACATATTTAACCCAACTAGGAATGGGTAAACCAGCTAATGAATCTATTTTAGATTTTGATTCAAAAGATAGAATAGAAATTAGATATAACAGTGAATGGTTAAAAGGATTAGATCTTAATTCGATAATTGAATTGATGGGGAGTGCAACTGTTAGTCAAATGCTCGCTAAAGAGGAATTTAATAAAAGGTATACTTCACAAGTTCCGATAGCTTTGCATGAATTCTTATATCCACTATTACAAGGTTACGATTCGGTGGTTGTTCAATCAGATATTGAGCTTGGAGGTACAGATCAGAAATTTAATATTGCAATAGGAAGAGATCTTCAAAGGTATTTTAAACAAGAACCTCAATTTGGTGTTCTGTTGCCAATTTTGACAGGTTTAGATGGCATTAAGAAGATGAGTAAATCTGAATTTAACACCGTCGGTTTGACTGATGATCCTCTTTCAATGTATTCAAAATTAGAAAAAGTACCCGATAATATAATACCTAATTATTTTGAATTACTTACTGAATTAGATTTAAGTTTTCTTGAAAACTCAAATCCTCGTGAATTACAGAGAAGAATGGCTTTAGAAGTTACTACTTTATTCCACGGTGCTGAAGAAGCATTAAAAGCACAATCAAACTGCGAAAAATTATTTCTTGGGCACAAAGAAAAAGTTGGAGAAATTCCAAAGATTTCATTACAAGAAATAGTTTTTCCAGTTAAGTTTTTTTACTTGCTAAGTGCTCTCAAACTTTTCAAATCAAGCAGCGAATCCAAAAGATCTATTAAAGGTGGGGGCGTAAAAATTGATAGTCAGAAAGTAATAAATCCCGATTTAGTTTTTGATTCAAAAAATGAATTAGAAGGAAAAATTTTGCAAATTGGAAAAAAAATAATTAAGAGGTTTGAAAAATAAAAATTGATGAATAATAGATTTAATTCAGAAGATAAAATAATATTGGCAATTGATGGACTAGATGTAAGTCAAGCAAAATTACTTCTAGAAAAATGTCCTAATATTAAGTGGGTGAAAGTTGGTTTAGAGCTTTTTGTTAGGGAAGGTCCAAGAGTTATTGAAATTTTAAAAAGTTTAAATAAAAAAATTTTTCTAGACTTAAAATTTCATGATATTCCAAATACCATGAGTTCAGCATGTTTCCAAGTTTCAAAATTAGGGGTTGATATTATTTCTATACATGCTTCAGCAGGTCTAAAAGCTCTTAAGGATTCGAAAAAAGCATCTTTAGAAGGAGCCTCCTTAGTCAGTGTAAAACCTCCAATTGTTGTAGGAATAACTGTTTTAACAAGCTTTTCTCTTAAAGATTTTCAAACTGATCTTGATAGAAATAATTCAATTGAAGAAAATGTTCTGAGACTTGCAAAGTTGTCTTTTGATGCTGGATTAGATGGATGTGTCTGTTCCCCTTGGGAGGTAAAAATGTTGAGATCTATTTATAAGGATAATTTTGAACTAATTACACCAGGTATCAGATTAAAGATTGAAAATAAAGATGATCAAAATAGAATTATGACTCCCCATGAAGCTATAGATAATGGTGCTTCTAAATTAGTAATTGGTAGATCAATATCAAAAGCTATAGATCCTAATAAAGCTCTAATAGAAATATTTAAATCTATTAATTCTGGTTAATTTTGGATTCTTCTCCCTTGAGCAATCTTGTTATGTTTGTTCTATGTTTCCAGATTACTAATAATGCCACAATTAAACTTATAAAAAAGTATGAGTGCATAAAATTGCCGAGGTAAAAAAACATAAAGATAGGAAGTAAGAATGCAGCTGAAATACTGGATAAAGAAACAAATTTAGTTTTTGTTAGAACTATTAAAAAAATGCCAAGTGATGCTAGTCCAACTTTCCAAGAAAGAGCTAAAAACATACCTAATCCAGTCGCAACAGCTTTCCCTCCTTTACCTCTGAGCCATATTGGCCAAATATGTCCTGAGATAGCTGATATGCCTGCTAGAACTTCTATTAATCCTTGAGCTGTGTAATATTGAGCAATTTTTACTGCAATAAGGCCTTTCCCAACGTCAACAATAAATACAAAAAGGGCTGGCCATTTCCCAATATTTCTTAAGACATTTGTGGCACCTGTAGATCCAGAACCTATAGTCCTTAGATCTATATTTTTAAGATATTTCCCAATTAAAAAACCCGTCGGAAGTGATCCTATAAGATAACTTGTAAAAATTATTAAGATATTCATAAAGATTAGTTTAATTCAAGATCATCATAAATTTCACTATCTGAACCAGCAAATGCAACCCATAATGGGAACTGAAGTATTGGAATTTCAACAGAGGTTTCTGCTGCATCAATGATAATAAATGGCAATTCTTCATTGGCTTCTAATCTATCAGCTCTCTCGATGACACCTTCAGGCCTTTCAAAAAGAACAATCCCACTATTAGGTCCAAAGTCATCCCTTGTGAGACCAAGTGAATCTTGAAGAATTCTTCTCCATTCACCTAATCGTTCAGGCTGCGAAGCTAAAATAAGAGTCTGAAACTGATCTCCATATAATTCGCCAAGAATAGATATAAACCCCGCTGATAGCAAAGCATTTTTTTGTCGAGATCCTCTACTTTCAAGAGAACCTCTTCCGCCCATGTTAAAGAACCAATCATCCATAATTTCTATATCTGATGAATCAAGACTCCTTCTTAATTTCCAAGGTTCAGCATAAAAATCAGGTTGTTCTGTAAAACTTGAAAAGCAACCTTTTATAATTTTCTCATCAGGCTTAAATGTTTCAGAAAGAGCAGGAATATTAACCACATTATTTGCGCTATTGTTTTGCTTTTTCTCATCAAGTGGAGATGGCTTTACGATTATTGGTTGAGAAACTAATTCAAGTTTTTCTACGTTTTGTGAAAGATTCTGCAAAGCTCCAGTTAAGTACTCTTGAAAGCCTTTGACTCTTTTGGCAATATTATCTGACTGTCCTTTGAAATTTGAATCAATATCTTTTTCTAATTCATCTTTTTTTGTTTCCAACTTTTTTATTTCTTTAACTAAAGAGTCTTTTTTTGAAACGAGATCTTTAAAAATTTCATTAGAAATTTCATCAAAAGATTTATTTGATTTGTCATTTTTTGGTGCAATTTTTTTATTTTGTGTTGTATTTTTCTTACTAATTTGTTTGGTTTTATCATTTGAAATTGACTTGTCTATGATAAATTCCTTCTCAGGATTATTGTTAGAAATTTCTGTATTGTCCATTTAAATAATTTTGATGATTAAGCAAATACTGAATTTTAGGAATTTTTAATTTCCAGGGATTCAACTTTTTTTATGAGCTCATCTTTTAATTGCCTTGGATTAAATAATATTGGTAATAAATGAGGACTGGACTTTTCTCTAAAATAAAAAATACCTGGGATTATAGGGAAAAAGAATTTCCATGATATCCAGTTCTTGAATGGAAAAGTTCTAATCTCTTTTCCTAATTGTAAAACGATAAAATCATCATTTGTTATTTTTATTCTCAAGGTTAAAGACTGAAGTAATAAAAAAAAGCTAAAAGAAGCAAAAACTATTGTTGGCAAAGAACCAATATTTAAAAATAAAAGCATAAAACTTAAAATTATTAGAATGATTGGCAATTGAAATGATGGTGATATTATGACTGGTTCTTCTTTTTTGGGTTTAGTGTTGAACATAGAATCATCCAAATAAAATTTGTGTTAGTAATACATCCATTAAAGATACAGTAACGAGAGTCATTACAACCGCACCTGTTGTACTTGTTCCAACTTCTTTTGGGCCACCTTTGGTGGTGAGTCCATATCCACAAGCAATAATTGAAATAAGTAATCCGAATACTACAGCTTTTATTAACATTGAAGTTAAGTCTGTGCTGGTTAAACTCACATTACCTGATCTTACAGATGTCCAAAAAACTATTGGAGGAACTTTATAAAAAATTGTGCTCCAAATTTGTCCACTCCATAAAGCTACAGATAAAAACAAAAGACACTGTATTGGTGACATTATTACCATAGATAGTAACCTTGGGACCACCAAATATTGAACTGGTTCGGTCCTTAACATGGTTATTGCCTCAATTTGCTCTGTAACTTTCATGGTGCCCAGTTGAGCAGCATAGGCAGTGGCAACTTTCCCAGTCATTAAAGTGGCAGTTAGAAGAGGAGCCATTTCTCTCGCCATGCCTACTGCTAATAAACCTCCAATTTCACTTGAAACCCCCATACTTGTAAGTTGTGATGCAACTTGAATATTAAAAACTGTACCTGCGGCAATTCCTGTAATTAAAACAATTAACAAACTTCCAGGACCTGACTCCATAAGTTGGTCAAAGAGATCATTTTTGGAAATTTTACCTCTAAAGATAAAATTAATTGCTTGTCCGCCAATGATTAAGCTGCTAAGAAGTCTTTTAAAAAAATTAGGATAATACATATCTTTATATTAGTTTGTTATGAATTTTTGATCCCATTTTCTCATTATTAAAAGACCAATTATTACCATTATTGAGGGTATAAAACCGATACATAATCTAATAGTTAATTGTGCTGAGTAGCATTGTTCCATAATATTTAGACTATCTTTATCAATAAAGCATGATTGATAACCAGATAAATACAACAAAAATCCCAATAATTGAACACTAAATGCGATACCAATCTTCTGAATAAGCACCATCCAAGCAGTATATAATCCTGCTGGTTTCTCTGGATCTTCGTCTATTGCATCTGGAAGGAGTGACCAAGGGATAAGAAAAGCTGTTGAAGCCCCAATTCCAATAAGACAGATTATGAAAATTAAAAGAATAAAAAGAAATATGTTACTGGCATTTAGGAAAACACTATCCCCAACTCCTGAAATTTTTGATAGTGAAGGTAAAAATAAAGCTGCCGTACATGAAATAATCCAGATAATCGCTCCATAGTTTAAAGCTGAAATCCTATTCAATTTATTTGATACTCTGGTCCATATTTGTAGACCCACTAAAGCGCTAATTTGGAAAGGTATCGGTATCCACTTCGCAATATATGTTGGCACATTCAGTACATCTTCTACATAGATTAACGCTACTGTTTGCATAAGTTGTAAGGCGCACCAGAGAAGAATATAAAGCGTAATAACTTTTAAAAATTTTTTATTTCTGAAGATCCTTTTGAATTGAAGTGTTATAGCTTCTACTTTCCCTGAAGGCCTTCTTGCTTTTTTTGCGAATGGAGCTAATCCCCAGCAGGAAATTAATGTTGCAGTAACTGCAATACATCCGCTTATTTTACCCATTAAGAAATATTCATTATTTGCTGATCCTTCAGAACTTAATACAACTCCAGCAATTATTAAACCAGTTAGTCCTGCAATTATTGAGCCAGTAAATCTAGAGGCGTTTAACCTTGTTCTTATTGCGGTTTTTTCAGAAATTTCAGTAGATAGAGCTGCAAAAGGAAGATTAATACTTGTATAAGCAGTCATTACGATTATAGAAATTATGGCATAGTAAATAGTCTTGGTTAGCACTGAACCAGTGGGTGTCCACCATATCGCAGCTAAAGATAAACCAAGAGGAACAGATGCTGTTACCATCCAAGGGATCCTAGGCCCCCATCTTGATTTGGTACGATCACTTAACCATCCAATTAAAGGATCATTTACTGCATCCCATATTTTTATTAACATTAATAAAGAACCTGCAATTATTACTGGTAAATCAGCAGAAATAAAAAATTTGAATAGAAAAAATCCAAATTGCGTGGCGACTAAACCTGTGCCTGCATCTCCAAGTCCATAAGAGAACATTAATCTTGTTGTTGATCTAATAATATTTTTTTTCGAGTGTGAATTTTCCAATCTTTTTACTTTGTTGATTGTTTGATAATGTATTATTGCAATGGTAATTCTATTACTTAATGCGGGCGTGGTTTAGTGGTAAAACCTCAGCCTTCCAAGCTGAAGATGCGGGTTCGATTCCCGCCGCCCGCTTTTAGAATATATTATTTTTTGTTCCAAATACTTGTTCTGAAATGATTAATAAAGAGCTTCTACTCTTTATTGAAACAGATTTTTCATTAATAGTTAAGGGTTCAAAAATTTCAGACATGCTAGTGTCAATAACTTTTAACCAATTATATTTACATTTCGGCAAAGGGAAATCGATACTTTTTGAATATGCATTTAAACCTATCCAGACCAGGGGATTAGCATTGCCTTTGTTAATGCTGAAGGTAACTGTGTGAGACCAACTACTCCAATCGGGACTATCTAACTTTGTCCCATGCCAATGATATGTTGGAATATTTTCATTGATCTGGTTGTTAGGGAAGAATGATGGATTAAAAATATTTATTAGTTTTTTTCGGATTTTTATAATGTATTTGAAATATTCTAATAATTCCAAATCTTGTTGAACATGTTCCCAATTCATCCAGCCCAATAAATTATTTTGGCACCAAGAATTGTTGTTACCGCCTTGTGACCTTCCTATCTCATCACCCATAAGTATCATTGGAACACCTTTAGAGATAAGTAAACTAAGAATAAGATTTTTTTGTTGTCTTTTTCTTAAATCATTGATTAATAAGTTTGTTGTTGGTCCCTCTGTACCATGATTCCAAGAATTATTATGATTATCACCATCTCTATTTTGTTCTCTATTGGCAAAATTATGTTTTCCATTGAAAGTTACTAAATCTTTTAGAGTGAATCCATCATGTGAAGTAATAAAATTTATTGATTTTGGGAAAATATTATCTTCTTTATAAATTGAAGGACTACCTTTTATTTTATCGCTCATATTCCAAGCTGTATCTTTATCCCCCTTCCAAAATCTACGCAAGTCATCTCTAAAATGACCATTCCAAGTGAAAGCATTCTTAGAAGGAAAATCACCTAATTTATATAAACCACCACAATCCCATGGTTCACTTATTAATTTGATATCGATAAGCTCTGGTTCACATTCTATATCCTCAAAAAGTGGAGGATTTTCGAGTGGTGAAAGATTTTCTCCTCTTGATAAGGCAATTCCCAAATCAAATCTAAAACCATCTACGCCAAATTCACTCGACCAACATTTTAATGATTCAATTATTAGTTTTCTAACTAATCCTCTATTTGCTGCGATAGTATTACCGCACCCAGAGACATCCTGATAATTTTTATCTTCTCCTATAAAGTAATAAAGATTTTCATCTATACCTTTCCAAGATATTGCAGGTCCTTGAGAATCTCCCTCAGACGTATGATTATATACAACATCTAAGATGACTTCAATGTCTGCTTTATGACATTCCTCTACTAATGTTCTAAATTCATCTCTATTCTTTGCGGCGGATTCATTCGAAAGATATTCAAAATGCGGAGTAAACCAATTGATTGGACTATAACCCCAAAAATTCTCTAAACCATTTGGTGCATCAGTTGGATCAAAACAAAAAATTGGAAGTAATTCAATTGTTGTAATACCAAGTTCTTTGAGATACGGAATTTTTTTTAAAAATTTCTTGAAACAACTTTCATTATTATCAATTAATTCAGTGAAGGCTTTTATATGTAGTTCATAAATAATTGTTTCTTCCCAAGAATGTTTCGGTCTTGGATAATCCTTAAAATTAAATAATTTTCTATCGCAAACAACGCTTTTAAGACAAGAATGAGTATTTTCTTGAGTTTTTAATGCATTTTCTCTTTTATAGCTTCTCCATCCAGTAATACCCCTTGAACATGGATCAAGTAATACTTTTTTTTCATAGTTATTATTAATTTCATTATTTTTTTGTTTTATTCTAAAAGCATAAATACAACCTTCATTTAGATTTTTTATTTCCACATGCCAATAGGGACCAGTATTATGGTTCTTATCTAACTTAAATATAGTTTCTGGGGAAATGGAGTCTTCTTTCTCAAACAATAAGATTTCTACATATTCTGCATTTGTGGCTATTAGGGAAAAATTTACTCCTTGTGATGTTAGAGAACTTCCTAAAGGAAATGGTTTACCCTTATTGATATGATTCACTTTCTCTTTATCATTGATTAGTTAAATATTGGGATAATTTATTCAAATTACTGATATTTGAATAATAGATGCAAAATTAAAAAAAAACTCAAATTTAAGGTTTCACTGAATCAACTTTATTAGATCTTAGAGTGTATGGATATCTTATTTAATTGCAATTTATTCACCCATCTGCTCAGTGCATAGAACGATTTAGAGAGAATGTTTAATAATCAGAAAACCAGATTTTTCTTGATTTCAAAATAAAAATCATGCTTTTTCATGTGATGAGAAGGAAATATATTTAGAAATTAATAAAACATAATAAATACTTCAAATTTTTAACTTTATGATCCTTTGACATATCTCCCGTTGATAAATCAAGTTAGCATTTATAATGCTAAATCTAGTGTTACCAAGGGCTTTGGCTGTTTTCTTATTAAAGAGGCTATTTTTTATATGAGAAAAATATGCCGCTATAAAAATAAACGTTTTAGCTAAAAATGTCCCTAAGATTTGTATAATGCTTTGCGCCGCCGGCATTTTCGGTTGTCGTATTTGTATTTACTCCATATGATATGCAAGTTCGAGGTTTTTAGGCTTGATTAAAACTCTTGTCTCTAAATCTCTGCTTTACAAACAATTCAATGAACAAAGCTGATTTAGTTAATCTTGTTGCTGCTCGTACAGAGCTCACAAAAACGGATGTTTCTTTAGTTGTTGATGCAGCTATTGAAACTATTGTTGATTCAGTAGTGGAAGGCAAAAAAGTCTCCATACTAGGATTCGGTTCTTTCGAGCCAAGAGATCGTTCTGCAAGACAGGGATTAAACCCTAAGACAGGCGAAAAAATAGCAATACCTGCTAAAAGAGTCCCAACATTCTCAGCAGGTAAACTTTTTAAGGATAGAGTTCAAGGGTAAACTTTTTAATCTATTTCTTTCTTTAATACCAAGATGCTCTTTTAGAGCATCTTTTTTTTTGAATTTCTATAAAATGCTATTAACTCAACGACCAAAACTCTTAACATGGTATTTCAAATGTTGAAGTTTAAGAATTAATGAAACGTTTAACTTTTTTATTCCTAAAATTTTTGTTTTTATCTAATTTTGTTATGGCAGAAACAATTCCAATAAAATCAAAGATTTTAAAAGAATCTAGCGATTGTATTAAAGATTCTCAAATCCAAGTTTGTAAAGAGTTAGTTTCTGAAATAGAAAAACTTCAGTTAGTTGTATTTGAGCAAAATAGATTCAAATGCCAATCAAGTTTATTGGGGTTGCAGTCGGCAATTATTGAAGCTTATTTTTTAAGAAATTTATCAAATGAGAAAATTTCATTTATGATCCCATATGTGATTAAAAATTGTTAACTATATAAAATTTTTATATTTTTGGAATATTATAAATTTGGATTTTAAGTTGTAATGGTAAAAGGTTTCTCTGAGAATGAAGATAAAAATAATACTGAAATAAAAGAACCAAAAAAAGAAAAAAAAGGCTTAGCTGCTTTTCTTAAAGACAAGAAATTCACTTACACTTTGCCAGGTAAAAAACAAATAAATATTTTTGGATCAATAGTATTAGGCTTAAATATGATTTTAATATTACTAGTAATCCTTTATTTAAAGAATCAAGAATTCCATGACTTTGTTTTTAATGTTGGTCGTTAAATATTTTTAGATCGAAAAAATTTTTTAAATGATATATTTAAATTTTAGAAATTCTTATGAAGGTTGTTAATTTAGTTTTTCAAGTATTCTTTTTGTTAGTAACCCTTCTATCTTTGATATATTTTCTAACCGGTTATGACTCTGCTTTTGAGGCAGACCAGAATTGTCATTCACTTCTTTCTAGTTACGACAACCTGTCTGGGAATTATGGTTGTGATCATGATACTGAGACACATCAGTGGATACTTTACGAATCAAATGACAAAAAAGAACCAGCTAAAATTATTAAGAAATTTAGGTACAAATTTTTATAAATCAAATTTTTTATAAAAAAACTTTGCACTTATTATTGATATTATTGCTGTAATTGTGAAAGTAATATACTGATATATGCTTCCTTCTAGGTAAATTTTATTTTTGTAAAGAGGATAGTCAATGAAAGAACCTAATGTCCCCCAAATTATTACCCATACAGATATATAAAGGATTACTTTTATTGAATTAGATTTTTTTTCTTCCATTTTTAATTGATACCAAAAATTGAGGAAGTCACAGGTCTGCCGCTAAAAACCAACTCGGTTAATATAAGCATTAAGAATCCGATCATAGCTGCTCTACCATTCACAAGCTCAGCACTGCTATTAAATCCAAAAACATTCTTTACTTCATCTCCCTGATTGTCTACCCATTTTGAGTATTCATAATCAGTTGATGATTTATTGGTAAAATCATCATTTTGATTTTCCATTGGAGAGTCTTTTTCTTGCATAGAATCTTTTTTGTTTATATTAATAATTTTTAAACTAATTTATCATTAAATTAAACTTGAGATAATAAAAAAATTAAGACAAAAAAAATTATTATCCATAAAAATTGTAATCTCAAAATTAATTGACAAATTAATTTAATTTTCTCTCCAGTGCAACTATCTCCAGTTACATTGATTATTGGCTTTTCAATAATCTCTTTTTTGTATTTACTTTTTCCTCCTAATTTAACGTCCGAAATATAAGCAAATATAGCTTCTGAAATCCCAGCATTAGGTGAATCATATTTTTTACCATCAAGATAGCTTTTTTTTATGATTGATCCATAATCATTAACTTTTGAGCTAACTAAAGGTAATGTGATTAAAACTAATCTTGAAGGAACAAACGTAAAAATATCCTCAATTTTTGCACTGAAAAAACCTAAATATCTATAATAATCATATTTGTAACCTATCATTGAATCTAAAGTGCTTATTGCTTTATAAGAAAAACCAAGCGACAAAGGTCCAGGTAGAAAAATTGAAAAATTCATAAAAACAATTCCAATAAAAATCCAAAATAAAGGCCCAAATATTCCATCAACAGAATTTTCGGTAAGGCTCTCGGTACTTGATCTCAAGAGATGTTTTATAGAAGATGACCTTACATCCCTACTTACTATTCTTTGTACCTTCTCTTGGATTATTTTCTTATTTTGGTTATTAATTTCCTTGCCTTCTATTAGCTCTGCAATCTCTTTCACACTTGAAATAAGTCCCTTAGTGGCAATACAACTTGAAAGTCCAAAAAAAATTAACAATCCACAAAAAAAATGATTTCTTGATTGCAAATAACTGAGTTCTATTAATTTACCTAAACCAAAACTTATTCCAATAGTGGATATAGCTACGATGAAACCACCCCAAAACAATATATTTTTATTTTCTCCAAAATTATTTATGAGGTAATTAGATATTTTTTTTATGTAAAAGCCAATTACTTGAACCGGGTGGATTAAAAATCTTGGATCACCTATCAATAAATCAAATCCAATCGATCCAAGAAATATTAAAAATAAATTTATTTCAGCCAACTGAACATCGAGCGCAGACCTTTACCTACTTTCTCAATCTCATGTTTTGAGTTTTCTTCTCTTAATTTTGTCATTAAGGGTTTGTTTTTATCGCATTCTTCTACAAAATTCTTAGCGAAAGTTCCATCTTGAATATCTTTTAGAATTTTCTGCATTTCTTTCTTTGTATCACTATTGATAAGTCTTTTACCACTTACATAATCTCCATATTCTGCAGTATTTGAAATGGAATCTCTCATTTGAGATAGGCCTCCCTTCACCATTAAATCAACAATAAGTTTAACTTCATGTAAGCATTCGAAGTAAGCAAGTTCGGGCTGATATCCTGCCTCTACAAGAGTTTCAAAGCCTGATTTGACGAGTTCTGATAGTCCTCCGCATAAAACCGCTTGTTCGCCAAATAAATCGGTTTCTGTTTCTTCTTTGAAGTTTGTTTCAAGAATCCCGGCTCTCGTTCCGCCAATACCTTTAGCGTAAGCCATTGCCAATGATCTTGCACTTCCGGAAGCATCCTGCTCCACTGCAAACAATGCTGGCACTCCTTGACCATTCTGATATTCCCAACGAACAGTGTGTCCAGGTCCTTTTGGGGCAATCATTACAACATCCACAAAACTAGGAGGTTTGATCAGTCCGAATCTTATATTGAAGCCATGAGCAAAACTTAATATCTTTTTTTCTTTTAAGTTTGGTTCTATTTCTTTAAGGTAAACATCTTTCTGAAACTCATCTGGAAGTAGGATCATAATCCAGTCTGCTTTTTCGCAAGCTTCAGAAACACTAAAAACTTGTAGACCATCGCTAATAGCTTTGCTCTCAGATTTGCTTCCTTTATATAATCCGACAATAACATCTATGCCGCTATCTTTTAGGTTTAGGGCATGTGCATGACCTTGTGAACCATATCCAATAATCGCTATTGTTTTATTATTTAAAAGACTTAGATCTGCATCTGTGTCGTAAAAGAGTTGGGTCATTAGTTGTAGCTTCTTTGCATTTGATAATTAATATTTTAGTCATTAAAGGTGTAAATAAACCAAAATATTATTAATTTAAAAATGAAAATTAAAATATTTATTTAGAAAATTTAAGACTGATTTGCTTCACTTGGATGTGTAATAACTCTATCAATTAAGCCATAGCTTTTTGCCTCTTCCGCACTTAGAAAATAATCTCTATCAGTATCCTTTTCAATTTTCTCGAATGATTGACCTGTCATATCTGCCATAGACATATTTAACATATCTTTAATTCTTAAAATTTCCTTAGCTTCTATTTCAATATCACTTGCTTGGCGTTGAGATGTTCCTCCAAGGGGTTGATGAATCATTATTCTGCTGTGGGGCAAAGCAACTCTTTTACCTTTTGTGCCAGCCGCTAACAGGAACGCTCCCATGGAGGCTGCAAGCCCTACACATATGGTGACAACATCACTTTTTACGTATTTGATAGTATCGTAAATAGCCAAGCCTGCCGTTACTGATCCTCCCGGGCTATTTATATATAGATAGATAGGTTTGGAATTGTCATCAGAGTCAAGATAAAGCATTTGAGCAACAAGGCTATTAGCAATACCATCATTTACTTCTTGTCCAAGAAAAAGAATTCTTTCTACACCCAGTCTTGTGTAAATATCAACCCATCTTTCGTATTGACTTCCGGGAAGTCTGTAAGGCACGCTTGGAGTTCCTATTGGCATGATTTTAAAATAGTTTTGTGAGAGTTAAATTTTATTTGGTAAATCTTTTTGACTTGTGAGTATTCTATCGATAACTCCGTAATCTAGGGCTTCTTGGGGGTTAAGATAACTCATCCTGTCAGAGTCTTTTGAGAGTTCTTCGATAGTCTTTCCAGTATTACGAGATAGAATCTCCAGCATTGATTTTTTATTTTTCAAAACTTCCTCAGCTCTTATTTGGATATCTGTTGCTTGGCCTCTTGCTCCGCTTATTGGTTGATGTAAAACAATAGAAGCATGAGGCAGAGCGGCTCTTTGCCCCTTAGTGCCAGATGAAAGGATAACTGCAGCAGTCCCCATTGCTTGTCCTATACATATTGTGTGTACTGGAGGCTTAATGTAGCTTATTGTATCGCAGATAGCGAAAGCTTCTGTTTCGAAACCTACTGCGTCACCAGTGTACCAACTTGTCCCTGTTGAATTGATATAGAAATAGATTGGTTTATCTGGATCCTCAAACTCTAGGTAAAGGAGTTGAGCAATGATTAGCTCGGTAACATCCATTCCTAGTTGTCTTTTCGCATCATCATCTGAAAATAATGGCAAACCAAGATAAACAATTCGCTCTTTAAGTAAAAGAGAGGGAAGGTCAGGGGGCGGGGTCCTCATAACGGTGTTTTCCCCGTAATAAGGAGCAGATACAGTCATTTGTATCACGAAATTAAGAATGAACTGATTCTAGCTAGATTTAGCCCTGTGTCGCTGGTGATTTAAAAGATTTGTTTGACTCAGGATTATTTATTAGTTTTCCAAAGACCATCCTTCCAGTAGGAGTTTGTAATGCGCCTGTGATGACAATATCTAATCTGCTCCCCACAAAATTCTTTGCCTCATCAATAACAACCATTGTGCCGTCATCTAAATATCCAATACCTTGCATTTTTTCTTTGCCTTCTCTCACGATTTTTATATTAAGAGATTCTCCAGGTTGTACTTCTGGTCTTAAAGCAATAACCAAATCACTCAAATTCATAACTTTTAATTCTTTAACTTCAGCAATCTGAGAAAGATTATAATCAGCAGTAATTAAAGTTCCTGTCATATCCTCAGTAATCTTCAAGAGTTTTTCATCTACTCCATTACCTTCATACTTTGTTGGGTTTATTACAAGTCTTCTCCCATATAAATCTCTTAATTCTTTTAATAACTTGAGACCTCTTCTACCTTTAGACCTTTTTTCATTACTGCTTGAGTCAGCTAAAGTTTGTAATTCGTCAATTACACTTTGAGCAACAATTAATTGTCCTTCCAATAAGCCACAACTTAATAGACCATTGATTCTCCCATCAATAATTACACTGGTATCAAGAATTTTTGGACTTGCAGCAGGGAGTATCCCTTCATTGACTAGATATGCATCAGTATTGTTTGGGTTGAATAATCTCAATAATGTCCTTCCATGGGTATCTGCCAACTTATAACCAAGCACACCAAAGAAAATATTGCTTAATATGGCTGCTAAGGGTTTTGCGAAAAAAACCTCTCTAGGAAAGGGAATTAATAGTATTGGAGCAAGTAGGAGATTCGCAACAAGTAATCCTAAAATTAATCCAACTGACCTACTTATTAGTAAGTCTGTAGGCATTGTTCTTATTTGATCAAGAAACGTCTTTCTAAGTTGAAGGAATACAAAACCAGCTGCTAATCCAACAAAAAAACCTATTATTGCTAAAACAATTCTAAAGCCTTCTACATTAGATACCTGTTTAAGTATGTCTACTGGCAATAAATCAACACCAAGCCATCCTGAAGCAGCCCCAGACAATACAAATAAAATTAAAACTAAGATATCTGTCATATCTATAATCTACTAGGATTTATTAATTGAGTAAATAAGGATTTGATTTTTTTCGATCCTTGATTCTTTTTTGAAGATTAAAAATGAATTGAGATTATGAATAAGTTTCCAAGAAGTGCTTATGTGCACATACCTTTTTGCCACCGAAGGTGCTTTTATTGTGATTTTGCAGTTATTCCATTGGGAAACAAAGTTGAAACTTTAGAAGGTTATGGAAGCAAAACTGTTAAAGAGTATTTGCACTATTTGTATAGAGAAATATTATCGATTAAGCATAAATCACCTCTATCGACAATTTATATAGGAGGTGGTACACCATCAATTTTAGATCCTGCCCAAATCAAAGAATTAGTTGATCTTTTTAAAGAAAATTATGGAATTGACTATGGTGCTGAAATCACTATGGAGGTTGATCCAGCAAGTTTTACTCAAGATGATCTTTTCGGATTCATAAATGCTGGGATAAATAGATTTAGTCTTGGAGTACAAAGTTTTAATAATCAGATACTTCAAACGTCCGGAAGGCGTCATTTGAAAGAGGATGCAGAGAAATCTTGTTTATGGTTGAAGAGAGAATATGATTCCGGGTTGATAAAAAGCTGGAGTTTAGACTTAATTCAAAACTTGCCACTAAGTGGATTTAAAGAATGGCAAGATGACTTGAAAACAGCGATTACATTTTCACCACCTCATCTATCTATTTACGATTTAAATATTGAAAATGACACTGTTTTTAAAAAATTAATTAATTTAGGCAAACTAAAACTTCCAAGTGATGAAGAAGCTTTTAGGAATACTGAATTAACCCATTTAATTTTAAAAAACTCAGGGTATTCAAGATATGAAATCTCAAACTACTGCCTTCCGCGGCATCAGTCGAGACATAATAGAGTTTATTGGAGTGGTTTAGGCTGGTGGAGTTTTGGTCAAGGTTCCACTAGTTCACCCTGGGGAGAAAAGTTTACTCGACCAAGAGTTAGTAAGGAATATAAAGAATGGGTAACTAGACAAGACGAATTTAATTTGGATGCATCCCTAACTAACAAGGAGTATGTCTATAAAGAACTTGATGAGAAAATAATGTTGGGATTAAGACTCAAAGAGGGTGTAGATATCAAAGAAGTGTTTAAAGAACAAAACTGGCAAAACAAACAATTTGAAAGCAACTTTAGTTCATTACTTAAAGAATGGGAAAGATTTCTTGAAAGTGGATTATTAGTAAGAAAGGGGAATAGATTCTTTTTAAGTGAGCCTAATGGCATGGAACTTAGTAATCAAGTTCTTGTTTCTATGTTTAAGTGGTGGGATGAGATTAACTAAGTCTTTCAGAGTCTACCCATTCTTTTAATTTATCTTTAAATAATTTCTTTCCTTGGATAATTGGTTTGCAAAATGGGGGTTGATCATCATTAAGGCCTAATAAATCTGCAGTAACTCTTACTTGCCCATCGCAATAATTACCTGCGCCGATGCCTATTGTGGGAATTGTTAAAGAATTTTTTATTTCCTTAGCAAGCAAATCAGGAATATGTTCAAGGACTATTGAAAAACATCCTAATTCTTCAAGAATTGAAGCCTCTTTCTTAATTTTTTCTTGGCTTGCTAAGCTTTCTCCTTGTTTTCTTAATCCAATATTTAGATAGCTTTGTGGTGTAAGACCTATATGACCCATAACAGGGATTCCCATTCTTATTAATCTAGAAATAACTTTTTGTATTTCTGGTTCAGCTCCCTCCACTTTTACAGCTTTTGCATAAGTGCTCTGAATGATTTTCCCTGCATACTCAACTGCCTTATCCTCACCACATTGGTAAGTCAGAAAAGGCATATCTGAAACGACTAGAGGTTGTTCCTCAATTTTTTTCTTAAATCCTCTTGAAACAGCATTAGTATGATAAATTATGTTTTCTAAAGTTATTGGCAATGTCGATTTGTATCCTAAGCAGACCATTGCTAATGAATCTCCTACTAGTACGAGATCAACATTTGCTTGTTCTGCAATAGATCCTGATATGGAGTCCCAAGCAGTTAGTGCAATGATTTTGCGAGATTTTTTTTTATAGTTAACTATGTCTGAAGGTAACATAATAAATTTATGTATCTTTTTTAATCAAGAATTGCTAGTATGATTCTGACTCGGCCTTTCGCGGTTTTAACGCCTAAACCTGGTCAGGACCGGAAGGTAGCAGCCACAAGGGATGCTTGAGGCAGGCGAGATAACCGAGTCACTCTATTTTACCTTTTAACCTATATCTTTTTTATTTTGCCTTAATCTCAAAAACTCAGGAATACTGGCTCCTGGTTCTTTATTGTCAGAATAATTATATAAGGGTTGATTAGATAATCTGTTTTTTATTCTTTGCTGGTTTAATGGTTGGGTTGTTTCAAATCCTGTAGCAATTACAGTAACTTGTATCTCTCCTTCCATTGCCTCGTCGACCACTGCACCGACGATAATATTCGCTTCTTGATCAACAACATCATAAATAATTTCAGATGCAGAGGTCATGTCTTCTAAAGTCATGTCTTTGCCGCCAGTAATATTTATAACGCAGCCTTTAGCTCCATCAATTCTTGCTGCTTCCAATAAAGGACTATTCATTGCTGCCTGTGCTGCCTCTATAGCTCTCGATCTTCCTGAACCTATGCCTATCCCGAGAAGTGCAGTGCCAGCCTCAGTCATAACTGATCTAACGTCTGCAAAATCAACATTAACTAATCCAGGGCAAGTAATTATGTCACTAATGCCTTTGACTCCCATCCTTAAAACATCATCAGCATTCCTAAATGCTTCTTGAAGAGGAGCTCCTGCTATAACCTCTTTTAATCGATCATTTGGAATAACTATAAGAGTATCAACGTTTTCAGCTAGTCTTGCGATCCCCTCCTCTGCTTGACGCATTCTTCTTTTCCCTTCAAAAGAAAATGGTTTGGTTACTATACCTACTGTTAGAGCTCCACTTTGTTTGGCTACTTCTGCAACAACGGGAGCAGCGCCTGTACCAGTTCCTCCACCCATTCCAGCGGCTATAAAAACTAAATCAGATCCCTCTAAAGCTTGTTGAAGCTCTTCTTTGGATTCTTCGGCTGCTTTTTGCCCAATACTTGGATTCCCACCTGCACCTAAACCTCTAGTGAGGTTTTGTCCAAGTTGAACTCTACTTTCTGCAGAAGATTGTAGTAGGGCTTGTGCATCGGTATTGAGGACTCTAAATGAAACACCTTCTAAATCACTATTTATCATTCTATTGACTGCATTACTGCCACCACCACCTACACCAATAACTTCTATTTTGGCGTTTTGGCTTGGAAGGATTTCTCTTGATTGATCAAAGTTTGGATTGTTACCGAAGCTCATCTCTTAATAGGAATCTTTTACTAGTATTGGGTGCATTATGAACTTACTGCGCTCATATGTAGGAATTTGTTGAGGAAAATCCTAAAAATATTTATTTATTAAATATTTTGTTTTGAATGCAAAACCCATATCAACACTACAATAATTAAAAAAAATTACTCAAAATCCTTTTTCAAATATTAGGGTTTGAACACTTTTATTTTTGGTTTATCTGGATTTGTAAGATCAATATTATCTATTTTTTTTGAAAAGCTATTTTTCTTCAATTCATTTTTAAGATAATTGATTTTTTGAAATTGATTGTTGATTAAATTTGGCTTAAATCCTAAAAATATTGTTTTTAAATCTTTTTCCTCAACAGTTAGAAACCCATCGGATGAAAAAGTTATTTTAACTATCTCTAATTCATAATTATCTATAGCAATAAAAATTTCAGATAATATTTTTTCAAATTTTTCTTTCCACCCAAAAACCTTTATGGTTAATTTATTCAAATTTTTTTCATCTACATTTTGTTTATTTATAAAAATTCCATCTTTATCAATGAAGCCTAATATTTTTTTGTCGTTTAATATTCTCTCACCGTAAGCTATTGGAGTTCTTGAATTAATATGAACTTTTAAACCAAAAGGAAATAGTTCTCTGCTTACCGAAACATTCTTGAGAGATAAATTTTGTTTTAACTCTTTTTCAAGCAAATTAGTTTCAACAAAAATTAATCGGATAGGAAAATTTAAAGATGAATTTTTTATCACATCATTCTGCGAAAATAATTCACTACCAGAAATCCTAATGTCCTGAGGATCAACTTTTTTGAGTGTTTTTATGCTTAATAAGCTTGTTAAAAATAAAAATGAAATTAGAAAAAAAAAGCTTCTATTTTTGATTCCTTTTTTGTTTTTCACAAATCACATCGAGCTTTTTCCATCAGTTGGTCCATCCATTTTCTCGCTTGCTCTGCATCTGAAAATGGTACATCCATCTCTTTCCCATCCCCTACTAATCTCAACCTACACTTACCTTGAGATTCACTTGTTAGAGGAGCTTCACCTGAAGTTAGTGCCATTAATTCAACTAATTCTAGTTTCTTGATCGTAAAACAATCTTTTTCTTCAAATTTACCAGCTTCAAATGCGCTCCACTTTAACTCCCCATTTTTTAAAGAAGCTGCACCTGAACTATCTAACTTGCACAGTTCAGAATCACGAGCCCAACTTCTAAAAAGGTTTTGCCTTCTTCTTTCTAACCATCCAAGTGCAGTTAATAAAATGAAGATTAAAAGTAATGGTAACCAAAGTAGTCCATGCAACATTTGATTTAAATTACAAATCTAAAGATATATCTACCAGTTTAGCCACAAGTTGTTCAATTTTTAAACCTGAAGCTTCCCAAAGCATTGGAAACATACTGTTTTTTGTGAAACCAGGAATTGTATTTATTTCATTTAGTAAAATTTTATTTGAAGATTTTTCTAAAAAGAAATCTACTCTTGCAAAACCGAAAATATTTAGTGCTTTACAACTTTTAATAGCAATTTCTTTAATTTCTTTTGTGATTTTAGAATCTATTTCAGCTGGGATAATTATTTTATTATTTGAGTTATATTTTGAATCGTAATCATACCAATCACTTTCGTAATTTACCTCGCCTATCTCAGAGGTTAAGAGTTTTGAATTCCCAATTATTCCGCATTCAATCTCCCTTACCTCTAAACCTTCCTCTATTAAGATTCTTGGATCTATTTCCTGAGCCTTTTCTAATGCTAGTAATATTTCTGATTCATTTTTAACTTTGGAGATGCCAAGGGATGATCCAGAGTTCGATGGTTTAACAAAAACAGGAAATTTTAATTTTTTTAAAATTTCATTAATTATTTTATTTTTAACTTGCTTATCGTTGAGATCTTCATTTTGAAAAACTAGATAATTAACTTGAGGAAGATTAAGATTTGAGAAAATTGTTTTCATCAATATTTTATCCATTCCAAGTGCAGATCCAATAATTCCGCACCCGACTAAAGGTTTCTTTGTAAATCTAATTAAGCCATGAATTGATCCGTCTTCACCATTAAATCCATGTAAAAGAGGAAACCAAACATCAATATTTTGAAATTCAATTCCGTCAAGGAAGTTAATTTTTTCTTTATTAAAAATTTCTTGTTTTTTTGTTTTATAGTTTTCAATTTCACCAATTAGGATTTTTTCTGAAATATCACTATCAAGCCAATCTCCATATTTGTTTATGTAAAAGGCTTTAACTGTAAATTGTTCTTTGTTTATTTGTGCATTAAATGCTTGAAAAACTGTTTTTGCAGAAGATATCGATACTTCATGTTCATTGGAATGACCCCCAAATATTAACCCAATACATTTTTTCTTTCCCCCGATCATTTAAAAAAAAATTATAAAGAAAGTTCTCCTGTCAAAGAAAAAGGTCTTGCTTCATTTATTTTGACATTTATCTCATCTCCCAACGAAAAATTAAAGTTAATATTTTTGGGAATCTCTACGAAAGTTAATCTATTTGTTCTAGTTCTACCCATAATTTGAGAGGAATTTTTTGGATTTAAACCCTCAATTAAAACGCTTTCGATATTATTGATATATCTTTGATTTCTACTCCTAGCAGTTTTCTCGACCAAATCATTAATTTCCTGTAATCTAGCTTTTTTTACCTCTTCCGAAAGTTGATTCGTCCAAACTGCAGCAGGCGTATTTGGTCTTGGAGAGTACGCTGCTGTATTCACCTGATCAAAGCCAATTTCTGATATTAGCTTTAATGTATCTTGATATTGTTTTTCGGTTTCTCCTGGGAAAGCAACTATTGCGTCAGCTGTGATTGATGCATCTGGCATTAATGACCTTATGTTCTCAATAATATTTTTATACTTTTTAATAGAATATCCTCTGGACATTTGCTTTAAAATTTCATCATTTCCACTTTGGAAGGGGATATGGAAATGTTCACAGACTTTATCAAGTTCATAACAAGCTTGAATCAATCTTTTTGAAAAATATCTTGGATGACTAGTAGCAAATCTTATTCTGCGAATTCCTTTAACATCATGAATATAATACAAAAGATCAGTTAGGGTATTCTCTTTTCTACCCTCTTTTGTAGTCCCTGGGAGGTCTCTACCATAAGCATCAATGTTCTGACCCAAAAGAGTAATTTCTTTAAAATTATCATCAGCTAATTTTTGGATCTCACTTTTTATCGCATTTGGATATCTTGATTGCTCTTTTCCTCTGACAGAGGGGACTACACAATATGAACATCTTTCATTACATCCATAAATGATATTAACCCAGCCACAAATGGAGCTTTCTCTTCTGGCACTTGTTATATCTTCAGAAATGAAGGTTTCTTCTGTAGCAGCAACTTGATTTCCTAAATCAACTTTCCCCAGAAGATTCTCAAGATTATTTACGTGTTGAGGCCCCATAACCAGATCAAGTTCTGGGACTCTTCTTAGTAAGGATTCTCCCTCTTGCTGAGCAAGACAACCTGCAACAACAAGTTTTAAGCTAGGTGTTTTGTGCTTTCTTTTTGCTTGTCTTCCTAGAAAGCTATAAACTTTTTGCTCTGCGTTATCTCTGATTGTGCATGTATTGTACAAGACCAAATCGGCATTTAATTCATTATCTGCTCTGGTGTATCCCATTTTCTCTAATGTCCCAGCCATTCTCTCAGAATCAGCCTTGTTCATTTGGCATCCAAATGTGGTTATCCAATAACTGCCATTAGTTGAATTGTTTTGAGTTTTTTTTTCGTCTGATTTTGTTTTTGTTAGCACTTTGCTAGGAATTTTTTATGATTCTTTAATTCAAAATTACAAGTTAAATAATTTTGCTGCAATATTTTTAAGGGCGAGCGAGGGGATTCGAACCCCCGAATAGCGGCGCCACAAGCCGCTGCCTTAACCACTTGGCGACGCCCGCCTCACATTTATAAATTTAACAACTCAAGGGTGATTTTTCATAGTTATTTTTATCTTTTAGCGAAATTTGAATTATTTTCTAATTCAGTAAAGTTTTCTTATGATTTAAAATAAAAGAAAATTTAAAAATTTGAGTAATTCCGGCAAAGCTGAGGTTCTTATTCCCAGAAGCCTTTGTTTAATAGAAGATATAGATAACCTCATAATCGATGTAGAGGATTTATGTTCAGTTTCTATTAGTTGGGAGGATGGATTTGTTTCTGAGTTAAAGCCTTTAAAAAATAAAATTACAAAACCAAAAAATATTTTATTCCCAAGATTTGTTGAAACGCATTCGCATTTTGATAAATCTTTTATATGGGCAGACTTTCCTAATTTGGAATCAAATTATGGAGGAGCATTATCAGTAAATCTTGAAGAACATAAAACTAGAACTACAGATAAGGTTCTTGAAAGAGTTGAGAAATCATTAAAACTTGCCATACAAAATGGATACCGAGCAATTAGAAGTCATATTGATACATATAAAGGTCAATCTATTGATATTTGGATTGAACTTTTTAAATTACAAAAAAAATTTTCATCTGAGTTAACTTTACAATACGTTGCTCTAGCTCCATTGGAATTCTGGGATACAACTGATGGAGAAGATTTGGCAAAAATATTTTCCTCTAATGGAGGCATTTTAGGAGGTGTTATTGTACCCCCTTTCAATAAAAAAAATACAAGCAAACTTCTAGCAAAGATGCTTTTTCTTGCGAGTAAATATAAATTAGAAATTGATTTGCATATAGATGAATCAATTATTGAACCTGGAGCGGGAATAAAAGTTTTATTAGAAACAATCGAAAATTTAAAAATTAATAGTATTCCGATCACTTGTAGTCATTTGAGTAGTCTTATTTCTTTAAGTAATAGAGAGATTTTAAATTTAGGAGAAAAAATGGCTGAGAAAAATATTAAGGTTATTGCCTTACCCCTAACAAATTTTTGGCTGCTCAATCGCAGTAATAAAACTACTTCATTGAAAAGACCAGTTGCGCCAATAAAGCAATTACAAAAATCACATGTGGATGTATCTCTTGGTAGTGATAATGTTCAAGATCCTTGGTACCCATTTGGCAATTTTGACCCTTTTTATATGTTGTCTTGCTCGATACCTATGCTTCAACTAAATCCCTGGGAGAGAATGACTTTATCTTCTATTTTTTTAGCTCCAAGCAGATTATTAAATTTAAAATGGGATGGTTTAATTAAAAAGGGTTGCCCTGCTGACTTTGTAATTTTAGAAGCACAAAGATGGGCAGATGTTTTTTCTACTAATTTAAAGAGAAAAGTATATGTAAAAGGCGATTTATATTGCTAATCGACTAATTTATATATAAAACTCAAGAAATTTTATTAATGACATCTGATACTTTTAAATTTTTAGACAAATTTAGGGAAGTCAAAAACTTAGAGATTATTGAAAACCAATCCGATGTAAAAAGACTTTCAAAAGATTTCTATAACTACTCTCCAATCCTTACTAAAAAATTAGACGAATGTATTGCTGATTTGGTGGTAAGACCTAGTGATCACAAAGCGATAAAGGAAGTAGCAGAAATTTGTTGGGAATTTTCTATTCCAATTACTTTAAGGGGTTCAGGTACAGGTAATTATGGACAAGCTGTCCCATTGTTTAAAGGAGTTGTAATGCAGATGAGTCACTTTAATAAGTTAGAAAAATTTGATCCAGATACAGGTTTTGTAAAAGTACAGTCTGGCTGTGTTATGGGAGATTTGAATAAACAATTAGAGAAATATGGAAGGGAACTGAGGTTGCTTCCTAGTACTTGGAAAACTGCAACAATTGGAGGTTTTATTGCAGGTGGATCAGGAGGTATTGGATCTATTAGGTGGGGATTTTTAAGAGATCCAGGAAATCTTATTGGTTTAGAGGCAGTAACGATGAATGAAAAACCTAAATTATTAAAATTTGATGCTGAAGAATCCGAACCTCTAAATCATGCTTATGGGACTAATGGAATAATTACTTCTTTATTACTTGCTACTGATATCAAACGTAAGTGGTATTCAATAGTTATCGACTGTACTGAATTTGAAAAAACAATAGAAATATTGAAAACTCTTACGAGCGCAGCAATTGATCTGAAATTAGGAGCAATTCTTGAAGAAGAAATTGTAGATCAAATGCCAAAATGGTTTAAAAGTAAATCTAGAAGTCACAAGATATTAATTCAATCTACTCTTGGAGGAATAAAAACCATTGAGCTAATTTGTAAAAAATTTAAAGTCGAATCTACCCTACTTGGGGAAGAAGAAAAGCTCGTCAATGGAATTTCTGAAGTCGTATGGAATCATACAACTCTTCATATGAGGTCTAGGGATAAAAATTGGACGTATTTACAGATGCTTTTGCCGCTTAATAATGAACTGGAATTAATTAATTTTTTGAGAAAAAAATGGGGTAAAAAAGTTCTTTGGCATTTAGAGGCAGTTTCTCAACAAGGATCACCTCGATTAGCGGCTTTGCCTGTATTAAAGTGGAATGGGGCAGAAGAACTAAATGAAATAATGGAAGATTGCAAGAAACTTGGTGCGTTTATTTTTAATCCTCATGTTTTAACAGTTGAAGGCGGAGGTCTAGGAGTGGTGGATGCAGATCAAGTAAAAGCGAAATTAAGATTTGATCCTAAAGGGCTATTGAATCCAGGAAAATTGGAAGGTTGGGAAGTAAAAGAACAATTTAAAATTTAACATTTCTGTTTATTCGCAAATTTAATAAATTCAGCAACTAAAAAAATAGAACCTGTTAGAACAGGATGATTAGGTGGCCATTTTTTCAGGGAAAATAAATACTCAATGGCAAGTTCAAATGTTTTAAATTCAATTGTTTTTTTTAAGTCAATTTCTTTAATCTGAGAGAGATCATTTAATTGCCAACTAGGTTGGTTTGGAACTGGTACAAGTAATAAGCGATCATTTTTTTTTAGAAGTGTTTTTAATATTGCGTAAATATCTTTTTGTCTTTGGACACCTAAAATCCAATAAATTCCTTTATCTTCATTCTCCCAATTTCTTCGCTCATTAGAGAGTGCTTTTGCAGCAGGATAATTATGCGCACAATCTACAAGAATTTCTTTGTTGAAATAATTTATTATTTCTAGCCTTCCCTTCCAAGTTGTCTTTTTAAGACCTTCAGATATGTGTTTTTCTTTTATATTAAATCCCAAATTATTCAGGGCTTCAATTGCTCCAACAGCTACTGAAGCATTTTGCTTTTGAAAAATTCCTTTTAATCCAAGCTCATAGCTCTTTGAAATTGAATCTTTCCAAATAATTTCTGCTCCTATCTCTTTAACTTTTTTGGTTATTAAATTTTCAACTTGACTATTTTGATTGCATGAGATGACAATTGAGTTTTTTTCAATAACTGCTAATTTTTCTTCGGCAATTTTTTCAATCGTATCTCCAAGAAATTCTTTATGGTCTAAGCCAATATTCCCAATAGCAATTATAGGTCTAGATTTATGAGCTGTTGTCGCGTCTAATCGTCCCCCTAAGCCAGCTTCAAGAATGATTAATTCAACTTTTTGATGGTCAAAAATATTTAGTGCGCAGCAAATGATTTTTTCAAAAGGAGTTAATTCAAATGTTGAAAAATTTTTTTCTATTAATCTATAGATTTTTTCAAAATCAGTTTTATTAATATTTTTTTTATTAACTCTAATCCTCTCGCATACATCCAAAAGATGAGGAGATGTCGTTACACCGAAATTCCTTTTAGCTTCAAAAAGTATACTTTCTAAATATGCCGCGATTGATCCTTTTCCATTGGTTCCAATAATCTGTATCGCAGGGATATTCTTGCAAGGATTGCCAAGTTCTTTAAGAGCTTTTTTAATTCTTGATAAACCTAACTTAATATTATCCCTTTCATATTTAGGAGATAATAATTCAAAAGTTTTTAAATTTGCATTTTTCAAAATTTTAATTGCTATAACTCTTCAAAAATCGAATTTAGCTTATCCAAAAGAATATTAATTTCTCTTCGAGAAATAACTAATGGTGGGACAATCCTTACAACATTTCCTCCTGCAGGAACTACCAGTAATCCTTTATCAAAAGCTTTTAATGTAATTTTTTTTGCATCAGCATAATTATCGTTGATCACAAGACCTTGTATTAAACCTAAACCTCTTTTCCCGCTAATAATATTTGGAAATTTTTTTGACAATTCTTCAAACCCAGCACTTAATTGTTCCCCTCTTAGATAAACATTATTGATAATATTTCTTCTATTTATTTCTTCTAAAACAGTTAGGGCAGCTTTACAAGCGAATGGGTTCCCTCCAAAAGTGCTTGCATGATCCCCTGGTGAAAAAATGTTGGCTTTTTCTTTTACCAATAATGCTCCAATTGCATGACCGCCTCCTAATCCTTTAGCAAGGGTGAATCCATCAGGTTCAATTCCTAAATTCTCATAACCCCACATTTTCCCAGTTCGACCTACTCCACTTTGGACCTCATCTAAAATGAGAAGAGAATTATATTTGTCACATATTTCTCTCAGGCTTTTAAAAAATATTTTACTTCCAGGAATTACGCCCCCTTCGCCTTGTATTGGTTCAACTAAAACGCCCGAAATTTTTTGATCATTATTTTCACACTCTTCAAATAATTTTTTTACCGAATCAAAATTGTTAAATTTAAAAAATTTGAACCCTTGAATCATTGGTTCGAAACCTTTTTGATATTTTGGTTGTCCAGTGGCACTCAAGGCTGCAAGCGTCCTTCCATGGAAGCTGGATTCTGCTGCGAGAATAATTGATTCTTTACCTTTATTTGTTTTATTTCCATATTTTTTAATTAATTTAATTGCTGATTCATTTGCTTCCGCACCACTATTACAGAAAAAGACGCTTTTAGCACAACTCATATTCGTTAAAGTTCTGCTTAATTGTTCTTGTTCTTCAATGTTGTAGAGATTAGAAATGTGCTGAATCTTTTTTAGTTGAGCTGATAACCTTCTTCTTAAAACTCTGTCGCTATGTCCAAGACTACAAGTTGCTATACCAGCGACTGCATCAAGATACCTTTTACCTGTTTTGTCCCATAGCCAACAACCTTTTCCTTTTTTGAAAGATATATCGAATCGACTATAGGTATTCATTAAAGTGGGAGCGGTCGGACTTGAACCGACATACCCGAAGGTGCCGCATTTTGAGTGCGGTGCGTCTACCAATTCCACCACGCTCCCAAGGCTTTTGAAAAAATTAACTTTTTTATTATAACAAAAATCAACTTATTGACTATTGTTTTCGTCTAGGAATAGTTATCAAGATAACGCTTTTAATAAGTTAATCTTTTCGATAAAAGCATAGAATTATTTATTGCATTTGCTGACAAGAAATGAGGGGAAAAAAGAAAATGTAAACATTTCTGATACATTTTTGTGATTAAAACCGCTTAAAAGTCTTTTTTGAAAGGAAATAGCTTCATGTTTAGTAATATTGTGTTATAGTTAATAGAAAATCAAATGTCTAAAACTCAAGCTAAAAAATTATCCTTGAAATTTGTCCCTTATCTTTTTATTGCAGTAACTATACTTACAACATTCGGATCTAATAGCGGAACTTGGGCATGAACGAATTCAAATTTAATGGTTTAAATAAAATTTGGTCTAATCGCTTTCTAGTTTTGTTTATATTATTTTTAGGTTGTATTTCACTAATCAATATTGCTTACGTTTGAATCAATTTTCTTAGCTTTAAAAATATATTTGGAAAAGACTAAGCTGCTTCGAGTTTTGAAAGATTCTCAGATCTTGGTCCAATCTCATATCCTTTCTCCTCAAAAGTATTTTTACTGATCTCTCTAATTATTTTTACACCTAAATTTTTTAGTTTTAATTCAAAATTTTCATAACCTCTATCTAGATGTTCTAATCCATAGAAATTACTACTCCCTTTTGCTGTGATTCCTGCAATTATTAATGCAGCTGATGACCTTAAATCTGAGCCAACTAGATTCATCCCATTAATTGTTTTAACACCTTTGATGTGAGCTACGTTTTTGTTTAGTTTTATACTGGCGCCCATTTCATTAAGTAAATAAATATGATTCATTCTGTTTTCGAAAATTGTTTCAGTTATCTTTGATTCACCATTTGCGATTGTCATTAGAGTTGTAAATGGTGCCTGCAAATCAGTAGGAAAACCTGGGAAAGGAGCTGTTTCAATATCTACTCCTTTAATCTCTTTACTCTTAATAGAAATCGAATTACCTTGTATCGTAATTTTACTCCCACTCTCTTGAAGCTTATTAGTGACAGCTTCAAGATGATGAGGGATTACTGGAGAAATTGTTATTGAAGAGGAAGTTGCAGCAGCAGCTATTAGAAAAGTTCCAGCTTCTATTCGGTCTGGAATTACTTTATGGGTACATCCGCCAAGCTTATTAACACCATCAATAATAATTGTTTCTTTCCCGGAGTCATAAATTTTTGCCCCCATTTTATTAAGCATTTGGCATAAATCTTGAACTTCAGGCTCTCTAGCAGCATTTTCAATAGTAGTTCTTCCTTTAGCTAAAGATGCTGCCATTATTAAAGTTTCAGTCGCACCTACACTTGGACAATTTAATTTAATATGCGTGCCATGAAGTCTATTTTTGTTCCCCCTAGTTTTTGCCTTGACAATTCCCTCTTCAATAATAATTTCTGCTCCTAATGCTATTAGTCCATTAATGTGCTCGTCTATTGGCCTTGAACCAATATTGCATCCACCTGGTAAGGGTACTTGAGCTTCTCCAAATTTAGTTAATAGTGCACCTATACAAAAGAAACTAGCTCTTAATCCTTTAACAAGTTCATATGGAAGTTCTTTAATCGAAATAGTTGTTGGATCTATTTCAAGTTGGTTGTTTTGACGAACTAAATTCACTCCTAAATTCTTTAGGATATTCCCCATCTTTTCTATATCAGTGAGAAAAGGTACATTTTCAAGAATTATTTTTTCATTAGTTAGCAATGATGAGGCTAATAAAACTAAGGCGGAATTCTTCGCACCACTTATTTCAACTATTCCATTTAACTTGCCTTGGCCAAGAATCTTTAAATTTTGCGATTTAAGATATGACTTCGTTTTGCTTCCGCAAATCATTAAGACTTAATTTATTAGGTTCATCATGACAAACTAATAATATTAAGTCCACCCTATGTAACGTCATAAATATTAATTGAAAGTGAAAATGTATTTTTTTATTTCTTGGTAAATAAAAATTTAATAAATAATTGATCAAAATATTTATGCAATTAAAATATAGTTGATAACAAATTTTTCAAATTACTCATAGAAAATACTTTTTTAAAAATAACTAGTAAAAACAATAATCTAGTTAAAAGATTTAGATCATTTAAAAGAGGATCATCTCCAAAAGATCAAGACTTATTTTGCATAGAGGGTACACATCTCATTGAAGAATTGCTGAAGTCTGGGAAAAATCCCTCTAAAATTTTAGTTACCGAAAAATGGCTAAGAAAGAATCAAAATCTAAGCAAAAAATTTCATCAGTCATTAATAAATATCGTCTCAGAGGAAGTCTTGGCATCTGCGATTTCAACAATTAATCCAGATGGGATAGCAGCTTTAGTAGAGATTTCAGCAATACCTAATTATCAATTTAATAGAAAAGATGATTTTGTTCTTGTTCTAGACAGAATTCAAGATCCTGGGAATATGGGTAATCTATTTAGAACCGCTTTAGCTGCGGGTGTTAATGCAATTTTTTTAGCTGGAGGTGCGCACCCATTAGGCCAAAAGGTATTAAGAGCATCCTCAGGTGCAGTTTTTCATCTGCCATTTTTAAGATTTGATGGTATTGAAGAAGAAATATTAAATTCTCTACTTAAGTCTTTGTCTGAATTATCAAATGTAGGATTTAAGATTTTCTCTACTAGTAGCCATAATGAGAGTTCAAAAAAACCTTCAAAACCTTACTGGGAAGTTGATTGGTCTAGACGTACAGCATTAATTTTGGGTAATGAAGGTCAAGGTATTCATAAAAAAATTCAAGAAGCTTTTAATGAAACAATTACAATTCCGCATAGTGAGATTGTAGAATCATTGAATGTGGCTTGTGTTGCAGTTCCGTTATTACTAGAACGAAAAAGAGTCGCATACACCTCTAAATAAATAAATAAAAAGTGACTGATTCAAGTTTTGATTTTGATTTAATCGTAATAGGAGCAGGATATGGAGGTTTTGATGCCGCTAAACATGCTGCTGGTAAGGGACTGAAAGTCGCAATAGTAGAATCTTCTGATATGGGAGGCACGTGTGTTAACAAGGGTTGTGTTCCATCTAAAGCTCTTTTGGCTGCAAGTGGAAAAGTTAGAGAAATAGCTAATTATGAACATTTAGCTAAATTTGGTATACATGCTTCACCAGTAAGGTTCGAGAGATCAAAAATTGCAGATCATGCAAATAATTTAGTTTTAAATGTTAGAGAAAATTTAACAAAAACTCTTAAAAGGAGCGGGGTTGAAATTATTTTGGGCATTGGAAGAATTGAAGGAAATCAAAAAGTAGGTGTAAGAGATAAAAACGGAATTGATAAAATTTTCACATGTAAGAATATTGTTATAGCAACAGGCTCTTCTCCTTTTGTGCCCCGTGGAATAACTTTGGATAATAGGACCGTATTTACTAGCGATGATGCGGTTAAACTTGAGTGGCTTCCAAGATGGATAGCAATTATTGGAAGCGGATATATAGGTCTAGAATTTGCTGATGTTTATACCGCGCTTGGTTGTGAAGTTACCATGATCGAGGCTTTGGAGAATATTATGCCAACATTTGATCCAGACATCACTAAAATTGCTAAGAAGAACCTTATTCAAGCAAGAGATATAGACACAAAATCAAATGTTTTTGCGACAAAAATAACACCTGGATGCCCTGTAAAAATAGAACTGACTGATGCAAAATCTAAGGAAATTGTAGAAACTTTAGAAGTTGATGCTGTACTAGTCGCAACTGGCAGAAGTCCTAATAGTAATAACTTAAATCTTGAGTCGGTTGGTATCGAAACAGTAAAAGGTTTTATTCCTGTAGATGATCAAATGAGAGTTAAGAATGGTGATAAAACAATACCTAACATTTGGGCTGTTGGAGATGTAACGGGCAAACTAATGCTTGCCCATACAGCTGCAGCACAGGGTACTATTGCTGTTGATAATATTTGCGGTGGTAATGTCGAAATTAACTATAAAAGTATCCCCGCAGCAACCTTTACTCACCCAGAGATAAGTTCAGTTGGTCTCTCTGAAGTTGAAGCTAATGAGATATCTAAAAAAGAAAATTTTACTTTGGGAGTTGTCAAAAGTTTCTTTAAGGCTAATTCAAAAGCATTGGCTGAATTAGAGAGTGATGGATTGCTAAAGTTGATTTTCAACAAAGATAATGGGAAAGTATTGGGGGCTCATATTTTTGGGTTACATGCAGCTGATTTAATTCAAGAAATTTCGAACGCTATTTCAAGGAACCAAGATGTAATTGAATTATCTAAAGAAGTTCATACTCATCCTACTCTCAGTGAAGTAGTTGAGGTCGCATATAAACAGGCGGCTTCTCAAATAAAATAATATCTAAAATTAATGGAGATAAGACGCAGGCCACCAAATCCAACAGTAAGGGTAGAAAATTTAGAATATGCTGTACCTCATAGAGAAGCACAAGCTAAAAACATTCTGGAAGAAATTGTATGGCACAAGGATATTGAAATTAAGAATTTTAAAAAAATAGTCTCTTTAGAAGATCTCATTAAAAAGATTGAAAAACTTCCTACTCCCAAAGATTTTTACAAAAATATCTTGGAGTCAAAAATAAAACCAGGAGTTATTGCTGAAATAAAAAAAGCTAGTCCGAGTAAAGGAGTTATTAGAAAAGATTTTAACCCTGAAAACATAGCAATTTGTTATGAAGGATTAGGTGCATCATGTATCTCAGTACTTACCGATAAAAGGTTTTTTCAAGGTAGTTATGAAATACTCGAAACTGTAAGGAAATCAACTAATCTCCCTCTACTCTGCAAAGATTTTATTATTTCTGCTTATCAGATTTATAAAGCAAGGGTATCTGGTGCTGATGCAATATTATTAATCGCTGCGATTTTAAGTGATGATGATTTAATTTATTTAAAGAAAATAGCTGATAATTTAAAGATGAGTGTTCTTGTTGAAGTCCATAACTCTAATGAATTAGAGAGGATTCTAAAGTTAAAATCTTTTAATTTGATTGGAATAAATAATAGGGACTTAAAGACTTTTAAAACGGATTTAAAAACATCAAAAGATTTGATGCATACATATGCAGATATATTTTTAAAACAAAATATTATTCCCATAAGTGAATCTGGAATTAATTGTGCCGAAGATTTAGAATCGCTTAGATCTATTGGAATCATGGGAGTATTAATTGGTGAAACTTTTATGAGAGAAACTGATATTGAACAATCGTTCAAGAAATTATTTAACTCAATTTAATAGTGACTTCAAATCGTGCTATAAAATTGAATAAATAGAGTTGTACTGAATATATATGCAGGCTGTAATTTTAACAGGTATAGTCGCAGGATTTGTACATGTAGTTAGTGGCGCTGATCATCTAATTGCAATGGCTCCAGCAGCGATTAATAATCCTCAAAAAGCTCTTAAAAATAGTCTCTCATGGGGCTTGGGACATTCTTCAGGAGTCCTCTTGTTAGCGTTTCTAGCGATTTTTATTAAGGATATTACGCCATTAAACAAATTTTCTAGTATTGCCGAATTCCTAGTTGGAATTTCACTTCTAATTGTTGGAGTATTTGCTATTAAAAATTCTTTTCAATTAAGTATTCACTCGCATTCCCATAAGCATGAGAATGGAATTGCCCATCGTCACTTTCACTTTCATGTTAAGGAACAAAAAAATAATATAAAGCACTCACATGCTTTGACTGGTTTAGGCTTGTTACACGGTATAGCTGGAGGTTCACATTTTCTCGCAGTTCTTCCTGCTTTAGCACTACCTTTAACAAGCGCTTGTTTATATTTGATTTCATATTTGATTGGTTCTCTCATAAGTATGAATCTTTTTACTTGTTTAATATCTTTTACTACCTTTAAAGCAGGTCAAAAATTTATTAAAAGATTAATAGCTGTAGCAGGAGGGCTTTCCTTTTCTTTGGGATTATTTTGGATTCAAAGAAGTGCTTCTGTTTTTTTGAATTAAAAAATTCTTTAATTTAGGAATAATTAATTTAGAGGTGACAATCCCAATTATTTTTTCGTTATTGATTAATCCAAATTTATTACTATCTTCGCTAAATTCAATATTGTCGCCAATAACCTCAACGTTATTTTGATTTACTGAATTTATCCTTTTTATTAGGTTTTTATTTTTAATTGGATGATTAAAAATAATTATTTGTCGATTTTTAAGTATTGATTTATTCTTTTTATATTTTTTAAAAAATACAATATCACCTTCTTTTAGGTAAGGAAACATCGATTCACCACTAATAATCGCGGTTTTTCTTAAACCTAAAAAAAATAAAATAAAATCAAAAAAACTTTTGAAAATAATTCTGGTTAACTAGCTTTTACAAAAGCGTCTGATCTTCCTTTTGAGGCCCAGAAAATATTATGAATTTTTTCTACATAACTCATGAGTTCTTCAGCTTGGGCTAAGTCAATATTAACTTTGCATGCACTGCATAATTTGGCCGCCTTCCAAATGGTTTCATGTAAGTCTGGATAAGTTTCTAAGTGAACTGGTTTAAAGTAATCTGTCCACAAAATTAGAATCTCTTTCTTTGTTTCTTTTGCTTGCTCTTCTTTAACTGCAACATATCTAGAAAATGTATTACTGTATGCAGCCCACTCTGCTGAATCAGTGCTAGAAGGAGCTTCTAATGCAATAAGTTTTTTTGTCATTGATAAAACTGCTTCAGCTGCAACTCTCGTAGATGCTGGGTCGTAAACACCACAAGGACCATCGCAGTGAGCATGGACTGTCATTGGGGATTTTTTATCTAGAAAAGAATTGATGAATTTACTTAACATTTCAAATATTTGGTGTTGTATATATCTTACTTGGAGATTAACTAAATTGAAAAGTCTTAGATATTTTTCTTACTTAATTTAATTGACTTTTAATAATTCAACTTCAAATATTAAAGTCGCATTAGCAGGTATTACATTCCCAGCACCTCTTGATCCGTATCCAAGTTCCGGAGGTATTGTTAATTTTCTTTTGCCTCCAACTTTCATGCCTGCTACACCTTCGTCCCAACCTTTTATTACTCGTCCAGCACCCAAGGGAAAGCTGAATGGAGCTCTGCCGATACTGGTATCAAATTGTGTCCCGTCTTCTAGTGTTCCTGTGTAATTTACAGTAACTGTTTGCCCAGCATTAGCCTCATCTCCTTCCCCGTTTACGATATCTGCAATAATTAGACCACTTTCTGTAGTCCTTGAATTGTTGTCTGATGGTGTTTCTTCTGCCATAGCGAAAAGTATAGGATTTGGATCTGATGGGTCTAGTTCAAATAAATTATTATTTGAGACATTTGATGATTTTGCAACAGGTGATCTTTGAACTGACTGAGTTTCTGATTCAGCAGCATTAACAACTTGAGGTGAATTAAATTGACTGAAAAGAGTTAATGAAACACAAAAAACAAAAACTGCAAAACTAATAAAGACTTCTTTCACTTAAATCTTGAAAGTTACTAAAACTTAGTCTACAGAATGAAGGTACAATATATGGAAGATTATAAATTTAATTTCGTAATTTTAGATTGTTAATCCCAACTCAAATTAAAAGTCTAAGACAATATTTTTATCCTTGTTTAGGAGGGATTTTAGGAGGAATTTCAGTTTCAACTTATTTTTGGCTGATTTTTATGCCGATATCATTATTTATTTTATGGAAGGGAAGTGAAAAGAGAATAGCAAATTTTTGTTGGGGTTTTTTCTTTATCTTGATAAGTCATTCCTGGCTTTATGATCTTCATCCATTGACATGGCTTGGGTTTTCATCGCTTGCAAGTTTAATTATTGCCATTTTAATATTATTATTTTGCGCTTTTTTGGGTGGGATATTAGTTTATTTATGGGGATTGTTAGTTGAAATGATTCTCTGGAAAGAGGATGTTTTCAAAATGAAAATATTATCTTTAACAGTAAAGGTATTTTTTTTATCTTTGACTTGGGGTATTGGTGAATTGATACTTTCTCAAACACCTTTTTTTTGGATAGGTTTAGGAGAGAGTCTTATCCCAGGTGATATTTATCTTGCTGGTTTAGCAAGATGGATTGGTGCAAGTGGTTTATGCGTATTACAAATATTGATTGGATTTTGGATTTTTTATGTTCAAGGTAGATGGGAAAGAAAACTTTACTTTAAAAAAATATTTCTTTTAGGACTTTTGGTTTTTATTTTCTTACATTTATTTGGAGGTTTAACAACTCCAATAAAAAGAAATTATGAATATCCAGTAGCTATTTGGCAAACTAACATACCAACAAGAGAAAAATTAAAAATAAATGATGAATTTATTGAAGCAAAGCTATCTATCGCTCAAAAATATGCTTTATCAAACAATGCGAAACTTCTTGTTGCTCCTGAAGGGACTCTTTATGATGATTTTTATTTATCTAAAGGCTTTAAGGTTAATACCTTGGCAGGAGGTTTCAGAAATTCTAATAATGGGTTAAGAAGTTCTTTACTCGGATTTCAAATAGGAGATAAATCTTTTACCTCATTTATAGATAAAAATAGACTTGTCCCATTAGGTGAAAAAATACCTAAATTTCTAGATAATTTTTCAATAGGATTATCTGCAGTAGGAGGAATTGAACCAGGCTCTGATTCAAGATTTTTTGACCCTAAATTTACAAAATCTCTAGCAGTGGCTATTTGTTATGAAATTAGTGATGGGTTAAAAATAAGAAAGGCTATTAATAGAGGTGCAAAACTAATAATAACTGCAGCAAATTTAGATCCCTATCCAACTAAGCTTTATAATCAATTCTTGTCTTTGGCAAGATTGAGAAGTATTGAAAATAAAAAAGATAATCTACTTGTATCAAACACTGGTCCTTCGGGTTTAGTTAAAGATGATGGGAAAATAATTCAACTTCTAGATTTAAATGTGGAGCAAAATAAAGTAGTTTTCCCTAATTTTTCATCCGACAAGACGTTCTATACAAAATTTGGAGATAAACCTATTTTGTTATTGTTTATATTTTTTATGGGATTAATTTTCTTTTGGAAATTTAATTAATTAATCCGCCACCTAATAAAATTTCTCCTTTATAAAAAACTGCAGCTTGTCCGGGTGTTACCGAACTTTGACTTTCTTTAAAAATTAATTTAAATGTTGTAGTTGGATTATCTACCTTTTTCAAAGGTATTAAAGTTCCTTTTACTGGATGACTTCTATACCTGATTTGTGCGTCTACTTCTATCTCTTGTTTAGGTTCTTCGATTGAAACCCAGTTAACCTTACTAATTATTGCTTCTCTATTAAATAATTCACTTTTATCTGCTACATAAACTATGTTTTTTACCCTGTCTAAACTTTTTACATATAATGGTTCAGGCCAAGCGATGCCCAAACCTTTTCTTTGACCTACCGTAAAGTGCTGAATACCATTGTGCATTCCTAGGACTTTCCCATTTATATGCACAATTTCTCCTTCTTTGGGTTCAATGTGCTTGTCGATAAATCTCTGCATTGATCCATAATGCTCAACTAAACATAAATCTTGACTTTCTGGTTTTTGAGCAGTTCTAAGGCCTAATCTCATGGCTTCCTTTCTCGTTTCTTCTTTTTTCATTTCACCAAGAGGGAATTCTAATCTGCTTAGTACTTCTTGTGAAAGAGAATAAAGAAAATAACTTTGGTCTTTGTTTTCGTCAGCACCTCTGAGAAGAAGGAAGTCCCTAAATATAATGCTCTTGCAATCAAGTGTTTCAGCATAAGATGATTTTTTTATCCTTGCGTAATGTCCGGTCGCAATATGAGTAAAGTCTTTTTTGTTTATTGCGTAATTAAGCATCTCTTCAAACTTCACATTCTTGTTGCACATCGAACATGGAAGTGGAGTGAATCCTTTCTCATAGCTTTCAGTAGTTTTATTAATTACCTCTCTTTCGAAAATTTCTCTTGAGTCTATTATTTTATGATTAATTCCCAAATCTTCACAAAGGCCAGCAGCATCTACTAATCCTTCAGAACAACAGGAGCCTTGTCCTTTCATTAGCCAAAGAGTTAGCCCCTCAACATTCCAGCCTCTTTCTACAAGAAGAGCAGCTGAAAGGGAGCTATCTACACCACCAGAAAGACCCACAATAATATTTTTCTTCTTTTTAGTTTTATTATTAGAAGAAAAAAAGTTCTCTAATTTTTTATCCTTTTGTGTCTTTAACATGGAAGATTAAATTGTTGAACAGTTCTTCAATTGCTTTGTACTCATTATGAACGAAATTGTATGGCCAACAATTGACTCTGAACATTTAATTGTTAATTCAAAGCAAATGTTGATATTAGAGAAAGAAATGTTTTCTGATGGAATGCCGCAAGAAGCATTGATGGAAAAAGCTGGTATTCAAATTAGTAGATGGCTCTTAAAAAAGAAACCTCTTCTCAAGAATGGAATAACTGTTTTTATAGGTCCTGGGCATAATGGCGGGGATGGCGCAGTAATAGCTAGAGAGCTTTTTTTGAAAGGTTTTTATGTTCAGGTATGGTGTCCATTCCCGATAAAAAAAACATTAACAAATAACCACCTTAATTATCTTACATCTATTGGTGTCACAAAATTAGTAGAGCCTCCTAATGCAAATGGGAAAGATCTTTGGATTGATGCGGTTTTTGGTAATAATCAAACAAGAAAAGTTGATGATAAATTAATTAAACTGTTCAATCAAAAATTTAATAAAAAATCTGGAAAGGTAATTAGTATTGATATTCCAACAGGATTATGTCCTGATAAAGGAGAGCCTTTTTTAGATGAAGCAGTAAAGGCAGACTATACCTTGACCATTGGTCTTTATAAGATTGGGTTGACCCAAGATTCTGCTTTGCCTTTTATTGGGGAATTGAAATTTATTGATGTTGGGGTGCCTATTAGTAAATTGTTCAAAGTTGATAAAAAGATATTTAAGGTTACATACAAAGATTTAAAAAATATTGATTTACCTTATCTACCAAAAAATTACAACAAATATCAAAGAGGAAGAACATTAGTAATCGCAGGAAGTGAAAAATATCCAGGGGCTGCATACTTAGCACTGAAAGGGGCTATATCGAGCGGAGCAGGTTATATTTCAGCAGTTCTGCCCAAAATAGTTGCTGATACTATTTGGCAAGTTGCCCCAGAAATAGTTTTAAAAGGAACTATGAATTGTAATCAAACTGGTAATGCATCTTTAAGCAGTGCATTAAAAAATATTGATTTAAGTGCATATGATTCATTAGCTGTTGGTCCAGGGATAGGTATTGATCATGATGATTGGCAAAAAGCTAAAGATTTTTTATTAGATTTTGAAGGATTATTGATTTTGGATGCAGATGCACTTAATAGAATTTCTGAATTTAAATTAGGAACAAATTTTTTTTTAGAGAGGAAATTTAAAACATGGATTACACCTCATATCAAAGAGTTCTCAAGATTATTTCCAAATATCAAAGGTGATACTAATGTTGAATTGGCTCTTAATGCAGCAGAAGAATTTAATATAAGTGTTTTGTTAAAGGGAGCTAACAGCATTGTTGCTGATAATAAAAAAGCATGGCAACTTTTTGGGACTGATTCTCAGACAGCCAGAGCTGGATTAGGTGATCTTTTATCTGGATTTGTAGCGGGCAGTTCTGCGATTGATTTAAACTTTAGTGGAAATATAACAACTGAATTTTTTGCTAAATACGTACTTTTACACTCATTTGCTGCTTCAAAGTGTAAAAAGGGTTCAAATGCATCTTCTATTGAAGATGAATTATCAAAATTAGTGAGAAATGGGAAAACGAGACAAATATCTTGAAAGAAACAATTAAGGAGAGTTATTTTTAGTTTTAAACACATAAATAAACAAATATTACTTGAAATCTGAAGCGCGCATTAAATATTGGCCTATTTCCAAAAAAATATAGGAGAGTCTTAGTACCTCGTAAGGTCTAAAAATGGTTTCATCAGTACCAGCACAAGCACAACCACAAAAAAGAAGAGGTAATGATCCAATAAGTTGGTATTTGCAAAATATCGGCAGAGTACCTTTATTAACTCCTGCTGAAGAGATTGAATTGGGAAATCAAGTTCAGAAAATGATGGTTCTCACAGAAGATGGTCAATTAAATGAAAAAACAAAAGAATTTTCAAAGGAGCAAAAAAGAACATTAAAGATAGGAAGAAGAGCTAAAGAGAGAATGATGAAAGCTAATTTAAGATTAGTTGTGAGTGTGGCAAAAAAATATCAAGGAAAAGGTCTTGAACTTCTTGATTTAGTTCAAGAGGGTTCACTAGGTTTAGAGAGGGCTGTTGAAAAATTTGATCCTACAAGAGGATATAAATTTTCTACTTACGCTTTTTGGTGGATCAGACAAAGTATGACAAGGGCAATTGCTTGTCAATCAAGAACGATCCGTTTACCAGTTCACTTAAGCGAGAGATTAGCTTCTATAAGAAAAGTTAGTAGGGATCTTGCTCATAAACTTGGTGCTATGCCAAGTAGAATTGAAATTGCAGAAGCAATGGAAATTGATGTTGAAGAATTAGATTCTGTTCTAAGACAAGCTTTATCAACAAGTAGTTTAGATGCACCGGTGAATGGTGATGACGGAAGGAGTTTTTTAGGTGATTTAATTGCAGATAGTAATAATGAAGAGCCTTTGGATCAAGTTGAGCAGAAAATGCATCAAGAACAACTTGGGAAATGGTTAAGTCATCTAAGTGAGCAAGAGCAACATGTCCTTAAATTAAGGTTTGGACTAGATGGAAATGAGAGACATACACTTGCTGAAATAGGCAGATTATTGGAAGTTTCTAGGGAAAGAGTAAGACAAGTTGAACTTAAAGCACTAAGAAAATTACGAAATTTAACCAGAAAACTACCCAGTGGTATTTAATTTAATCTTCGGCCCAAATATATTTAGTTAATTCTTCTGAAGGTGGTTCAGGTGCTTCTAAAGCATTTTTAACTGCTTCAGATATTTCTGCATCAATTTTCTTTTCAATAGTTTTTAATTCTTCCTCCGTTGCAAATTTGCCCTCAATAATTTCTTGGGCTAACTTTTTAAGGGGATCCCTTTTTCCCCAAAACTCTTTTTCTTTCTCAGATCTTAGCTCATCTGGATCCGCAAGAGAATGACCTCTGTATCTATAAGTTAAACATTCTAAAAGTGTGGGTCCTTCTCCTGCTCTAGCGCGCTCAATTGCTCTTTGTGCTGCTCCTCTCACTGCTAAAACATCCATTCCATCAACTTCCTCGCCATGCATCCCAAAAGCAGATGCTTTTCTCCAGATTTCAGGATTGCTAGTAGCTCTATCGTGAGCCATCCCAATAGCCCATTTATTATTTTCAACAACAAAAATTATGGGCAATTTCCATAATTGAGCCATATTTAAACATTCAAAAAACTGCCCATTATTGCAAGTCCCATCTCCAAAGAATGCTGCAGTTACTGAATCACTACTATTATTGCCAGCAACTTCTTTTTTATATCTACTTGCAAATGCTGCCCCTAAAGCAACTGGAATTCCTTCCCCAATAAATGCATATCCGCCGAGTAAGTGATGCTCTCTAGAAAATAAGTGCATGGAACCCCCTCGACCTTTGCTACATCCTGTCGCTTTACCAAAAAGTTCACTCATTACTTCAAAAGAGGGAACACCCGCACTTAATGCATGAACATGATCGCGGTAGGTACTACAAAACCAATCATGTTTCTTTTTCATGGCGCCAATTACTCCTGTGCTTATAGCTTCTTGACCGTTATATAAATGAACGAAACCAAACATTTTCCCTCTGTAATACATTTCTGCACACTTATCTTCGAATCTACGACCAAGCGTCATATCTTCATAAAGAAATAAGCCAGTTTCTCGATCTAATTTGGCTTTTTTTATATCTTGAAGATTTGAGATTCTCTCTACGTGTGTTTCCAAGAAAAATACCTTAATGAAGTTTTGATTTGTTAACATTCTAAGCTGTGAAGGGCGATTTTCATGATTTTTTTTAATAACTCTGTAAGACCTTATGAAAAAAATTTTTAACTTGATAAAATTTGTCTAAGAATTTTCAATAGGATATTTGTTTGGAACTTCCTTTAGACCATTTTCGTTTAATTGGCGTTAGCCCCTCTGCAACATCTGAGGAAATATTAAGGGCGTTTCAATTACGGTTAGATAAAACGCCTGATGAAGGTTTTACTTACGAGGTTTTAACCCAAAGATCTGAGTTGCTGCGACTCACTGCTGATTTACTTACAGATCCAGAAAGTAGAAGAGAGTATGAAAATTTGTTATTGAATGGGTCATCTGGATTGGATTTTTCCTCAAATAGAGAAGTTGCAGGTTTAATACTTCTTTGGGAATCTGGTTCCTCAAAAGAAGCTTTTAGAATTACAAGAAAAGCATTGCAGCCCCCACAAACTCCAGCTTTAGGAAGTAGTAGAGAAGCAGATTTAACTTTACTAGCTGCTTTAACAGCTAGAGATTCTGCAATTCAAGAACAACAACTAAGATCCTATTCAAACGCTGCAGACTTTTTACAAGAAGGTATACAACTTCTTCAAAGGATGGGAAAGCTTGTAGAAAGAAGAAAAGAACTTGAAGAGGACTTGGTTTCTTTGCTTCCTTACAGGATCCTAGATCTACTAAGTAGGGATTTAAATGACCAGGAATCTCATAAAAAAGGGTTAAGCATGTTGGAAAATTTAATAAGCAAAAGAGGTGGTTTAGAAGGGAATAATAAATCTGAATATAGCGATTATCTAAATCAGCAAGAGTTTGAAGCTTTTTTTCAACAAATAAAGCCTTTTTTGACAGTACAGGAACAGATAGATTTGTTTCTTGAATTACAAAAAAGAGGTTCACTAGAAGCAGGATTTTTAGCTTTTCTATCCTTAACAGCAATTGGCTTTTCAAGAAGAAAGCCGGAAAAATTATTTGAAGCGAGGAGAATCTTAAAGAAATTAAATTTATCTGGTCTTGATTCAATGCCTCTTGTTGGTTGTTTAGATTTGCTTTTAGCAGATATTGAACAGGCCTCTGCCAGATTTTCTAGTAGTTCTGATGAAAACTTAAGGGAATGGCTTAATAATTATCCAGGAAATAAGTTGGAAGCGATATGTATTTTTTGTAAAAATTGGTTAGAGAATGATGTTTTAGTTGGTTACAGAGATATTGACTCAAAAGATGTGGATTTAGATTCTTGGTTTGAAGATAGGGAAATTCAAGAATTTATTGAAAAATTAGAAAAGAAATCAATTAAGACTACAATCAAATCAAATCTACAAAACCAACAGATAAAAAAAGAATCTTCGACAAATATAACTGAAAATTTTGATGATGAATTAGCAAATATTGATGAAAGGAGATTACCTTGGCCTGGCGGTATAAAACTAGGATATGAGAACTTTGATATCCAAGAAAACAATTATAATAAGGCAATCTTCAAGAACAAACCAAAAGAGATTTATAAATATTTAATAGAAAAAATTGCTGAATTAAATATTAGTTTTGGAGAGGTTTTAAGGGGTAAAGAGATCATTAGTCGTTCTCCTTATTTAATCTATTTATATGCTTTTTTGATCTTATTTACATTTGGAATTGGGATTGGATTTTTAAGAAATAATTTTAAAAATTCAGTTAATGACGATGTTGTTTCTGATAAATCTTTTATGTCTTTAGAAAAAAATCAAAAGGTTAATGAGAAAGATATTATTCAAGAAATTAAAAAAAATCCTTCAAGCAAATTGAATTTTATCCCTGAGAAATCTACTTCAATAATTTCTTATGATTTCAAAGAACTTAATATCCCTTCACCTTCTTTGGAAGAAATAAGGAATTTAATTAATGGATGGCTTCTAAGTAAAAGTAATTACTTAGCTGGAAAGGGTGAAATTAATATTTCTAAAATTGTTAGTAAAGGTCTGATTGATAGAACAATCGAAGAAAGACAAAACGATATCAAGAAGGGGATCTATAAAGAAATCAATTCCCAAATACGTAAGATTGATTTGGAATCACAAACTTCATCTCGGATAGTTGTTTTAGTAGAATTAAATTATCTAGAAAGAATAATAAAGAGTTCTGGAGAATTTGTTAATGAAACATCATTGACTCCTCTTAAAGTTAAATATATCTTGGGTTTTTCAAATAAATCATGGAAATTGGTTGATTTCGTGAGTGGTTTGTGAGTATAAACTTCGAGATCATCTATAATATTTAAAAATTCTTTTTAATAATGTTTGATGAACTCTCATCACGCTTTGAAGACGCAGTAAAAGGTTTAAGAGGCGAAGCAAAAATTAGTGAAAATAATATCAATGATGCCTTGAATCAGGTGAAAAGAGCACTTCTTGATGCCGATGTAAGTTTATCTGTAGTAAAAGAGTTTATATCAGATGTTAAAGAAAAAGCTATTGGAGAAGAAGTAGTTAGGGGTTTAAATCCAGGTCAAAAATTTGTTGAAGTTGTAAATAAAGAATTGACTAGCATTATGGGTAATGAAAATTCTCCATTAAACGAAAATGAAAATAGCCCCACTGTTATTTTAATGGCAGGACTTCAGGGGGCTGGTAAAACAACCGCAACAGGAAAATTAGGCCTTTATTTAAAGGAAAAAGAAAAAAAGGTTCTTCTAGTCGCTGCAGATATTTATCGACCAGCAGCTGTAGAACAACTTAAAACATTAGGCAGTCAATATGACTTAGAAGTATTTTCGGCTGAAGAAAAAAATAGCAAACCAGAAGAGATAACGAAGGCCGCATTGAATTATGCGAATGAAAATAAGTTTAACTCGATCATTATTGACACTGCAGGAAGATTGCAAATTGATGATTCAATGATGAGTGAAATGGTTCGGATTAAAGAAGTTTCTAATCCTGATGAAGTTTTACTTGTTGTTGATTCTATGATTGGTCAAGAAGCTGCTGACTTGACAAAGTCATTTCATGAAAAAGTAGGTATTTCAGGGGCGATACTAACTAAGTTGGATGGTGATTCAAGAGGAGGTGCTGCTTTATCAATAAGAAAAATAAGCGGTAAGCCTATCAAATTTATTGGTGTAGGCGAAAAAATAGAGGCATTGCAACCATTTCATCCAGAGAGAATGGCTAGCAGAATTTTAGGTATGGGTGATGTATTAACACTTGTTGAAAAAGCCCAAAAAGAAGTTGAACTTGCTGATGCAGAAGCTATGCAAAAGAAACTTCAAGAGGCAACCTTTGATTTTAATGATTTTGTCAAGCAAATGAGATTAATTAAAAGGATGGGATCACTCGGTGGATTAATAAAATTAATACCTGGTATGAATAAAATTGATGCCGGGATGATAAAAGATGGAGAGGATCAACTCAAGAAAATAGAATCTATGATCGCTTCAATGACTCTTGAAGAGAAACAAAAACCTGAGGTTCTTGCAGCTCAGCCATCAAGAAGACAAAGAATTGCTAAGGGGAGTGGCTATGAAGCAAAAGATGTCGATAAAGTCTTAGCTGATTTTCAAAGAATGAGAGGCTTTATGAAACAAATGTCGAGTGGAGGAATGCCAGGAATGGGAGGAATGCCAGGAATGGGAGGAATGCCAGGAATGGGAGGTAATAGTAGTAATAAACCAATGAAAAAACAAAAAAATAATAAAAAGAAAAAAGGTTTTGCAGATTTATAGTTTCTAAATTTTTACCTTCAAATGATATTATTATTAAAAACACATTAACTTAAGATGATTAAATTGCGCCTCAAGCGCTTTGGGAAGAAAAAAGAAGCAAGTTTCAGAATTGTTGCATGCAATAGTACTTCCAGAAGAGATGGTAGACCTCTACAAGAACTAGGTTTTTATAACCCAAGAACTAAAGAAACTAGGCTTGACACAGAAGCTTTAAGAACAAGACTTACTCAGGGTGCTCAGCCAACTGATGTTGTAAGATCTTTATTAGAAAAAGGCGGGTTATTAGAAAAAAAAGAGAGACCTTCTATTGCTATTGGTAAGGCTAAGATAGAGAAGGAAAAAATTGCTAAAGCCAAAACTAAAGAAGAAAATAATAGTAGTGAAGCTGTAAGTGAAGGTAATGAAGCTGAAAGCTAGTGGTTTGATCCATTTTATTCATACTACAATAACTAGATGAAGGAAGTTTCCAAAACTGGTCACTTCAAAATAGATTTGCCAAGCTCTGATGCTGCTACAGCATTATCTGGACCTGGGAATTCTTTTTTAAAAAAGTTTGAGTCTCTTACTGGAGTTTCTTTAACTATAAGAGGTTTACAACTTGAGATGAACGGTGTCATATCTAAGATTGAGAGAGCATCAGCATTAGTAGAGCTGACAAGACCAATTTGGGAACAAGGGTTAGAAGTTCCAGAGGTAGATCTTAAAGCCGCTTTAAGTTCTCTAAATATTGGAGAGTCGTCTTCACATGCTGAACTTGGGAAAAAAGTTCTTGCACGTTCCAAAGAAGGAAGATATTTAAGACCAAGAACTATAAGGCAAAAAGAATATGTTGAATCAATTGAAAACTTTGATCTTACTTTCGCAATTGGTCCAGCTGGAACTGGTAAGACATTTTTAGCAACTGTTTGCGCAGCAAGACTATTGAACGAGAAAAAAATTGAAAAAATTATTTTAACCAGACCAGCAGTAGAAGCTGGTGAAAGTTTAGGATTTCTACCTGGTGATTTGCAGCAAAAAGTAGATCCATATTTAAGACCCCTTTTTGATTCTTTACATAGTATTTTCGGGCTTGATAGAACGAATTCGTTAATCGATAAAGGAATTATTGAAGTTGCTCCTTTAGCATTTATGAGGGGAAGAACCTTAGATAATTCTTTGATTATTTTGGATGAAGCACAAAACACAACTTGCTCTCAAATGAGAATGTTTTTAACCAGATTAGGTGATAGATCTAAAATGGTTGTAAACGGTGATATTACACAAATTGATTTAAAAAAAGATCAGGAAAGTGGCCTTGTCGAGGCATCGAGAATTTTCTCTGAAACTCAAGGTATAAAATTTTGTTATCTAAATATTGAAGATGTAGTTCGTCATCCTTTAGTTCAGAAAATTATTGAGGCTTATCAATAAATTTATTACTATGGTGATCCGTACCCTGAAATTTTAAAAATCAAGTAGAATATGCATACATTATTCTATTAAATATGCCAGCAAGTAGTAATTTTAATCAAGCTATTCGTGAAGCACAAACCAGTTCAATTGTTGGACCTAATGTTATTCAAAAAGCTTTACCATACGTAGGTGGAGGAATGGTGCTAACTTCTTTAGGAGTTTTGGCAGGTGTTTCTCTGATAGCAACAAATCCTGGACTTTTCCAGCCTCTCTCAATAGTTGCTTTTATCGCAGAATTGATATTATTTTTTATAGCCACAAGTGCTGCAAACAATGCAAATAATGCAAAAGCCTTACCTTTATTAACAGCATTCAGTTTACTAACCGGATTCACTTTAAGTGGAATAGTTGCTTTAGCTATAGGAACTATTGGTATTGGTTCGGTAGGAACAGCTGCTTTAGCTACAGGTATAACTTTCGTTATTGCCTCTTACACAGGTCAAAGAATGAGTGACAGTGTTGGTCAAGCATTAAGTGGAGTAGTAGGTCTTGGGTTGATAGGACTGCTTATAGCTATGTTTGTCCAATTAATTGGAGGATTCTTTGCTCCAGGAGTTTTTGGAGGCTCAGGACTTGAATTGATAATTGCAGGTTTTGGGACTGTCTTATTTGTCGGAATGTCTTTCGTGGATTTCTATACAATGCCAAGAAGGTATAATGATGATCAATATCTAGCGGGGGCTTTAGGTATGTATTTAACTTATATAAATCTTTTTGTTTTTATACTTAGATTAATGATTGCACTTCAAGGCGGTGGAAGAAGGGATTAAACAAATTACTTAAATAAATAATCCAAAGCGTAGATTTGTTTCTACGCTTTTTTATTGGGCAATATCAAAAATTTGTTTTTTTATAAATTCCTTTTGTTTTGAGTCATATTTTACTGAAGTATCAAAACTATTTCCCATAGTATCTAGCTCTCTAAGGGCTTGATTGACAGATTTTGAGACTGACTTAGTTTCTAACAGTCTCAAAATAGCTTTACATCTATCTGAAATGTTTTCTGATGTAATCTCATATTCATGATTATTATCTCTTCGATGAATAATAATTTGAGCGGAACTCATTATTAAATTTTTTACCACTATGTCTGTTACAGCATCACCACCTTCGTTCAGTTTGTAAATTAGTGAAAAAGGAAGTTTATCCAACAAGAAACAATCTTTATCTGATAAAGCATATGCAAAAAATCCTCTGAGTCCATTTCTTGTTTTAATTAATTCTGCAATTCTGTCTGCTAAAACCTCTTCGCTGAGTAAATCTTCACTCCACTCTTTACACCATTTTACGGATATGTTTATTGCTTGCGTAAACGAAGCTTCTTTTAAATTTATGGTTTTTTTTTCCATTTTTGATCAGAATTTTATTATTGATGCATTAAAAGTCTTTGACTAATTATAGATCTGGGTTTGTAACTTTACTAGGAAGGCCAAATGTGGGTAAATCTACTTTAATAAATAAATTGATTGGAGAAAAAATAACAATTACTTCTCCAATAGCGCAAACTACTAGAAATAAATTAAAAGGAATACTTACTACAAAAAGTGGGCAAATAATTTTTGTCGATACACCAGGTGTTCATAAACCACATCATCGCCTTGGAGAAATATTAGTAAAAAATGCAAAATCTGCAATTAATGGAGTTGATATGGTAATTTTTGTAATTGATTCAAGTGAAGAACCTGGTAGAGGTGATGAATATATTTTGAACTTTTTAATCTCAAATAAAACTGAGTTTATTGTTGCATTAAATAAGTGGGATTTGGTGAATAAAGAATTTAGGAATTTACGATTAGATCAATATAGAAGATTTTTTGGAATTAATAGAAATTTTCAAATTGTAAGTGCATCTCAAGGAGAAGGATGTTCTGAATTAGTCGATATGGCACTTAATTTTCTTCCAGAAGGACCAAAACTTTATAGTGAAGAGATGATATGTGACCAACCATTGGACAATTTATTATCTGATTTAGTAAGAGAGCAGGTATTAATAAATACGAGAGAAGAAGTACCTCATAGTGTTGCAGTAAAGATAGAAAAGATAGAGGAAATGAAAAGAAAAACTGGCAAAAGTTTTACAGCTATTTTGGCTACTATTATTGTTGAAAGATCAACTCAAAAAGGAATTCTTATTGGAAAGAAAGGTTCAATGTTAAAAATAATTGGTCAGTCAGCAAGATCAAATATGTCAAAATTGATTGATGGTCCAGTTCACCTAGAGTTGTTTGTGAAAGTTGTTCCAAATTGGAGAAAAAAAGAATCAAGGTTGATTGAGTTTGGTTATGAGGAAGATTTCTAGATGAGTAGTTTTAACTTTGATGTAATTACATTATTTCCTAAAGCTTTTGAATTAATAAATAATTTAGGGGTTATAACAAGAGCTCTAGATAAGAATTTGATAGATGTAAATCTATACGATTTAAGAGAATATGGAGAAGGTTCTTACAGACAAGTAGACGATAAGCCTTATGGAGGAGGAGCAGGCATGGTACTAAAACCTGAACCTATTTATAAGGCATATGAATTAATTAGAAAATCACCTAAAAGTAAAACTTTGTTGATGACCCCACAGGGTAAAGTCTTAAAGCAAAAGGATCTTTCGAGATGGTCCACTTTGGATCAAATAATAATTATTTGTGGTCAGTATGAAGGTTTTGATGAAAGGATTAGATGTTTAGCGGATGAAGAGATATCGATAGGTGATTATGTACTTTCTGGAGGTGAAATACCTGCTATATCAATAATTAATGGTTTGACTAGATTATTACCAGGAACTCTTGGTGATCCAGAATCCTTAGTAAATGAGAGTCATAATTCTTCTCTATTAGAATATCCTCAATACACGAGGCCTTTAACTTTTAAAGATATGAAAGTCCCAGATATTTTAGTCAGCGGTAATCATGAAGAGATTAAATCGTGGCGAAAACGAAAAAGTTTTGAGAGAACATTAGAGAGAAGAAGTGACTTAATTTTAAATGAAAACTACAAAAAATCCCCACAAAGTAAGACAAAAATAAAAGAATCTAATCAATTTATGAAATTGAGAGTAAACAATGAATTCGATGTTTACCCTGATTGGTAGAAATTAATAGGCTTGTCTAAAAAGTTTATGTTGGAGGTTGGTTAAAGAACAAGTAAACCAATTAAAAAAAGTTAAAGTTGAAATTTTAAATATTTTTTAAGAGTTACTAAAATTTGCTTTTTTAAAAAATTGGTAAAAAATATACTTGATATTTAAAAATGCAAAAATAACAGATTTAAGTTAACAAGACGATTAAAAAATATATTTTTAGAAATAAGATTTACAAATTCATAGTAGATTTTGTAAAAATTAAAAATTTTCTAAAGGAAATTTATCCGATAAATTTCCTGTGTAATCAGAATATTTTGGAAAACCTGATAAGTCAGATTGTATTCTATAGAGTGATTCAAAAATTTTTGGTTTAAAAATTATTAAAGGACTCAGCAACATATAAAAAAGTTTATTAGGGATGCTAATAAGTCTACATCTTTTATTTTGATCATCTGATGCAGAAATTGATAATCTTTTTAGTAACTCATAAAATGATATTTCTTCATCGCCACCAATTTCAAGGATTTGATTGAGTTTATCTTTTGAATTGTGTTTAATTAGTTTTTGTAAAAGTAAATATGTAAATTTTGATAATTGAGAAAAATGGATAGGTTGTCGATAACCAGTTTGAGATGGAATTATGCAGAAAGGTAATTTCTTAAATAAATTAATAATTTTTATAAGGTTTCTATCATCCAAATCTTTATAGACTCCATAAACTATGGTGGGTCTAATTATTTGGCAATTAATTGAATATTTTTTAAAGATAGATAAAATTTTATCCTCTGAAGAAATTAATAATTTAGAAAGTTTTTTATCAAAAGTGTTGGCAGCAAATTTTTTTGTTATCGCAGATGTTGAAGAATATATAATTGCACCTTTTAAAGTTTTTAGTTTATTTAAGTTTTTTTCTTCAAGTTTACTTATCAAATTTTTGACTAACCATATTGGAGCAAAACTAACTATAAAAGAATCCTCACATGTAAAGTTTTTAAATGTATCTTCGTTTTGTAAATCTAAAAAAGTGTGATTTTTGTTTTTTCTTGAGAAACAAACTAGTTTGTGATCAATATTTGTATCGACAAAATATTCTCCTATTAAAGAACTAGAACCTAAGACTTTAATTATTGACATTATATTGACTTAAGAAAGTTTATCCATATTATTCTAAAAATAATATTGAATTGGCTCTAAAGAAACATGTTCATTAATTAATGTTTTTATAATTAAATTTATTGTTAAAATATTGATAGGAGGTAAAAGTATCATTAAATCTTAAATAAAATATCCATTTGGAATTACAGATTAGTTAAAGGTGGTTGAATGATGCTCCAAATCTATTGGTATGACTAGAAAATCTCCACAGTTCCGCATCGGTAATGGATACGATATTCATAGACTTGTAAACAATAGAGATTTAATTATTGGAGGTGTAAAATTGCATCATCCAGATAATTTAGGATTAGACGGCCATAGTGATGCCGATGTTTTAAGTCACTCAATAATGGATGCATTATTGGGATCACTTTCACTGGGTGACATAGGAAAGTATTTCCCACCATCTGATGAAAAATGGAAAAACGCTGATAGCTTGTTTTTATTATCAAAAGTAAACGACTTAATAAGACAAGAGGGATGGGAAATAAATAATATTGATAGTGTTCTTGTCGCTGAAAGGCCAAAAATTATGCCACATATAAAACCAATGAAAAAGAATATTTCTGAGGTTTTAAATATTGATGAAAATTTACTTGGGATTAAAGCGACTACTAATGAAAAATTAGGCCCTGAAGGACGAGAAGAGGGTATAAGTTGCCATTCAGTGGTACTACTTGAAAAAAAATGTCATTAAATTTAAATTTGAAAATAATTTTTCAACGATTTTGTTTAATATTAATTTGCTTAGTAGTTTTAATTTTTCAAGCTGATATTCCCAATTTAAAAGCTCTTCCTATGAATACTTATCAAGGTGAAATAGTAATAGAGGAACTAAGACTTAAAGTTCCTGCAGATGCGAAAGTAGCATGGTTGAATGCTGAAAGAGAAATATGGGAGCCATGGTTATCTTCTCAAGATGGTTTTTTGGGAAGACAATTATTTTGGAATAAAGAAAAAGAAGAAGCTTTAATATTGGTAAATTGGGAAAATAAAGAATTATGGAAAAGTATACCAATGTCAGAAGTAAATATAGTCCAAGAAAAATTTGAAGATCATGTTAAAACTGCACTAAATATAAGAGAAAATCCTTTTGAATTAATTTATGAGGGAGAGTTAGATAAGCAAAGATGAATTTTGATATTAGGTTTGATTTCGAAAGAAGGGAGAGGCTTGGATTCATTGAAGCAATTTGGGGTCAAGACAAGAGTATTGACCAATTAAAAAGAATATCTGAAAGTGTATTAAGTAAAAATGAGGTTGTTTTCATTACTAGGATTTCTACTGAAAAAGCTATTGATCTTTTAGATTCCTATGATGATGCACGATTCTATGAAGAAGCAAAATGCCTAATAATGGGCGAAAATCTGAATAAACTTAATACAAATAAAAAAGTTGCCATAATTTCGGGAGGTTCAAGTGACTTAGCTGTAACACTTGAAGCTCAATTAGCTCTTGAAATTTATGGTGTAAATTGTCAATCTTTTATAGATGTTGGAGTAGCAGGACTTCATCGGTTAATCGGTCAGTTAGAAGAAATTAAAAAGTTTGATGTATTGATAGTTTGTGCTGGCATGGAAGGTGCTTTGGCAACTGTTGTAGGAGGATTGTTGCCACAACCGATAATCGCAGTACCTGTTTCAGTTGGCTACGGAGTTAGCATTAATGGAGAGACTGCCTTAAATAGTATGTTGTCAAGTTGTTCTCCAGGTATTGCGGTAATGAATATAGATAATGGTTACGGAGCCGCAATGGCAGCTTTAAGGATTATTAAAAGTATTTCCTAAGACTTACTTTTTTTCTATTTCTAATAGATTTTCTATCCATAAATTTAGCTGTTTTGAGAGCATTCCTTCTTCTCGCATTTTGATTGCCTTAATCACGACCGATGTGTTTACCCACTCTGGAAATCTTTTCGGCATTATTTTTATATTCAGTATCTATAATTTGGTACAAATTTTTTGAAAAACAAGATCTTAGTAACAAATTTAATCTTTAATGTTAGATTTTGTACCTAATCTAGATAACTCAGAAGAGGTATGTTCACTTTCTACATTTTTCAATCTTTCTACTAACTCCGAAAGATCTTTATGGGCTAATTCACCGTTTTGCTCCCATTTTAGGGACCTTGAATTATTATCAATTTTTTCTTTCATTTTGTTATTTAAATTTATAAGAATATAAAACGTTAAAGGGGAAAATTAGGCTATTGTTTCAGGCTTAAAGTTAAAAAATTATGAAGATTTTTTATAAACAAAGATTTTATCTTTTAACCACCCCCAACTATTGAAACGATTTCTAAATTATCCCCATCTTTAAGTTTCACTTTTTCCCACTTTATTGAATTAATAATTAAATTATTTAACTCCACAACAATTGTGTTAGGTTTATATCCCATCAAATTTAGCGCTGAAGATAGTAGAGCATTTTCTTGATCAAGGTCTATTTTTTTTTCCTTTCCATTTACCTTAATTTTCATGATTCAAATCTTTTAAAATCATAATAGCGTCTTCTTTTGGATCTTCAGAATTCATTAATTGCGAAACTAAAGCAATTTTTTTAAATCCTTTGCTTTTTAAATATGAAATATTATTTTTCCTAACTCCTCCAATAGCAAACCAAGGGATAGTTAAATCTTTTGTTAATGTTCTAATCTTTTCAATACCTATAGGCTTTTTGTTCTTTTTTGTTGATGTTTCAAATACTGGTCCTATTCCTATGTAATCACAACCTTCTTTAAGAGCTTTAGAAATATCAATTTCATTATTCGCACTTATACCAATTATTTTTGAATACCCTAATAACTTTCTAGCGGTTTTTAAATCTAAATCATCTTGACCAAGATGAATACCATCTGCATTTGATGCGAGAGCTATATCAACTCTATCGTTAATGATGAACAATGAATTATACCTTTTACATAGATTTTTAATCTGAATTGCTTCTTTAAGATGATCTTTATCAGTTCCCTTTTTAAATCTATGTTGAATGATTTTTACACCCGCAATTAATATCTCCTCAATTATTTCTAATAAGTTTTCTTTTTGATCTGTTATGACATATAAATCATTTTCTTTTAATATTTCCAACGACTTCTTAAATTTGGTTAAATTCAATAAGTCAATCTCGAGAGTATAGATATCATATCTAATTTTTGAAGCGATTTCTGAAAGCTCATTATTATGTTGTCTTGAGAATTCCTCTATCACTCTTAATGCTTCTTGAACTCTGCCTGCATTAGAACTTATGATTTGCTCGGGAGTTTTTCTGTTGATTTGCTCTTGATGATTCAATCCTTTGCATTGGTCTTTAATGTTATTTCTGGATTGTTTATAAATTTCTAAATGATTCTTTCCTAAAATTTGTCTATGATTTTTTATCTTAACAACAAAATCACTTTCACCTATCCCAAATCTGGCCCAATCTTCAAGAACTCGTAAGCCTTCTCTTGCTCTATCTAGATTTGCGTCAATAATTTGATATATTCGAAAATCTTCAGTATCTGAAAGATTAAAGTTCTGCATTTGTAATTTATATGTAGTTTTTAAAAATTCTTAGGGCTTTATCTCTATCTTTTTTAATTTGATTGGAGAGTTGATTTATATTCTTAAACTGGATTTGAGATCTAAGCTTTTCAACTGGTTCTACAGATAGATTTAAATCATATAGATCAATATCTTTATTTATTAAATGAACTTCAACCGCAGATGGCAATAAAGGATTTATTGTCGGTTGAGAGCCAAGATTCATAACAGATTCAATTTTTTGTTTGGAATTTTCTAGAGTTGTCCAAGCTGCGTAAACTCCCTCTCCAGGTAAAAATTTTCTGCCATCTATTTCAAGATTGGCGGTAGGCCATCCTATAGTTTTTCCAATGCCTTTACCTTTAACAACTTTTCCCTTAAAACTATAAGGCCTTTTAAGTATTTTGAAAGCATTTTTTAGATCACTTCTCAATAATAGATCTCTTATTCTGCTGCTACTGATCCTACCTTCTTTGTCTTCAAAAATTGGAGTGATTTTTAATTTTATATCTGTATCTTTAATCGTATTTTTTATAGTATTTATGTCTCCACTTCTTCTAAACCCAAATTTAAAGTTAGCTCCTACTGAAATGATTTTTGCTTGTAATTGATTTATCAAGATATCTCTTACAAACCTCTCAGCACTTAATTTAGAGAGTGACTTATCAAAAGGAATTAGAACTAATTGTTCAATCCCGAGATCTTCAAGAATAGGTAGTTTTTCATCAGGCAGATCAAGTCTAAGGCGTGTTTCATTGTATAGCACTTCTCTCGGATGAGGCCAGAAGCTTGCAATTGTTGGGGTAAATTGATTTTCTTCAACTACACTTTTTATTAATTTTCGGTGGCCAGCATGTAGGCCATCAAAACTTCCAATAGCTATTGAAGTAGGATTCTTAATTTCAGATGGCGATATTAAAGAGATCAAAAGATTACGTGCAATTTTATGATTTAGATGGCAAATTTGAATAGATTATAGTTTATTCAATCAAATGAATGTCTGATAAAATTGATTTTCAGTCGCTTTCATTTGGAATGCGGCGCATTGGATGGATACGCTTTTGGGTTCAATCCATTTTAAGTGTTGTTGTTGCAGCAGTTTTGCTTTTTTCAAATGTTGTAAATAATAGCGAAGGACAGCTGGGTTTAACGCCTGGGCTATCACTTACGACAATATCTTTGATTTTACTACTTTTTAGTCTTTGGCAAGGTTGGTTAATAGTTAGAACTGGTAGAGCAATTGCAAGTAACGCAAGACCTTCAAGAGGTCAAACAAGTAAACTAATTAAGAGAGGTTTAGTAGTTGATTTGTTGGGAATTTTGTTTGGATTAATTGGATATCAAGCACTTATGGGTGCCCTCTTTATACAAGCATCCTCTCAAACAACAGGACAATTAATAACAGCGACATCTGATATACCAATAACTGGGCTTGAGATTTTATCTGTGCTAAGTAATACACAAGTTCTTGCTGCGCACTTCTTTGGACTTTGTTTTTCTTTATGGATTCTAAGAAGAATTTACAAATGAATTATTAATTTTAGGTAAGTCGTCTAAATTACCCCTCCAAAATAAATCTGGTTCTACTGGTGTAAGGGAAATTTTATTTTCTTGTATTTGTGATACGTCACTAGGCCATTTTTTGGGACCATAACCTTTTGATTTGAGATCCAAGACAACCTCACCTGCTAACCAATAATAATCATCACCCCTTGGGTCTTCTCTCTTAGAAAATTGATTTTTATATTTTCTGATTGATAATCTTGTCCAAGATAATTCTTTTATTTTGTTTTTCTCACATGGAGGAATATTTAAATTTAATAATAGTGATTTTGGCCAATTTCCATTTATTGCTTGTTCGGCAATATTCATTGCGATTTCTCCAGCAAATTCAAAATTCTTCCATTTAAAACTCGCAACACTTATTGCCATCGAGGGAACATTTTCTAAAGTACCTTCCATCGCAGCAGCAACGGTTCCGGAACAAAAAATATCTGTCCCTAAATTTGGCCCGTGATTTATTCCAGATAGAACTAGATCAGGTTTTTTTTCTAAGAGTTCTGATAGTGCTAATTTGACGCAATCAGCTGGAGTGCCTGAACAACCCCAAGCTTTAATTCCTTCCCCAAATAATTCATCCGCTCTTTCCACTCTTAGTGGAGATTGCAAAGTAAGACCATGACCTGTAGCTGATCTTTCTTGGTCAGGACATACTACTGTTACTTTATGCCCTCTTTTGTTTGCTGATTTTGCTAAGGCTCTTATTCCCTCTGCAAAAACGCCATCATCATTACTAATTAATATATTTAACGGTTCCATTAATTAATACATTTTATTTATGGACAATCTTTAAGTAAGATAAAGCAATACTTATTTTTACTATATCAGTGAGTCAAATTGAATCATTAAGTCAAATTGAGGAAAAACTAAATAATCTTTCTCTAACAGCAAAAAATAATATAAATAATGCTAATACTCATGAAGAACTGGATGAATTGAGAGTTACCCTCCTGGGAAAAAAAGGTGATTTGTCAATTATTCTAAAAACAATGGGTCAATTATCCCCTATTCACAGACCTATTGTTGGTGAGAGGGCAAATTTAATAAAGATAAATTTGCAAGACTTAATAACTCAAAGAAAAAATAAGCTTAATAGTGAAGCCTTAGACCAAAAGATTAAAAAAGAGAAAATTGATGTAACTATTCCCTCAATTGGAACACCACCTGGAAATAAACATCCTTTAATTTCAACTCAAGATGAGATCATAGATATTTTTTGTGGTTTAGGGTATTCAGTTGAAAGTGGTCCTGAAATAGAAAGTGATTTTTATAATTTTGAGTCTCTAAATATACCCAAAAATCATCCTGCAAGAGATATGCAGGATACTTTTTATCTAGATGAAAATCTACTTTTGAGGACCCATACTTCTCCCGTTCAGATAAGGTACTTAGAAAATAATCCCCCTCCAGTAAGAATTATTGCTCCTGGAAGAGTTTATAGAAGAGATGCTGTAGATGCTACGCACTCCCCTGTATTTAATCAGGTTGAGGTTTTATGCATAGATAAAGATATTAACTTTAGTCATCTAAGAGGTACAGTTCTTACTTTTTTAAAGACTTTTTTTGGAGATATTCCTGTAAGATTTAGAGCTAGTTATTTCCCATTTACTGAACCTTCCGCAGAAGTAGATGTTCAATGGAAAGGTAAATGGTTGGAAGTAATGGGATGTGGCATGGTTGATCCAAAAGTATTAGAAAAATTAGGAATAGATTCTGAGAAATGGACTGGATTCGCAGCTGGATTAGGAGTTGAAAGATTCTGTATGGTGAGACATCAAATTGACGATATCAGAAAATTTTACACAAATGATCTTAGATTTTTAAAGCAGTTCTAATAGAAGAGGATCTTTAAATTAGGATTGTCTGGCAAATTAGTTTAAAATATTTCTAGATTTAATTTTTTGATTGGTACGTAAAGCAGGACTAATTGTAAATGATGGAAAAGAACTGGCTGTTCAAACTGCAAGTTCTGTTCAAAAGAAATTGGAAAATTCTAATTATGATGTCGTAAGAGTTAGTAGTTCTGGAGGCATGGTCGGATTTGCCAATCCTGATCAACATGTTCGACCTCTGGGATATGCGAATTGCGTTCCAGAGGGCTTTGATAAATCAATGGAATTTGCAATTGTTCTTGGCGGAGATGGAACTGTGCTTTCTGCCGCAAGGCAAACTGCACCTGCAAAAATTCCAATACTTACCATTAATACTGGTCATTTAGGATTTCTTGCGGAAGCTTACATATCTAATTTAAATGAAGCTATTGATAAACTCATTATTGGAAGTTGGGATATTGAAGAAAGAACTTGTTTTATAGTTAGCGTCATGAGAAATGATCAGAGGAGATGGGAGTCTCTTTGCCTTAATGAGATGGCCCTTCATAGAGAACCTCTTACAAGCATGTGTCATTTTGAAATTTCTATAGGCAAACATGCTCCTGTTGATATTTCTGCAGATGGAGTAATTTTGTCTACTCCAACTGGCTCTACAGCATATTCTCTGAGCGCTGGAGGACCAGTTATAACTCCTGATTGCCCAGTTGTGCAATTAACTCCAATTGCTCCACATTCATTAGCATCAAGAGCACTTGTTTTTAATGATTCAGAACCAGTCACTGTTTTTCCAGCAACTCCTGAAAGGTTGGTAATGGTTGTTGATGGAAATGCTGGTTGTTATGTTTGGCCTGAAGATAGAGTTTTAATAAGAAAAAGTAAACACTCAGTCAAGTTTATAAGACTTGAAGACCATGAATTTTTCCAGGTTTTAAGAAATAAATTAGGTTGGGGTTTACCACATGTGGCTAAACCTAATAAATAATAATTATTCGAATTTATTTTTTCCCTTTTAAAAGAAAAACAGGATTATTTGGTTCTAACCTCATTCCCTCAGCAATACTTAAGCTTTTATAGGTCTGAATTAAATTTAAATTTGTTTTGAAATTTTTATCTTCTAATTCCTCTTTCAATTCTTTAATAGTTTGAATGTCAATTATTGGGATGACTACAATATCTCCAATAATCATATCCTGCGCAAGTTTATTAATAATTTTAAGTTTAGTCTTTTTATCACATCCTCCAATTACTAGTCTGTTAGGTTTTTTAAAAGAACTTAAATTTCTCATATTGAAGATATTATTTATGTCTTCCTCTAAAATTATTTTTGGTTTCACGTCAAGCCTTTTTGAGTTTTCTAGTATTAATTCTTTTGAGCCAATTCTTTTATCGATACAAAATAAATCTAAATTTGGTCTTAATTTTAATGCCTCTAAACCAATTGACCCACAACCTGCTCCAATATCCCAGATAACACCATTTTTTGGGAGCTCTAGATCAGCTAAGATTTGAACTCGAACTTCCCTTTTAGTAAGTAAATTTGGTCTATCAACAAAAGTTTTAAATATATGGTCGCTGATTCCGAAAAGAGGGAGATTATTATTTGAGTAATTCTTCTTTGTTTTT
>QCCC01000003.1 GCA_003281415.1 Prochlorococcus sp. AG-347-K15
CCACAAAGATCAAAGCACTGTTTTACATTCTGGAGATGTTGTTCTAGATGCTATAGGGAGTGAAGTTAGAAAAAGAACTAAACCTGCAACGAGTTGGACTGAAGTTATTAGAGCAATTACTCCAGATCATGCAGTTTTAATAAATAGACAAAACAGGAGTGGATCAATGATTCAATCTGGAATGAGCATGTTTATATTAGAAACTGAACCAGCTGGTTATGTTTTAAAAGCAGCAAATGAAGCAGAAAAAGCATCAAATATAACTGTTGTTGATGTTAAGGCAGTTGGAGCTTTTGGTAGATTAACTCTCGCCGGGAAAGAAGGAGATGTAGAAGAGGCTGCAGCTGCTGCTATAAGAGCAATTGAAGAAATTTCAAATTATTGAGAATTTTTTAACTTAAACCTATCTCTTTTTTTAAAAAAGGTGACATAATTTTTGCAGCTTTACCTCTACTACCTAATTTATTTAGTTGTGATTGTGAGAGCTCACCGTAAACACAATTAGCTTCTTTAACCCAAAAAATAGATTCGAACTCCCCATTAGGATATTTGGGGTTCCTAAGAATTTCTCCCCAGCATATTCCTGTTGTATCTTTAACTAAGTTTCCTGAGGGATCGCACAAAACCATACAACTTATAAATCTTGCACTCCTATAAGGACTATCAGAAAGTTCATTAATTAATTTTTTAATTTTCTCATCATTATTTTTGGCATATCGAGCAGAATAAATTCCTGGTCGACCATCTAAAACATCTACTTCAAGACCCGAGTCATCAGCTAATGCCCAAGTTTTTGTCTCTAGAGAAGCTGCCTTGGCTTTAAGTAGTGCATTCTCAAAATATGTTTTCCCAGTTTCTTCGACATTTAAATATTCTGGTTGCTTCTCAACCTTTAAAGACAAAACATCCAGCATCTCTGAAATTTCAGATACCTTTCTTTGATTGCCACTAGCAATAGTTAGAACTGGAAGGTTCAAAATAATATAAAAAATTTATTGTGAATATTATCTTACTTTAAAGCTTGATACGGAGACAGGAAAGGTTGAACATTCCACACCTGTGTAGACAGGGCCTGTCTCGTACGGAAATAACATAATGTAAATTTTTTCTTAACACAACAGTATGTTTTGATGCACTAACTAATTTGCATAAGTATTGACATATCAATAGTACCAAGGGTGATAAGTTTAACTTATGAATGATAGAAAAAACATTAATGGAGATTTTGTCGAAAACGCTTGACTTATAAGTACTTAATGAAGCATTCTTCGAATTGAACATTCCACATTTAGTATTTAGTAGACAATGGCTACAGAAACAATGGGTATCGCTCTCGGCATGATCGAGACACGCGGACTTGTACCTGCAATCGAAGCAGCAGACGCAATGACAAAGGCAGCAGAAGTTCGCCTTATTGGTCGTGAATTCGTTGGTGGCGGTTATGTCACAGTATTAGTTAGAGGCGAAACAGGCGCAGTTAACGCAGCTGTAAGAGCTGGTGCTGATGCTTGTGAAAGAGTTGGTGACGGTTTAGTTGCAGCTCACATTATTGCTCGTCCTCATAGAGAAGTTGAACCTGCTCTAGGTAACGGTGAATTTCTTGGTCAAAAGGACTAATTAAGTAAAGCAAAATTCATAAATTTTGCAAAATAATTATTTTCCCTACACAGACCTAAATTTATCCTTATGAGTAAGAAGTATGACGCAGGGGTAAAGGAGTACAGAGATACCTACTGGACTCCAGAATATGTACCCCTAGACACCGATTTACTAGCCTGTTTCAAATGTACAGGTCAGGAAGGTGTTCCAAGAGAAGAAGTTGCAGCAGCTGTTGCCGCTGAATCTTCAACAGGTACTTGGTCAACAGTTTGGTCCGAGTTACTTACAGACTTAGAATTTTATAAAGGACGTTGTTATCGAATCGAAGACGTTCCTGGAGATCCTGAAGCTTTCTATGCCTTTATTGCATATCCTTTAGATCTTTTTGAAGAAGGCTCAATTACAAACGTATTAACATCTCTTGTAGGAAACGTTTTTGGATTTAAAGCTCTAAGACATCTACGTCTAGAAGATATTAGATTCCCAATTGCTTTCATTAAAACTTGCGGTGGTCCACCAAACGGAATCGTAGTTGAAAGAGATCGACTTAACAAATACGGAAGACCTCTACTTGGTTGTACCATCAAACCTAAATTAGGATTATCTGGTAAAAACTATGGTCGAGTTGTATATGAATGTCTTAGAGGCGGTCTTGATTTAACTAAGGATGATGAGAATATTAATTCTCAACCATTCCAACGTTGGAGAGAAAGATTTGAGTTTGTTGCAGAAGCAGTTAAGCTTGCTCAGCGAGAAACTGGAGAAGTTAAAGGTCACTATCTAAATTGTACTGCTAACACTCCTGAAGAACTCTATGAAAGAGCTGAATTTGCAAAAGAGCTAGATATGCCAATCATCATGCATGATTATATAACTGGTGGTTTTACTGCAAATACTGGATTAGCTAATTGGTGTCGTAAAAATGGCATGCTTCTGCATATTCACAGAGCTATGCATGCTGTTATTGATAGACATCCAAAGCATGGTATACACTTCAGGGTTCTTGCAAAATGTTTGAGACTATCTGGAGGAGACCAATTACATACTGGAACCGTGGTTGGAAAACTAGAAGGTGATCGTCAAACAACTCTTGGTTATATTGACAACTTAAGAGAGTCATTTGTTCCTGAAGATAGATCAAGAGGTAACTTCTTTGATCAAGATTGGGGTTCAATGCCTGGAGTATTTGCAGTCGCATCAGGTGGTATCCATGTTTGGCATATGCCTGCACTTCTAGCGATCTTTGGGGATGATTCCTGCCTTCAGTTCGGTGGAGGAACACATGGTCATCCATGGGGTTCAGCTGCTGGAGCTGCAGCTAACAGAGTTGCTTTAGAAGCTTGTGTAAAAGCCCGTAATGCTGGTCGCGAAATCGAAAAAGAGAGTAGAGACATCCTTATGGAAGCTGCTAAGCATAGTCCTGAATTAGCTATTGCTCTAGAAACTTGGAAGGAAATTAAGTTCGAGTTTGACACTGTCGACAAGCTTGATGTTCAGGGTTAACTCAAGTTTCGAAATTGAGGAGATTTATTCTCCTCAAACTTATTAAAATCTCGTTTTTACGAGTAATTACATTCACATTTTGATTAATTATGCCTTTCCAGAGCACAGTAAGCGACTATCAAACAGTTGCAACCCTGGAAACATTCGGTTTCTTACCACCGATGACCCAGGAAGAAATATATGACCAAATTGCATACATAATTGCTCAAGGTTGGAGTCCAGTTATTGAGCATGTTCATCCAACTGGATGTATGCAAACTTATTGGTCTTATTGGAAACTCCCATTCTTTGGTGAAAAAGATCTTAACTTGATCGTGAGTGAATTAGAGGCATGCCATAGAGCATACCCTGATCATCATGTAAGAATCATCGGATACGATGCTTACACTCAAAGTCAAGGAACAGCTTTTGTAGTTTTCCAAGGACGTTAAAGCTACTTATCGTAGTTAATATCTTTCTCCAAAAATTTTTTTGGAGAAAGTTTTTCAAAAAAGTTTTTAAAGAATTTCAAACTTGAAGATTATGTCAAAAAAAACCAGTAGAGAGATTGCACTTGAAAGAAGAAAGGCGATGAGTGATAGCGGTAAAAAAGCTGCTGCTTATTCTTCAACTACCAAAGATAGAGTTCGATCTTCTCAAGATATACAGATTTCTGGGACTCAGTCTTCTCCTAATAATCATAATATTTCTAAACCAGCTACAAAACATATCCCAAAAACTCAGGTAAACAGAAATTCTTCAACAACTCTATCTAGTAAAGAGTTAGTAATAGAGAGAAGAAAAGCAATGTCTACCCATGGAAAATCAGCTATAACTTCATCCGATAGAACCCGTACTGATGTTAAAAAAGAAAATCCTGTAAACATAGTTAAATCAACTATAAATAAAAATCATGAAAGTCAGGATTCAACTAGTACAGAATCTAAGTCCCAAAAACCCAACGTTAAGAGAAGAATTAATCAGAAGAGAAAGCCTATTACTAATACAAGTAGAGATATTGTTTTAGCGAGAAGAGAAGCTCAATCTAAGCATGGTAAATCAGCAACTAAACAAAATACCAGTGCCGCTTCTTTAGCTAGAAGGGGAGATCCAGATTTAAGTAGTAGAGAAATTTCTCAGAGAGTGAGAGAGCTAAGAAGTAAGACTGGTGCTACAGGCAAAAAAGGTAATGGTAAATGTAGACCATGTGGTCCAAATAAAAATGGCGCCAAACAAAATATTGCAGATGCTAGCTTGAAAGTTGGTAAAAGTGAAACTGATTCAGGTCAAATAGTTACTGGAACACAAGCTAATAGATCTGTAAAAACTACAGGTAATGAAGCAAGTACATGCAGAAATGTTACTGGTACCCAATATATGGGAGCAGAAGTTATTGATCAATTTTGTCAAGATAGACCAAGTTATAAACAACCACTTAGATCTACTGTTACATCTACAACATCAGGTAATAAAGTAACTGGAAATGAAGTTGGTAGATCTGATAGGGTCACAGGCGATGAGCCAGGGACTTGTAAAAACCTTACAGGTACTGAATATGTATCTTCTAATCAATCACAGAAGTATTGTGGTGATGTTCCAAAAAATCCTTCAAAGGTTAAACACAGTACTACAACCGATGGATTAAAAGTATCTGGATCACTTCCTGGTAGATCAACCCTAGTTACTGGAGATGAATCAGGTTCTGGACATCAATTAACTGGAGATCAATATCTTGGCTCTGAGCCAAATCCAAAAGGTAAAGCATTTGAAAAAGTAGGCAGTTATAACACTCTTAATGGGAATAATGTAACTGGTACAGGGGTTGGAAGATCAGACCATATGACAGGCAATGAACATGGGAGTTGTAAGAATGTAACTGGTGATGAGTACATAGGATCTCAACAATACGAGAAGTTTTGCGCTTCAAAACCAAGACCAGAAGCTAGAAAAGTAGGTTTAAGCCTTTCTTCAAAGTCAAATTTAATAAGCGGCACTATGACAGGAAGATCAGAAATAGTAACTGGAGATGAACCAGGTTCATGCAAAGTGTTAACAGGAACACCATACGCAGGCTTAGATCAGATTAATGAAAATTGTAGTACTGAGATTTCTGAAGATATGAAATCACGAGCAACAGTTAATTCTGGAAATAATTCAAATGCCAGACTTACAGGCCAGCAACCAGGAATTGGCGGAGTAATGACAGGTGCTAAGAAAGGTGCTTGCAAGAATCTAACAGGTACTCCCTATGTTGGTGGAGATCAGTTCTCACAAGCTTGTGAGAATCCTCCTCATGATTCGGCTTATGCGAATCAGGAAAAGTCCGCAGGTAACTCTTGGAAAGAATTCTCTGTTAAATCACCATCAAGAGAAAAATATTCTGAAAAAAATACTCAAGGTGTTACGGGTAATGAGTATGAAAATGGTTCAAAGGTAACAGGACCTTTTGATATGGCAGTTGATAAGGTCACTGGCACTGAAAAATTTAGATTTGAACCGAATAAAAATATTACTTATAAACAAAAAATGGAAATTGAAGAGGCAGACCGTGCAGCAAAGACTCCAGAAAAAAGAGTCGCATCAAGGATTACAGGTGAAGGACAATCAGTGGGAAACGTAACTGGTGATGATTGGGATCGCGGTGATAAGGTAACAGGCACGGAGGGAGCTTCTTCTAGAAAGAGAAATCCATCAAGAGCAGGATTCATGAGTGCAATGCCCCCTATGGAAGTTAAAAGAAATGAGGAAACAGAAAAACCAGATTTCTTGATAACTGGATCTAGTGGTAATACTCGTGAAGGACAACTTGTTACCTTTTCAGGTGGTGCACGAGGTTAATTAAATAATGCCTTTAAGAGGACTGGCAAAAGCCAAGAACTTTACATTGGGGCCTACAGCTCCAATGAAAACTTTTACGGAAAATATTCATATACAAACTAAAGAATCAAATGATTTAAAAAATTCTGGTAAATCTCATGAATTAACTAATAATATCCAAAATGAAAATTTATATAGATATGAAAGCAAAATAAAAAGTGATTTTGACGAAATTGTTCCAACTCTAAAGGGAATTGCTCAAATACAACATCAAGAAGATTTTATAAGTAAAGCTCAGACAATATCAAGAAAAAATTTGGGAATAGATCTGCCCCTTCATATATTAGATAAATCTTGGGTTAAACCTCTCGATATGAGAGCCCTATATGCATGGTGTGCTTTTAAACAACATGAGAAGCTGAGTGACAATTTTTTTAATAATGATCCTCTTGAAGGTGCTTCAGGAAGTAGAGTTGCCGGAGATTTTGAAAATTTTCTTTTAGATTGTGGAATACATTTACTTGATATAACTCCTTGTTCAGATGGACGATTAGCTCATTCAGTAGCATATGTAATGAGAATACCTTTTAGTTCTGTAAGAAGAAGATCTCACGCTGGTGCACTTTTTGACATTGAAAATACAGTAAATAGATGGGTAAAAACTGAACATAAAAGATATAGAGAGAATATCCCTAATGAAGCGCATAAAGATACCAGATACTTAAAAGTTGTAACTTATCATTTTAGTTCTGTAGATCCTTTGCATCAGGGATGTGCAGCTCATGGTAGTAATGACGCGTTAGCTGCAGAAGAAGGTAGAAGTAAACTATATGCTTTCAAAGAGGCTGTAGAGAATAGCTTTTGCTGTGGTGCTTCTGTGGATTTAATGTTAATTGGACTTGATACAGACACTGATTCATTAAAAATACATTTGCCAAGTAGCGATGGAGGGATTGATTTAGAAAAAACTATTTCTACTTTAGAAATTTATAATTCAACAATTAACTTTTCACAAGAGGATGCAGAGAGAGAAATTTGTCAAACAATTTCCAAGCAATCTTCAAAAGATAAACTCAGTGGACTTGAAAAATTTATTTATAAATTAATTGTCAACAATATTTCTCAAATTGATTATGTTAAAAGTTTTCATAATGGTTCTTATGAAGATATTGGACATGCAGAGAGGTTTATTGGAGTAGGTATAGGTTTTAAAGAAGTACATCTCAGAAATTTAACTTATTTTGCTCATTTAGATACAGTCGAAGAAGGGGCTCCAGATTTAGATGTAGGAGTAAAGATTTTTACTGGATTAAATGTTTCTAAAGATCTACCTATTCCAGTAGTAATAAGATTTGATTACTCTGGCAAAGTACCCGGTGCAAAAGAGAGGGCAATAAAAGATTGTGAAAGAGTTAATAATGCGATATCAATTAGATATAAAAATTTAGTTGATCAAGGATTGTTACATACTTGCTCTACTATTAGAGATAGGGACAACATTCATTCCGCCCAAATTATTGGAATGTCTTTAGATAAAAAAACAGAGGAGGCTCACTAGTTATGTTAATTTGTAAGGTTGTAAAACCACTTGTATCAACCAATAGGATTCCTGGTTTTGAACATAAACATCTACAGGTTGTTTTGGATGGTTCTTCAAACAAGGTTGCAGTTGATGCTGTTGGATGTAAGCCAGGAGATTGGGTTATTTGTGTTGGAAGTTCTGCTGCTAGAGAAGCAGCGGGAAGCAAATCATATCCAAGCGATTTAACGATTGTTGGAATAATTGATCATTGGGATCCTGACAAGTCATAAAAAAGGAGGATAGTAATTGTGGAAATCATGAAGGTATTAGGAAGGATGGTATGTACTCAAAGAGTCCCTGGCTTAGGTCATATGAATTTGCGAATTTTAGAAAATAATAAAGGAAAGAAATTAGTTGCTGTTGATCCTGTTGGCGCTAGAGAAGGTAACTGGGTTTTTACTGCTAGTGGCTCTGCCGCTAGATTTGCTTGCCCTAATCCAGAAGTTCAAACCGATTTAACAATTGGCGGTATTATTGATTATTGGGAGAGTGACTAAAAATTTTAACTTCAAAAGTTTTTTGAGAAACTTTTTTGAAGGTATAGTGTAATTAGTCTTGAATAAAGAATTTAATGTGGAATGAAAGAGAATCACCTTTAAGGTTTGAAAAAAGATTTGAATTTGATCAATACTCGAAAATTAGTAAATTCATGGGAAAAATTGAGAAATTATGTAAAGAAAGGGATATCTATCCAAATATCAGCTTCGGCAAGAATTTTGTAAGTCTTTCAATATTTTTAGATAAAAGAGAAATATCAGATAAAGAAAAAGACTTTTCAAAGGATATTGATAAATTTTATTTAGAAGATTAGTCCTTTTTAATAATTATTTGGCTTTGCAATATCTCTCTTGATTAAAGCCATTAAATATGTGGGAGCTTTATATCTACCAGGTAGACATCTATTTAAAGTTTCAAGATGACCCCAACACACTGTCTTTTCTATATCTTTAACTGAGTTACCTTTTAGAATTAATAGTCTAAGAGCTTTGCAAAATAAAGGATAACCTGCTTCTAGTTCATCTATATTAAGCTTTGCTGCTGACATAGATCAAAGATGAATTATCAACTAATAATCTAAACAACTGCGGTGCATAATTGGCTTATATTTCAAATTTCTCAATAATTAGAAATTAATCTAGAAATGCGACGCAATCTATCTCAACTAAAACTCCTTTTGGTAGAGATGAAACTTCCACACAGGCCCTTGCTGGAGGATTATCTATATTAAAAAAATCACTATATATTTTATTGACAATTTGAAAATTACTTAAGTCGGTTAAGTAAATAGTTGTTTTTATTACATCCTCTATTTTTGCTCCACCAGCTTTAAGAACTGCTTCGAGGTTTTTTAGAACTTGAATAGTTTCTTTCTCTATATCACCTAAACATGTTATTTCATTAAAAGATGGGTCTATAGCAATTTGACCAGAACAATAGATAAAATCCCCAGCTTTTATTGCTTGATTATAAGGTCCGACTGGATTTGGAGCATTTGATGTTTTAATTACTTGTTTGGGGGACATTTGTTTAAGAAGATACCTATCTATTTAAACCCATAAATCTTTATTTGCTCTTAAAAAAGTAAATTCTTCTAAATTTTTTGCTCTTAAGAAAAGGTTTATTTTCATCTCTTCGTCAAGGAAAAATGGAATTGTCAATTCATTAAGAGAAAGTTTTTTTTCAACTTCCAAAAGTTTATTTTTTATATCTTGATCTTTAGGCTTGAGATTCAATGCCCACAATATATTTGCTCTAGTATATTCATGAGCACAATATATGAGAGTATTTTTTGGTAAAGATTTGATTCTTTCTAGTGAAGAATACATTTGTTGATAAGTCCCTTCAAAAATTCTTCCACAGCCTCCAGAAAATAATGTATCACCAATAAAAAGAACAGGATTCTTCCCATTTAAAAAGAAGGCAATATGTGAGCTTGTATGCCCTAATACTTCAATTATTTTTACTTTTTCACCTAAAATATTCAAAATTTCTCCATCCTCTACAGATACATTTTGAAGAGGTATTCTTTTTTTTTCTTTGGAGGAAGCAATCACCTTTACATTTGGCCATCTTTCAATAAGAGACTTAGTTCCTCCAATATGGTCTGAATGATGATGAGTTTGTAAAATAGCTTTTAAGTGAAAATTGTTTTCATCTAAATATCTAATTACTGGTTCGTGAACAGATGGATCTACAACTACAACGGATTTATCTTTTACCCACAACCAAATGACGTTATCACTTAAAACTCTGAGTCCGATTATATTTCGAGCTTTATTAAATTCCATTGTTAACTTAGAATGAAGAATCCTTGGAAGAAATTGATCTATGTTTACTATAGCTTTACCAAAAGGAGCTCTGTTAAAAGATTCAATTTCAACTTTTAAAAGAGCTGGGTTAGATTTCTCTGACGCGTTGAAGGAAAACAATAGATCATTAACCTTTGAATCAAATTGCAAACGGGCTAAAGCTTTACTAGTAAGAAATGGAGATGTTCCTGTTTATGTAAGTTATGGTCAGGCTGATTTGGGTATTGTTGGGTATGACGTTTTACGAGAATCTGAATTAAAAGTTGCAAAGTTATTAGATTTAGGATTTGGGGGTTGTCATATGTCTTTGGCCGTTAAGAAAAATAGTAATTATTCAAAACCAACTGATCTTCCAGCGAATTGTAAAGTAGCAAGTAAATTTATAAAAACAGCAAGATCTTATTTTGAAGAATTAAATATTCCCGTAGAAATAGTTCATCTGACAGGATCAGTCGAGCTAGGTCCTATTACAGGTATGGCAGAGGCAATAGTTGATTTGGTGGCAACCGGAAAGACTCTCAATGAGAATGGTTTAATTAAAATAGATGATCTTTTCTACTCGACTGCAAGACTAATTGGAAATCCTCTTTCTATGAGGTTAGATGATAATCACCTCAGAGATACTATTTTATCAATAGAATCTACTAATCTCATATAAAAGAATAGCTTAATGTTTAATGATTTTAGAAGGATTAAAAAGTTAGGTAAATATTTAACTAAAGATAAAAAAACAATCTATCTAATCTTGATAGTTTTGTTACCTGTTTCTTTCTCTGGAGCTATTCAACCATTATTAGTTGGTCAAGCAATTACCATTCTCAAGAAAGAAACTACAGATGTTTGGCTAAGTAAAACTTTCTTTGGGCAGTCAATAAATGCCATAATCCTAACTTTATTTATAACTGTTCTGTTTAGATTGATTTTGCAAGGATACCAAAGTTACAATATTCAAGCAGTGGGTCAACGTTTGACAGCAAGGATAAGAAGAGAACTTTTTGATCATTCAATATCTTTATCTCTCAAGTATCACGATAAAATGCCTGTAGGGAAATTATTAACGAGATTAACAAATGATGTTGATGCTTTAGCCGAGGTTTTTGGGAGTGGTGCTGTTGGAGTTATTGCTGACTTTGTAAGTCTCATAGTAATTTCTTTGACGATGCTTTCAATTGATCGAGGGCTTGCCATTTTATTGTTATTAACTCAGATACCAGTTTCATATTTCATTATTTGGCTTCAAAAACGCTACAGAAAGGCCAATTATCAAGTGAGAGAAGAATTATCTCAACTCAACTCTGATTTTCAAGAGAATCTTCAAGGTCTAGAAGTTGTTCAGATGTTTAGAAGAGAAGCTTTTAATAGTAAGAAATTTTCTAATACTGGAGTTGCTTACAAGAAAGCAGTTAATGGAACTATATTTTATGACAGTAGCATTTCAGCATTTATAGAGTGGATTTCGCTTGCTGCTGTTTCCTTGGTTTTAGCAGTTGGGGGATATCTTGTTACCTCTGGAAATATTGGTTTAGGGACATTAACAACTTTCATTTTATATTCTCAAAGACTCTTTGAACCTTTAAGACAGCTTGCAGAGAGATTTACTCAGATTCAGGGAGGCCTTACAGCTGTTGAGAGAATAAATGAATTATTGGATGAAGAAATTCAGATTCAAGACTCTATTTCCGCAAAGAATTTTTCAAATGATGCAAAAACCGCAAATAAGCAATTTAAGGGTAAGATTGAATTCAAGAATGTTAATTTCTTCTACAAAGAGGGAGAACATATTCTAAAGAATTTATCTTTCTTGATCAATCCTGGAGAGCATGCAGCTTTTGTAGGACCAACTGGTTCTGGCAAAACAACTATAATTAGATTGTTATGTAGATTGTATGAACCTCAATCAGGTCAAATTTTAATCGATGATATAGATATAAAAGATATTCCTATAGCAACCCTTAGAAATATGTTAGGAGTAGTTCTGCAAGATACCTTTATCTTTAGTGGAAATGTTGCTGATAATTTGAAACTAAATGCAAATATAGACAATCTTGAATTAGAAAATCTTTGTAAAGAATTAGGATTAAATGGTTTATTAAAAAAATTACCAGAGGGTTTGAACACTTTTCTTAGAGAAAGAGGAGGAAATCTTTCCTCAGGAGAAAGACAACTTCTTTCAGTAGCTCGAGTAGCGGTTAGAAACCCTGTTGTTTTGATAATGGATGAAGCTACAGCATTCATGGATCCCTCTACAGAAGCCACTTTGCAAAAAGATCTTGAAAGAATTCTTACAAGAAGAACAGCATTAGTAATAGCTCACAGACTCGCGACCATTGAAAGTTCTGATAAGATTTTAGTTTTAAAAGGGGGATCATTAATTGAAGAGGGAACACATAGCGAATTGAGACTGAAAAAGGGTTTATATTTTCAGCTCTCTGAGCTTCAGCAAAAAGGATTCGCGAATTTTTAATGATTTTTAGAAACCAAGGATCTTTTATAAAAAAATCAAACAGTATATCAAGGGATAAGCTAATAGATCTGTATGGTTTAAATTCTTATGAGTTCACTCAAACAAATAAAGAAGAAACATTCGTATGTAGTAAAAATAAAGATTTAGATCTAATAGAACTAGATCAACTTTTGCAAACTGTTGGTTGGAGCAGAAGACCTATAAGGAGAGTGAAAAAAGCTTTGGATTTTAGTATTTTGGTGGTTGGGTTATGGCGTCATGATGATAAATTCCCCAGACTAGTAGGATTTGCAAGATGCACTGGCGATGGAATTTTAGAAGCAACAGTTTGGGATGTGGCTATTAACCCTGTTTATCAAGGACTTGGATTGGGGAAAGAGTTAATGAAATATATCCTAAAAGAATTAAAAAATATTGGAATTTCTAAAGTAACCCTTTTTGCTGATGCCGAAGTGGTTTCATTTTACAAAAGACAAGGTTGGATATTAGAACCAAGAGGCTCTAAATGTGCTTTTTGGTATGCAAATTAATTATTTTTTGTAGTAGTCAGAATATATAGATTTTATTGATTCGCCTTTTAACCACCTTACTCTAAAGTGCCAGTTCTTAATTGCTTGGTGAAAAATATTAGTTCTTTCCCATTTTCTTGGACTTATAAAAATAGGTGAATTTAATTGTTTTAAATCTTTTTTATTATTTAATCTCCTTAAAAAATCTACATCTTCCATCAAAGGTATCCTTCTAAAACCATTATTCTTAAAGTAGTTAGTTCTATGAATTATTAAACCTTGATCACCATATGGTTGTTTAAAATATTTACTTCTAAAATTTACAAAAATTTCGAGAACTCTATAAATTATCTTTTTGTGATTAATTTTAAATTTAAAATAGTAAACACTATTCTTGTTTCCCTTTAGAAATGAATTTATTTTGCTAAACCAATCATGAGTTAATCTTGTGTCTGCATGCAAAAATATGAGCCATTCCCCTTTTGAATTCTTAGCTCCTAAATCTAATTGTAAACCTCGATTTCTTTCTTTGGATATATATACTTTTGCTCCATAAATATTTGCTATGTCAATAGTTTTATCTTCACTTCCACAATCAACAATTATGATTTCCCCCTCTTCCTGAATACTTGATAAATCTGAAAGCAATAATGGCAAATTATAAGCTTCATTAATAGTTGGAATGATAATTGAGATTTTTGACAAGTCGTTTATTTTCTATTTTCAATATCAATAATTGTATCTATATCTATTTTTTTATCTAAAAACTTATATTTCAATTTTGTAGAAGCAAAATTATCAATTGTATTTTGTAGAACGTTTTCTGTCCCCCACTTAATGTTAATAAAAGGCAAATATATATGAGATGACATTATTTTTTCTGATAAACCAATAAGCCAGTATCCTCCATCATTAGATGGTCCTAAAATAAGATCATTTTGTTGAAACTCTTTTAGAGTATTCAATAAATCTTGATGACATAAATCTGGAAGGTCTGTACCAATAAAAATAATATTTTTGATCTTATGTCTGACACAAAATTTTTTGTTGATAATTATTTGCCTTTTCATTCTTTCTCCTAAGCAGCCTTTCCCCTGTAAATTATATTTTTTGATGCCTAATGTTCTAGACCATTTTCTACAATTCTCTGCCCCTAAACCAGTTATAGCAATAGAAATATCAATTAGTTTATTTTCTTGAAGAAATTTTGCGACTGAAATAGTGTGTTTGGTCATCACACTTTGTACTTTTGCAGAATTACTTTTACCTATATCTTTTGATAATCGTGTTTTGCATCTTCCAAAACCATGCCATTTTGCCATGATAACAAGTAATGCTTTATCCAATACTTTAGTGAGATTTAAAATAATTATAAGCCTATTAAAAAAATATAAAATTTATCTTTTTATAAATTTAGTTGATGCTTTGTTAAATAACTTTAAATTTGTCGTGATCTTATGATTTGATAATGGCCAATTTTTAAAATCCAACTAGATTAATAATCTAGAGAATAAAACTTTGCAAGCAACTAATCCTATTTGGGCGGAAGTTCAACAATCACTCCAAAAAACGTTAAGTAAGCCTTCATTTGAGACATGGATAAGGCCTGCTAAATTTAATTGTTTTGAGAATGGTCTATTGACCTTAATCGCTCCTAATACATTTTCCAGTGATTGGTTAAGAAAGAATTATTGTGAAACCATTGAAAAAGCAGCAAAAGAAATCTGCGGGCATGATGTAAAAGTTGTTTTTAAATCAGAAACAAATACCAGCAGTGATTTAACAAATGAAGAGAAACCTATCGAACAGAACTATAATAATAAAACAAGATCTTTTTCTAGTAATAACCAAAATAATTCTTCAAAAAATCAATTCAAAAATCCTAATGGTTTAAATTTACGCTACGTATTTAAAAGATTTGTTGTAGGGCCAAATAGTAGGTTGGCTCATGCAGCAGCTTTAGCCGTTGCGGAATCTCCTGGGAGAGAATTCAATCCATTATTTATTTGTGGTGGAGTAGGTCTTGGAAAGACTCATTTAATGCAAGCAATAGGTCATTATCGAGTAGAAATAGATCCAGAAGCAAAAGTCAAATATGTATCTACAGAGACTTTTACTAACGATGTTATTAGTGGTATTCGGAGAGATGGAATGACAGCTATTCGAGATAAATATAGAAATGTAGATTTGATTTTAATAGATGATATACAGTTCTTAGAAGGCAAAGAGTATACACAGGAAGAATTCTTTCATACTTTTAACGCTCTTCACGAATCAGGAAGTCAAATAGTTATTGCAAGTGATAGACCCCCGAATCAATTGTCGGGAATTCAAGAGAGATTAATTTCTAGGTTCTCAATGGGTATGACTGCAGATATTCAACCCCCTGATCTTGAGACGAGGACTGCTATCCTTCAAAAAAAGGCAGAACAAGAAAAGATGAGTCTCCCAAGAGATTTAATTCAATTTATAGCAGGAAGATTCACTTCTAATATTCGAGAATTGGAAGGAGCCTTTACTAGAGCTGTTGCATTTGCATCAATAACAGGCCTGCCAATGACAGTCCAATCAATTGCTCCAATGCTTGATCCAAATAGCGTTGGAGTAGTTGTTACTCCAAAACAAGTTATTAACAAAGTATCAGATTTCTTTAAAGTTTCTACTGATGAATTGACTAGTTCAAGTAGAAGAAAACCCGTGAGTCAAGCTAGACAAATTGGTATGTATCTTATGCGGCATGGGACAGATCTAAGCCTTCCAAGAATTGGAGATGAATTTGGGGGGAAAGACCATACAACAGTTATGTATGCTATTGAACAAGTTGAAAAAAAATTATCTATTGATCCACATATTGCAAGTCAAGTTCAGAAAATAAGAGATTTACTTCAAATAGATTCAAGAAAAAATTTATAAATTATTTTAATTAAAATTTCTAGGATCTTGATCATATCTATGCCTTATTGGTAACTTATCCACTTGATTGTTATCACCAATCGATTCAATTTTGTTTAATGATTGTCTTAATAATCTTGCTGAAATAAGTGGCATATCTCTTGGAACTGAGATTCTATTTTTTAAGTAGCCTATAGAGATTCCTGAAAAATTTTTAGGGATTAGTACTTCACCTGTGATCATATGGGTTAATGCTGATCTCAATGATTCCTCAAAGGATTCTTTATTGTATGGGTTTACTTTTAGTAAATTGTCCTTATGTTTTATTACTCTTTTAAGAGCAATTTTAGCGAAATATTTTGAATTAAAATTTTTATTTAGTTCATAATTACCTAGACCCTCGCCACTATCTATTTGCTTAGAGAAAGTAATCTGTTGAACATTTTTTTCTTTGTAACATCCACCCATTTGTGGTGGTAAATCATGAGAGTGAGTATGAAAATCTCCTTGAGTGCCTCTATAAGTACTTGTCCCTTCAAAGAGGGTAAGCCAATTATCTAAATGACGATAATTAGATCTTAAATTAAATCCTTTATAATAAATTAGTGATGCATTCATTCTCTCCATATAGGGAATAAAAATTATATCTCCAACACCAGGCTCTATATCACCCGTGTTAGATACTGATGGATCAACAAAACCCGATTTTGATCTACTCAAGATTTCATCAAGTTTAGAAATTGATTCTTTAAATCTTTTTTTTCTAAAAGAGTTATCTATAAAATTAAAACTTTCTCTGCAGAGCCAATTACACCAGGATCTGAAAATTTCTCTTTCTAATTCTCGAATTTTGATAAGGTGACTAGATGTAATAAAAGATCCAAGTGCTCCAAATTTATTTTCTAAAAAAGCTATGATATCGTCGCTTTCAGTTATAACTTGCCCTTTAAATTCAATTGCAGGTAATTTCCCCGATCTGACTTTTTCAAGGAACCAACTTTCTTTTTGACCGTAGCAAAACATATTTATTTTTTTGACTCTGTATGGAATTTTCTTAAATTCAAGCCATAACCATATCTTTTGACAGTAAGGACACCAAGAATGCCTATCCCTATATAGGGTAACTAATGCATCATTTTCACTATGCCCAAATAATCTTAAATTTGCGTAGGAATTATTTATACCATGGACTCTATCAAGATCTTCAACTTCAAATTTATTTAAATCATTCCATGTCAAAATTCCATTCATTATTTGAATTAAAGCTATAAACTAACGTTATAATAATTGATTAAAAAAAGTCTTGGAATTTGAATATGATTTAATTGTTGTTGGCGCTGGATCTGGAGGACTCGCGGCGGCTAAACGTGCGGCTAGTTATGGAGCAAAAGTCGCAATCATAGAAGTAAATCAAATAGGAGGAACTTGTGTGATAAGGGGATGTGTTCCTAAGAAATTGATGGTTTATGCAGCTAAAAGTAAAAAAAATATGGATTCTTCTGAAGGATATGGATTAAAAAATGAAGGTATTAATTTTGAATCAAATACTTTATTGAAGAATGTTAGAGAAGAAGTTTGTAGATTAAGTAATTTACATAGGAATTCTTTAAAAAAATTTAATGTAACTGTTTTTGAGGGCTTAGGAAGATTTACTAGTCAAAATGAATTAGAAATTATTTGTCCAAAAACGAAGAAAATTAAAAATAAAATAAGTTCAAAAAAAATTCTTATTTCAGTTGGAGGTAAACCAAAGAAATTAAATATTCCTGGGATAGATTTGGCATGGACTAGTGATGATATTTTTGAATTAGAAAAGTTTCCCAAATCAATATTAATAGTAGGAGGAGGATATATTGCTTGTGAATTTGCTTCTATTTTCAGAAATTTAGGCACTGAAGTAACTCAATTAATTAGAGGTCAACATTTACTTAATGGTTTTGATGAAGATCTTTCTTCCTGCCTAGAGGAATCACCTACTTTTTCTGAGATCAATATAATTTCCAATACTCAATTAAAGTCTATCAAAAGAGTAAATGGAGATCTGGAATCTACTCTAGACTCGGGGGATAAACTCCTTACTAATAATATCCTTATTGCTACAGGAAGAGAACCAAATCTTTTGCCTTTAAATTTAGATTTTTTAAATCTAAAGATGGATGGCCAATATTTAGATGTTGATGAACTTAATCAAACAAGCAACGCAAATATTTTTGCAGTTGGCGATATCATAAATAAACCAAACTTAACTCCAGTAGCAATAGAACAAGGGAGAGTTTTTTCAGATAATTTTTTTAATGACCAAAAAAGAAAAGTAAATTATGAAAATATCCCTAAGGCCGTTTTTACTATTCCAGAAATTTCAACAGTTGGCTTAAGTGAGAAAAGTGCTAAAGAGATTTACTCTGAAGAAAATATAAAAATTTTCAAATGCAAATTTACCCCTATGTCAAATACTTTTAAAAAGAATAAATCAAAATGTATGTTGAAGATTATAGTTCATAAGCTAACCGACAAAGTCTTGGGATGTCATATGTTTGGAGAAACATCATCTGAGATTATTCAAATGGTATCAATTTCATTAAATGCAGGAATAACAAAAAAAGACTTTGATATTACTATGGCTTTACACCCAACTATCTCAGAAGAATTTGTGACTATGTATGGCTAAAATGATGAATTAGAAAATTTTAATTTTTCTTGAACGAATAGATACACTATAAGTAACGTAAAGTAAAAAAATAAACCTATCCTTAATTCTGGAAGGAAATTAAATCCATTCAAAAAGAGTATCTTATCGAGAATGTAGAAAATATAAAGATTAAGCAAAATAAATCCTTCGATTCTGGTAATTTTCCCTTTGCTCCAAAAAATTGGCAAGCATGCAAAGGTAGTTAAAACCATAAAAGGTAGGTCAACTTTTATTAGACTTTGTTCAATAACTAATCCTTTAAATCCTGAAAAAATACTGCAACTTCCAAGAATTAAAAGTTGGTTGAGCAAATTGCTTCCTATTACATTACCAATCGCAAGATCTGTTTTACCTTTAAATGCAGCAATTATTGAAGTTACTAATTCTGGCAAAGATGTTCCTGTAGCTACAATAGTTAAACCAATAACAATTTCATTTACTCCCAAAAGAGTAGCAAGCGTTTGAGATCCATTTACTAAAATGTTTGAACCAAAGCTTAAAAGAAATATTCCCAATATCAACTTTAGCAATATATTTATTTCCCCTTTATTATTATCTTTGATTTCTTCTATCTCTGGTTCAGCATCTTTTGTATCCTTTTCTTTCTCATTGATGGTCTTAATTTCCCATATTGTATTTAAGACTAAACAAAATATTAAAAATATCCCTGCTTGAAATGTTAATAAGCCTGTTGATGACATTGCCCAAACTGCACAAGAAATTGCCATTAAAAGAGGAACATCTCTTCTGACTATTCTGCTCTTTACCTTTAGAGGTGTTATCAATGAGCTTATACCTAAAACTACAAGAACATTAAAAATATTGCTTCCTATTACATTGCTTGCCGCAAGTGAATCACTGCCTTTTAAAATTGAACTCAAACTTACCAACAACTCAGGAGAGCTTGTACCAAGAGAAACAACTGTCAAACCAATTACTATTTGAGGTATTCCTAAAATTAAAGATAAAAATATGGCTCCTTGTATAAAAAACTCTCCTCCAGCAAAAAGCAGAACTATGCCTAAAACTATTTCTATTATTGGAAATAAAAAATCACTCATATTTAGGCTTTTATTTAGATAATAAAAATTTTCATAATTGGTTAATAACTATCCTCGAATATCTATAAATTATTGTCAATTTTAATTTGCTGTTAAAATTGATTAAATAGAAAAAATTTTGAAGACTTTAACCATAATAAAACCTGATGATTGGCATTTACATTTAAGAGAAGGTCTTGTATTAAAAAATATCATTCAGTTTACTTCGGAATATTTTGGAAGAGCCATTGTCATGCCAAATACTAAAAGTCCCATAACATCAATAAATAGCGCTATTTCTTATAGGAAATCTATTTTTGAAGCGTTACCTGAAAGTTCTAATTTTGAACCATTAATGACAATTTATCTTACAGATGAGACTGATAAAGGGGAATTAATTAATGGTTTTAAAAATAATGTTTTTTTTGCAGCAAAATTATATCCTGCTAATGCCACAACAAATTCCAGTCATGGAGTTAGGAAAATAGAAAATCTATATAAGATTTTTGAAATAATGCAAGATTCTGGAATGCCTCTTTTAATTCATGGGGAAGTGACTAATTCTGAAGTAGATGTATTCGATAGAGAAGAAGTTTTTATAGATAAAGAACTTTCTCAAATAACCAAAAGATTTCCAAAATTAAAAATCGTTCTAGAACATATAACCACCTCTTATGCAGTGGATTTTGTTCAAGAAAATAATATTGGGGCTACTATCACTCCGCATCATTTGCATATAAATAGAAATGCAATGTTTTTTGGAGGCTTAAATAGTGATTTTTACTGCTTACCAGTGGCTAAGAGGGAAAATAATAGACTTGCTTTAAGGAGAGCGGCAACAAGTGGGAAAAAATGTTTTTTCTTGGGGACTGACTCTGCTCCACACCTTAGGAAGTGGAAGGCTTTTTGTGGATGTGCAGGCATTTTTAATTCGCCAGTAGCAATAGAAAGCTATTTAACAGTTTTCGAAGAGGAGGATGCTCTAGATAATTTTGAAAAGTTTGCAAGTTTGAATGGCGCTAATTTTTATAATGTCCCCCCAAATAAAGAAAAATTAAAATTAGTTTCTAAACCTAATAAAATTAAAGAATATATTGATGTTTTTGAGGAAAAAAACATTGTTGGACAAATAAAGCCATTTCATGCAGGTCAAACTTTACAATGGCAAGTAGAAGGAATAGTAAATTAAAAAATTAGATTTAATCTGACAATTAAAAGTGTAAATATTCCAATTTTTCTTGGTTAAATGGGTTGCTTTCAGCTACGATTAGAAAGCGCAAATTCCTTTGGGAGTGTGGCGGAATTGGTAGACGCGCCGGACTTAAAATCCGTCGAGCGATTTAGCTCGTGGGGGTTCAAGTCCCCCCACTCCCATTTTTAAATTACTTTTGTTTGTTCTGACGATGACTTCTAATAGTTGTTATGTTTTAACTAATCAATAATAAATCAAAATGGAAAGTTTTTTCAATAATTCATTCGCTACTTTAATTGCTTATATTGGAATCATTTCTACCTATTTATTAGTAATTCCATTATTTCTTTTTTACTGGATGAATAATAGGTGGAATATTATGGGCAAATTTGAAAGATTAGGTATTTATGGCCTTGTATTTCTTTTCTTTCCAGGCTTAATTTTATTTTCTCCATTTTTAAATCTCAGACTAAAAGGAAGTGGTAAAGGGTAAATAATTGACTAAAGGTAAAGTTATACAAATAGGTTTTTTTATTTCATTAATAGGATTAATTAGTTATAAATTTGTACCGCAAATTGGTGTTGACAATTTTATGGCCACTACTCTCTCAAGTTGTATCTTGATCTTGATTGTTATTACTTGGGTAACATCTTATGTTTATAGAGTTGTAAATGGAAAAATGACTTTTATGGAACAAAGGAAGCGTTATAGAAAAGAGTATGAAAAAGTTGTTAATGATAAACTAGAAACCAAATTCAACTCATTGTCAAAGGAAGAGCAGCAAAAACTAATGGAAGATTTAGAGAAAAATTCATAAATTTTTCATAGAAAAATATTTTAAAAATCATGAAAGATAACAAAATGCAAATTACTAAAAATGAATCTTTATCTAAGGTAGATGAGATGTTTTGTGAGTTAAAAAATAATAAAAAATTAGCTTTGATGCCTTTTATAATGGCTGGGGATCCCAACATTGAAATAACGTCTGAGATCTTATTAAAGTTACAAGAAAATGGAGCTGACCTTATTGAATTAGGTATCCCTTACAGCGACCCTCTTGCAGATGGACCTGTTATTCAAATGGCGGCCTCTCGCGCCTTAAAGTCAGGTACTAGCCTAAAAAAAGTAATTAAACTTTTAGATTCTTTAAAAGGTAAATTAAATATTCCCATCATCCTTTTTTCTTACTTAAATCCATTACTATGTTTTGGCTTTGAAAAGTTTTGTGAGATGGCATCTAATGCTGGAGTTTCTGGCCTAATAGTTCCTGATCTCCCTTTAGAGGAGGCTTATAAATTTTCTAAAATAGTAAGTAACCATTATATGGATTTAATTTTATTGGTAGCTCCAACTACTCCTTTTGAAAGAATGAAACAAATATCAGATCATACAAAAGGCTTTACTTATTTAGTAAGTGTTACAGGTGTCACTGGTGAAAGAAACAAAATGGAAAATAGAGTAGAAAATCTAATTGCTAAATTAAAAGATGTAAATACCAATCCAATTGCTGTTGGTTTTGGAATATCCACTCCAGAACATGTTAATAAAGTTCGTGAGTGGGGGGCAGATGGAGTAATTATTGGGAGTGCATTTGTAAAACGAATTTCTAGTTCAAGTGAAAAAGATGTTGTCGATCATGTCGGTGAATTTTGTAAAGAAATGCGTTTAGCTGCCGATCAAAGAAAATAAATACAAAGAGAATATATTCATAAAAATAATTAGAAATATCCAAAAATTAAGTATTTAATTTATTATCTTTAAAGATTATTCGGTAGGTGTTAATTTTATTTGTTTTTTCCCAAGCTTAATTTCGAATTCATCGCCTGCTTTTAAATCTAGAAGCGCTGTATAAGCCTTCCCAATCAAAAGATTTCCGTTCCCTTGTACTGTAGCAATATAACTTAGTTTTCTTCCCCCTTTACCAATACCTGCAACTCCATTATCACCTAGATTAACCCCTTTTGCTTCCAAAAGCGCTTCATAAAATGCAGTAAAATTTAAGCGTTCCCCTCCATTTTTCTTAGTGGAAACATATCCACAAGCGCGAACAAGGTCAGATTTGCTTACTTCCCCAAGTTCTTTGACTTTTGCAAGAAGATCGCTACCAGTAAGCATAATTAATCAAAAGAAAGTTCTTCTTAAATAAGATAGCAATTTGTGTGTAATATATGCAATTATTTTAGGATATATTTATTCTATTATTTATCTTTTAAAATGGAAAAGTTTGTAGTTTTTGGAAAGTATTGTGAAGATGCAATCATTAAAAGGGAACCATTTCGTGAACAACATCTTAATAGACTTAAAAAATTAAAAGATAGCAATATTTTAGTTACTTTAGGACCAACAAAATGTACTAAATATTTGTTCGGAATTTTTAATGCGAATGATGAAAATCAATTAAGAGAATTTATTGAGGAAGATATTTATTGGAAAAAAGGTATATGGGTAAATTTTGAAATATATGAGTGGATCCAGGCTTTTTAAATATATTTTTTCAATATACTTTAGTAATATTAATTATTAATTAAGAGAAAATTTATTTAAAATAAGATTTTTTTAAAAGAAAATATTCAAAAATTTAATTAATTAATAATTTCATTTTTGATTATATTAAGAAATTAAAATTATATTTATTTCTTAAATAGTTAGTATTTTAAGAGGCATATATTTGCATTTAATTCTCTTAATTAAGAAAGAAAATGAATTTTATTAAAGATAATTTTTAAAAATTTTTATTTAATAGTATCTTGATTTATCTGGTTTACTAACGAGTCGATATCTAATTGATTATACGGTTGTGCTTGGTTTATATCATGATAATCATTTTTGATATTATTTAACCAATTTTGTTCAATCTTTATTAGATTTTTTGCAATGTTGAACATGCCGCCTTTTTTATATAATTCTTTGATCTTAAGAATAATCTCAGAGGTTCTGCTTGATTTGATATTTAATTCATATGCCAAATCTTTTTGATTAAATCCATGGGATTTCAACCAATCTTTAATGAAGGAGATTAGTTCTTTTTCTTCTTGTTGAGATAATTTACTCATTCAATAAAAAGGGAATAACTTATTAAGCTTTTTTTCTGCTCTGGCTCTTATTGAAGGAGTCATATATTTGCTCCATATACTAAGCACTGCTGTGAGGGCTACAAAATCATCACTAAAACCAACTAATGGCATAAAGTCAGGGAAAAGATCAAATGGCATTATCAAGTATGCTAGCGCGGCCATTAAGGAAACTCTTACTTGTGCTGGAGTATATGGATCTATCGCCATCTCCACAACTTCTAGTGCTGGCTTGGCAATTGTTCTTCCTGCTTTAATAAGAATCTTGACAAAAATATTTTCATCTAATATTGAACTTTCTAAAACTTCAGCATCATAAACTCTTTCTTTATTTTTGTAATTTTCTTTCATCCCCTTAATAAATGAAATTTTAAATGTTTTGATTAGAAATTTTAACTAATACTATCAACTAATCCATTCTGAATCCCGGCTTTTCTTAGTTTTCTCAAGGAACGTTGAACGACTTGTCTGCAATATTCCCTACTACAACTCATATGTCTTGCTACTTCAGCTAAAGTTCTCCACTCATTTGAACCGTCTAAACCAAATCTCAAGCTTACTATCTTTCTTTCTTTTTCAGTTAAATTTGCTTTATCTAATAGCTTCCAAGCAGAAGCTGTCCTCTCGGCTAATTCCGCTAACTCCATTGGAGGAGTTTGATCACATGGAAGAATATCAACTAACTCAGAGGGATCTGACTTTGATTTTACAGTGCCTTGAAGACTAACGGTAATACTTCTTAATTCACAAGAGAGGAGTTCATCAACTTCTTCCTTAGTTATTTTCATTTCTTCAGCTAGCTCACCGCTAGTGGGAGGAATTCCCTTAAGTTGCATAAGCTTTGATTTTGCTGATCTTAGTTTTGTAAGTTTTTCATTGATGTTAACAGGTATCCTTATAGTTCTACTTTGAGTTGACAATGCTCTATTTAAACCTTGCCTAATCCACCAATAAGCATAGGTGGAAAATCTATGTCCTCTAGAAGGATCATATTTTTCTACAGCCCTTGTAAGACCTAATGTCCCCTCCTGAATTAAGTCCAATAATTCTAATCCTTTCCCTTGGTATCTCTTGGCAAGATTGACAACTAGTCTTAGGTTGGCTGTTATCATCTCGTTTTTAGCTTTTTCACCAATTTTTATCTTTTTTCTCTCAGCTTCAGAATATTCACAAGCGGGGCCTCTCCCTCCTGCCTCTTGACATCTATTAACAAGTACTACCATTTCTTGGACTTTTCTGCCCATAGTGAGTTCTCTTTCAGGAGTCAAAAGTTGATGACGACCTATTTCACCAAGAAAATCGCTTAATGAACTCACGATTTACCTCTTTGTTAATATATTTAACTTATAGTCAATTCAGTAATAAGCCATACATGTAATAATTAATTAATAATTAATTAATAATTATTAATTTGTTAATTAACATTATTTTTTAAAATTTTTAGATTAAAGAGATTAAAAATTATAAATTTTAATTGTTTAATTTTTTCTTCTTGATTCTAGAACAGCAAGTACATCTCTCCACTCAACCCCTTTGTGCATAAGGGCTACTTGCAGATGATAAATTAAATCAGCAGCTTCATTTGAGATTGAATTTTTATCATTATCTTTGCAAGCCATTATAAACTCAGCAGACTCCTCTCCTATTTTTTTCAAAATAGTATTACTACCTTTTGTTAATAAATGATTTGTGTAACTTTTTTCTGATGGATTTATTGATCTTTCGTTAATTGTATTGAATAATTCAGAGCAAATATTTGAGAAGGGAGTTGTTTTTTTCTCTTTTTTATCACTTTGATTAATTTTGATTTCGTTGAAAAAACAACTTTTTTCCCCAGTGTGACATGCTCCTAAACCATTTTGTTCAATCAAAAGGATTAGTGCATCATTATCGCAGTCGAATCTTATCTTCTTAAGTATTTGGGTACTTCCACTTGTAGCTCCTTTTCTCCAAATTTCGGATCTTGATCTACTCCAATAATGAACGTTTTTGGTTTCAAGTGTCATTGTCAAAGATTCTTTGTTCATCCAAGCAAGCATAAGAATTGATCCGTCAAGCCAATCTTGTGCTATTGCAGGGATTAATCCATAATTATCAAAGCGTAGATCTTCTATCGAAAAATTAGTTGAATAAGTCATTATGTTCGTTATGTTAAATCCTACTCTATGTGTTTTATTAAAAATTATCCTAACAGTTAATTGATGTATATTCATTCTCTTAAATTTTCATGCAGCAAAAGTTACGAGGATTTTCCCTGTTCACATAGGCAATGGCGCCATGAAGGCCACTGCAGATTTGTACATGGATATTCAAGATCATTCACCTTTTGGTTCACTGCAAAAAAATTAGACCTAAATGGTTTTGTTGTCGATTTTTCAAGTCTAAAGCCCCTTGAAAGTAGACTGAAGGAGCAATTTGATCATACTTTTTTAATAAATAAAGACGACCCTTTGCTGCATTACTGGGAAAAATTACATGACTTAGATGCTTTAGATCTGAGAATTATGGATAATGTGGGAATGGAGTTCACCTCTGAATTAATTTGGCGATGGGCCAATGAATACTTACAGGATAAGGACAAGGGCAGAACATGTTGTTGGAAAACAGAATCAAAGGAAAATAAATCGAATAAAGCAAGTTATGAGGAAATTCCTGATTGGTTCAAATCTTAGATTAAAGTTGTTAAATTTCAAGTCATTTAGGATTCTTTAATTTAGATCTTTAATCAACAATTATCTCTCCATTAACCAGATAAATATTAATTTCGTCTTTATTTAGATAATGATTATTCAATATATTATTTGAAATTTTGGTCTCAATTTGTTTTTGAATAATTCTTTTTAAAGGCCTTGCACCATATGCATGATCGAAACTATTTTTGACAAGTTGGATAATTGCCTCATCCGTAATTCTGAATTTTAAGTTTTTTTTAGTAAGTCTTTTTTCTAAATGTTGAAGCTGGATTTTTGCAATTTTTTTTATGTCATTTAATTCTAAATTGTTAAAAATAACTATTTCATCAAGTCGATTTAAAAACTCAGGCTTGAAAAATTTTTTAATTTCATTATCTACAATTTTTTTAATTTCATTTGTATCTTCTTTTCTAACTGATAAATCGTTTATTGATTGACTTCCTAAATTACTTGTGAGAACAATGATTGAATTTTTGAAATTGATTGTACGACCTTGACCATCAGTAATGATTCCATCATCAAGAACCTGTAAGAGAATATCTAAAATATCTTTGTGGGCTTTCTCTATTTCATCTAGGAGTATTAATGAATAAGGATTTTTGCGTACAGCTTCAGTTAGTTGTCCGCCTGATTCGAAACCTAAATATCCAGGAGGCGCACCTATAATTTTGCTCACTGAATGCTTTTCCATATATTCAGACATATCCAGTCTTGTAATTGAAGAATTTGAATCGAATATTATTTTGGCTGTTACTTTACTTAGCTCTGTTTTCCCAACACCAGTTGGACCTAAAAAGAGAAAACTGGCTAATGGCTTGCTTGGATCATTTAGACCAGTCCTTGATCTCTTAATGGAATCTGCAACTGCCCTAATTGCACTATCTTGACCAATAATTTTTTCTTTAAGGATTGACTCGAGGCTCAAGAGTTTATCTTTTTCTGACTGGTTTAAGTTCTGTACTGGAATAGAGGTCCACTTTGAGACAACTTCTGCAATATCATCAAAAGTTACCTCTTGTCTTAAAAGACTTGTATCTCCATTTTTTTGGGAATTTACAAGAGAGTCACTCTTTTCTTTCAATTTTTTTTGCAAAGAATTTAAAGTTCCAAATTCTAATTCTGCTGCTTTGTTGAGGTCAAAACTCCTTTTGGCTTGATCTATTTGCAATTGAACAGATTCAATTTCTTCTTTTATGGTGCTAATCTCGTCAATTTCATCTTTTTCTTTTTTCCATTGAGCGCCTAATTCTGCCTGTTTATCTTTAAGGAATATAAGTTCATTATTGATTTTTTTTAATCTTTCTATAGAAAAATCATCCGTTTCTCTTTTTAAAGATAATTTTTCCATCTCAAACTGTAGAACTTTTCGATCAATTTCATCAATTTCTTCAGGTTTGGAAGTTATGACCATATTTAATCTTGAGGCTGCTTCATCGATTAGATCTATTGCTTTGTCAGGAAGAAATCTATCGTTAATATATCTTTCGCTAAGGGTTGCGGCAGCAACTAAAGCATTATCAGAAATTCTCACACTATGATGAACTTCGTATCTTTCTCTCAATCCTCTTAAAATTGATACAGTATCATTTATTGAAGGAGCATCAACTTTTATCTTTTGAAATCTTCGTTCTAAAGCAGGATCTTTTTCTATATTTTGTTTATGTTCATTAATAGTTGTAGCACCAATACATCTAAGTTCTCCTCTCGCAAGCATTGGTTTTAATAGGTTGCTTGCATCTAAAGAACCTCCACTAGCGCCTGCACCAACTACCGTATGAATTTCATCAATAAAAAGGATAATCTTACCGTCTGATTCTTTCACTTTCTTTAGAATATTTTTTATTCTTTCCTCAAATTCTCCACGATATTTTGCTCCAGCTAAAAGTGAACCCATATCTAATGAAATTAGTTTCCTATCTTGTAGCGCAGAAGGTACATCGCCATTAATAATTCTTTGAGCTAACCCTTCTACAATGGCTGTTTTGCCAACCCCAGGTTCTCCAATAAGAACTGGATTATTTTTTGTTCTTCTACTCAATATTTGAATTGTTCTTCTAATCTCTTCATCCCTTCCAATAACTGGGTCTAAAATACCATCTCGTGCAGATTGAGTTAGATCAATACCATATTTTTCCAAAGACTCATTAGAACTATTAAATTCATTTTTGACTGCTGGATCTGACTTCATTTTCTTTATAGTTTCAAGAAATTCTGGAAAACCTTTTTGATTTAAAATTTGAAATCCATAATTATCATCATAAGTGAAACCGTAAACTAAGTGTTCTGTTGATATCACTACATCATTTAAAGTATTTTTAATATCATTCGCCTTCAAAAATATTTTGTGAAGAGTCTCACCAATATATAAATTATCTTGTTTATTTTTCATTTTTGCCTTCACATTTAAAGAAGAAATTATTTCCCTCTCAAGATCTTTTAGATTTACATTATTTTTTTTTAAAATATTTTTTGTAATATTGTCGTCTTTTATAAGAGCTAATAATAAATTATCAGAGTCTACGTTTTGTTGATAATTTTTATAAGCATTTTCTTTGGCAAAAATAAAACAGTCCCAAGCAGAATTTGAGAATTCGCTTGGAACTATTTTCATATATCAAAATTTGAATATGACCTTAATAAATATTAAGTCAAAAAGGGTGTTTAACTATTTAGAAGATTTATTCAACAATAACTTTACCTACCATTCCAGCACCTCTGTGTGGCTCGCAATAGTAATCATAAGTTCCAGCAGTATCAAATGTTTCTTCCCAAGACTCTCCTGGAGCAAAAGCTAAGTCCGCATGACTTAATTCCTCATGACCATCAAAAACAGCATTGTGAGGGGCTAATTTATTATTGACGAATTTAACTGTATCACCAGCACTAATGGTTACTGTACTTGGTTCAAATGCAAGCATTCCAGCATCCGTTCCGAGTTTTACTTCAACAGTCTTAGCTGAAACTGATGAAATACCTAAACCTAGAGTTAAAACTATTGCAAATAACCCTGCAAAGATTGAACGTAACATAATAAAAATTTACTCATTTATATATATTACAAGGCTTTGGTAACCTAACTGCGAGAATTTTAATTGTTATTACAGCATGGTAACTTTGATAACCTTAAAATATCATTCAGTGACTTGGCATAACTTTTAAGTTTGAAAGTCTCAGGATTAGTGATGGGGACATGATTAAAGTCATATTTTTTGATACTGAAGCTATCCCAAGGAGTAGTTTGGATGGGAAGAATTCTTAATAATATTTTTAGAATTTTTTTTGTGAGCGGTATCGCAAAAAATCTCCTCATATTATGTCTTTTTAACAGTGTAATTATGGCATCATCAATTGAAATGAATTTTTGACCTAGCACAAATTTTCTAAAACCTTTGTATTGCTCTTCTTTATGATTTTTAATTAGAAACCCGCAAATCTGGGCGATATCATTTGCGTGTATAAAGTGAAATTTAGAATCGAGTTTTAAAAATCTTGCTAACCAAAGCCATTTCCCAATTTCTTTCAATCCACTAGTTAAATAACTCACAGGATATTTACTTTTTTTTCCAAGATTCCCTCCAAAAACCAAGGTAGGGAAAACAGCGAATGTTTTTTCTGCAAATGAGCTTTCTCTAAGTCTCTGGAAACATTCATATTTTGTTTGAATGTACTCTGTTCCATAGATCAATGATTCCCTCATTAATTCTGTTTGGGTATCAAGAATACTAGCTGTTGAAAAATAAATAATCTTTTCTAACTTTTCAATATCAAGCATTTCTAGTAATTCTTCAAAAGCTTTAATATTTACTTCATAGGCTCTTTTTGGATCTCCCCAAGCTGTAGCAGTATGTATTAGGTAATTAATTTGACTAATTTCTTTTTTATACCTATTTGATTCCCTGATATCGCACACCATTAACTTGACTTTTTTATTTTCTTGAACAGAAATTGGTAACTTACTTTTGTCTCTTACCATGAGATAAAGTCTGAATTTTGTGTTTTTCAAAAACCAATCAACTAAATATTGGCCAACACATCCATTAGCGCCTGTTATTAATAAGTTTTTATATGCCAAGACTTTGACTAGTAAGTGAGTTTTTTCCCATGTTCAAAAAATGTTTGAGCATTTTCTTCTGGAGTCCCAGGTAAAATCCCATGACCCAAATTAAGAATATATTTCCTGTCTTTAATTTTATTGAAAGTATTATCTATCCTTTCTTTTATTGATTCTTTGTTTCCGAATAAAATGCCAGGGTCAACATTACCTTGAATTCCAATCCCCCTGGGGATTCTTTTACAAGCCTCTTCAATATCTACCGTCCAGTCTAATGAAATTATATCTACTCCAGTTTTTGCCATTCTTTCCAGTACCCCAGCACTTCCTGAAATGTAGAGAATTATTGGTGTTTCAGGGTATTCCGCTTTTACAATTTCAACAACTTTTTTTTGATACGGCCCAGCAAAGATATCATAATCTTGTGGGCTTAGTTGGCCTGCCCATGAATCAAAAATTTGTACTACTTGCGCTCCAGATTTTATTTGATATTTAAGATATTCACCAATAGATTTTGCAAAATGATCAAGTAGTTTATGAAGTAAATCTGGTTCATTAAAAGCCATTGATTTTATTAAGGAATAATTTTTACTGCTTTTACCTTCAACTACATATGCAGCAAGAGTCCAAGGTGCGCCAACAAAACCTAAAACAGTTGCCTCATTATTTACATCTTTTTTTAGTGAAGAAAGAACTTCCCCAACAAAGCTTAAACTCTCGTTTGGATTTAATTCTCTTAAATTTTCTACTTGATTAAGAGTTCTTATTGGGTCCTCAATAATTGGACCTTTACTTTCTATTATTTCAAAATTTATGCCCATCCCTGGAAGAGGTGTGAGAATATCTGAAAAAAGGATCACACCATCCGGTTTGAAAGCATGAAAAGGCTGCATTGAAATCTCATATGATAGTTCTGGATTTTCAGACCTCTCTCTAAAGCTTGGGTAACGCTCCCTTAAATCTCTATAGATTTTCATATATCTTCCTGCTTGCCTCATCATCCATACTGGAGGCCTATTTACTTTTTTACCTAATGCGGCAGAAAGTAGTAGTGGTAAATCTTGACCCATTTTTCAATTAAATATGTTTTTTAAAAAAAAATTAAAATCCAACTTAAAAATCTTACAATGTAAAGCAGAGCAAAAGCGTTATATGAACATTTATATGAAGCACTAAGTTAAATGAGCCTTCTTATTTTTTTGATTGATGTTTAAATATACTCACGCTTAATGGGGGCAAAGCAAGTTCTAGAGCATTTTGGTAATCATGAATATTGTAATTTATAGTTTCTTTACCCCCCATATTTCCTTTGTTACTGCCCCCGTATCTAGAGCCATCTGAATTAAATATTTCTTTATAGAATCCTTCCACAGGAACACCTACTTTGTATGACCCATGAGTATTAGGTGTAAAGTTAGCAACAACAACAAGCCACTCATTGGTATCGTTTTCTCTTCTCATGAAACTTATAACCGAATTAGATTTATCATTACAATCTATCCATTGGAATCCATAAGGATCAAAGTCATTTTTCCATAATGCAGGTTCATTTTTATAAAGAACGTTTAGGTCATCAATCAAGTTTCTGATACCTTTATGGGGCTCAAATTCTAGTAACTCCCATTGCAGATCATCCCAAACATTCCATTCTTGTCTTTGCCCAAATTCCATTCCCATAAATATTGTTTTTTTACCAGGGTGGGTCCACATATAAGTTAGTAATGCTCGAGTATTTGCATATTTCTTCCAGTCATCGCCAGGCATTTTATGCAAAAGATGACTTTTACCATGGACAACCTCATCATGACTAAGTGCAAGCATAAAGTTCTCTGTATAGTTATATGTAATTGAGAAAGTCACACTATTTTGATGGAATTGCCTAAACCAAGGATCTATTTCAAAATAATCAAGCATATCGTGCATCCATCCCATATTCCATTTCAAGTTAAACCCTAACCCTCCCATGTCAGTTGGTTTGGTTACCATTGGCCAAGTTGTTGATTCTTCAGCGATAGAAAGTGCACCTGGGAAGTGTTGAAAGAGTACATGATTAGCTTGTTGGAGAAATTTAACGGCTTCTATATTTTCATTCCCACCATTTTCATTGGGTATCCATTCTCCATCAGGACGAAGATAATCTCTGTAAAGCATGGATGCTACAGCATCTACTCTTATGCCATCAATATGAAACTCTTCAAACCAATAAACGAGATTTGCTACTAAGAAATTTCTTACTTCGTTTCTGCTGTAATTAAATATTAGAGTTCCCCATTCTTTGTGTTCACCTATTCGTGAATCTCCATGCTCATAAAGATGGCAGCCATCAAAAAATGCTAAACCATGCTTATCTTTTGGAAAATGACCGGGCACCCAATCAAGAATTACGCCTATGCCCTCTTCATGACATTTATTTACAAACTCTCTAAATTCATTTGGGGTGCCAAATCTACTTGTTGGTGCATACCAGCCTGTAACTTGGTATCCCCATGAACCATCGAAAGGATGTTCAGATATTGGCATTAGTTCAATATGAGTGAATCCTCTTTCTTTTACGTAAGGGATTAGTTTCTTGGTTAATTCTGGATAAGTTAATAATCTTGTTCCAGGTTTTAAATCGGCTGCAGGTACTGGGTCTCTTGGTTCACCATTTTCCTCCAGATATTTATTATCTGTTGATTCATGGAGCCAACTCCCTAAATGCATTTCATAAACTGAAATTGGCTTGTTAATTTGACTAGAAGAATCCCTGTTTGAAATCCAAGAACTATCATTCCAATTAAAGTTTTTCAACTTTGAAACTATTGAACCATTTTGAGGTCTGATTTCATGAAGGAAACCATATGGATCAGCTTTCTCATAAATATGACCTTGTTGTGTTCTTATTTCATATTTATATGTGTCTCCCTCTTCCATTGTTGGCATGAATAGTTCCCAAATTCCCCCTAATCTTTTTTGCATTGGATGATGTCTTCCATCCCAAGAATTTATATCTCCAATTATCGAGATTGATTTTGCATTTGGAGCCCAAATGCAGAACATCACTCCTTTTTGATTCTTTTCTTCAATGAGATGTGCTCCCATTTTTTCCCAGATATGATGATGATTACCTTCTGCAAAAAGATGCCTATCAACTTCTCCCATCCATTCTTCTCTATATGACCATGGGTCATGTTGTGTATGTGTGATCCCTCCTCGTAAGATATTTATTTTGTAATTAGACTTTGGATTTTCGGGCAGGATTGCTTCAAAAAGCCATTTATGATTTATGCTTTCCGCCTTATAGGAATTATTTTTAAAATTTATTTTAACTTCCTCGGCTTCAGGCATCCATACCCTTATTACCCATTGCTCTTCATAAAAATGAGGACCTAATATTTTTAATGGATTATCATTGCAACAATTTTCTAGGTTGATAGCTTCTGATTTAATCCAGTCTGCTTGAATTGTTTCGATCATGACTGGTAGATATTAAGGATTAATAATATCAAATGATTAACCAAAAAAATAATTATTTATTAAAAAAAAGGGGTCATTTTCATAAATGTTTTATTAAGGCTAAAACTTAGGGTAATAATTCTATGATTTGCTGAAGGTGCACCAATATTTCCCTCCCCAAATCCAGGATTAACACCAATAGCGGGATAAGCTGATGCAGATATAGATAAGCGAAGCTTGCTACTTTTAATCAAACAAATATTTGTTGGCTGCATTTTTATTCGATAAATGCATTCTTCACTTATTTTTGAGTTTTTAACTCTTAAGAATCCAGTTGAAAATTGATTCACCTTATCATCACTTTCTTCAACTAGAGATAATGCAAGGCAGATATCGAAATTGGGCTGATCACTTTTTACTAGGATTTCTAATATAGGAACTCCTGTTAAATATTGATCTTCTTCAAAACAATTGGTTTGAAAAACACCTACATCCAGGCGTTTATCAATAATATTTCTATTAAACATTCCTGGATTTGGGCCTAAATGACCACCGTCAGATGGAGTAGGTCTCCATGGGTCATTAACAATTGTGAACCATCCTGATCCTTTTGAATTTATGGTCAGACTTCCATCTTCAAAATCTGTATTTGCTGTGCCATCACTTTTGAGCCCAAAAATAAATTCAGGATGAAATTTATTATCTAATTCATCCCATTTATTTAATGAAATATTCCATATTTTTTTCTCGCCTTTTGAATTTTTAGAATTAAAATTTTTATCTGACTTTAAGTGTTTATCAAAAAATTTTAATAAAGATTTTTGTGATCCCTCCCACCAATTTAGATGTGTGGCATTCCCAATAATCATCTCTGGACTACCACCAGCTTCTTTAGATTTTTTATAAAGATCAAAGGCACCTTTTAAATGTGGATCCCAAAGCCCTCCAATAATTAACATAGGTTGTTTAATCCATTTTGAAATTGGCTTAAATTCTTCAAAGGGGAGAGCATTATTTAAATTTTTAAGCCATTCCAAAACAAAGCTATTAGGATCATATTTTTTTAAAATATCAATTCCTTCCGTTAAATAACTTTTATTGTCTAACGCCAATCTTATTTTTTTCCACTCAAAGAAATTATTATCTCTTTTCATTTTTAGTGCTGCGATTTGAAGTCCCCATGCAATATTGTTATGCCACCAAAATGCTCCTCCATCTGAGCACCAATGATCCTTAATATTCATCCCAGTCATTGCTGGAGATAAACAATCGGGCGGCTTTGAATTAAATTCACCAGTTAGTTGGGTAAATCCTTGATATGAAAAACCATATAACCCTAGTTTCCCATTACATTCTTTTAGAGACCTTACCCATTCATGTGTTTCTGAAGTATCGCTAGCTTCTTGAGAAAAACCATTAAAAAGTCCTTCAGAAGAACCCATGCCTCTAACATCTTGAATTATTACCAAATACCCTTTGGAAGCCCACCATTCAGGATGAGAATAGGTAATAGTCGAAGCTATTTCCCTGCCATAAGGTTGCCTCATTAATAATGCTGGCCATGGCCCATTACTATTAGGTAACCAAATCCTTGATATAAGTTTTACTCCATCTTTAAGTTCTAGAGACTTGTCAAACCATCTTGAATCAGACATTTAGGATTTAGATAATGTCTGGACAGTGCAGCCCAATGACGTAAATAGAAAAGATCTCTGCGTTAACGGGAGTCAACTTTTTTTTGTTGGATACATAATCAATAGCTTTATTTGAACTAGCTGAAATACCTTTTGAATTAAACTCTCTAAACTTATTACATAAATTCTTAGCTTCGTTTGGATTCTTTTTTACACTTTCTAATAAATTAGATTGACTTAAAACAGGGTATAAAGAATTGGAAAACAAAAATATCAAAAATAAAAGAGGTTTCATTATTACTAAATTTTTTTAAATTCTACATTAAAAAAATTTTTTAACCAAGATTTTAAATAGATACTATATTAGTCTAGCTTTTCTAATCCATTCTTTTAAAAGAGTAAAAGTTGTATCTGTCTCAGTTTTTACACCAAGAATTCTTTCTAATCTACCAATTTTGCGTTCTAATTCGTAAGGAGTAGATAGTGATAATGATTTAATAGATGATATGCCGCAATATAAAAGTAGATATGCTTGTGGTGGAGATATTCCAATTTCTTTTTTAAAAATAGCTATTGCTCTAATTTTCTTTAGATTATTCAACGAACATAGTGAAGATTTTCTTTGAATCTCATTTATATCTTGGTCAGAAAGATTACTTAATTTTTCAAAGTCAGTAAGATTTTTTTGAATAAAAAAAGATTTTTCATGTCTAAAGTTAGTTGGTAAAAAATCTAAAAAGTTTTTGCTTTCCATTGTTTAAAATACTAATTCATTTTGACATTTTTCTGAATTTCACCTATAACAACTGGTTTACTTACACCATCTGAAATTTTTTCAAGTTTCCTTATCTTAATTTTTACATTCGCACCAGATCTGCTACCTTTCCTTAAGTTTTCCGATAATTGTTCTAAAGTTGGTTCAATAGACTCTTCTGTGAAGTCATCATCAGCTTTAGCAATAATCAAATCGAACCCATTGTCATATACAATTGGGACATATTTTGCATTCTCTATTATTACTTTTTCGGTATAACTTTGTATAAATGCCCAACTGCTTAAAGAAAGTAATAAAGAGAAAATGGTTGCTCCTATTATTCGAAATTTAAAGTTAAAATTAAATATAAAGGCAATTGCAGTAAGGCCTAAAAGGAATATTCCAAGAATTCCAAAGATTTTGGGTGTGTTCTCTAATAGTTCAAAAAAAGACATTTAGTGGCTTTGATCTAATTAATTTCTTATATTTTGTAAGCCTACTCTATTTTTGGGTTCTAACTTGAAAAAAATTAGATCTCTAAATTTAAATACAAAATTTCTATTCTTGGGGATGATTTTATCCTTAGGACTTATAGGCACCTTTTTATTAAATAATTTTTTGAGAAATACTTATAATTCTAGGAAATCAGAAATTGAAGATAGTATTGAGAATTTTATAAATAAGGAGGTTTCTTTAGGAGATTATTCTGGCATTAGATTTCTAGGATTCTCTTTGGGTAATTCGAAAATTGTCGATAAAAAAAATATGGATTCTGGAATACAAACTAGAAATGTATATATAGGCATTATGCCTTTAAGATCTTTTTTTAAACAAAAATGGGTAGTAAAAATAACTCCTAAGAAAGCTGCCATAAACATAGATAGAAATTTTTTTAAGAGGGACGAACCTTATAAAAATGTTCGCAGTATTAAAAAATCAAAATCAAAGTATGAATTGAACTTTAATTTAAACAAATATTCAATCCTGAAGTTTAATAAAGCAGGATTAGAAACAAAAGTAAAAGGTAATGTTATCTACAAGTCAAGTAATAGACAAATCATTGCAAATGTAAAATCTAATTTTGATGAAAAAGGTTTTTTAAAATTTAAATTTAATACAAAGTTAAATCAAGATTTTATAAAACTACATTTATTTTCTAAGGGTTTAGATCTTGAGAATTCTGAATATATAATTGGGGATAGTAAAATAAGTTTAAAAAAAGGAAATTTTAAATCTAACTTTAAATTTAATAAATTGCCAACTAAAACATTTTGTAGAGGAAGTTTTTCTTTTTCTAATTTAAAAATAAAATCGAAAGCTTTCTCAGAGAATATAAATTCAGATTCAAATAGTTTTTTTTGTAAAGATAATAATTTAATTGGTAATTCAGAAAACTTGAATTATGGAACTTTGAATTCAAATTTCAATCTAAATGTACCACTTAATAAAAGTTCTAATAATATTGATTTAAAAGGAAGTATTGGATATATTAATAGCCTGAATCCAGATATCAAATTATCGGGTAAGATTCCATATTGGTTTGATAGAAGAGGTATTAATTTTGGTGATATAGATACTAGTTTTAAAATAAATAGAACTCAGTTATCTAATTTAAATATTTTCCGAAAAAATGATATAAGGGGTTTCATCACTGCTAAGGGCAAATTAAAAGGAAAAATTACTGATCCTGATATTTCTATCAACTTTAATGTTGATTATCCACACTATAAAGGCATTCGGATTAGAGAAATATGGGAAGGAGATATTAAGAATAAAAATAATCAATTCCTTTTAAATATGAAAAATAGATACTCTCCAATTCCTTCATTTCTCTCTATAAGATTTGATTCTAAGCTTAAATTAGATAATGTATCTTTCAGTAGAATTTTTAATTCTAATAAAGGGACTATAGGACTTGTTAAAAAGAATAATAGTTATATTTGGAGAGCTGATAATTTCCCTCTTGATGAACTTGAATTATCTATAAGCAACAATCAATTTGATAGAATTAATGGAATTATTAATGGTTCGGGATCAATATCTTCAGACCAGTCCATTATTGAAGGCAGACTAGCTTGGAGTCTAGGCAAATATAGAAATATAGAGTTAGATAATTCTCTATTTGATTTTAGCTTTAAAGAGAACTCTTTTAATTTCAACTCATCTTTGTATCCAATTGATGGGGGCGTAATTGAGGCAAAATATAATTCAAATAAAAATAACTTAGTTAATTTAGACTTTTCTAATATTAGTAGTAGTTGGACAATACTTACCTCCATTGATATTTTTAATTTTGATAATAAAAAAGTTATTCCCACAAGAAAATCTAGTATCTTGGAAAGTCTGGAAATAGATAAAAATAATAATTCCTTTAAAGAGAGGATCGATTTTATAAATAACTTTGTAGAAAATAGTAATTCACTTGAGGACAAATTTAATTTGAAAAAATATTTAAGTAAATTTAGAAGTAGATATGATGGAAAAATTACCATTCAGGGTGATAGCCCACTCAACTATAAATTAAATGCGAAATTAAATGGATATCTTGATGTCTCTAGAGATGATTATAAAAATAAAAAAGAGGAATTTTCTATTGATTTAGAGGGAGGATTATTAAGAGGTAAAGGTAATTTGAGAATTAAAAAAATACCATTAAGTAGTGCAAATATTTTTTTAACTCAACCAAGAGATTTTATAGGCGGGTTGGATATTAATTTATTTTATGATCTTGATAGAAAATCTTTCTCTAGTGAAATTTTTTCTAATAATTCATCAATAAAAAATAAAAAAATATTATTTGATAAAGGAATAATTGAATTTAAAAATTCTGTTTTTGAGATTGATTTTTCGTTGTTAACAAATGACTCTGAAATTCCAATTAATATTGTAGGCTCAATACCTATAAATAAATCAGATAACTTAGATCTAAGATTGATTGGGAATGGAAAATTTATTGAGTTAATAGATATTTTTACCGATGAATACTTTACTTTTAAAGAAGGTGAAGTGAATCTTCGGATGATAATAAAAGGTAGTTTAAATAAACCAATATTGAACGGTTTTATAGTAATTAAAGATTCAGAAATTGATTTTTACAATAATATAATTGAGGATATTAATAGCTTGATAATTTTTGATTTTGATTCTTTAGAGATTAAGCATCTAAGGGCAAAAGTGGAAGATTCGGGAGATATATTTATAAAAGGCTCTTTGCCTTTTTATGGGCAGAATGTCTCTGGTAAATCAGAGATTAATATGATAATGAATAAATTTACTTTAAATACAGACAATTCTAATTTTCTAATAGATTCAGATATAGATTTAAGCGGATCATTTGAAAATCCTGTTTTGGGAGGTAATTTATCTCTTAATAATGGATTTATTAACTTTAATGATAATAATAAAAATAATAAATTAGATAAAAATATTAAACGAAAGGAAGATAAAAAGGATTGGCCAGAACTCTATTGGAATAATAATCAGAGTATTGAAATAATTTCAAATGAAACAATTTTAAATTCAGTTCTTTTAGGAGAAACATTGCCTAATTATTTGGATAATTTGAGTTTTAATAACCTTAAATTAAAACTTGGTCCAGATTTTAAACTTCAATATTCAGATATAGTTCAAGCTTATTTAGATACGAAATTAGACCTAAATATAAATGGAAAGGTAGGAGAAGATTTAAATGCTAGAGGTCTAATTTATCTTAAAAAAGGTAGAGCAAATTTATATACTACTCCATTTAAACTCGATAAAAATAAAGACAATTATATTTTATTCGCATCAAGAAGTGGTGTTGTTCCATTTATTAATTTTTCTCTTGTTAGTAAAGTGCCAGACTCAATAATACCTATAAGAGAAAATAACCAGGATTCAAATATATCAAGTGATCTTGATGTTAATGACACTTCGAGTGGTTTTGGATCATTTGGCATTGGCAATTCAAGGCTGATTAAAATTGAGGCATCTTATGAAGGATTTTTAGATCAATTATCTTTTGAAGATGAAAATAGAAGAATCCAATTAAGGAGCACGCCAAGTTATAGCAGATCACAAATAATTGGTTTAATTGGAGGTAACTCTGCAAATTTAATAAATAGAGCATTTATTTCTCAGCTTAATAATGCTGACGCTTTTAGTGAAAGATTTCAGTTTTCTTTATATCCAGCATTAATAGAAAATAATGATTCTTTAAATAATATTTTTTCCAATGAAAATTTAGATATAGAAAATGATGGGCAATCATCTTCTAATGAAGAATTTTCTTCCCAAGCTTGGGTAGCTGAAATAGGACTTGATATTACTGATACTATAAATTTTGCCTTTCAAAGCGTTCCCGGTAGAGATGACCTCTCACCCATAGGAATTTTGACTTTTCAGGCCAATCCAAACTTAGAATTATTAGGTTCTTATGATTCCAATGGGGAGTGGAAAAGTCAAGTTCAATTATTTTTTAGATATTAAGTCAGAAATAAAGTTAGTTTAAAGTAGCGTTAATTTGAATTATTATTAAATTAATTAAAAAATATCATGGCTAATATCTTTGAAGTTCGTCAACCAGGTAATGATCTTTTAGAAAAAGCTGATCAAGTTCGTTTGGCATCAATAAAAATAAGCCAGACTGAAAATCAAAATAGAATTAAAGCCTTAAATTTCATGGCTGACTATCTTCAAAAAAATACTAAAAAAATTTTAGAGGCTAATACTGAGGACTATAAAAAGGCAAAAAAGAAAGGTATTTCAAAAGCTTTACTTTCTAGATTAAAGTTATCAAAAGAAAAATTAAATTCAGGAATTGATGGTGTAAGAAAAGTTGGAGACTTGGCTGACCCTATAAATCAAGTTCAAATAAAAAGAGAGCTTTCCAAAGGACTGATCCTAGAGAGAAAAACTGTGCCTATAGGAGTTATTGGTGTTATTTTCGAATCAAGACCTGATGCTGTTATGCAGATTAGTTCTTTAGCAATAAGATCAGGAAATGGAGTAATGCTAAAGGGCGGTAGTGAAGCTAATTTAACAAACACTGCAATAGTCAATGCCTTACAACAGGGGTTATATGAATCAGGCCTTGATAAAAATGCAATATGTTTACTTACAAGTAGAAAAGATAGTATGTCGATGTTGAATCTCGAGAACTATATAAATTTAATAATTCCAAGAGGTAGTAATGAATTAGTTAAATTTATTCAAGAGAATACAAGAATTCCTGTGCTTGGTCATGCTGATGGAATTTGTCACTTGTTTATAGATAATGAGGCAAATCTTGAGATGGCTTTATCAGTAGCTCTAGACAGCAAAATTCAGTATCCTGCAGCATGTAATGCTATTGAAACTTTATTAGTGCATAAAGATATTGCACCGGTTTTTCTTGAGAAGGCGTTACCGTTATTTAATTTTAATGATGTTAAATTAATAGGAGATAAAAGATCTGTTGAATTGGGGTTAAAGTATAAAGCCACTTTAGAAGATTGGAAAACTGAATATTTGGATTTAATCTTATCTATAAAAATTGTTGACGATCTTGATGAGGCAATCACTCATATTCAAAAATTCAGTTCAAAACACACAGATGGAATAATTACTGAAAATTTAAGTACTGCCAATAAATTTATGAATATAGTTGATAGTGCAGGTGTTTTTCATAATTGCTCTACAAGGTTTGCCGATGGGTTTAGATATGGATTCGGAGCTGAAGTTGGCATATCTACTCAAACTCTGCCACCAAGAGGACCTGTAGGTTTAGAAGGTTTGGTAACTTATAAATATTTCCTAAAAGGCGATGGGAATATAGTTGATGATTTCTCATCCGGTAAGGCTACCTATACACATAAAGATTTTTAAAACTTTCAAGATGGAAACTTTTTTAAAAATTGAGAATATTAAACTTTGGGCTAGGGTTGGTGTTCTTGATGAAGAAAGAAAATTAGGACAATTATTTAGTTTGGATATATTTTTGTGGACTGATTTTGAAAAGTGTACCGACAATGATGATATAAAAAAAACAGTTGACTATTCAAAATTAGTTCATGTTTTAAAAGATCAATCAAAGAAAATATATTGTTTCACAATTGAAAAATATTCATACGCAATTTTAGAAATTATTAATAGTGAATTTAAGCTTTCTAAAATTAAAATTATCTTGACAAAATGCAATCCTCCAATTTCAGGCTTTGATGGGAAGGTTTCAATAGTAAGAATTCTTGAAAATAATTAAAAGTATTGAAAAAAAGAAATCCCATTATATTGATTCATGGTCTTTGGAATACTTCAGATATTTTTTCTTCTATTACTGCAAAACTTGATGATATTGGAATTGAATATTTTGCCCCAACTCTTAAACATTCATATGGAATGACTTCAATTATTGATTTGAGTAATACATTGAACGAACTAATTTTGGAGAAATATGGTTTAGAAAAAAAATTAGATATAATGGGATTCTCCATGGGCGGGATAATTGGTAGGTATTGGATTCAAAAATTTAATGGTTATAAAAGAACAAGAAGATTTATTTCTATAGGTTCTCCTCACAAAGGGACATTAATAGCTCAATTAGTACCTAAATACCCTTTTAGAGGAATATCAGAAATGAAAATAAATAGTAAGTTTTTAAGAGAACTGGCAAAGAATGATTTTTTTCTTGATGATATCGAGTGTATAAATTTCTTTACTTATTGGGACCTAATGGTTTTCCCTGGCTGGTTGACTAATTTAAATTTAGGAAAAAAAATATCAGTAAAAGTATATAAACATAGAAATCTTGTAAGAAATAAATCTGTGGTTGACAAAATAATTGCTGAAATTATTATGTAGCTCCAGATAGACCCAAGTGTCTTATTAATGAATCTGTTTGTGGCTCTCTTCCCCTGAAAAGTTTGAATATGTCTAATGGAGGTAAACTTCCACCTAAGCTAAGTATCGTATCTTTAAATTTCTTTCCTATTAACTTTAAATTTTCAGAGTTTTCTAGATCAGCTTCTTCGAACATAGAAAAAGCATCAGCACTTAGAACTTCAGCCCATTTATATGAGTAATATCCTGCAGAATATCCGCCTGCAAATATATGGCTAAAACAACAAAGAAAGTTATCTTCTTGAATTGGTTCAATAACAGTAGTTTGTTTCGCAATTTCTCTTCTTATTTCATCTGCTGTTTTACCTTCATTATTATCAATACTACTGTGCAATCTGAGGTCTGTAATCGCAAAATGAAGTTGTCTAAGAGTAGCCATACCACAATTAAAAGTTCTATTTTTTAGGAGTTTCTCAAAATTCTCATCGGATAATTTTTCGCCTGTTTTGTAGTGCTTAGCAATATTCATAAGTGTATTTTTATGAAAACACCAGTTTTCCATAAATTGACTTGGAAGTTCGACTGCATCCCATTCAACGTTGTTGATGCCTGCTGCTTGAGGAAGATTTACAGTAGTAAGCATGTGTTGGAGGCCATGACCAAATTCATGGAAAAGTGTCTGAACTTCTTCAAAACTCATCAAACTAGGTTTATCTTTTGATGGTGGAGTCTGATTACAAACGAGATAAGCTACTGGCAGAGTTTTTTTGCCAACATTATTTTTATTCAAACATTCATCCATCCAAGCCCCTCCTCTCTTTGATTCAGGCCTCGAATATGGATCCAGGTAAAAAGATGCTATTTTTTTATCTTCTTTATTGAGGATATTAAAAAATAAGACGTCATCATTCCATATAGGAGCCTCATTAGTCGCCTCGACTACTTTAATTTCAAAAAGCTTCTCACTTAACTTAAATAAACCTTTCAAAACATCATTTAGTGGGAACCAAGGTCTCAAAGACTCTTGATCCAAATTGAGCTTTTCCTTTCTAAGAAGTTCAGACCAATAACTAATATCCCATGGCTCAATATTCTGTGATTTTGGAAAGCCATTAGCTTTAGAAAACTTATCTAGTGTTTCTAATTCAATTTTTGCGGTTTTTAATGCTGGTTCTCTCAATTCTTCTAAAAGGTTTTCTACATTTTTAATTTCTTTCGCCATTTTCGTTGACAAACTTAGTTCTGCCCAACTTTTATAACCGAGAAGATTAGCTTGTTTAGTTCTAAGAGATAATATATCTTCAATGATTTGAGAATTATTTTTTTCTCCTTGAGACGCCCTACTAACAAAAGCCTTGTATAGTTTTTCTCTAAGATTACGCTCGGTGGCATATGTCATGAACGAAGTATAAGTTGGAATATCTAGACTTAATTTCCAAGGACCATTTTGAATATCAATTTCTTCATCTTTTTTTAAGTGATTGTGTGCAGAAATCGCCATCAATTCAAGTACTCGTTCAGGAAGACCATCTACTTCAGATTTTTTATTTAATATTAAAAACCATTCGTTAGTGGCATCAAGAACATTGTTACTGAATTCGGTTGACAGCTTTCCAAGTTTTTCTGAAATTTTGTTAAATTCTTCTTGATCATTTTTTTGTAGTGAAATTCCTCTATGTTGCATTTCAAGAATTTCTTTATCTAAAATTCTGTTTTTAATTTGATCAAAGTTATTTGTTTCTTTAAGCTTGACTAGAGAATTATAAATTATTTTGCTTTGCCCGAATTTATTACTCAAGCTAATGATCTCTGGAAGAAATTTTGAATAAATATCTCTTAAACTTTCAGAATTATTTACAGCATTTAGGTGACTTATTACTCCCCAACTCCATCGAAGAATTTCATTTACTTCATTTAAAGGATTTATTACCTTATCCCAATTTAAATTATTTTGAATCAAATAATTAGATAAATTTTTTTCTATGTTTTTAAATTCTTCAGTTATCTTTTCTAGTACTAATGGAAATTGTTTGCTTATGCTTTCGGGAGTAAATTTTTTAAATTGTGGTAACTCTCCATATTTAAAAATTGAGGTATCCATTTATTAAGATAATTTAATTAACTAAAGTTGGGATTGATCCAACTAATTTAGCTAAAGTAAGCTGCTGACTGAGAGCATTGGTTGAAGATTCGTATAAATTTATGGCTATTTTGGGCCAAAAACCTATTACCAATGTAGGCAACAATAAACTGAAACCAATAGTCAATTCTCTACCATTCATCTCTTTAACTGTAGCTAGTGCTGGAATTCTAGGGCCAAAGAATACTCTTCTACACATTGATAATAGATATATTGGTGTTAGAACTAATCCTATGGCTGCAATTAGAATCGTGATTGATCTAAAGATAGAGCTAAATCCTTCTTGACTAGTGATACCTAAAAATACAGTTATTTCACTTATAAAACCGCTCATCCCAGGTAGTGCTAGAGAGGCCAATGAGCTTGCTAAGAAAAAAGCAAAAGTTATTGGCAAAACCTTTGCTAAGCCACCCATATTTGGGATAGAAAGAGTATTTGTTCTTTCATAAAATGAGCCCGTAACAAAGAACATAGCTGCGGCTATAAGTCCGTGACTGATCATTTGTAGCATTGCTCCGCTAATCCCTAGAGCATCTACCGCTCCAATCCCTAACAGAACAAAACCCATATGACTCACAGAGCTACATGCAATTCTCCTTTTGACATTATCTTGTGCAAATGCATTTAGAGCTCCGTAAATTATATTAATGATTCCAAGAATAATTAACGCAGGCGCAATTTGAAGATGTACTTCAGGTAGTATTTGAACATTGAATCTTAACAGAGCATAACCTCCCATTTTTAAGAGTATTCCAGCTAGTAACATTGAAACTGGAGCATTAGCTTCTCCATGTGCATCAGGTAACCATGTATGTAATGGAAAGATAGGAAGTTTTACTCCAAAACCAATTAAAAATCCTAAATAAGATAATAAAGCTAAGCTGCCGGATACATGTTTATTGGTTAAATCAGTAATATTTAAAGTAAAGGAATCACCGCTCAATGCAATTGCTAATCCACTTATGAGTATTAATAAAGAAGCTAAAGCTGTATAAAGAATGAATTTAGTGGCCGCATATAATTTCTTTTTCCCTCCCCAAATCGCAATAAGAAGATATACCGGAACTAATTCAAGTTCCCAGGCCAAGAAAAACAATAGGAAATCTTGAGAAAGGAAAACTAGTGCTTGAGCTGATGCTTGGATTAATAAAAGAGCAAAATATAGATTAGATTTTTTCTTAATTTTCCAACTAGCCGCAGCTGATAAAAACGTAATTAACCCACTTAAAGCTACTAAAGGAGCAGATAACCCATCTACGCCAAGGGACCATTCTAAGCCTATTGATGGTAACCAGGAAGCTCTTTCTACGAGTTGTAAAGAACTATCTGAAGTATTGAATTTCTGAAAAAGGACTCCGGTTATTAGTAAAAAATCTATAAATAAAAAACTTAATGAGATATTTCTAGGGAGTGTATTATCTTCTCCTTCTTTTGAACTTAAGAAAGGCATTATTAATGCCCCAATTAAAGGTAGTAAAACAATAGATGATAACCAAGGAAAAGATTCTAAATTCATTTATGTAATGAATAATTTTTTTATTCTAGTTGAAGTTGTACTAGCTTGAGACTATAACATTAAAAATGCCTAAGTAAAACTACTTATCAGAGATAGTGCTAAATTGGCTGCCCGTTGTTTGAACGTTTAAGAATGGTGCTCTGCTAGCTACACCTGACTTCTCCCATGCTTTCACCATGGCTTGACTGACGTTTTTACCATTTTCTTTTTTACACAAAGCTAAGATACTTGGCCCAGCCCCACTAATTGCACATCCTAGAGCGCCTGCATTTAGTGCGGCATCTTTAACTTCTAATCCACCCTTAATAAGTTTCCATCTGTAGGGTTCATGTAACTTATCAAACATCCCCTCTTTTATAAGTTCCGCATTACCTGCTTTTAAGCCGTTTAGTAACAAAGTAAGTGCCCCCATATTTGTAACTGCATCAGATATGGGTACATTCTTGGGCATAACCTTTCTTGCTTCACTTGTGCTTAGACGAATTGCAGGTATTGCTACAACAGCTTTAATTGAATCGTGCCAATCACATCTTATGATTCTCCATCTTTGAGAAGAAGACCTGGCTGTCAAGCAAAGCCCGCCAAGAAGAGAAGGGACTACATTATCAGGATGACCTTCTATATCAATGGCAAGTTCAAGGAGTTTTTCTTTGGACAATGGAGAGTTCATTATTGCATTTGCTCCAATTAACCCAGCAACTATTGCTGTAGCACTACTTCCAAGCCCGCGTGCAGGTGGCACTGCCAACTTAACTCTTGCTTCAAGAGCAAAAGGATCCATATTTGCGCTCTCCCATACTTTCTGAGCTGCTCTAAAAACTAAGTTTTCAGGTCCTCCTCTTAAATGATTACCATCTGTACTTTCCATTATTAAATCAAATCTATCTCCACCACCTTCAATTCTTGTAAAAATAAACTCATTATATAAATCCAATGCTGCACCAAGGCAATCGAATCCAGGCCCTAAGTTGGCAGTTGTGGAAGGCACTGTTACCCTTATTTTTTTACCTACTTCAGGAATAGACATTTTTTGTTTTTAAGTTTTTAAAAGCATTTTTGCTCTGCAGGCTGCACTGAAAAGTCCAAACTCTTCATCTAAAATTACTTTTACAGGTATTGTTTTAAGAATATCTTTTAATCTTCCCTTGTCGAAAAATTGTTTTAAAAATAAGTCTGATTTAAAGTTTTTGAAATGTTTTGATGCTGTTCCTCCAGAAATCCATAATCCACCAAAGCATAATTCTTGAAGAGCAACATCTCCCAATAAAGAGGCATAAGCGCCTAACCAAATCCTCTCAACTTCAATCATTAGCTGATCACCTTCTTTAGAAAGATTACAAATTTTTTCAGGTAGTTCTTTTCTCGCAGCATCAAAAATTTTAATTTTTTTTAAATATTGTTGTAAAGGATGGTTTTGGGCATCAGGTTTGCTTAGTCTCCATTCTGCAATTCTTGATAAACCAGTGCCGCTAATAATTCTTTCACAAGATATCCTTTCAACTTTTAGGTAATTTTTAAGCCAAATTTTTAAATCCCATTCTAATCTTGACTTTGGAGAGTACTCAACATGACCACCTTCACTAGCTAAAACTTTTACCTTTTCACCAGTTATTATTCCTCTTGCAATCCCCAAGCCAGTTCCCGCTCCAACAATGGCATGCAAATCATTATTAGAGCCTTCAGAATTTGATCCATTTTGGATAGTAGAATATTGATTTTTTTTTAAAAAAGGTATTCCATAAATTTGTACAGCGAAATCATTTATTAGCTCGCAGCTTTTAAAATTAAATTTGTTCTGTAAAGCATTTCCAGAAATATTCCATGACAAGTTAATGATTTTTGCGTTGTTTTTAGACAGAGGACCAGCTACGGCGAAACATGCAGAAGAAGGATGTTTAATATTCTTGCATTCTTTTTTGAGAAAATCTTCTAGGATTAGCTCAAAAGAACCCCATTCAGACGATATATATTTCTTTTTGAATATTAACTTAGGCGAATTATTATTTATTTCTTTTTCGAAAATTCCTAATAGAACCTTTGTACCTCCTAAATCACAAGCGAGAAAATTCATATATTAATAATTATTCTGTTCTCCCTTTTTTTTCAATTAATTCATCCATTAATTTGAAAAGATTTAGTAAATTGAAAATTCCTAAATTTCTTCCATTCAAAGCTCTTAAGGCGACTGAATCAATTTCCTCTTCTTTATCACCAATAACTGCAATTAAAGGAACTCTCCCGAGAGTTGCCTCTCGTATTTTATATCCAATTTTTTCATTTCTAATATCAACTTTTGATCGGTAACCATTATTATTTATTAATTCATTAAACCTTAAACATTTTTCAATATTTCTATCAGTAATGCTTAATAAAATTATTTGATAAGGTGCAAGCCAAATTGGGAATTTTGCCTCATATTGTTCAATTAAGATTCCTATAAATCTTTCAAAGGATCCTAAGATTGCTCTATGCAGCATAACTGGATTTCTTTTTTCATTATCAATATCTATATAAGTTGCATCCAATCTAATAGGCATTGAGAAATCAACCTGAATAGTTCCGCATTGCCAAACTCTGTTAAGACAATCCTTTAACGAGAATTCTATTTTTGGACCATAAAAAGCACCTTCTCCAGGTTGTAGTTCCCATTTTAGATTCTTATTATCGAGAGCTTTGGTAAGAGCCTCTTCTGATTTATCCCAAATATCTTCACTACCTACCCTTTTTTCAGGACGAGTTGATAATTTGATAATGATTTCATCAAAACCAAAAGTTTTATAAACCTCGAAAACAAGATCTATAAAAGTAGATACCTCTTCTTGAATTTGCTCTTCTGTGCAGAATATGTGTGCATCATCTTGGGTAAAGTTTCTTACTCTCATTAATCCGTGTAGTGCACCAGAGGGCTCGTTTCTGTGACAGGAACCAAATTCGGCAAGACGAATAGGTAAATCTTTATAACTTTTTAAACCTTGATTAAATACTTGAATATGGCATGGACAATTCATTGGTTTGATTGCATATGTTCGATTTTCTGATGCAGTAGTGAACATATCGTCTCTAAATTTTTCCCAATGACCGGATTTTTCCCAAAGTGATTTATCAACAGCTTGTGGGGTTTTAATTTCTAAATAATCATTTTTTTTGAGTATTTCTCTTATGTACTTTTCAAGTACTTGGTATATTGTCCATCCATTTGGATGCCAAAAAATCATTCCTGGAGATTCTTCTTGTATATGAAATAGTGAATGTTTTTTACCTAGTTTTCTATGATCTCTTTTTTCAGCTTCTTCAATTCTTGTTAAGTAGTCATTGAGATCTTTTTCTTTTGCCCATGCAGTTCCATATATTCTCTGTAATGATTCATTCTCACAATTACCTCTCCAATATGAACCTGATAATTTAAGTAATTTAAAGTGTCTCAAATGTCTAGTGTTAGGAACATGAGGACCTCTACACATGTCGATGTATTCTTCGTGCTTGTATAAATTGATGAGCCCTTCTTCAGGAATTTCTTCAATTATTCTTAATTTAAAAGTCTCATCTCTTTCTTTAAAAGTTTTAATTGCCTCTTCTTTAGAAACTTGTAAAATTTCAACGTCATAGTTTGTTTTTATTAATTTATTAATTCTAGTTTCGATTTTTATTAAATCTTCAGGAGTAAATCTGTATTCAGAGAAAATATCGTAATAAAAACCATCTTCAATTACAGGCCCAATCGCCATTTTAATATCAGAGTAAATTTGTTTAACTGCATGACCAATAAGGTGAGCGAAGGAATGTCTTATTATTTCAATTCCTTCTTTATCTTTTGATGTGATGATTACAACTTTGGAATCTTTATTTATAGGAATTGTTGCATCAATTAGAACATCATTTACTTTCCCAGCAATTGTTGCTTTAGCTAATCCAGCGCCTATACTCTGGGCAATTTCTAGAATAGTTACAGATTTTTCAAAAACCTTTTTTGAACCATCAGGCAAGGTAATTATTGGCATAATTTATTTCTCCATTTCAAAGAATCCTAATTTTGATTTAACTCTTTTTAAAGTCTGATTTGCTAAATCTTCAGCTTTTCCCTTCCCTTGATCAAGGATTTTATTTAGTTGATAAGGATCATTAATTAATAATTTATATTTTTTCTGAATAGGTTCTAGTGATTCAATAAGTTGTTCAGTAATTAATTTTTTAAATGTCCCCCATCCAGTTTCTAAGAATTCATTTTCACATTGAGAAATTTCTTTGCCAGATAATATTGAATAAATCATCAATAGATTTTTAGATTCTGGTCTCTCAGGGTTGTTAAATTCAATTCCAATAGAACTGTCACTTTTTGCTCTTTTAATTTTTTTTGTGATTATTTCAGGAGGATCTAATAAGTTTATGCGACTGCCCTCATTAGGATCACTTTTGCTCATCTTTTTTGAACCATCAATTAAACTCATTATTTTTGAACCATTCTTCATAATAATTGGCTGAGGGATTTTTAAAATATTTTTATCTTTACTAAATCTGGCATTAATTCTTTGTTGTGCAATATCTCTGGCAAGTTCAAGATGTTGTTTTTGATCCTCCCCAACTGGTACAAAGTCAGCATCGTACAGAAGGATGTCGGCCGCCATCAGGATCGGATAGTTAAATAATCCAATAGATACATTATTACCCTGTTGTATAGATTTTTCTTTAAATTGAATCATTCTTTCCATCCAATTTATTGGGGTCATGCAATTTAATATCCAACAAAGTTCTGAATGTGCAGAAATTTGACTTTGGACAAAAATTGAGCATATTTCGGGGTCTATCCCACAAGCAACATACAAAGCCGCAGTGGAAAGAGTATTCTTGGATAATTCTTTAGGGTTATATGTAGCTGTGATTGCGTGTAAATCAACTACGCATAGAAATGTTTCATATTGATCTTGAAGCGTAACCCAATTATTAATGGCCCCAAGCCAGTTCCCAATGTGTAAATCACCAGTTGGTTGAACTCCCGAAAGAATTCTTTTTTTATTCGCCATCCTCTTCTACTTCGCTAGATTGGATCTCTTCAGTTGTTGAACTTTTTACAGGTCTTGCAAAAGGATCAGGTACTGTTTTTGTCTTTTCTTCATAAGGATTTTGTGATTGTCTATTCGGAGAAGAGTTTTTATTATTTTTTGCATATTCTGTTATTGATTCAATCAATTTTTCGTCTTTGATCATTTCGCTAAGTGTTCTAACGGAGAAACCCAGAACTGCAACTGTAGATCTCAATTGAAAGGTCTCTTGTATTGATTTAACAGCTTTCATTTCATTATCACTTAATCTTATGCGGAATCCTCCTGCATCTCTTCTGCCGCCAGATCTATCTCTGAAATTAGATCTTTCATTGTTAGTACGACCTCTGTAATTTTCTTGTCCAGGATTATTGCTGAAATTTGAATTAGACATCTTGATGTTTCGTAAGTTATTTAAATAGTCTATTAACTTAGCATCTTGTTATGCAATAAGTCTTTTTAAAAGCCCTAAAATTTTATCTTTTGATTAACGACTTATGAAATTTTGCTTTTCTCATTCACAACTTGCATTAAAATAAAATTAGAAAAATAAAGCATTGTGTTTGATATTAGTAAAGACAACCTTTTAAAGGATTTCATAAAGTTTCCAAAAAAAAATCTTCTAATTATTTTATTATTATTAGGTTTTGGGGAATGGTTTGTCAGTGACTTAATTCATTTTGCAGGCGGCTCAATAGGATTTTTTGCGTTGTGTTTGGGGGGATATTTTTACTTGAAGAATGATAAGCCTAAATTTAATGAGCCAAATAATCTAGATGGTTGGATAAATCTATGTAATGAAGATTTAAATTTTTTTGAAGAACTTGAAGCAACAAACGAATTAGAAAAACAGAATTCAAAAAGAAAAAAAATACTTGAATCGATTCTTAATAGATTTGATGAAAAAGAAAAAATAAGTTTTATTGGACAAAAATATTACCAAAGTTGTCAGTCTGTTTTGAAAAGTTATTTCAAAGCAGATAAATTTGACTTTGATTTATACGAAAAACTGCCTAAATACAATTCTTCTCAAGTTATTCCAGAAGAAGCTTTGAAGAGTGATGCAATCTTGTATTTTATAAACTTGCCTTTGTCTGCAAATGATTTTTTGTGGCTGGAAAAGTTTCCTAAAAATATGCCAATCTGGTTGGTTGCTTCAACTTCCAACGAAATAGAAGACAAAAATCAGATAGAAGATCTAAAGTCTCAAATTTCAAGTGAATTTATAAATAAAATTATTACTTTTGATGTAAATAAGAATGAAATAACAAATATACCTTTTTCCTTAAGGAAGTTTTTCATAAGTTCATCTAAAAATATTGAAAATACAAAAAAAAGGCTCTTGAAAGAGCTTCATGTTGCTTGGCAATCTGAAATTGAAGGGATAAGAAGAATGCAGTTAAAAGGTATACAAAGAAAAAACCAAATTCTTGTCGCCACAACTGTTTTCTTATCCCCTATCCCATCAATTGATGTTATGGCAATGACAGTAATAAATTCATTAATGATTAAAGAAATTAAGTCCATATGGGGATGTAATTGGTCTCCTGAAATTTTAGATAAAGTATCTAAAGAGATTTTAAAAACTGCAATTGCTCAGGGAGTTATTGAATGGAGTGGACAGACTCTAATTGGCATAACAAAATTACATGGCCCAAATTGGCTTGTCTCTGGAACATTTCAGGCTGTAAGTGCTGCTTATTTAACAAGAGTAGTATCTAGTTCTTTGGCTGATTTTATGGCAATAACAAAAGGAGTAGAAGAACCTGATTTGGATTTTATAAAGAAAAATTCTGAGAAAATTGTTAAAAAAGCTTTTGAAAAAGAAAAAATAAATTGGAAAGGATTTATTTCTGATATAAGAAAACCACTTATGAAACTATCTTTTAGTTCATAATCTAAGATTGAATTTTAAAAATGAGAAAAAATATTCTTTTTTTAAGTTTGTTACTACTGCTTTCTCTTGCTTCAGGTTCATGTAAGAGAATATCAAATAAAAATGAAACTAAAGAAGTAATACTGGCAAGTTTTACTGTTTTGGCGGACATAATTAGTAATGTTGCTAAAGATGATTTTATTGTTAGATCAATAACGAAACCTGGAGTTGAAGTTCATGGCTACCAACCAACTCCAAGCGATTTGGTAAATGCCTCTAGTGCTTTTGTTTTTATTGATAATGGATTTGGATTTGAATTATGGGCTGAAAAATTTGTTTCTAATTTAAAAGTTAAAAGAATTACTGTCGCAGAAGATTTAGATCCTATTTTCATTAGTGAAGATTTTTATAAAGGGAAACCTAATCCTCATGCCTGGATTTCTCCAAAAAGAGGAATCCTATACGTAGATATTCTCGTGGATTCTTTATCAGAATTGAGGCCATCCAAAAGGGCATTATTTGAAGAAAATGGAAAAATTTATAAAGATAAACTCTCTAAAATAGATAAAGAATTCTCACTTTTTATTAATAACTTAAATAAAGACAGGAGGTATCTAGTAAGTTGTGAAGGTGCTTTTTCATATTTAACAAATGATTATGGATTAGAGGAAGTTTATTTGTGGCCAGTTAATGCTGAGAGTCAAATTACTCCCAAAAGAATGACAAGAACAATCTCTTTAGTTAAAGAAAAAAATGTCCCATCTGTATTTTGCGAAAGTACTGTAAGTAACGAATCTCAAATGGTTGTTGCAAACGAAACTGGGGCTAATTTTGGAGGAAATCTTTTTGTTGATTCATTATCTGATGATAGTGGGTCTGCTAGTTCCTATATAAAAATGCTAGAGCATAATTTGGATTTGATTAAAAAAGGGCTTTTTTGAATTATGGAAACAATCAATTATCAAAACTTTAGGATTGATGCAGAGAATATTTGCGTAGATTATAACGGTAAGGTGGCTTTGTATGATGCCAATTTAAGATTGAAGCCTGGCCAGATTTGTGGGTTAGTAGGGATGAACGGGGCTGGTAAAACAACTTTTTTTAATGCTTTAACTGGCTTTGTAAATATTTCAAAGGGAAAAATTAGAATTAATGGAGAGTCTGTAAGATCTGCTCAAAAAGATCAGACAATTGCTTATGTTCCTCAAAATGAGGGAATTGATAGTCAATTTCCAATAAGTGTTTGGGATGTAGTGATGATGGGAAGATATGGTTCGATGAATATTTTTAGGTGTCCCAGAGAGTCTGATGTTCAGGCGGTTAAAGATGCTATTGAGAGAGTTGATCTTACAGATCATTTATCTACACCTATTGGAAATTTATCTGGAGGTCAGAGAAAACGAACTTTTTTAGCTAGAGCAATCGCGCAAAGAGCGTCAATATTACTTCTGGATGAGCCTTTTTCAGGAGTTGATATAAGAACTGAGAAACTTATCTCGGAATTATTTATTCAATTTAAAAATGAGGGGAAAACTATATTATTATCAACGCACGATATGATTCATGTCCGTGAATTTTGTGATTTGGTCCTTTTGATAAATAAAACTGTTGTAGCTTATGGCGAGACCTCTGAAGTGTTTACCCCTGAAAATATTACAACCACTTTTGGAGGGATCTCACCTGATTTTTTGTTTGGACCTGAATCCTAAATTTTAAATTATATGGAGCTCTGTTCTTTTTTAACTTTAGATTCATTCATAACAGATCCTTTAACTCATGATTTTATGAGAAAAGCACTTCTTATGAGTTCATTAGTTGCAGCTGTTTGTGGTTTTCTATCAAGTTATTTAACTCTTAAAGGATGGGCTTTAATGGGAGATGCAGTGTCACATTCAGTAATGCCTGGTGTTGTGGTTGCTTATGCATTAGGTCTTCCTTTCTCATTAGGGGCATTTATTTTCGGAGTTGGTTCTGTAGCATTAATAGGGTTTATTAAGCAGAAATCTAGAGTTAAGGAAGATACTGTTATTGGGTTGGTTTTTACTGGATTTTTCGCTCTTGGAATCGTATTAGTTTCTAAGATTAAAAGTAATATTGATCTGCACTCTATTCTTTTTGGTAGCCCATTAGGAATATCACTTTCAGATGTAAAACAAACAATATTAATTTCCTTATTAGTAGTAATCCTTTTATCAATTTTTAGAAAAGATTTAATGCTTTACTGTTTTGATCCAAGGCATGCAAAAACAGTTGGGATTAATGTATTTTTTCTTCATTATTTACTCCTCACATGCTTATCTTTGGCAGCTGTTGTGGGCTTGCAGTCTGTTGGAATTATTCTGGTAGTTGCAATGTTGATTACACCAGGGGCTACTGCTTATTTACTTACGGATAAGTTTGATAATATGACAGTAATTTCAGTATTAAGTGCAGTTATCTCAAGCCTAATAGGAATCTATGTTAGTTTTTGGTTTGATCTTGAAACAGGTGGATCAATAGTCTTGGCACAAACTTTTATATTTTTATTTGCTTTTTTATTCGCTCCAAGATACGGAATATTTAAGTTAAAGAAATTACTTGCTGGTTATAAATGATAATGGTGGAAGAAACTTTAAATAAAAAGTGGAATTGGTGGCCATTATTCCCCTTATATCCTTATGGAAAAAAGAAAACAATTTTAAGAGAATTAATTCCCGATCAAATATGGTCCTTAGAACAAATACAGGGACTTTATTATGTTGCGGTTCCAATAAGAATGACGGTAATAAAGGTTGACAATGAATTGATGCTAATAAATCCACTGCCTCCAACAAAAGAATTAATAAATGAGTTAGAAAAATTAATTGCTACTCACGGCAAAGTAAAAACAATAATTCTACCGAGTGCCTCTGGACTCGAACATAAAATTGGACTGCCGGCTCTTTCAAGAATTTTTAAAGATGCAGAAATTTGGCTTTGTCCTGGACAATGGAGTTTCCCCATAAACCTCCCACTAGATTTTTTAGGAATTCCATCAAAAAGATCAAGAATACTTTTCGAAGAAGGTACTCCACATTCAAAATTCTTTAAATGGTCTTCATTAGGCCCACTGAATTTAGGACTTGGAAGATATCAGGAGATAAGCTGTTTCCATTATCCTACTAAAACTCTTCATGTAACAGACGCAATAGTTGGAATAGACTCTACACCACCTGAGATATTTAATTTTGATCCAACTCCACTTCTTTTTCATTCTAGAGAGAGAGGAGATGAACCTTTGATTGACTCCATCGAACAAAGAAAAAAAGGATGGAAAAGGTTAGTCTTATTTTCATCTTTTTTAAAACCAGGTAAATTAAATATTCCATCTTTAAAAAAAATATTTAAGTATTCATTCAAAAAAGATCTTAGAAATTGGAGATCTCATTTCGGTATTTATCCCTTTTTATGGGACGAAGATTGGGAAGCATCTCTTTTTGAAATAATGGGTAAAGATACTCCTAAGATTCAAATTGCACCAGTTTTACAAAAATTAATTTTTCCGCGTTCAAAAGAAGTTTTAATTAAGTGGTTAGAAAATATCAAGTCTCTTGAAGATATGGAATATTTAATTCCAGCTCATTTTACGGCACCTATAAAATTTACAATAGAAGATTGTCAAAAATTAATTAATGAAATTAATTCCAAAAAGTGGGACAAACTTCCTGAGGATAATAAATTTTTGATGGGTTTATATAAAAAGTTGTTTGAACTAGGAATAATTCCTGAAGAAGTAAATCTTTAAAAACTATTATTCTTCAATAGACATGTTTTCATCATTTTTAAGAGTTTGTTCCAGCTCTTTTCTTTGCTCCATTTGTCTTAAGAAATATCCTGTCATCATTGCTGAAGATAATAAATTAGCAATGTTGTCTTTTGAAGATGTTATTTTTACGTCAAATTGATCTGAAGGAAGCATTCCAAGAAGACCTTGAACATTATGTCTAATAATTTCTTGAATATCTTCACTAGCCGATTTTGCGACTCTTTGTAAAACTTCTGGAGATTGTTTTTGTAAATATTGGATTAAATCATTCTCATCATTCGGATCATTATTTTCAGTGGCAAGAAATTCTGGATTAAACATTTCTACAACTTCAAGATATAAAAACCCTACAACATCACGTACCCATTAATCTAAATTATTAAGGGCAGGGAACCGAATAGGTCCAATTTTATTTAACGGCCAATATCTAAAAATAGCTTTACCAATAACCTTTTCATAGGGTAAAAATCCCCAAATATGTGAGTCCATACTGTTATTTCTATTATCTCCCATCACCCATAATGACTCTTCTGGGACAATAAAAGGCCCTATAGAATAATTAATATTTTTGTCAAAAACATAATTTTTTTGAGCTATATCATTTAAGTAAAGGTTACCGTCTCTTACTTCTACCTTGTCTCCAGGTATTCCAATTACTCTTTTTATTAGTGCTGTATCTGCTTCATAACCAGCATTAATTAATTGTTCTGGAACGTTAAAAACAACTATTTTATTTTTTAATTTTGAAAGATTTGATTTGGATGTGATTTTGGGAGTGACTTTCTCAACAAGAATTTTATCTTGTATTTGAAGAGTTGGAAGCATTGAACCGGATGGGATCCATCTTGGCTCTATAACCTGCCATCGTATAATTAAAGCTATAGATATCCATATTAGAAGATTTTTTAAATCCTTTAGTATTGAATTTCTTTTTTCTTGTGTTGTAGACATGTTTTATTTAATTCATTTATAAGGAAAATCCCAAAGCATTTATATAAATTATGACATCATCTATTGAATGCAAAAATTTTCTTAGAAGTTTACAACTTTTGAATCTTCTTATAAAAATAGGAGTTCAAAATTTAATACTTTGTCCTGGTAGTAGATCAGCACCTCTAGCAATAGCTGCTGGAGAATTAAATAAATTAGGATTGGTAAATATTTTTAATTCAATAGATGAGAGATCTGCGGGATTCCACTCTCTTGGGATTTCTGCGGCATCAGGTAATCTTTCTTTAGTTATTACCACTTCTGGGACTGCCGTAAGTAACTTATTGCCAGCAGCAGTTGAGGCAGACCGATCTTGTAAAGGTATTATATTTCTTACTGCTGATAGACCCTTAAGATTAAAAGAATGTGGCGCTAATCAAACAGTAAATCAAGAAGATTTTTTGAGTTCAGTTTGCAGAAGGGTTTTAAGTACAAATCTAAATGGACTTCATGAAACACAAGAAAATGAAATCTTGAATTTAGTTCGAATTGCTGAGCAACAAATATCAACCTTCCCTGGTCCTATTCATTTTAATATTCCTATTGATAAGCCTTTAGGCATTTCATTTTTGAATAAAAAAAATGTTTTAGAAGTTTTTGAGAGACTTTATTTAAAGAAAAAATATATATTTCAGGAAGTTGAAATAAAGTCTGATAAAAAGAAATTCTTAGAAATTTCAAAAAGTTTAAATTTAGATGAATCCGGCATTATTTTGGTAGGTCCCTATCAAGGTTCGATAAATGATTTAACTTCTTTCAATAAATCTTTAGAACGATTACAAGAAATTACTGGTTGGCCAGTATTTGCTGATCCTGTTTCAGGAGTTTATTCTGATTTGAGAGGATTAGTTGTGAATTGGGAATTAGTCTTAAGAAAAAACAAAAATTTAATAAATTGTCATCAACTTTTGAGGCTTGGCCCTATGTCATCCTCACTTGATTTGGAGAAGTTTTTAATAAACTTCGATGGGATACAAATTCTTATAAAAGAAAAAAACTATAGAAAATTGGACCCTATAAAAAAATCATTTGAATATGATTTTGGACTATCAAATTTTATTACTCTATTGTCAAAAGAATTTCCAATTAATGAAAAAAACAAAAAGTCTCTTACACCGATGGCACTAGATCTAATAGAGGAAGGCGAGCAGATTAAAGGAATTTTAAAAGAGAAAATTACTCAAGATAATCAAATTACTGAGTATATGCTTGCAAATCTTGTTCCAAAACTTTGGCCAGCTGAAAATCCTATAATGCTCTCCGCGAGTAGCCCTATTAGAGATTGGCTTACATTTTCTGAGAATGGTACTTTAACAAGAAATTGTTTCAGCTTTAGGGGAGCTTCTGGTATAGACGGTACTTTATCTCTCGCATTAGGTATTTCTAGAATTAAGAATCCTCTACTTCTTGTGACTGGAGATTTGGCTTTTATTCACGATATAAACGGTTGGCTGATTGAAAATTCAATCGACACTAATTTAACAATTCTTCTGATAAATAATAATGGCGGAAATATATTTAATCGTATTTATAAAGAAAATTTAAAAGAAGATGAATTAAAAAAACTTTTTCTTATGCCAAAAGAAATAAACTGGTCAAAACTCGCAGAGGGCTATCAAGTAAACTATAAAAGTGTGGCAAATTTTAAAAAATTACGAGAGGCATTCGATTGGAGCATTTCTATCCAGAAATCTGTAATAATTAAAGTTGATATTGATCCAGAAAATGAAATTTGTGAAAAAAATGCCTTGTTAGAAAAAATAATTGGCAGTTAAATTCATCATTTTCTATCTTCAAATAATTAGGTTTCATGAAAGTATTACCAGGTAAAACAACTTTAGATTGGTCAGAATGCAAATCTTATGAAGATATATTGTTTCACAAATCAGATGAGGGAATTGCGAGAATTGCAATTAATCGGCCAGAAAAAAGAAATGCATTTAGGCCACAAACTGTAGATGAACTCATTAATGCATTTAATATCGTAAGAAATGATGAAACCATTGGCGTAGTTCTCTTTACAGGTGCGGGACCTGACAAGAAAGGTATTTATTCTTTTTGCTCTGGAGGTGATCAGAGTGTAAGAGGTGAAAATGGATATAAAAATGGTGAAGGGAAGCAGAGATTAAATGTACTTGAACTTCAAAGATTAATAAGAACTTTACCTAAAGTGGTTATCGCCTTAGTGCCTGGTTTCGCAATCGGAGGGGGTCATGTTCTTCATCTGATTTGTGATCTCAGTATTGCTTCAGAAAATGCAATATTTGGTCAGACAGGTCCAAGAGTTGGCAGTTTTGATGCTGGTTTTGGATCTAGTTATTTGGCAAGACTTGTTGGTCAAAGAAAAGCAAAAGAAATTTGGTTTTTATGTAGAAAATATAATTCGAAGGAGGCTCTTGAGATGGGCTTGATAAATGCAATTACAAAGATTGAAGAATTAGAAGCTGAGGGTGTAATCTGGGCAAGAGAGATTTTACGAAATAGTCCAACAGCTATTCGTATTCTTAAAGCTTCATTTAATGCCGAGAATGATGGAATTGCCGGTATTCAAGAATTATCTGGATACACAACTCAATTATTTTATTCGACTAAAGAAGCTCAAGAAGGTAGAGATGCCTTTCTTGAAAAACGTCCACCTGATTTCTCTGACTTTAAGTGGACTCCCTAGTTTATTTTTTCAAAAGGACTTTTTAAATAATTATCAATGAGAATTCTTCTTGCCGCTGCCGAATGTGCTCCAATGATCAAAGTTGGAGGTATGGGAGATGTGGTTGGTTCGTTACCTCCGTCTTTGATCAAACTTGGTCACGATGTAAGGGTAATTATCCCAGGATATGGAAAATTATGGAGTCTTCTAGAGGTATCGAATGAACCCGTCTTCAGAGCAAATACTATGGGGACTGATTTCGCTGTTTATGAAGCCAAACATCCAATACATAATTATGTGATTTACCTAGTTGGTCATCCAACATTTGACTCTGACCAAATCTATGGAGGTGAGAATGAGGATTGGCGCTTCACATTTTTTGCTAGTGCTACTGCAGAATTCGCTTGGAATTGTTGGAAACCTCAAGTTCTTCATTGCCATGATTGGCACACTGGAATGATTCCAGTTTGGATGCATCAGGACCCTGATATTAGTACTGTTTTCACAATACATAATTTAAAATACCAAGGCCCCTGGAGATGGAAACTAGAAAAAATGACTTGGTGTCCTTGGTATATGCACGGAGACCACACAATGGCAGCAGCAATGTTGTATGCAGATAGAGTAAATGCTGTTTCTCCAACTTATGCTGATGAAATTAAAACCCATGAATATGGGGAAAGCCTTGAAGGATTACTTAATTACATATCAGGTAAATTACGAGGTATTCTTAATGGTATAGATCTAGATGAATGGAATCCAGCCAAAGATCCAGTTTTGCCAGCCAAATTTAGTATTAAGAATTTAGAAAAGAGGAGTGAAAATAAGACAATACTTCAGAGAGAAATGGGTCTAGAAATTAATCCTAAAAAATATCTTTTAGGTATGGTTAGTAGGTTGGTTGACCAGAAAGGAGTTGATTTACTTCTACAAGTTTCAAGAAGACTTTTAGCATATACAGATTCGCAAATAGCTGTTTTAGGAACTGGAGATCGATATTTAGAGTCAGGATTATGGCAACTGGCATTAGATTACCCAGGAAGATTTTCAGTATTTCTTACCTATGATGATTCTTTATCAAGGCTTATCTATGGTGGCTCTGATGCATTTTTGATGCCAAGTAGATTCGAACCATGTGGTATTAGTCAACTTCTTGCTATGAGGTATGGCTCGATTCCAATAGTGAGGCGCGTTGGAGGTTTAGTTGACACAGTTTTACCTCATGACCCAGAAAATAATAGTGGTACAGGTTTTTGCTTTGATCGCTTTGAGCCTATAGATTTCTATACTTCTTTAGTGAGATCTTGGGAGGCATTCAGGCATAAAGATAGTTGGGAATTACTGCAAAAAAGAGCCATGAGCCAGGAGTTCAGCTGGCAAAGATCAGCTCTCGAATACGAAGTTATGTATAAAGATGTTTGCGGAATAAAGGAACCCTCACCAGATGTTGCTGAAGTTGAAAAATTTTCATACGGACAATCAGCTGACCCATCTTTAAAAAAGGTATGACCTAATTTTTTAATGGAATTCTCATTATCAGATTTAAACAATGTTTTGGGTCACATTAAAAATTCAAGTAAGAAGAAAAAAGATTTTTTAAATTTTAAAAATATAAGTATTGATAGTAGAACTATATTAAAAAATGATCTTTTTATAGCGATTGAGGGTAAAAATTTTGACGGACATAGTTTTCTCCCAGAGGTTTTAAAGAAAGGAGTTAAATCAGTAGTGATTAAAGAGGGTAAGCAAAAATTACTGCCTAGTGATTTTCCTTGTTGGGTTGTCAATGACACTTTAGAAGCATTTCAAAGAATATCATTACTCAAAAGGAAAAAATTAAATATCCCTATAGTCGCAATAACTGGCTCAGTAGGTAAAACAACTACAAAAGAAATGATTGGTGAAGTTTTAAAGAAACTTGGAAAAATTAAACTATCCCATGGAAATTACAATAATGAAATTGGCGTTGGTCTTACAATTCTTGCCACAAATGTAGAAGATAAAGTTTTAGTCCTTGAGATGGGAATGAGAGGTCTTGGACAGATCGAAAATTTATCTCAATATAGTGAACCTGATATCGCAGTTATTACTAATATTGGGACAGCCCATATTGGATTGTTAGGATCAAAAAAGAATATTACTCACGCTAAGTGTGAGATTACTAAGTTTTTAAATCCAAAAGGAGTTGTATTAATTCCAGCAAATGATCCATTTCTAGAAGAAACTTTAAAAGAATACTGGAAAGGTAGAGTAATGAAAGTAGAGTTATTAAATATTGACAATCAAAAAAAGAATTTAAAGCAAGAGGATAATTTGCGAGGAATTTTTAATCCATCGAATAAAACAATTTTGATAGAAGAAAATACCTTTGAAATTTCATTTGATGGATTTCATAATGCTTCAAATTTCTTATTTGCATATGCAGTTGCTAAAGAATTTGGAATTGATTTTGCAAGTTTTAATAAATTTAATTTTGCAAGTCTAGAAGGAAGGAATAAAGTCTACGAATCAGTTAAAACAACAATATATGATGAATCATATAATGCTTCACCAGAATCAGTAAAAGCATGTTTAGAAAGCCTGCTAGAAAAGCCGAGAAATCATTTTTTTATATTTGGAAGTATGCAAGAACTGGGGAAAGAATCAGAAAAATATCATAAAGAAATATTCAATTTAGTAAGTAATTCAGACATTGAAAAATGTGTATTTATTTGCGAGGAAAAAGAAGAAAAATTTTATTCAAATTATCTAAAAGATAAGAATAAATTTTTAATTTTAAATGATATTAAAGATGTACCAAAAGAGGTAAATAAAGTGACAAAAAAAGGTGATTCGATCCTGATTAAAGGGAGTAGATTTTGGCAGCTTGAAAAAATTATTGAATTCATTAATTAGATAAAGGTTTCTTTTTTTTCCAATTTTCAATATTTACTTGCTTAGTTCTAGAGATTGCTAATGAATTATCTTTGGAGTCTTTTGTAATCACTGAGCCAGCTCCTGTTGTTACTGATTCTCCAAGATTTATAGGTGCAACAAAAACTGTATTTGCTCCAATGCGGGAATTTTTACCAATTTTTGTTTGATATTTTTTCTGACCATCAAAATTTGCAGTTATAGTACCTGCCCCTATATTTGTAGATCTTCCAATAATTGAATCGCCAATATAACTTAGATGATTTACTTTGGATTCTTCCTCTAGTTGACTATTTTTTAATTCAACAAAATTTCCTATTTTACTGTAAGAAGATATCTTGGATTGAGGTCTTATATGACTGTAGGGACCAATTTTTATATAATCCATTATTTGAGAATCATAAACAGTGGAATTTGAAATTTCACAATGTGATCCAATATTAGAATTTTCAATAAAAGTATTTGGTCCGATAAGGCAATTATTTAATATTTTGGTACTTCCTCTTATATGAGTATTAGCTTCTATGATTACATCTTTGCCAATCTCCGCTTCTTCACTAATTGAACAACTTGCTTTATTAATAAACGTTACGCCTTTAAGCATGTGTTTTTCTTTAATTGAATCCTGGATAATTTCTTCGCATTTTGATAGTTGTATTCTATTGTTTATTCCTTGAAGCTCTCCATTATCCTCTACCTCTAGGCTTAAGGCATTCTCTAACACAGATACTGTATCAGTTAGGTAAAGTTCATTCTGGTTATTATTACTTTTTAAGGAATTTATTATTTCTGACAAGTTACCCCAGTTAAAACAGTAAACACCTGCATTTATTAATGGATTTTCTCTTTCTAGATCATTGCAATCCTTTTCTTCAACAATTCTCTCTATAAAATCCCCCTTCAAAAAAACTCTGCCATATCCATGAGGATTTGTTTTCTTTGTGGTAATTAAAGAAACATCAGCATTTTTTGAATCGTGTAAATACAAAAGTCTTTTTAGAGTACTAGGCCTAATGAGTGGCACATCGCCGTTAAGCACCAAAAGTTTTCCTTCATGTTTTTTTACTTCTTTACAAAGTACCTGGATAGCATGACCAGTTCCTGATTGAGGTTCTTGAACAACAACATGGATTTTTTTATCTTTTGGGATTGACTTTTGTACTTCTTGTGATTTGTGTCCAGTAATCACAAAAATTTTATCAGGGTTTAATTCGACACATGAATCAATTACTCTTTGTATGAGACTTTTGCCAGAAATTTTATGTAAAACTTTTGGCAATGAGCTTTCCATTCTAGTGCCCTTGCCTGCCGCTAATATCGCAACACTTAACATGTTTATTTGAAATCCTAATTTAAATCTAACTCTTAACGGATAACTTCGTCATTCCCCACTTCTCTCTCCATTTATTTGTAGATAATAGATTTGATAATAATTGCTCATCTAATCTTCTCCTGATTATATCGTCTTTACTTGAGTTCAAATCTTGATCTCTATATGGAATACTAGCTTTAGTTAAGAGATGTTCTTCTTCCATTAAAGATAACTTTTCAAAATTGAAATTAGGTTTCAATTTATTCTTATCAAATTTTGATATTGCGACAGTTCCCTGACTCCAAAAAGTTCTGTTTTTAAAACTTGGCTTAATAGTAAAAATTTCTAATCCAAGATTTCTTAGGGTTTTTCTTACTGCCGCTGATGAAGAATAAGTTATTAAATAACCCTGAGGGTTGAGATTTTCTTTGATCTTGGATAAAAATTCAATTGTCCATACTTGTGGGCATTTTTGAGGAGAAAAACCATCTAAATAAATCAGATCGAATTTAATAGAGGAAGGAATAATGTTAATTTTTTCTCTAGCATCACCCCATAAAATATTGCATTTAAAAAATTGATCCTCAAAGAAATCTTTTTGATAAAGTGATTCAAATATTTTTTTGACTTTTGGATCCCATAATTTAAGGAAAGATTCATTTCTAAGAGAATATTCAAGAGGTTTTTTATCAATCTCCAAAGCATACAAATTTAAATATGATTTTTGTTTAATTAATTCATCCAATAAAGAAGCTGAATTGTATCCTAAACCAAAACATATATCCAAAACATTAAGAGATTTGCCCTTAAATCTTTGCAAATTAGAAGTAGCAGTAAACTTTGACTTTGTTTCCTCCAATGCGCCCAATAAACTATGGAAGTTCTCATGAAAAAACACACTTTTTAAAGAGTAACTACCATCTTTAGTTAAAACTTCTATTAATTCAGACAAAAACTTTTTAGGCTAGTTAGTTAGTTTGGTCAATTCTTCCCAAAAAGTGGGATACGAGACGCTAGCAGCATCAGATCTCATAATTTTTGAGGTACCTTTAGCAAGAAGTGAAGCAATAGCAAGACTCATTGCTACTCTATGATCTGTCTCACTATCTACCTCCGCAGAATGAAATTTTGATTGCCCATTAATAATTAACCCATCCTCTTTTTCTGTTATTTCAGCGCCAAATTTTTTTAACTGCTTCGCCATGACTTTTAATCGATCTGTCTCCTTAACTCTTAATTCTTGTGCATCCTTAATTTCAGAAACTCCATTACAAAAACAGGCTGCCACAGTTAGGATAGGAATCTCATCTATAAGTTTTGGGAGAATATCTCCTTCAATAGTGAATGATCTTAAATTATTTGAAGTCTTTACTTTAATAGATCCAATAGGTTCACCTGCAATAGTCGATTTATCTAAAATCTCATAATTACACCCCATTGAATCCATTACATTTAAAATCCCTGTTCTAGTGGGATTTAATCCGACATTCTGAATTAATACCTCTGAATTTGGAACAATAGATGCAGCAATCATCCAAAAAGAAGCAGAGCTTATGTCTCCAGGAATCAATATCCTCTGGCCAATTAAGTTGCCCCCTGACTTTATAACTACATTCCTTCCTAATTCTCCTCTTATACTGATGTCTGCTCCAAATGCTTTTAACATTCTTTCAGTATGATCTCTTGAAGATGCTGGTTCAATAACAGAAGTAGTTCCAGAAGCATTGAGGCCTGCCAATAATATTGCTGATTTCACTTGGGCACTTGCCACTGGAGTTCCAATAACACATCCCTTAAGTTTTTTCCCATCAATTGAGATTGGAGCTTTGTTACCGCCTTCCCTTCCAGAAATTTTGCCACCCATCAAAGATAACGGTTTGCCAACTCTCCCCATTGGCCTTTCATTAAGAGAAGCGTCCCCGGTTAAGATGAAATTCTTACCTTCTTGTGCGGCTAATAAACCCATTAATAACCTCATAGTGGTTCCTGAATTGCCACAATTGAGAATTTCTTTTGGCTCTTTTAATCCATCAAGACCCATCCCTGAAATCGTAAAAGGCTCATCTTTTATTATTTTTGGAATATTTACACCTAATTTTCTAAGACAATCAGCAGTTGAAAGTGGATCTTCAGAATATAAAAAACCCTCGACAGTCGTCTCCCCCTTAGCAATACTTCCTATTATTAAAGCTCTATGAGATATAGATTTATCTCCAGGTACTTTTACTTTTCCTTTTAAATTAACTCCACCTTTTATTGTGCGGATATTATTCATTTTCAAATTAAATACTTGATAAGATTTCTGTAAAAACAAATTATCTATATATTATCAATAAGTTTGTTTTTAAAAAAAAATAATCAAATTAAGTAACTGTTTTCTATAATAATGTCAGAAAAGGATTTGACCATTAACCTTACTTATTACCACGTTGCAAAGGATGTTCCAGAAATAAATCCAGACATTGCAGTAGTTATTGATGTTTTAAGAGCTACAACCACAATTTCCTGGGCTTTAAAAAATGGAGCTGATTCAATACAAGTTTTTGCGGATTTAGATTTATTAAAAGAATCTGCAATTAATTGGCAAGCTGAAAAGAAACTAATGCTTGGAGAGAGAGGCGGAAAGAAGATTGAGGGCTTTGATTTAGGAAATTCTCCTTTATCAGTTACAAAAAAAGTTGTTGATGGTAAAAGACTATTTATGAGTACTACTAATGGGACTAAATCGTTGCAAAAAGTTCAAAATGCTAAGCATTTATTTGCTATGGGTCTCCCAAATAGGAAAGCAGTTGCCGAAAAAATTATTTCATTAAAAAGTGAAAATGTTCTAATACTTGGTAGTGGTTGGGAAGGCTCTTATTCACTTGAGGATTCTTTGGCTGCTGGCGCTTTGGCCTCATACCTAAAACAGAACTGTGATTTCGAAATTAATATTCTTAATGACGAATTACAAGCAGCTTTGGCACTTTGGGATTTTTGGAAAGATGATATTTTGAAATGTTTAAAAACAGCAACCCATGGCAAAAGATTGACAAGTCTTGGAGATTATGAGGATGATTTTAAATGTTGCTCTGAACTTGATTGCTTAGATATTGTTCCAGCTCAAGTTGAAAGAGGTGTGATTCGTGCCACATGATTTACGAATTAGTTCACTAGGAGTAAAGTCTTGACTGATTTTTTGGTAGCTGCATTGCAAATTACGAGTACTTCGAACGTTGAAGCTAATTTTGCTGAAGCAGAAGAACAGATTGAATTAGCGGCTAGAAGAGGTGCTGAGTTAATAGGATTGCCTGAGAATTTTGCTTTCTTAGGAGGAGATGATGAGAAACTCAGATTGGCTCCTGAATTGTCTGAGAAGTGTGCAAATTTTCTAAAAACTATGTCACAGAGATATCAAGTATTTCTTTTGGGAGGAGGGTATCCTGTGCCTGCCGGTGATGGCAGTCATACTTTTAACAGGTCAGCCTTATTTGGGAAAGATGGACAGATTTTGGCAAAATACGACAAAATTCACTTGTTTGATGTTGATTTGCCAGATGGGAATCTATATAAGGAATCATCCACTATTTTATCTGGGTCAGAGTATCCACCTGTGGTAGATGTTCCGGGTTTATGCAAAATAGGATTATCGATTTGTTACGACGTTAGATTTCCTGAACTCTATAGATATTTGTCTTCCAATGGTGCAGAGCTAATTATGATTCCCGCAGCTTTTACAGCATTTACTGGAAAAGATCATTGGCAAATCCTATTACAAGCAAGAGCAATTGAGAACACAGCATATGTAGTCGCTCCAGCTCAAACAGGGATTCATTATGGGAGAAGGCAAAGTCATGGTCATGCAATGGTAATTGACCCTTGGGGTACAGTTTTATCTGATGCCGGAAAAACTCAGGGAGCTGCAATAGCGCCTGCTGATAAAGAAAGAGTAAAGAAAATTAGGGAGCAGATGCCAAGTCTTAAACATAGAAAAAATAAGTTGTTTTCAAAATAATGATTAAGTTTTTAAATAAAAAACTTTTTCGTTATTTATCCGTTTTTTTATTTTTAAATTCTTCAATCCTCCCAGTTAAATCTTCTAGTGCTCTTGCTGCATGGGCAATAAATACTAATGGGGTTTTAGAATTAAGAACAAAATCAAATACAAATTTAAAAGCATACTTTCAGAAGGCTAACCAAATATCTGGCGATAGATTCTGGGTAGATTTCCCAGGAGAATTAAAAAGTCCCAGAACAATAAAAGGTAATGGCCCAATAAAAGAGATTAGATTAGGTAAGCCAAATAAAGGTAAAACAAGATTAGTAATTGAATTTAAGGAAGAGACTTATTTGAAACCTTTGACTTGGCGATTGGTTGGCTTAGATCAAAACAGGTGGAAAATTAAACTATTTGAGCCAAAGTATACTTTTAAGAAGATTGGTGAAGGTCTTGTTAATAAGAGAATAGGAAACATTAAAGTAAATCGAAAATCAATTTATAAGAAGAAAAGTGATTTTCATTACTTGAAATTACCAGAGGTAAAACAAAACAAATTTTTGGTTGTTATCGACCCAGGGCATGGAGGTCCTGATCCAGGCGCGATAGGTATTGGTGGTATTAGGGAAACAGATGTTGTACTAGAGGTTTCCAAAATAGTTAAAAATTTACTGTCTGAGAAAGGTGTTAATGTAAGACTAACCAGAAAAAATGAAGTTGATTTAGATTTACCTCCAAGAGTTTCCTTTGCTAATAATACGGATGCTGATATCTTTGTAAGTATTCATGCAAATGCCTCAAGAGGGAAAAGAAAGGATATTAATGGATTGGAAACCTTTTACTATAGAGGTTGGAGAGGTAGGTTACTTGCCAAAAAAATTCAAAAACAAATTCTAAGAGTTTCTCCTGGGAGTCCTGATCGAGGAGTTAAGCAAGGTAGATTTTACGTAATTAAAAATACTAGGATGCCCGCAGTTCTTGTAGAAATTGGATTTTTAACGGGGAGATTAGATGCCAGAAGATTAGAGAAAACAACGCATCGTAAAAGATTAGCTTATGCAATTGCAAAAGGCATTCTTGAATATCTGTATAGAATAGGGTGAAGCTTAAAATAGGTATATTTGACAGTGGTATAGGTGGTTTTACTATCCTTAATTCTTTACTAAAAACACGTAAAGATGTAGAAGTTTTTTATTTGGCAGATACAAAAAGAATACCTTTTGGCAGTAAAAATTTTAAAGAAATAAGATTAATTGCAAAGGAGATTTGCAATTTTTTTGTTGATAAGAATTTGGATGCACTTTTAGTAGCTTGCAACACTACAAATGCATGTGCACTTGATATTCTGGAAGATAATTTAAAGGTGCCTTGTTTTGATCTTATTAACTCAGTATCGGAAATAGTTGATAAACAAATAATTGGTGTTCTAGCAACACAAACGACTGTTCGATCATCATATTATAAAAACGCTATAAAATCTAAAAAAGAAAATAGAATAATATTTCAGCAAGAATGTCCAGAATTTGTATCAGAAATTGAAAAAGAAAAATTAAATCTTGATAAGTTAAATTATCTTTCAGATTTATATTTAAGACCATTAATAACTAAAAATATTGAAGAATTAATACTTGGATGTAGTCACTACCCTTTAATTTATGACTTTCTAAGAAAAAAATTAGATTCAAATATAAAAATTATTGATCCATCGGTAGCACTAATAAAAAAATTTAATGAATCTTTTGCTATCCCAAAAATTGCCTGTCATGAAAGTCTTTCTTATGAAAATGTAAATTTCTTCGTAACTTCAGAAAAAGATGTATTTTTTAAAAAAGTAAAATTTTGGTTTGAAATTAATAAAGAAATTAGGTTAGTTAACCTCCGAAGCAATGTTTGATTCCTTAATATGTATATGAGGTCAATCATGAATACAGTAACAGAACTACTACAACCAGTTGAAAATGATCTTGATGATCTTATTCTTGAACTGAAAAATTTAATTGGAGCTGGTCATCCAATTCTTCAAGCTGCAGCAGAACATCTTTTTAGTGCTGGGGGTAAAAGACTTAGACCGGGCATCGTTTTATTAATTTCAAAAGCAATATCTCCTGAATTTATTTTAACTAGTAAACATAAAAGGCTTGCCGAAATAACTGAGATGATTCACACAGCATCATTAGTCCATGATGATGTTGTTGATGAGGCATCTACAAGAAGAGGCGTTGATACAGTACATAGCAGATTTAATACTAGAGTAGCTGTTTTGGCAGGCGATTTCTTATTCGCCCAAGCAAGTTGGCACTTAGCAAATCTTGATAATGTAGATGTAGTTAAATTACTTAGTAGAGTAATAATGGATTTAGCAGAGGGTGAAATTAAACAAAATTTAAATAGATTTGATTCTGCCCAATCTTTTTCCAAATACATCAACAAAAGCTACTGTAAAACAGCATCATTAATAGCAAATAGTTGTAAAGCAGCTGGAGTTCTGAGTGACATTTCTGATGAAAAATTAACTTCACTCTACGATTTTGGCAAAAATATTGGTTTAGCATTCCAAGTTGTAGATGACATACTTGACTTCACTGGAAATGATAAACAACTCGGAAAACCTGCAGTAAGTGATCTTGCAAGTGGTTATCTTACTGCTCCAGTTTTATATGCCTTAGAAGAAAATAAGAAATTGTCTGTTCTTATTAACAGAGAACTTGCTGAAAAAGATGATTTAGATGATGCCCTAAGTATCATTATGAATTCTAAAGCTATCGAAAGTTCCAGAAAACTAGCTGAGGATTTTGCAATGCTTTCTAAAGAAGCTCTAGTTTGGCTCCCTGATTCAGAATATAAAAGGGCTTTAATGGCTCTTCCGGAATTTGTCCTAAGCCGTATTTATTAGTTTTATACATACAAAATTATTCGAGCTAAATTAATATTAAAATTTTTGAAAACAATAAATTTTTCGACTAAATTTATTAAGCATAGATTTATTTAATGTCATTAGATAAAAAAAATTCAATCAATAACATACTTGAAGAAAAGAGAATTTTCCCTCCATCAAAACAATTTGCAGAAAACTCAAATATTAGTTCTCAAGAAGAATTACTAAGTCTTAAAAAACAAGCTTCAGATAATCCAATCCAATTTTGGGAATCTTTTGCAAAATCTGAATTAGATTGGTTTGAGCCATTTCAAACTGTATTAGATAGCGAGAACGCACCCTTTTTTAAATGGTTCAAAGAAGGGAAACTAAATATTACATATAACTGCTTAGATAGACATATTGATAGAGGGCTTGGAGGAAATACTGCACTTATATGGGAAGGTGAACCTGGAGATAGCAAAAAATATACTTACGAAGAACTTCTAAAAGAGGTATGTAAAGCAGCTAATGCATTAAAAGCAATTGGTGTAAAAAAAGGAGATTTGGTCTGTATTTATATGCCGATGATTCCTGAAGCGATGTTTGCGATGTTAGCTTGTGCGAGAATTGGCGCGCCTCATTCCGTTGTCTTTGGAGGGTTCTCTTCAGAAGCTTTAAAAGATAGGTTAATTGATGGAAACGCCAGATTTGTTATCACTGCTGATGGTGGCTTTAGAAAAGATAAAGTGATTGAACTTAAGCAAGCAGTTGATGCGGCAATTGAAAGTGGGGCAGATAAAGTTGTTGAAAAAGTAATAGTTGTTCAACGAACTAAAAAAAATATTTCGATGGTTGATCATAGAGATTTATGGTGGCACGAATTATTAAAAGACCAACAAGATCAGTGTGAACCAGAAATAATGAATAGTGAAGATAGACTTTTTATTCTTTATACTTCAGGCTCTACTGGAAAGCCCAAAGGTGTAGTTCACACTACAGGTGGTTACAATCTTTGGTCCCATTTGACATTTAAATGGATTTTTGATTTGAAAGATGACGATATTTACTGGTGTACTGCTGATGTTGGTTGGATTACAGGTCATAGTTACATAGTTTATGGGCCTTTATCTAATGGTGCTACAACCTTAATGTATGAGGGAGTGCCAAGGCCCTCAAATTTAGGGGCTTTTTGGGAAATTATTCAAAAATATAAGGTTTCTATTTTTTATACTGCACCAACTGCAATAAGAGCATTCATGAAGTCTGGGCGTGAAATTCCTGATAAATATAATCTTGAGAGTCTTAGAATTTTGGGCACAGTTGGGGAACCAATTAATCCTGAAGCATGGATGTGGTACAAGGATGTTATTGGTAAAAATAAATGCCCTATTGTTGATACTTGGTGGCAGACTGAGACTGGAGGTGTGATGATAAGTCCCTTGCCTGGAGTCGTTGCTACAAAGCCAGGTTCAGCTACTTTCCCTCTTCCAGGAATTGAAGTTGAAATCGTCGATAAAAATGGAGATAAGGTTAAGGAGAACGAAGGTGGCTATTTAATTATTAAGAAACCATGGCCAGGAATGATGAGAACAATTCACGGAAACTCAGAGCGATATTTGGAGAGTTATTGGGAATATATTTCCTTTAAAGGAGAAAAAAATGTTTATTTTGCTGGAGATGGAGCACGCGTTGATCAAGATGGATATATATGGATTATGGGAAGAGTTGATGATGTCATAAGTGTTTCAGGACATAGGTTAGGAACAATGGAAATAGAATCTGCTTTGGTAAGTCATAAATCAGTTGCAGAGTCTGCAGTCGTAGGCAAAAAAGATGATTTAAAAGGTGAAGTTATAGTCGCTTTTGTTTCTCTAGAGAAAGACGTGAACAGTTCTACAGAATTAGTAGAGAATTTAAAGAAACATGTTGTTAATGAAATTGGAATTATCGCAAAGCCTGAAAAAATTATAATTTCTGACTCGCTTCCGAAAACACGTAGTGGAAAAATTATGAGGCGAATTTTAAGATCTTTGGCTGCTGGTGAAAAAATTAGTGGAGATATAAGCACTCTTGAAGATAGTTCTGTTTTGGAAAAGCTGAAAGAATTATCCTAATCAGATTCATCAATTAAATTGGAAATTCTTTTTATTGTATTTCTTTTGAATTCATCATCGGCCCAGTCTCCCAAAAAATTTTCTCTTAGTCCTGCGCTTGCAATTATAGTGTGTGTACCTTTTAACATTACCCCCTTAGAATTATCTTCTTTTCTTGCTTTTAGACAAGAAAATAATTTATCTGTTTGATCTAATTCGTCTGAATTGAATTTTATTAGGAAGTTATTTTTTTGATTATATGTTTTTTCAATTAATCGCAAAGTTCTTTCAGGGCTTGGACTGAATTCACTGTTGAATTCTAATTTTTGAGAAATTTGTTTCAATAATGGAATTGATTTGTTGGCACTGAAGTTATTAAAACTAATTGATATAAATTTTTCGCAATTTCTTCCACCATCAGGGGAAATTAGATGAAGTTTGCAGCCTAGGCTATGACCAATTCTTATTGAAGGAATAGATGCTCCTATTCTCTTGGATAAAGATATTCTGCATTTCTTGAAATCCCTCCATGCTTTAATAGAAAGTTGTTGGTGATCAAATTGTGGCGTGTATTTATATGCATGTACTGCATAGTTTTTTTTAATTAAACTCTCTATGAATCTTTTGTAAGTTAAATCTGGTTTAGAAGCCAGATAACTTCCACCAATAAATTCTGCAATTTTTTTAGGATTTGAAGGCCAATAACAAAAATTATTAAATTGATATTTTGTAAAAGTCATCTTTCATAAACTAACAATGTTTCGAAAAATATTTTCTAATCATGATTTTTAATTTATATTAATTTAAGAGAAATTTTTATTAAATGCGTCAAGATAAATGAAAGTGTTTTCAGCTAATTGGAACTATCTAACAAAAAAGAATTAAATCAATTGGATATTCTTCAGGATCAAGTTATCAGATATCCCTCTGAAGAAAGTGTCGCTAATCAAAATAAAAAAATTGAAAAAATTTTAATTCTTGATACTGAAACAACGGGTTTAGACGAAAATAAAGATGAAGTTATAGAGATAGGCTGTATTTTGTTTGATGTATCTTTTAAGTGCGTGCTTTCACAAGTTTCATTTTTATTCCCAGTTAATAATAATGAAGCCCAACATGTTAATGGTATATCTGCTGAAGTAACTAATATTTCTCAACCATGGGAAGATGGATTGAATTTCTTTCTGAAACTTGTTGATTGTTCAGATTTCATTGTCGCGCATAATGTAGAGTTTGATAAGAAATGGTTTGGGAAAGGAAGATTACCTAAACTTAATAAAAAATGGATATGTAGTTTAGAGGATATTAATTGGTCTTTTAAAAAATCACTAAAAAATAGACCCTCAGTAACTGATCTAGCTTTATCTTTTTCAATACCAGTTTGGAATTTACATAGAGCTTTATCTGATTGCTTTTACATATCTGAGGTTTTCAAAAAATGCGATAATTTAGAGGAACTTTTACTTAAAGCTACCGAACCGAGATTTTTATACAAGGCACTTATTAGTTACGAAGACCGATCTTTAGCTAAAAATGCTGGGTTCAGATGGAATAGTCCTGTACAAGGTGCTTGGTCAAGAAAATTAACTACTGATGAGGCAAAAAATCTTGATTTTAGAGTAGAGATTTTGAATTAATATTTAATAAATTTTTGACTCAGTAAATATCTAGTGCATTTTACAGGGCATCCATTTATTACCCATTTTATGTGCTCCAGTACATCCGTACTTTGAGGCAGCCTTTTCAGCATCTTCTTTAGTGTTAAATAGATCTGACATCTTATTATCTTTGCTTGAATTTGAAATTTGTTTGGAATGATTATGATGATTGTTTTGAGAATTAGGTGAATACTCCCATATCCCCATAGTCGTTACGCCAGCTGAGATAATTCCCATCCCTACTACTGATAAATTGACTATTCCCATTGCTACTGCCCCAAAAGAAAATACTCCCATTGGGACTATTCCAATACTTATTACTCCCATTGGCACTATTCCTATTGAAACTATACCTAATGGCGCAATTCCAAAAGCAATTTTTTTGGGTTTTGTGCCGCAATGCTGATTCTCTTTATTTTTATTAATTTCCAATAGTTTTTCTAAATGTTAAATTAAAATTGTCTCACAGAACAACCAATCAAAGATTAATTTCTACTTGAATTAAAAATTTTGAATTATTTTCTAGAACTTTGAATAACCTAAAAAATCTTAGAGGAACAGTCGACCTATTGCCTGATCAATTAATAAAGTGGCAAAATGTTGAGAAAATTTTATTAGAGCAGCTTGCAAGAGCATCCATCAAAGAAATAAGAACACCAATTTTGGAAATGACCGAATTATTCATAAGAGGAATTGGTGAAGGAACAGATGTTGTCAGTAAGGAAATGTATACATTTATTGATAGAGGTGAGAGATCCTGCACTCTTAGGCCTGAAGGAACCGCTTCCGTTGCGCGAGCGTTAATACAAAATGGAATCTCGTCTAATTCACTTCAGAAACTTTGGTACATGGGCCCTATGTTTCGATATGAAAGACCTCAAGCAGGCAGGCAAAGACAGTTTCATCAGTTAGGTGTTGAGTTTATAGGATACGATTCAGTTAGAAGTGATGTTGAAATTATTGCCTTAGCTTGGGATGTCTTGAGTAAATTAGGAATAAAAGAACTTAATCTTGAAATAAATACATTAGGTGATGTAAATGATAGATTAAATTTTCAGAAATCCTTTTTAAAATGGCTAGAAATAAATAAAAATTCTCTAGATTTAGATTCTCAGAATAGGATTACTAAAAATCCCTTAAGGATTTTGGACTCTAAAGATATTCAAACAAAAAAAGCTCTTGAAAATGCTCCAAGATTATTCAATTTTTTATCTGAAAAAAGTCATAAAAGATATTCAGACTTTAAAAAACAATTAGATTTTTTAAAAATACCCTACGTGGAAAATTTTAATCTCGTAAGAGGTTTAGATTATTACACCCATACAGCCTTTGAAATTACTAGTGGAGCTCTAGGCTCCCAAGCTACAGTTTGCGGAGGAGGAAGATACGATAATTTAATAAAACAAATGGGAGGGCCAAATACCCCGGCAATTGGATTCGCTATTGGTATAGAAAGATTAATTTTACTAGCGGGGAAAGAGCTTGAAGTCCCAAGAAATACTGATATTTATATTATTAATCAGGGCATCATTGCTGAACCATTAGCTATGGATCTATCAAGAAAATTAAGAAATTATGATTTGTTAGTTGAGTTGGACTTAAGTGGATTTTCATTTTCTAAACAATTTAAAAAGGCTAATAAACTAAAATCTAAAAGTATTATTGTTATTGGTGATGATGAGGCGACTAAAAGGGAATTTATGATAAGGCTCTTTGATAAATCAGGTAATGGGAATAAAGAAGAAGTTATTTCTTTAGAGAATGATTTTAAATTAGAAAAGTGGATAAATAATAACTTACTTGCAAAGTGATGCTTTTAAAGTTAGTAATAATTTTTCTTTTTATATTTATTCTTTTTAATTTAAGGAATTTTCATAAATTAAATAGAAAACAAAAAGTTTTGAAGGCTAAAAAATTAACAACTTTCAATAAGAAGAATCTTAATAATTGGATGAATTTAACTAAAAAAGAAAGATATAACTTATCAAAACAAGATTCTGTTAATTATATGGATAGAAGAAAACTTTTATTAGATGAAATTAGAAATGAATATAAAAAAATATCTAGAGAAAATTCTGAGGAGAATATTAAGAAAAAATAATTGTGGAAAATTTCTGGACTTCTAATAAATCCATTAATGGATTGAGACATTTTGTTTTAGTAAATGAGACTAAAGAAAAAGGAAATATTACTTTTTTAATGGTTTCTGTAGTTGATTCTGAAATAAATTTAGAAACTACTTACGAAGAGTTAATAAATAGTGGAAATTGGCATAAGGGTTGGATCAATCTTCCAAAGCTTCAATCGATAACTGAAGAATATGTTGACTATAAATCCCTCAAAAAAGGAAAAAGTATCGATGAGATATTTATTAATGAAGATTCTTTATTTAATATTTCTTAATTCTAAATAAATCTTTTAAATCTCTTTTCTTTATAAATACTAGGTTTTTTTGTTACTTAATAATTATTTAAAAGTTTTACCCCTTTCAAAAAAATAAAATTAACGTTATCAAGGATTAATAATATTTACTTTATCCAATGTTAGGGGATATATGGAGCTCATCTAAGTTGACCGCGGAACAACTAGGAATAACTGAAATTAAACTTTCTTTTTTACGGGAAAATGGAATACTTAAGCCTGGGATTCATTGGAAAAGCTCTCCACTTGGTCAGAAAAAACCATGGAAACCCAAAGCTCTTTATAATATAAAAATGTGCAGAAAAATAATTAATAAATTTTATTTTGAAGAAAACTATGATGTTGCGGCCTGAAAAAAATATAATTATTAAATATTAATTTGAAAAAATATATAAAATCTTTATTCAATTAGATTCTCATCCTTACACTCAATCAGAGTGTTTTGCAAAGTTGGATATAAGTTAATCATATTTATATATTGTTTTGATTTTCTGTAGGATTTTGCAGCCTTTTTGTAATGAACTTCTGATTTCATTTCTAGTGAAAATTTTCTAGAAGACTCTTGAGAAGTAGTCATAAAATTTGATTTCTTATCCCATATTTAATAATTGTTTGAAAATGAAGCAACAATTATCATGATGTAATGAAACAAAACATCATTTAATGTCAGCAAAATGAAATTTATTTCACTTATTTGAATCTAAAAATACTGGTTTATTTGATACAACTTATAACTCTAAGAATATTTTTTCTTTATTAAATCTACCTTTTTTGCTATTGGATTGCCTTATGAGGATTTCTTGTTTCCTTATAGTTAGGATTACTAACCTTTACAATTTTGTTATGAATTCAACTGTTTGCTGAAATATAAAGTATTCTCGAAACGTTTAAGCTAATCAATTCCTAAATGCAAACCTATGGAAATCCAGATACTACCTATGGATGGTGGGCTGGTAATTCAGGTGTAGCAAATCGCTCAGGAAAATTCATTGCTGCTCACGTAGCTCATGCAGGATTAATTGTTTTCTGGGCGGGTGCTTTCACCCTTTTTGAACTTTCACGATTTGACCCCAGTGTCCCAATGGGGCATCAACCTCTAATCGTTCTTCCTCATTTAGCAACTCTTGGAATAGGGTTTGATGCTAATGGCGTGGCGATGGGAGATACTAAACCTGTTCTAGCGATAGCAATAGTTCACTTAGTTTCTTCTATGGTTTTAGCCGCAGGCGGACTTTTACACTCTTTACTTCTTCCTGGAAATCTAGAAGATTCTGATGTAGCAAGAGCTAGAAAATTCAATATTGAATGGGATAATCCAGACAAATTGACATTTATTCTTGGTCACCATCTAATTATTCTTGGTTTCGCAGTTATCGCTTTTGTTGAATGGGCAAGGGTTCATGGAATTTATGATCCAGCTATTGGTTCTGTAAGACAGGTTGAGTATGAATTAAATTTGGCCAAAATTTGGAATCACCAAACAGACTTTTTGACTATTGATAGTCTTGAAGAAGTAATGGGAGGCCATGCTTTCCTTGCTTTCGTTGAGATTACCGGTGGTGCTTGGCATATTGCTACTAAGCAAGTTGGTGAATATACCAAATTCAAAGGTAAAGGACTTCTATCTGCAGAAGCTGTTCTCTCATGGTCACTAGCTGGAATAGGCTGGATGGCTATTATCGCAGCCTTCTGGAGTGCAGCTAACACAACAGTTTATCCAACTGAGTTCTTTGGTGAACCACTTGAATTGAAATTTAGTATTTCTCCTTATTGGGTAGACACTGTTGATCTTCCTGATGGTGAGTACACTTCAAGGGCGTGGTTAGCAAATGTTCATTACTATTTTGGATTCTTCTTTATTCAAGGTCATCTATGGCACGCTTTAAGAGCTTTAGGCTTTGATTTCAAAAGAGTTACAAATGCTATCAGTAATATTGATAGTGCAACAGTTACTCTTAAAGATTAATTCTCAAAATTCATTACTAATATCAAAAGGCTCCTCTTGCAGGAGCCTTTTTTATTTGAAAAATTTTGGTTATTAATTTAGATTTAGAATTGTATGTTTTTGAAATCATTGAATTTTTTTTCTTTACAGAATCAAAATATCTTTTCAAATTCTCTATTAATAAGCTTTTTGGGATTGTTATTTATATTTTTCCTGTTGATTTTTGGGAGGAAATTTAAACTAGCAGTTCAACTTGAGAGATTTGGATTGCCAATAGCAGTTATATCTGGAATTTTAGGTATATCTATAGGTCCATTTGGAGCTATACATTTTTTACCAAAAGAAACAATCAATGTTTGGAGTAATTTTCCTACTCCTCTTTTATCATTAGTCTTCGCAACTTTAATGATGGGAAGACCTATACCAAATATAAATGGTTTAGTTAAACCTATTTTTAATCAATTTCTACTAGCTCTTTCTCTAGGTTTCGGACAATTTTTCGTTGGAGGTCTAGTTGTTAAATATTTTTTGCCTTCATCTATAGATGCAAATCCTCTAATGGGGTGTTTAATAGAGGTCGGTTTTGAGGGTGGTCATGGAGCTGCATCAATAATTGGCGAAAGTTTTAATAAACTAGGTTTCCCAAATGGCTTAGATCTTGGTTTGGCAATGGCAACAATGGGGCTTTTATCATCTTCAATATTGGGTAGCATATTTATCTTTCTTGGGAGAACCTTAAGTCTTTCAGATACTGAGGAAATTCTTGAACAGAAAGATAATCTAAAGGATAAAAATAAGATTGGAATTTTTGCAGATCTAAGAATTTTTATAATAAATCTCGGATTCTCTGGTTTGGCAATTTCTTTTGGTGTTTTGCTTCTTAAATTTTTAAGGTATATTTCAAGTTCTTTTGGTGATTTTTCAAAGGAGATTATTTTTTCACTACCAGTATTCCCTTTTATACTTATAGGTTCGCTCCTTATTAGATATGTTTTAGAGAAAACCAAAAATACAGAATTCATTTCTAATATTCTGCAAAGGGAGATTGGTATTTTATCTACAGACTTATTAATTTTTACAGCTATGGCAAGTTTAGATATTGCTGTTGTTTTTGAAAATTGGATACTAATTTTAGTGTTTACTATTTTTGGTTTACTTTGGAACTTAATCTGCATTGCTTATTTTGCATACTTTATTTTTGATGATTACTGGTTTGAAAAAAGCTTGATAGAGTTTGGAAACTCTACAGGAGTAGTGGCTACTGGGTTACTTCTTTTAAGGCTTGCAGATCCTAAAAATATTTCTCAAACTTTACCAATTTTTACATCAAAACAACTATTTGCTCAGTTAATCCTTTCAGGGGGACTATTTACAGTTCTAGCACCATTAATGATTTCTAAAATTGGACTAGATTATTGGACAGAAATTTGTGCCCTAATTACATTCGCAATTCTTTTTATTGCATTTATTTTTAATAAATTAGAGATGAAAAAGTTTCAATAATAACCCTAGAATGGTTTTAAGTTTAATTTTGTTTTAATGTCATTTACTCCCTACGATATTCCTCCTCAAGAAAATAAAGGGAAGTGGTTCAGAAGTCATTTACTTGGCAGGGAAATCGAACTGGGTGAATTGTATAGTCTTGGATCAAATGATTTGGATTTGCTTATGGCGGAGACTGCAGAAATCAGAAGCGATCTTGATTTTAAAGAAAAAAACATAGGAAAATTTAGGACTGCAGGATATTTTTTGGAGTTAGCAAGAATAATTGAGAAAAGGAAGTTGCTAGAAAGTTAATTTGAGGGAAAATAATTCTTTCTAGAATATGGTTCCCATAATTCGTATTTATACATTAATGATTTAAATTTTCTATTATTTTCAAACGAATCTAACCAGTTTTTTATTGAGGGCTCCAAAAAATTTGTTCTTTTTTGACTTTCACAAGCAATTTTAAATTGTCTTACGAAAGGCCAAATAGACCAATCAGCGATTGTGGGGTTATCTCCAAAAAAGTATTTGTTTTCTGAAAGAAGTTTGTTCCATCTCTTGATAAATTTAATCGCATTTGTGAAGTGAAATTCTTCATTACTATTCAGGTATCTTGTGGCATATTTAAATCGATCTAAATGATATTTGAATTCGTTATCGTTTTCATTAATTATTTCAAAAATATTTTTCTTTTTATTTTCAGGAAAATAAATTAATTTGATGTTTTCCTTTTTTGACTCTGAGAGTGCCCATAGGATAATTTCAAGACTTTCTTCAATAACTTCGCTATTTTTTTTTATTAGTAATGGAACAGTTTTTGTTTTTGATTTATTTAGAAAATCTAGAGGTTTATTTTTTAAATCAATTTCTCTAATCTCTACTTTTATTTCACAAACTAATAGGGCCCATCTAACACGAATTGCATATGGACATCTTCGAAATGAATATAAAATATCGTTTGTCATTTTGTAAAAACTTTTAATTTCCTTGATTCTTTTAGTATTATCTAAATAGGAACAGTATTAATTTTACAACGCAAATGTCGGGATATGTTTACCTTATTAGAGTAGGTGATCTTTATAGAATTGGGAAAACGGATAATCTTGAAAAGAAAATTAAGAAATTAAAACCTGATGAATTATTAACATCAATTATGACAAAAGAGCCAGAAACTCTTGAAGCAAGATTACTAAGAAAATATAAGTCGCAAAGAATTCCTGAAACAGGTTATTTAAAGCTTTCTAAAAGACAAATTAGAGAATGCAAAAAGCAATTTGAATTAAAGGGAAACTTACCCCACACTTTAGATGCCGAAGTTTCCATTACTCTTTTTGCATCTTTTTTATTGTTTTCATTAAGTTCCTTAATTTTTAATTATTTAAATTTTGGATTTGTTAAAGCTATATCTTTTTCTTTCGGAATAGCATCTCTACCCATGGTTATATTATTTATAACAGGTAGTTTTGGTGGATATTTTTCTGAAGATTTATCTCTTTTCTCATTGTTAACTAATCGAATAAAAGGTCTATTTATTGCAATTGCAATGCTTTCTATAGCTTACTTACTTTTTAATTTAGGTTAAATTTCATAATTACAATTTAAGGCAATTTCAAATGGAACTGATTGTGTCGGTAACTTCAGAATAGTTGAGCATATCTCAGCAATATCTTCAGGCTGTGTCATGCTTGATTTGTCTAGGGAAGATATATTTTGGGACATTTCTGTATTAACCCAACTTGGGCAAATTGCTGAAACCCTTATATTATTATCCCAACCTTTATTTTTCATTGTTTGGCATAACCCCATCAAAGCAAACTTTGAAGAAGAATAAGCGGCTAAATCCCCTTTAGATCTTTTTCCACTCATTGAAACTAAAACAATAATTCTGCCTCTGTTTGAGGCACATAATTGATTCCAAGAAAGCCTACATAAATTCCAAATCGCCAAAAAATTGATATTTAGTGTATTTAAAATTTCTTCTTCATCACCATCGTTGAATAGGAAAGGAACTTTCGATAATACTCCAGAACAATTTATTACTGAATCAAATTCCCCAAATTCATCTAAAGTATTTTTTATCCAATTTTCGGCTGAAGTTATTTTTAATGCATCATAGTAGTTAATTATAATTCTACCTTCTGGCCATTTATTAGGATCAATAACGCTTCCTTTTAATGATTTTAAATCTCTTATCCCAACACTAATTCTATTTCCTTCTTTTAATTCTTTATGAGCAATGTTTAGTCCAATACCTCTATTAGCTCCACTTATTAATATGGTTCTCATTTTAAAACTATGTATTTGGAAATATTATCCTAATTAACATTTTAAATTCTCTACCATGCATAATCATTAGACCTTTCTTTACACTCCATGGTGCCTTTATAAACATTATGCACATCGCATATACAATCTCTCTTAAAGATAAAGTATCAGTGAGAAAGCCATACCATTGATTTTTAGGTAGTTGGAAAAAACTGCCAAAAAATTCTCTCAATAGTTTTTCATCAAATCTCATGAGTTTTTCTAATCCAAATTGGTAAAGTGATTTCTTCCTAATTAATTCTTTTGACCACAAAGCTTCCCAACCTTTTCTAGCAATATGATAGGTACTAAGATTTTTGTTTTTAATTGCCTCTGATACTGCTTTTGCAACAAGTGGAGCTCTTCTTAAAACATTACCAATTAAGTATCCAGATGCAGGATGCACCATTGAAGCAGCGCCACCATATCCAAGTATTTGTTGCTTGAAATCTGGTATTGGCATATTCATTGGTAGAAACAAACCAAGCTCTTCGTGTTGCATGCTTGTAATAGATATATCTCGATAAGATAACCTCTTCTCCAGTCTCTCTTTTAAATCTTCCATTGTTAGAGGATTTACTAAACCAAGTGATGTTTCTTCTAGAAAATATTTCCCATTCCCCATATCCATTGCATAAAGGAAAGTGGGCGGTTCTTTTTTTTGATCTTCATTAAGATGGTCATTTCTATAGTCCATTAATACAAACTGCCCTTTTTTAAGCGGAGGTTTACTAAAGTTACCTACTATTCCGTAACAAGTTTGGACTGCTAGAGGGCCACATGATTTTAATTTTAGAAAAATAGGGTCATATCCTGTTGCATCTACTACTAATCTTGCAGAGTAAGTCTTGCCATCATTTGTAGTTACTGTAGTTTTATATTTTTCAAAAAGTATTTTGTCTGCAAAGCCTTGATGCCATTTAATAAAAGACTTATTACATTCATTTAGCCAAAAATTGTGGAGTTTCTTCTTATCAAATAATCCATAATCTAGTGAATGTTCCGTGGCCTTATTCTCGTCGTCCTGTTCTTCTAAAGCGCCATGCCCAAAAAAACTTACAGTATTCTTCCATCTATATTCAAGCAAATCCTGAAGCCCAAGTTGATCAACTTCTTTCCCCCAAATACCATAAGTATTTGGCCAAGGTTCATCTGGTCCATTTGGAGAAAGGACTTCAACATCTAATTTTTCTTTTCCTAAAGCTGATGCAATTGCCATTCCTGCAGGACCTGCACCTAAAACAAGAACATCTGGCATGCTTTCTTTTGACATTAAATATAAATCTTATTGTTAAAGAAGTTTGTGGAACCTAGTATTATTTCTGCGATTAGTTTTTTATATTTCATTCAATACTTGTAATGAGAGTAGATTTATAATAATCA
>QCCC01000004.1 GCA_003281415.1 Prochlorococcus sp. AG-347-K15
TTCACTTTCTTCTGGTTCCTGTGGTTTTACTTTTGAATTTACTGAGCTTTGATCTTCATCTTTACTTAAGAGGAACTTTAATAGTTTTTTGAATAATAAGAAACCTTTTTCAATTCTTTTTGGACCTAAAATTGAAAGCAAAATTACCAATATTATGAATATTTCAGGTGAATTTAAACCTAATAGTTTCATAAAATTTCATATTCTATTTATATTTTAGTACATGCTAAAAATTTAATCTAATTATTCTCAAAAGTTGGTAAATAGAGCTCCCTATTTGATGCAATTAAACCTTCTTCTTTAAAAAAAATCTCTAGGTCTTTTAAATCATTTATATCTACAAATTCACCACAATTATCTAATATATTATTATGGGTGAAATTCCATAAATCAGCCAAATATTGGTCATCATCTGGAAATGCTACAAATTTCAAATATGTATTATTCAAAGCATATTCACTAGCAAAATCAGAATCTAAACCTTCCCTCTTAGCATCACAAAAAACTTTAGCAAATCTTTTGCCTACAGAAGTTTGAGCACTTGATAAATCTAAATTACCTTGCATAGCATTTACATTTATTGGTGCAATAAAAATAATTATTGGAAGAAAAACAGATACTAATATAAACAAGAAAAAATTTCCTTTTTTAAATTTCAACTCAACATAAACTAGCAAAAAAAGTAATCAATTAGGCCTATTTAAGAAAAAGCACTTATTATAAATTAAGAAATAAATAGAAAACATAAAATCAGCTCAATATCTGAATTTATAATAAATAAAGATTAAACAAATTTAAAATTATATGTCTTCAAATATAAGTTTAAAAGGAAGGGGAGTTAACAGGATAATTACGAGTAAGGTCATGCTATCGCCATTAGCAGGTGTTACAGATAACATTTTTAGACGACTTGTACGTAAATGGGCCCCAAACTCTTTACTTTTTACAGAAATGATAAATGCCACAAGTCTTAAAAAAGGATATGGCACACAAAAAATCAATCAAATAGATTTAGAAGAAGGTCCAATTGGAGTACAAATATTTGATAATAGGCCATATGCTGTTTCTGAAGCTGCCAAACAAGCTGAGGACTCTGGAGCTTTCTTAATTGATATAAATATGGGATGTCCAGTAAAAAAAATTGCAAAGAAAGGTGGAGGCAGTGCTTTAATTAAAGACCGAAAACTTGCTATAGAATTAGTCAAAAATGTTGTAAAAGCTGTTAGGGTTCCAGTAACAGTAAAAACACGACTCGGATGGGATAGTAAAGAAGAAAATATAGAGGATTTCTTATTTAAACTTCAAGATGCGGGAGCAACAATGATCACACTTCATGGAAGAACTAGAAAACAGGGTTTTTCAGGCAAGTCAGATTGGGAAATGATCGGGAGACTTAAAAAGTTGTTGGAAATTCCAGTAATTGCTAATGGAGATATCAAAAATCCAGATGATGCTCTTAATTGTTTAAAAAAAACAAATGCTGATGGTGTAATGATTGGACGAGGAATTTTAGGATCCCCATGGAAAATTGGAGAAATAGATTATGCTCTTAGAGAAAATAAAAATTTTAAAGAACCAAACACAGAAGAAAAACTATATTTAATTATTGAGCATCTTGATGAATTAATAAAAGAAAAAGGAGATCACGGATTGCTAATTGCAAGAAAACATATCTCATGGACATGCAAAGACTTTAAAGGAGCATCAAATTTGAGAAATAACTTGGTTAGAGCTGTTGATAAAAATGAAGTTAAAAATTTAATAATTAAAATGATTAAAACTTTGAATAATTAAAAAAATAGATTAGCTTAAAAAAAAATTATTTTTTAAATGAAAATTATTAGTAAAGAAACAAGTAAAAGAGTTTGTGATCACATGAACAATGATCACATAGATTCAGTGCACAAATATCTTACCCATTATGGGAAGATATCAACATTTGAGAATGCCTATATGGAAGAAATTAATAATAGTTATATAAAAATAAATTACGATGGCCAATCAGCAATTATCAATTTTAAAAATGAAATATCTGAAGAAGAAATTCATTCAACTTTAGTATCAATGATTAAAGACATTAAAGAATAAAATAATTTATAAAAAAATCCTAATTTTTATTTTCATAGTAATCAGTTATCTTTTTACATTCTTCAAATGAAAGCATGCTTAATCTAGATGTTGCTTTTATTTTTAAAATTGCACAAACAGCTAATAAATCAGCGCTATCAACAGTAAGTGCTTCAGAAAGTTCTAGGACCCTAAGACCTTTCATTAGTATTAAAAAATCTTTTCTACATTATCAAGAAACTTAAAATCAATGGGCTGCATTTTTCCCTAAACCTGCAACGAATGGAAAAGTTTGTTCATCACCAAATATATCTTCTACCGAAGAATTAGAAATATTAGTTTTTTTATTATCAGGCTTAATTTCTTCAATTTCATTAGAAATATTATCTTTAATGTTATTTTCAATTTCTTTTGCTAATAAATTATTCGTATTAGAAAATATTGAAAAAACTAATACACATAAAAACAAAACAATTTTTTTCATAAAAAAAATTTATCTAATACTATTTTTATATGCCAATAGTGTTATTTAGAAAAACTAGATAATTTTAAAACAAATCTATATAAATCAAAATCAAAAAATATTCATCTTCCCAACTTATTTCTATTTTTAAATCTAATTAAAAAATAAAGACCTAGTAACAAAAGAATTGCGAAGGAGTACTGATTAAGAAAAACATAGACCATATACACGAGAAAGGGGAATAAGCACGCCCTCTTGAAATTTAATTTCTGTTCCTTTGACATATTTTTCCAATTTAAATATTCTTCCCATTGAAAAATCTTCTTCATTTTTCTACTTTTATTTTTACGATTAAACATAACTTTATAAATATAGTTTTGATGATTCTTATGTTAATAAATAAAATTAATCTACAATATCAAAATATGTTTTTTCATTGAATTAAAATTTTCTAAATAAAAGATGAACTCAAAACCAGTTTGGAAAATAGAAAAAATTGTTTTACCTCAACATGCAGATCATGCAGGGGTAATGTGGCACGGTAAATATTTTAATTGGCTTGAAGAAAGCCGAATAAATGCACTTTCAGAAGTAGGTATAAGTTATTTCGAACTAACTAAAAATGGCTTAGATTTACCTTTAATCAATACTTCCATAAAATATAGATCTCCTTTATTTCTTGGTGAAAAAATAACAATCGAGAGCGAATTCAATATTGATAAAAGTCCTAGGATTAATGTAATTTCAAAATTTAATAACAAGAAAAATGAAATCTTAACGATTGCTGAAGTCAATTTAGTCTTAATAAATAAACTGAATTTTTCTATAATAAGAAAAAGACCAGATTTCCTATCGGAAGCCTTTAGTAAATTAAATGGTTGAAATTATTATCCGCCAATTTAACGATTTATTAATTATGAATATATTTCAAGTTATTGATTCTTATCAATATGAAATGGAATCAAGATATCAAGAAAAATCAATGCTCACAAATCTTTTTACAGAGCACAAATTTATAGGATGGTTAGGGTTGTTTATAGTATTTTTCTCTATCTTTGCAATTTTTGTTTTTCAATTTCTTGAGTGGGAAAGTAATGACAATAATAAAAGTTAAGAAGATTTAATGCTTATAATTCAACTGAATGATTTAAAAAATGGCTATCTACTTAAAAATAACTAACCCTACAGAGGTTGTAAAAAAAAAGACCTCAAAATGGCTTACAGATATAACACCTGAAAGAATTGATAGAAAATTGGTCGAGGATGAAGTAATAAAAGGCATTATCGAGCAATTAACATTAGAAGGCATAAAAGGAGAAATATCAGCAATTAATGGGTTTGAAGTAAATGAATCTTCAGTTATAACAAAAAATAATTTTGTTATTAGAAAAACAAAAACTTTTTAGATAGAAAATAAAAATCTTTAATGAACATTTTTTTTATTTTAATTATTTTTATCATTTTTTTAATTTTTATAATTGTAAGAGATTATCAAATTAAGAAGAAAAAGTTAAAATTAAACAATGCCTTAAATTCTAATTTCTTTATTCAAACAATAAATAAATTAATTGAAGAGAACAAATACAATTTGTTAGAGGAGAGGATCAGATTAAGGGAAATAGATGCTTACGGTAACGAGGATTATAAAAAATGGATTGGCAATCCACCTCTTGATGAAAAAGCCATTGAGAAAAATATATTTAATGGATCTAAGCGATTTAGAGAGGGTATACCATACTTCTATGAAAAAGTAATTTTAAAAGAATTTGGAAGTACGGAATTATTTTTCGAAAAGTGGAGATCCTATTGTAATGAAAATCCTACTATTGATGATGAGATAATTGGATCTATTAGAAAGCTCGAGACTGAAGATTGGTTTGTTTTCATAGCAAGTCAAATTGAGAAATCATGCTTAAACCTTATAGAAAAAAACTACTCAAGTAAAAAAAAGGGAAACTACAAAAAAGGTATTAGATTTGAAAATCATTGTATGGAAATTCTCAAACAAAATGGCTGGGAAGTAAAAGAAACCCCAATTACAGGAGATCAAGGGGTTGACTTAATTGCGTCAATAAATGATTTAAGAATATGTATACAATGCAAAGATCATGAAAAAGCCATTGGAAATAAAGCAGTTCAGGAAATTTCAGCTGGTAAATTATTTTGGAAAGGCACACATGCAATAATAGTCTCAAAATCTGGCTTTACAAAGTCTGCTCATCAACTAGCAAAATCAAATAAAGTGGAACTAATCAATGAATATCAATTAAAAGATTTAGAAAATTTTATTGTTTAAAAAGTTTATATCAATTGAGTTAAGCCCTCTTTGTAAAGCAAAAGTGTTGTAAAAATTCCTGAGGCCCACATTAAACCTCTAGCTGTGGGGATATTAAATATGTATGCACCAATATATAAAAAACGAAAAATAGGATGAATCAATGCTGCAATTATTGCAATATTAGAGTCAGTTAAACTAATCAAACAAAGAAGACATGCGGGTGCATGTAGGGAAATACTTTCCCAACAATTTTGATGACACCAAACTGCTCTTTTTCCAAAAGAAGGTAATTCATCGAATAAAGCCCTTGGAGCAGACATATTTTCAACAGAATATCCCGCTTTAACTCTCCCTATAGTTAAAGGGATAATTGATAATAAAACAACACCAACTGATAGACAAAGGCTCCAGGCAAAAGCTACTTGCATATGATTTAAATAATATCATTAGCTTAATAATTGAAGCTCTTTATCGTGATAAGTGAAAAATCATTACCAAAGATAAAACTTTGCAAAAAATGCTGTAATTTATAAAAAAAAGCATTTATGGATATTTCAAAGATAGTTTTAATTTTTGGCATAAGTTTACTTATATATTCTGCTTTTCTGTTTTTAGGATTTTTTCTTAAGAATAAAAATCTAAAGGCACAGAATCTAAAAAAAGAAGAATAGATTATTAATGCCACGAAAATTTACTATTTTCTAAATATTTTTATATCTTTTTGAATATATTTAATGGAAATAAAATTTGATCCAAATAATAATAAGGGATATTTGAAATTAAATAAGACAGTTGCTGGTATATGAAAAAATTTTATAAATTTCTTAAAAGTTTTCTATTTATATCACTATGGCTTATTTTATCCTCATTTTTAACCCAATATTGGAATACCTTTCATTGGGAATATGTTTACTTGAACTTCAGAATTATATTTGATAAAGAATTTTGGTTTGCTGTAGAAAAAATTCTTTTAGGATTTGATATTGGTTACTGGTTAGAAGAAGCACTAAAATTTTTAAGTTATGAAATACCTAAAGAATCATTTAAATATTTACCAATTTATTTCGTATTAAAGTCTATTTGGATAAAGAATTAATTTCTATTTTTAATAGATTTTAATAAATTCCTTGAAATTCTTGAATAAAGTCGGTGAATTTATTTTTCTTAAAACAAATAAAGTTCCTTTATCACCTCTACAAATTCTAAGCTTATTGCTTAAATAAGTTATCTCTAACCACCCTAATTGTTCATTATTTATTTCTTTCATAGCCTTTATATTTTTTTTCCCAAATTTAGGACCAATAACACCAGCATGTGTAAATTTGACCCCAATTTTTTTTTCATTTATGTAATTAAGTCTTATTAAAATGCCAGTACCAATAATTGATTTGATTCCTCTAGGTTTAAGTAAATTAAGACCATTTAAATTTAACGGATCAAGAATTTGAAGGTTATCAATAAAAGGAGAATATTTTAAAAAAGGATTATTAGAACTACTCCACCTAAGCTCCCAAACACCCTGCAAATCATTTCTATCTTTGCTAAAGGAAAAATTATGATCAATTTCAAGTTGTTCGGCAAAATTACGTATACTCTCTGAATTTGGAGATTTAAGAAGTAAATTTAATAAATCATTTTCGGTTTCCATTTAATAAACGCTGGAGTATATAGCTAAGGATAAATACTTACCTCCATGTGCTATATTCTACCCAGAATATGTTGATTTGATGACAAAGAGCTATTGGCTTAAGAAAATTTCAATTCCAAATGCTGATTTATTTCTGGAATATATAAGGACAGTATTGCCTTGGATTAAATCTGTGGGAGGAGTAATAGTAAAAAGAGATTTAATACAAGAATCAACCTCAAATGAATGGGATGGAGGGCAGCTTGGATTAGTAATTGAATTCGAATCAAAATTTGCTGCTAAAAAAGCATTTTATTCTGAAGTATTTCAAAAATATCTGCAGTCCAGAGATTTAATGGAACTAGTTACTATAAGTACTCTTTAAAAATTCAACCAATAGCGATCTCACGCAAACAAATAATAAGTATTTATTACTATTAAATTATTTATGTAATATTTATAACTTCACTAGCAATAGCATATTTTGCAAAATTTAATTGTAAAAGTAATCCGTTAATCAAATGAACTATTCAACAGAAAAGGACGATTATTTGATGACAACTCCATATACAAAAAAAATTCAGCAAAAATTTGAAAAGGTTAAATCTTTTTTAGAGCAAAATGGATTTAATCCTTCATCAGAGAGCTTAATGCAAGATATAGTTAGCTCAGAAGAATATATTGCTAAAAATGGCTTATAAAATATCAGAATATATTCAAAGTCTTCAAATAATAAAAACCGCCTATTAGAAAAGGTAATAATATTCCAATAAATAAAAATATGGATTTCTTTGATTCGCCTTCTGATATGGGGTTAATTTCTGGTTCAATTGCAAAACCATTTTGTCTACCACCGCTTTCGGTTGTATAACCTTTTTTATTCATAAGAAAAATAATCTAAGCAGATTATCTCATGTAAAAACTTATTTAAAAAAATATTTTACATTTAGAATTAAACTAATTTTGAAATCTAATAATTAATTTCAATCTTAGATTTCAATTTGGCAGCTTTTTTTAAAAGACCTACAACTTCCTTACGACCAGTAGCAAACTCAGCCTTGTTAAGTAACTCACTATATTTTTTTGTGATTTCTCTATGGTTCATTTTGAATGTTATCTTCTATAAATTATAAAGTTACTAAAAATATTTTTTGTATAAAAGATATCAAAAAAGAGTTTAAGTACCTTTACCTATTTAAACCAACCTTTTTTCTTTGGTTTAATCTCCTCTTTAATAACTTCTTTTTTTCTACCAAATAATCCCTTTTTTTGGACTGGTGAATTATCTTCAACAGGTTTAGATTTTCTGTTAAATAAGCCTTTTTTTGGTTCTTTTTTAATTGATTCTTTTGTGTCAGAAATCTTTGTTTTTTTAGGATTTAATTTTGAATTTTTGGGTTTTCTATCTGCAAATAAAGTTTGATATACAAAAAAACCAAAAACAGCAAAGAAGCCTATTGCCTGTATTAGAGCAGTTCCAAGATTATCAAACATTTAAGCCTCAACTTTGTATAGTGATTCTTTTTCTTTGGCTTCTATACATTTTTTATCATCAGACAAGCATTCAATTTCTGCCTTCTTCTCAGTATGAGAACTGCAACCACCTGCATTTGCATTAGATATTGAAAAAAAAGTTAGTGCCCCTAAAATTAAGGCGCATGAGGTGTTAATCGGTTTCATGAGTTTTATTTTTATTATGGAAAAATAATTTCGCAATTGCGAAGATAATCTTCTCTTCTGCTAAAAGTATCCCCTTTTTATATTTATTTGTAGTAATTAACTAAATCGATAATTAATATTGCCAGTAATGAAAAACCTAAAATGAAAGGTAAATAAGGATATTTATTTAAAATTTTGTTTAGTTGATTTTTCGATGTTTGTTTTTCCTTTTTCTTTTCTCTAGGTGGTAATCCTAACTCTTCCCTTCTCTTAGCTTCTCCCATAATTTTTTAAACTATTTAAAACTATTTTATACACTTAGAAAAAGTAGTGTATTGTTCTTGATTTAAATTATTAACGGTTAATTTATTTTAAATTTTGGATATATTAAAAATATACAAAAAGATTACATGATAGAAGTAGTTTGGTCAGTAAATATAATGATTGCAATTCTGATTATTGGTGTTGCCTGGGTTCTTTATTACATATTTACTTATGATCAAAAATTTACTTCTTAGATAAATGTCAGATAAAGATCTAAGTAATTTTCTAAAAAAAATAGAGCAACTTAATCAAATTGCTGAGCTAATAAAAAATAATCCTAGTAAAAAGTTATCCCTTTCAAAATGCAAGAATCATGATGAAGTAATTAGATTAACCACTGAATGGGGTTTTGATATTGGTAAAAGGTGGGGAGAATATTAATTGATTTTATTACCAGCATTATTAAAATTGCCATCAACTTCAAATTAAATTCCTAAGATTAACTAGTATTTCTTGTATTGGAGTTATGAAAGAAATTGGAGAGATAAAGTCAAATATATATAAAATAGCTGCTGTTACAGATAGAGGGCAAAGATTAAATAAATTAATTTCTCCTATGTATGAGGAAAAAGCTAATGAAATGAATGAATTGATTGATGATCTTAAAGACTTTAGTTTTGAAATATCAGAAAAATTATTGTCTGGAGAGTGGGAATTGATTTTTTCTAATGTTGAATTATTTCGAAGTTCCCCTTTCTTCCTTGCTATTGAAAAGGCATTAAATGATGAATTTAAAAGTAATCTTTTTTTTAAATTACATCAATTGCAAGTAGGATCCTTTGGCATATCAACTATTGGGAGAATTGCTCAAAAGATTGATTTTGACAAAAAAGAATTTATATCTACTTTTGACACTACAATATTTGGGCTAACAACAATTCCTATCTTAGGTTGGTTCAAACTATTGCCTACTTTTGGTGGAAGAGTAATAACTCTAGCAAGTGATTTAGTTTTAAGAAATAATTTACTTGACATGAACTTACAAAAGACAAAAGTTTCCAAAGTTAATGGACTTAATAAGATTCCATTATTTAGTGAATTACTTATGGATAGATGGTATCCAGTTAAAGAGGTATGGAATAAGTTACCTTGGAATAAAGAATCGCCCAATTGCCAGGTTTCAATTGTATATTTAGACGATGAAATGAGAATTATGCAAGATATGTATGGGTCTATTTTTATTTATATAAGGCCTTCAATTTCTTTGTTGAATTCAAATACAATCTTTAATGATTAATTAAAACACTGAATGATAATTTTGTAATTTATAGAAAAAAACCATTAAAAATTTATTTTAAAGATTAATTAATAAAAACATCTCACATCTTAAATACAAATAGGTTATGTTCATAATGAACATTTTTTATTATGCTTAGAAATCAAGAAAAAAATTCAGTTGTTAGAGGAATATTCCTTATAGGAGGTTGGGGCTTAGGTCTAGACAGATTCTACGAAGGAGATAAAAAAGGCGGCTTTTTATCAATAATTGGTTGGAGTATCACATTTTTTAGCTTTATCTTTCTTAAATGTTCAGGTTATGAATATGTTGAGGGTGTGAAAAATTATTCAGATTATTCCCCTAACCCTTTAATAGTATTACCTTTACTGGCAGGAGCATATGGTGGCTTTCTAATAATTAAGAAGGCATTTAGATTAGCAAAGCAATTTGAGAATGCTGAATAATAATAACAGGAGGCAAATTCAAGATAATAATCCAGATCCTTTCAAATAAAATTTAAATAAAAGAATTACTAAAAGGTTTACTATTGCTAAGGCTACTAAACCATTTCTGTTTTTTACATCTAATTTCTTAACTAAATTAGAAAGATAAACAACTGGATTTTCTGGCTCTTTATTATCCAAATTTTATTTAAATATTAATTTGACAAGAAAATATCACAGTTTCATTTGAAGAATCAAAATTGTAAAGATGATTATCCAAAAAGAAATAAATAATTTCTAACCCATAATTCCAGCATTTCTTAAAAACGCTTTACCCATATTGCCAATTACAAAAAATAGAGACAAATTAATTAAAAGGATTATTAATAATGCCAACATTTTATAGTTTGGATTAGTTGAAATGCCATCAAATCCATTATTAAGAAATCTTTTAAAAAGTGATTTGTCAATTTTTGGTTTTTGTTGCTCAGAATCAAGTTTTACTTCTTCTTTTAAAGAATCTTGACTACTTGCTTTCTCTAGAAATTCTGTAAATGCTTTAACATTTTCTTCTTTTTTAATCCCCTCATTAAGATCTTTATTGTCTTCATTCAAATTGGGTGACGATTCGATTGAATTATTTTCCTCAGGATTAAGTTTTGAATCTTCCAAATTAGTATTAAATGCTAGGAGTATATTACACCATAAAAAAAAACCCACTCGATCAATTGAAGAGAGGGTTAGCTAAGGTTAAAGTTCTTATAAATATAATAATTTATTTTAATTAAGTTTGCGTTTGTATCATAATGAAGTTTTAATTTAGATTTAATTCAAGGTAATTTTTTTTTTAGTAAATATGTTAGATGCGAATACTAAAAAAGCATGTAAAGATGATCCCTCAATAAGAGAAATTAAAATTAAAAATATAGAACATGCTATTGAACAAGCAGAATTGATGATAAAAGAATCAAAAATGAGCCAAGAAGAATTAATCTTCTTAAAAAGAAAAATATCGGACTCAAGACAGGATTTAGAAATACTTTATTTAATGAAAATTCAATGAATATAAATTTTTTAATCTTTTAAAAGAATTGAATTTTTGCAAAGAAAATTAATTTGTATATTTGAAGACTTATAAAATTTAAAGAGAATGTAAGAATTTTATAAATGTTCTAGTTATGTCTAAAAATAATCTATATATACCTTTAAAGGTTGTGCCATACATTTTCATTTCAATTACTGCTATCGCAATAACAGCAGCTACATATGTAATTACTTAGTTATATAAGCTATGTAAAGTTTTTAGATATTAAATAAATTAAAATATTTGTATTAACTAATCATATGAATAAAGTCAAAATAGCAATTTTTACAATATTAGTAATCATATTTTCCCTTTTTGGGATTAAAAAATTAATTTATATAAATCAAGTTGAAGATTTAAAAAATAAAGAAGAATCATTTTTAAATGAATCTATACGTGTTTTAAATGAATGCTTCGATCTAGAAAACAAAAATAAAAGAACTCTTAATAAATCAATTGAATTAATTGAGTATTGCTTAGATGAATATGGATATAAAAACTGATTTCAAAACTTGAATGATGAATTTCCTTAATACTCCACTAATATGCAAATAAAAAATTTCTAATCAATAATCTTGTTATGTTCCATAATTTTTTATTAATAATATTTTCCTAATTTAATTTTTTAAAATGACTAAAATTAAATGTTCTTATTTAGGAAATTTAAATTGTGAGGCTATTCATCTACAATCTGGCAGTCTTATTAGAACTGATGCACCTTTAGATCACTGCGGTAAAGGTGAAAGTTTTTCCCCAACTGATTTATTAGCGACATCTCTAGGTACTTGCCTGCTAACCATTATGGCAATCAAAGCTAAATCGAAAGGATTTGATTTGAAAGGTATATATTTAAATATTGAAAAAGTAATGACACAAAATAGCGAGAGGAAGATAAAAGAACTAATAATAGATATTTTTATACCAGATAGCACTTCTAATGAAACTATTGATTTTTTGAAAAAAGCTTCCAAAGAATGTCCAGTTACAAGAAATTTATCTAAAGAAATAGATATTAAAATTAGTTGGCATAATGAAAAATCTCAAACATAGTAATTACATAAAAAATAATGAAATACTTTATTGGAATAGTCATTCTTTTATTTGGAATATATGTAATGACAGACTTGGCATTAAAGACTAGGTATACAAGAAAAAGACTTTCAAAAGGAAAAAATAAATCTTATAAATTTTAATATTGCAGATTAAGGAAATAGATTTATTTTTGTACCGACAATTAAAGCATATTTTAGTTTTATTTTTTCACTATTTTTTGGTCAATCAAGCTAATCAAAGGGATCATGAAATTTACATTTATTCCAACAGTGCACCATGCATAAATAATAAGAAAAAATATTTTTATAAATAAATTAGGGGGTAAGGTGAAAAATATTTTGAAAAACCCTCCAATGAATAATACCAATATTCCAATTTGCAAGAGACCTTTGATTATCCATTTAACTCCACTTTTTTTAATATTTATATAAAACCAGAAAAAAACAAAACTAAATAACAATAAATATATAAAATTTATGATCATCTGTTCAGAGAAAATCTAATAAATTTGCCATTATCAAGGCATTATGACAATTATCACTTTTTTATCTGCTAATTTTTTTTTAAAATGGAAAAGTTATACAAAAAACAATAAAAATAAATTATTTTTTTTACTTTTTATCTTAAAACATTTTTGATTTTAGTAAATCAACTCTTTTTTGATTCACTCCCAAATCACTTTCTCCAACTCTTGATTCTGATCTTATTGATAAGATGTTTGATTCAGGTAGAAAGGATACTTCTAAGTCGTCTACATACTTCATCCATTTACTGGTTGCCTCAGCATGAAGATAATCGCCATCAATTTCTACAATCTCAGTTCTTGGAGTGTTTTCGATAAATGTTTTAATCTCTTTAAAAGGTTTCTCAATATTATTAACCTCCCATTCTTCTCGTACACAATGAGCAATCTCTACACAAGGTTTTAGTTCTATATGTGAGGCAAATGATGAAGAAGGGAATAAAAAGCTTGAACAAATTAAAAATGCTAAAAAAAGTATTTGCATTAACAGAAGAATTTAACGACATATAATCTAACGAATTAAATTACTAATTTGTAATGAGGAACTAATTATTTTGGAAGAAAGCATATATGTTTTTATATTCAGGATTTAATATGTATTTCTAATAATCCCCAAAAAAAAAGATCCCTCAGAGAGAGATCTTTTTAAAATTGATTTAAATCAAGTGTTTCCTTGTTTCCACTGAAATAAATCAATTCCTCCTACACACATACTTAATATCACACCTAAATTCAAAATATGTAATGCTTAATAGACCTCTATCTTAACTGTCACATCATAAAAAATACAAAAAGTACTCAAACATCGAGGTCGAGTACTTTTAAAGTTATCAGAAAAAAGTGTGTGAGGAGTTTCTGATGTTTTTAATCTACTCCGTAGGTAATTTAAAAGGCTACAGTATAAATTACTAAATATTTAAATCTTTCAGAAAAATTGGTCGTTGATGAAAAAAAATAATCAAAAACATAAAAAATTCATGAAAAGCATTTACAAAAAAATCATTTTTATTATTTCGGCAATTGCTCTTTTTTCAGTGATAGTGAGTGTTGTCAAATATTCGCTTACTTATATTGAAAATAATCCCGAAAAATACTTACCTACACAAAAGTAAGAGAAAAATTAAGTATAAATTCACTTCAAAAAATCTATAAAGTGTCTTAAATATGTTCTACATAGAAAGCTTAAGTCATGAAAATCAAAAATAATTCAGTTCTTAATCAGAATAATATTCATTTAAGTCAATTTAAAAATAAGCATAAATATCAAATACTTGAGAATTACTGGAAGAAAAGGAAGAAAGAATGTGAAAAGAATCTTTCAAAATTTTGCTAACCGATAATTATGAATTTTATTTTTTCTTTTTTATTAGCATCTGTAATGTGGGTACAAGTTCCACAATGGGAAGCTGACTGGTCAAAATGTGCTGTAGATGTTCCCGACTCATCATGTCACTGGTACGTAGCTGCTCCCGATAATACTTTTGGGGAAGGATTTAATTGGGAAAACGCTCCTTGGTTTGATGCTAATGGATTACAGGATGTAGCTAAGATTGAGAAAGAATCTGTAGTAGAAAAACTTCAAAATAACTAAAGTTTCTATTTCATCAATTAACTTTTAAAAGTATTTAAATTTAGTTGCTTATTCGTTAACTTTTGATTAATTAAAAAATTTTATGCGTTTCAAAGTAAGTCTCAAAAAAAATGGAAAGGAATTTGATGAAGTTGTTATAGCTAATAATAAAAAAGAGGCTATGGAAGTAGCTTTAAAAAACAATCCAGAAGCTCAAGGATTAAACTCTGATTGGACATTTAAGATTTAATTATTTGCGAAGCTTAGGAATCAAAAGAGATGCAACACAAATAACACTAATTGCAGGCCCAGGCGAAAGATTAAAGACTATAGAGAGAATAAATCCCAGAAGTGAGATGCATAATCCAAAAAATGAAGACCTCATCATTGCAATTCTTAAACTATGAGCCTTATTTAGCCCTAACAAAGTTGGAGTAGAAAGAAGAGCAATTACAAGAATTACTCCCACTGCTGACATTGAACTAACAATTACTAATGCCGTTGTAAAACTCAAAGCAAGATTTAATAAAGAAACGTTTATACCACTTGCGGATGCACCTTCTGGATCTAATCCAACATAAACAACCTTTTCATATCCAAAAGTCATTAAAATTATAAATACTAAAAATGCAATTATTGTTCTAAGTAAATCTCCAAAATTTGCTGTCAACAAATCTCCAAATAATACTGCCTCCAAATCAATCCTTATTCCGAGGAGAGGAATAATAAGGACTCCAAACCCAAGCATTCCAGCGAGAATAGTATTCATAACTGCTTCATAATTTTCACTTTTTCTATTAGTTAAACTTTCCGCAATTACTGAGCCCAGAAGACCACTTATAACGCCACCAATTGAGGGATGAATTCCAAGCGCTAATGCGAGAGCAAGTCCAGGCAAAACACAATGAGAGATTAAATTAACTTGTAATAATCTCTTATGGGTGATTAATACAGTTCCCATAGCTGGGCATAAGATCCCGGAAAATATAGTTATTATTAATGGAACCAACCACCAGTTGTTATTAATAAAAGACATTATTCGAAAGATTCGGTATGATCAAAAATACGAGACAAAAAAAGATTTTGGAAACAATGGTGACTAAGTCTGACATTACCAAAAGACAAGAACAACTTCTTGAAGAACTTAATAAATGCGAGGATGAATTGAGCGGTCAAGAATTGCATAGGCAGTTGATCACAAAAGGCAAATCCATGGGGTTGACCACTGTTTATAGAAATCTGCAAATCTTGATAAAGCATGGATTAATTCGTTCCAGACATCTCCCAACAGGAGAGGTTCTTTACACTCCCGTAGACAGAGATATTCATCATTTGACCTGCGTTCAATGCGGAGAGACGTCGAAAATGGAAGGTTGTCCTGTTAAAAATATTCATGCCCCTAAAAAAAATCCAAGAAAGTTTCAACTTTTGTTTCATACACTCGAATATTTCGGCCTTTGCCAAAACTGTTATCAAGCTCAAAATTAATAAGGAACATTTTCTAATCACAGAAATTATTTTCCTTTATAGAGCTTATGTTTATCGCATCTAATTTATCTTTTATTTGATCAGGACTACCAACTGCTAAAACACTTTTATCAAGAACGATTACTTGATCGTAGTTATTTAGAGACTCGCCCCAATCATGGCTACTTACTAGCAAAGAAAGTCCCGCATCTGCGAGTTGACGAACAATTTTCAGGAAGTCCTCTTTTGCGGGGGGATCCAATGCCGCACAAGGTTCATCCAGAAGAAATATTTTTGCAGGGGACATAAGAGTTTTTGCTAATAGAGCTCTTTGTTGCTGTCCTCCTGAAAGAGAATCGAGTCTTCTATTAGCTAAATTAGCAATTCCTACTCTTTGCATTGTCGCTTCTAATTCACAACATTTATTAATCCAAGAATTAGGATATTCTAAAAGAGCCTTGATTTGAAAGGGGTTATTACTTCTTGATTTTGAATACTTTATTTGACCAAGAGATACCAATTTTTCAACTGTAATGGGAAACTTCCAATTCATAGAACTTCTTTGAGGCATAAGTGCCACTAGAGCTCTAGATCTATATAAATTTTCACCGTCTATTTTTATTTCGCCTTTATCTGGAGTATTTTGTCCTTGCAATATCCTCAAAAGAGTGGATTTACCGGCACCATTTGGACCTACTAGCGCTGTTAGAGTTCCAGGTTTAATCTCAACAGATACCTTATTTAAAGCTGGCTTACTTTTTTCTGTGTATGCAAATGTTAAATTTTCAGCGACTAAAGTAGCCATTAATTAATCTTCATGAAAAAGTCACTTTACAAGCTTACCAATAATGCAAGCTGCGTATTATTTTCATAACATTTGATACCTTTTCTTGTCAGCTGTAATGAAAATGATTATCATTTTTAAGTATTTAATAATTTTTTATGTCAATTTTTAAAAGACTTTTATCAAATAAAAAAGTTTCAAGTAAGTCAATTATTAAAAATTCCGTAATCGCTGGAACGATTATATTTTCTGGTTTTGGGCAGGATGTAATGGCTAAAGGAAAGTCATACGTAGCAGTAGAACCACTAGTTTGTGATTTAGTTAAATCAATTGCGTTACCATCTGACGAAGTTACATGCTTAGTAGATAGAAAACAGGATGTTCATGACTTAAAGATCAATCCAAGACAAGCTCAATTACTAAATAGCGCAGACAAAGTATTCACTCTTGGCAAAGAAATGACTCCAAGTATGAGAAATTGGGAAAGTAAAAAGAATACTGTTGTTGTAGGTGTTAGTGCAATAGACGTAGATGATCATTCTGATCATGAAGGTCACGATGACCACTCAGACCATGGCGGACATGACGATCATGCTGAACATTCAGCTAAGGTAGATGATCATTCTGATCATGGAGGTCATGATGATCATTCAGACCATGGTGGACATGATGATCATGCTGAGGGTGCTTTCGAATGGGCAGGTAAATTCCAGCTATCTAAGGGTTCATACAAATGGTCATTTGAAAAAGTCGATGGCGAATATGCAGATCCTGCAATGAAGATGGTGATTCTCAAATCTAATGACATAGAAGGGTCTGAAGATTTAGCCAAAGAATTATTAGGATCTAAAGACTCAATAAGCAGAAAAAATGATGGAACTTTGATAGCAAGTAATAAAGCTTTTGTTCTTAACTTTGATCAAAGAAAAGAAAGTACTGTTTTTAACGTGGATATCAAAGAAGATGGTCAATATATATTTTTTACTGAACACATGCCTTTTGAGTTTGAAGCAACTCAACACTTTTTTAAAGACGTTTCAAATAGTGATGTAGAACCAATAGCACAAGTTCCAGACGAAGGAGAGGGGCATCATCATCATGACCATGGAGGTCTAGATCCACATGTATGGCATGATCCACATAACATCATAAAAATGGGAGATCTTATAAGCAAAAGTTTAAAGAAAGATATTTCAGTTTTTAATAGAGGTGACAGAAAACTAATTAATGAAAGATTCGAAAAAGCTGATTCTCTCTTAGAAGGCTTAGATAGTTGGATCGTCGAACAAGTAAGCTCTATTCCTGAGGAAAACAGAGTAATTGTCTCTAAACACAAAGCAATGGAATACTACGGGGATGCATTTGGTTTTGAAACCATTAGTTTACTTGACTTTCTTGGAGACTCCTCAAGCTTAAGGCCAGACAACATAAGTTCTACTTTAAAAATGTTAGATGAAGAGAAAGTTCAGGCAATATTTCCTGAACAAATTCCAGCATCTAAGTTATTAAGGAACTTAAGTAGACAAAGTTCAGTTCCTTTAGCTTCTAATCAAATATTCGTTGATGGATTGATGATGGATGGTAATACGGTTTCAGTAGCCGTACACAACACTTGTACAATTGTTGATTCATTAGGTGGAAGCTGTGATAAAGAATCTGGCTCCAATCTTGAGTCTGAATGGTACAAACTTTCAGATTAAATTTTTCTAATAAAAACGGTTTTCATTTCTTATGGTTACTATTATTAAACTATTGTTTATTTGGTAAAAATCATTAAATGAGCATCAAAGATAAAGTTCCAGTTACTATTCTCACTGGATTTCTAGGTTCAGGGAAAACTACTTTACTTAATAGAATACTAAGTGAAGAGCACGGGAAAAGAATAGCCGTAATTGAGAATGAATACGGTGAAGTAGGGATAGATCAAGGGCTCGTAATTAATGCCGATGAAGAAGTGTTTGAGATGTCAAACGGGTGCATTTGTTGTACTGTTCGCGGTGATTTAATAAGAGTCCTTGGCAACCTTATGAAAAGAAGAGATAAGTTTGACTATGTTTTAGTAGAAACGACCGGATTAGCAGATCCTGGGCCAGTCGCGCAGACATTTTTCATGGATGAAGAAATTAGTTCTGAATTTACTCTTGATGGAATTGTAACTTTAGTTGATGCTGCTCATATTGATCAGCAGCTAGGAAGAAGTGATGAAAGTTCAGAACAAGTTGCGTTTGCAGATGTTCTTGTCCTTAATAAAACTGATTTAGTCTCTGATGATGCACTAGATACTCTTGAATCGAGATTGAGAGATATGAACCGAATGACTCGAATCATTAGAGCCGAGAATGCCCAAGTACCAATCGAAACAGTCCTAAATCTAAGTGCATTTGATCTCGATCAAATCCTTAAACGCAGACCAACATTTCTTGAACCAGAATATCCTTTTGAATGGACAGGTGTTTACGACCTTGCTGCAGGTAAATATGAATTAATGCTAGAAGAAGGTCCCGATCCAGAAATGTCATTAGTAGCTTTCGCTAATCAAGGTGAGAGTGAAGAAGAACTTAAAGATGGTGCTGAATCCTGCGTAAGACTTTATGCAGAAAAAGCTAAAAGCATAGAACCTGGGAATATCATTCCATTTGGAGAACATATAAACCTTAAATTGGAGGATAAAGGAAATAAATCATTCATATTAATTATCGAAAAGGGATCAAAGATAGGTTTATATACACAGCACACTGCTGAAGAATTCAATATGAAAATCATTAAAAGTGAAGACAATAATTCAAAAGAGATCCCATTTAATATTGAAAGATTCTGGCAAGCCGAGCACGAGCACGATGATGAAGTAACGTCCATTGCAATTGAACGATTTGGAGATGTTGATCCAGAAAAACTTAATACTTGGTTGGGCAGACTTCTTTCTGAAAAAGGAGTGGATATATTTAGAACTAAAGGTTTCATTAGCTACTCAGGCAACCCACAGAGAATAGTTTTCCAAGGGGTACATATGTTATTTACAGCGCAACCTGATAAGGAATGGGGTAACGAACCTCGTAGAAACCAACTTGTTTTTATAGGTAGAAATTTGGACGAGAAAGAGATGAAAGAAGGTTTTGAAAAATGCCTGATATAGAATCATTTAGCCCAAGAGGCATGTTCCACGAGGGATGGACAGCTGAAGTTAATGATTATGCCATAGTTTGTGGTTGGGCTACTAAAGGAAAGTTATTCATTGTTGGGGATGTAGCAGGAGGTATTTTTGCCTTTGAAGGAGATACTGGGAAAATTATTTGGAAAAAAGAAAATACACACTCTGCTGGTCTATTAGCAATGTCCATTCATCCAGAAGGAGAGATTTTTGCAACTTCCGGTCAAGATGGAAATATTCAAATATATAATTGTCACGAAGGTAAAGTAATTAAAACACTTAATCTTGGTAAGGCTTGGATAGAGCATCTTAAGTGGTCAAATGATGGCTTATTTCTTGCAGCAGCTTCTTCAAAAAAAGTATATGTTTTTAATGAAATTGGTGAAGAAAAATGGGTATCAGATGATCATCCAAGCACAGTGAGTGCAATAAAATGGTCAAATAATAATGAGCTAGCTACAGCCTGCTACGGGAGAGTAACATTCTTTGACATAGTAAATAATAAAACGAATCAAAAGCTCGAGTGGCAAGGATCATTAGTCTCAATGGAATTAAGTCCTGATGGTGATATAGTCGCTTGCGGGAGTCAAGACAATTCAGTTCATTTTTGGAGAAGATCAACCGGAATGGATGCTGAAATGACAGGATACCCAGGAAAACCTAGTCACCTTTCTTTTGACGATAGTGGAAAATTACTGGCAACTAGTGGCAGTGAAAGAATTACAGTGTGGAGCTTTATAGGTGACGGTCCCGAGGGGACTATGCCGGGAGAACTATGGCACCATACCGAACCTATTTCTAGCCTAGCCTTTTCAAATAAAGGCATGCTTGTAGCTTCCGGATCTAGAGATGGTTCTGTTGTCGCAAGTTTTCTAAAAAAAGACGGTAATGGTGACCCAGTTGGGGCTGCATTCGCAGGCGATTTAGTGGGTGCACTTTCGTGGAGACCTGATGATTGTGCACTAGCTGCAGTTAACGCAAAAGGTGTAGTAAATGTTTGGAAATTTAAAGTTCGTACTAATTCTTTTTGAAGGAATTTAAGCAGGAAAATAAAATAATTCAAACTACCAATAGTTAGCTTTTAAATGTCTTTCCATACAGATGACTTCACAGTCATTATCTATACCTTTTGGGTGAATATCGCAATATGAGAGACATTGAAAATATTCGTCTATAGGATTAGATTGATCAGCTTTACTAACTTCTTTCGAATGATTCATAAAAGAATTCCTCAATTATTTAAAATCAAGATAGTCGAATTAAATATCAAAAGAAATAAGCAAAACTTACTAAAAATATCTCAAAAAAATTAACGCGATTGATTACCACTTTCGGACATTTTTAATAAAAAAGCAATGCGTATAAAAACGGATTGTCTTTAGAGAAATATTCCCCTAATTTTATATTGTTGAGTTCTAGGAGGTCTTTCAAAATGATCGATAGCCTGCCTGAAATTTCGGAATAAAACGAACTAATTTAATTAACTGCTCCAATTATTTTTTATTAATGTCTAAGCTTCCTTCTTCTGCATCGTTTAGGTGCCCTTTAAGAAACAAGCTTAATTCTAGAGTTTTTGCCCCAGTTAAAGACAATTAGTTAATTTTGGTGATCATTAGCTTAAAAGAAGTTAGCAACAAGGATCGATGATTTAGGTACGTTATTAACTTCAGTAAAAAATATAAGTAAGAGATAAAAGAGGGCTTAAATTAGCCCTCTTTTTTTTAATAAGATGACTTTCTTCTAGTTTTATAGATAATGATTAAAAGAATAAAATAAAATGGTTAAATATTATTGCCCATATTGCAATCCTAAATATCAATTTCAAAAACAATCCTCAAAAGGTAATTTGATTTGTGGCTTATGTGGAGAGGATCTTGTAAAAAAACCATTTATTAGGTTGAACCAGATAATCGCTTTAGTTGCTGCTTCATCATTACTTTTACCGTTGATATATACTTTTATTTTTTTAATTAAAAATCAATTAAATCCTCCTAATAAAAATTATCAAGCAAATGGTACTTTAATGATCATTATCAAAGAAACAATTTCATAAAACAATTTTAAAAATCTCGAGTGGTCAACCTCTACATAGTGATTTATTTAAACAAGAATTTTTACTCTCAATATTTATTTGATCATCAATATTTTTTAATTTGTTTTTATTACTTATTACTTTAACTTTTTGCCCACAATGTTCTTTACAACCCCCATTAAATAAATTATGTGCATATAAATTGGAACTATTCGTAATTAATAAAAGAAAAATTATTTTATAAATTTGCATAAAATAAGACTTCATTTTTATTATGATTTTATCGGAATTAGTAAATAAATAATATCAGTTAATTCCAAGGAGTGTTTATAAGTCCCCAGATATCAAAGAAGAAAAATAAAACTGCAATAACAACAAGATCCCATGCTCTTTCCCTAAAAGCCCAAGGAGCAATAAAAACTTCCCCAAGTCCATGGAGTGCCGCCCCAATAGGTAAATGATCAAGAACAAGCAAACTGTGAGAGAGAATAAAAAGAAAGCTTGCGAAATATCTAAAAAAAACAAATTGCCAATTACTAGAATTCATACTTTTTTAGATTTTTAAAAAATATACTTCAATGATCAAAATAAAGAAATAGATCGAGTTAGGAGATGTTTTTTTTTGTAGCCATAAATACGAATAAAGATTTGAAGCTAAAGTAAAAGTTATTAAACCATGAAATATATGTTTTCAAGCTATCGTCCAAAAAATAGTTTTGATGAATACTTTAAAGATAACGTCAACTCTGCCAGAGAAATATTAATTCCACTTCTATCCTCTTTAGATAATATGGGTCTTGAAGAGTTAAACAGGAATCATTCTGCAGCAAAAAAATTATTATTAAGACATGGTGCCACTTTCAGATTAAACGATACTGGTTTAAAAGGTACTGAGAGAATATTACCTTTTGATCCACTGCCAAGAATAATAAGTAAAGATGATTGGGTAACATTAGAAAAAGGCCTAAAACAAAGGCTTGAGGCAATTGATTTATTCCTAGACGATATTTATAATTCTCAAAATATAATTAATGATGGAATAATTCCAAGAGAGTTAATCGAGAGTTCAGAAGGTTGGAGACCTCAAATGATAGGTTTCAAACCTCCATTAAATAAATGGTGTCAAATTTCGGGACTTGATTTAATAAGGGACAGAAAAGGAGATTGGCATGTTTTAGAAGATAATTTAAGGTGTCCTTCTGGGGTTGCTTATTTTTTAGAAAATAGATTAGTTATGAAAAATATTTTCCCTAATCTTTTTTCTGGAAGAATAGTAAAACCAATTGATGAATATCCATCATATCTTTTAAAAACTCTTCAAGAACTTGCTGTTTGGACAGACACTCCCAAAATAGTTCTACTAACTCCTGGAATTTTTAATAGTGCATATTTTGAACATAGTTATTTAGCGCAAGAAATGGGCATCCAATTAGTACAGGGTCATGACTTAATTTGTAATGATAATTATGTATATTTAAAAACTACCTCCGGTTTAAAGAGGGTAGATGTCATTTACAGACGAATTGATGATGATTTTTTAGATCCTCTTAATTTTAGAAAAGATTCCTGCCTTGGTGTTAGAGGATTACTTGATGTTTTCAAAGCAGGTCATGTTGCTTTAGCAAATGCACCTGGGACTGGAATAGCAGATGACAAAATGATTTATTCTTTTGTTCCAAAAATGATTAAATATTATCTTGATGAAGAAATTATTATTAAAAATGTAGAAACATATATTTGTCATTACGAAAAGGATCGGGAATACGTTCTAGAAAATTTACCAAAACTTGTTGTTAAGTCTGTCGCTGAAGCTGGTGGATATGGAATGTTAATTGGGCCTCACTCAACAAGCAGTGAAATAGAGGAATTTGCTAATAAAATTAGAAAAAATCCTAGAAATTTCGTAGCACAACCAACATTAGAATTATCTACTGTACCATCGTTATGTGATGGAGAACTATATCCATGCCATGTTGATTTAAGACCATATATCTTGAGAGGAAAAGATTCATGGGTTAGTCCAGGTGGGCTTACGAGGGTAGCATTAAAAAAAGGATCATTAGTTGTAAACTCTTCTCAAGGTGGAGGATGCAAAGATACATGGGTTGTAGGTAAATAATATGCTTTTAAGTCGTGTAGCAGAATCTCTTTATTGGATCAATCGTTATTTAGAACGAGCAGAAAATATATCTCGTTTTGTGGAAGTAAGTGAAGCAATGTCATTAGATTGTCCACCAGGAAGTGCAGAACCTTGGCTCCCGTTAATTGATGCTTCAAGCGACAGAGAATCTTTTGATAAAAGATTCCCAGAAAAAAAGCCTGATGACGTTATAAATTTTTTAATAAGAGATCGTTTAAATCCAAACAGCATAATTTCTTGTATTCAATTAGCTAGAGAAAACGCACGACAAATAAGAGACGTGTTGACAACAGAAATGTGGGAGCAAATTAATATTTTATATTGGAATATGCAAGAAGGAGAAGCAATATGGAATAAGCCAAGACAAGAACAATTAAGTGAAATAAGGAGAGCATGTCAGCTTTTTTATGGAATTACAGATGCGACTTTAAGCAAAGACCTTGCTTGGAGATTTAGCATTCTTGGAAGATTAGTTGAGAGAGCTGATAAAACATCGAGAATTTTAGATGTTAAATATTATTTACTTCTCCCCAGCCTAGATGAACTTGGAGGTGTTCTTGATGAGTTGCAATGGATCGCTCTTTTACGTTCCGCTGGAGCTTATCAAATGTTTAGGAAAGCAGAGCAAAATTCTATTAAGCCTGAATCAGTTGCAAGATTCCTTTTATTGGATCCAATTTTCCCGAGATCAATAAGATACTGTCTTGATGGGATAAGCAATACTCTTAAGATGATAGATACCTCTCCTCCTCCTGAAAATCCTTCCGAATTAGAATGCATGAGAGGCTTGCTCAAAGCAAAGTGGAGTTATATCAGAATTGAAGATATAATTAATGATGGTTTACATGAGGCAATCGATTCATTGCAAATTGATTTGAATAAATTAAATGATCTCATTCAAGAAAAATACTTTATCAATTAATAAGTTTTTTAATGAGAATTACATACCTTCACAAACTTGAATATAAATATGAAGAACCTGTTCAATTAGGCGAGCATAGATTGTGTATAAAGCCAAGGTCAAATGGATTCCAAAAGCTGAAGAATTTTGAATTAAAAATAACCCCAGAACCAGAAATTATTTATCCATTACTTGCTGCAAGTGGCGAAGAGATTAATCGAATTAGATTCAATGGAGCAACAGATAATTTAATTATTGAATCAATAAGCGAAGTTGAGACCATTAAACATCCAAATATTATTGATGGGGTAAAAAATAGAGATCTAACATTACCTTTTTGCAAAAGTATCATAAACAGAGATTTACAAGGGGCATTAGAGGGATGGATGCCAAATGGACAGCACGATCCCTCTGCAGTTGAACTTGCCCAAGAAGCATTAGCAGGAAGTTTTAATAACGCATTATCATTTACTTACCAACTTATAGAGATTATTCAAGATCGGGTTAAATATACAAAAAGACATACAGGTCCTGCATGGCCAGCGAGCAGAACACTTAAAGAACGTATAGGTTCATGCAGAGATTTAGCAATGCTCATGGTTGAAGCTTGTAGGTCTATTGGTATCCCAAGTAGATTTGTAAGTGGTTATCATTTTGAAGATCCATTGCCCTCTGAGTTAGATTTACATGCTTGGGCTGAGTTATACATTCCAGGTGCTGGTTGGAGAGGTTTTGATCCAAGCGGAAAAGGATTAATAGACGAAAGATATTTAACATTAGTATCTTCTTCTAAATCTAATTTAACCTCTATAATTACAGGAAACTTCATAGGAAAAAATAATCTAGAAAATACTTTATCCTGGGAAATCAAACCTCTTGAAATTAAATAAACACTAAATTTTTATCTTTTAAAATAACAAATCAATTTAAATAATAATATGTTTGTTTTTTAGTGTTAATTGATACGTTCTTAGATATATATATCTGTTTTCATTTGTTTAATCTTTAAAGAAAATTGAACTCAAGTTTAGAAATTCCAGTTATCAAATCAAATAAATCAAAAATGTTTGAATTGATAAGTTATGAAAAATTTCGCGATACAAAAGATGTCAGATTTTTTGATATTAGTGTTAATGAATCAAATTATAGAGATCTAGTAATTCACAGTGGTCCTGCGGTTAGTCCTCCAAATGATGAAGATTTAAACAATTGGCAATTTTACATACATCACAATCAAGAAGATAATCTATTAGCTATCTCTGGGGGTAGAACATTTTTTCTTGTCAATTTTGGTTGGGATTACCCTTTTTATAAAGTTAGATTAGAATCTTGCGGATATATTTTAAGGATACCTAGAGGAACTTTTCATAGATCGGTATCTGACGAAAATGGTTCCATAGTTTTAAATCAAGCCATTAGAGATGAAGGCGGTACAGTTGAATCTGAATTCAAGGTTACGAATAGCAAAGATAACAAAAAGCTTCTAGATTGTATAACCAATCTAGAACCTAGATTTAAAATTTATAGTGTTAAATAATCTTAAAAAGGAGTTCCAAATTTATATATCAATTTTAAAAATTATCTAATTGTTATAAAATAAAATTACTCAAATTTTTTTATATGAAATTTTTTAGGTTTTTAAGATATTTTTTATGCATAACATTTTCTTTCTTGGTTTTATCCTCTCCAGTTTTTGCTGGGGCGAATGTTGCTGTTAAGGGCGAAGGAGATGAAGTCCCAAGTTATGTAAGATCTAATATTACAGGATTTGATTTCCATGGAGAGGATCTTCATTTGTCTTCTATAGCTGGAGCAGTTGCTAGAGACGCAGATTTTAGTGATGTTGATTTACATGGGACAACCTTAACCCTATCTGATTTAAAAGGTTCTAATCTAAATGGAATCGACCTAACCGATACTCTTTCTGATCGAGTTAATTTCCAAAAAACAGATCTTAGAAATGCTGTTTTAATTAATATGATCGCATCAGGCAGCAGTTTTGCAGGAGCTCAAATAGAAGGAGCAGATTTTTCTTATGCTATTCTTGACAGCGAAGACCAAAGAAACCTTTGTGAAATTGCTGATGGGATCAATCCAACAACAGGCGTTTCAACTAGAGAAAGTCTTGAGTGTAGTTAGCATTAAAATTATAAGTAAACTTTCTTACCATTATTAAATTTATAAATCCTTTGTTCTTCGTCTTTAAATATCATCTCACCATTTAATTTGGATTTCTTAAATTTTGAAAGTCTTGCTCTGTGTATATTGGATTTTCTATTTATATTTTCTTCGTTATCATAAATTCCAATATAAATATTTATATTAGGATTTGAAAAGGTTTTTTCTTCCTCTCTTAAAAAAATTCTTTCAATATTTGTTTGTGTGCTCTGTAGTTTATTTTTAAATTTATCTAATTTTAGATTCTTTGGTTTTTTAAAGCTAATTTTTTTATAGCCCAAAAAAATAACTCCTAAAATTAGAAAGACTAAAAATATATTCATTACTTAATTTTTATTTTTATATCTACGCCTAAGTTACTTTTAGTAGTTAATATTTCTTTTTTTATGATTCCATAGGTAAAAATTTTAGATAAAGTTTTTAAAGATTTAAAAACTAAAAAAACAGTAAATAAAAAGAAAACAATAATGTTTTCTACAAGTAGATTTTTATTTTTATTATCTAAATTTCTCATATAATTCTTAAATTAATTATTTTTCATCAATATATGCATATGGGCCAAAAAATTGACTGGCGTCTCTCCCCAATACTTTAGCAAGATTTAAACTTTTATCTATATCCCATTTAGATGCCATTCCATAAAGAATACCAGCAGCAAAAGAATCACCACATCCATAAGAATCAACTTTTAGTTTTTTGTTTTTAAGAGCCTTATATCTTCCTCCTGGGAATATAATGCCTCCCTTCTCTCCCTCGGTTTTAATAGTATATTTGGGTTTTAATGATAATTCAGAAAAAGAAAAAACTTCTCCGGGATCAAGATTACTGCCTATTAATCCATCTAAAAGAACATTTGAATTATTAATTGTATTTAATCCTACCCTTGGTGTTGTACACAGTATTGAAGCCGATCTAGCCATTTTAAAAATCTCTGAATCAGATGCAGTAATAAAAATTCCGTCCATTTTTTTTAAAATGTTCCATTCTAAATTGTCTTTATGAGTTGGAGCTAACCTTTCTCCAATAACTGTTATTGCTCTTTCACCTTGAGAGTCAATTAAACTAAATCCTCTTCTAGTTGGTTTATCACGCCAAGCTACATGTAACTTAATTCCCATATTTGACAGAATCTTGAAACACTTATCTCCATAATCATCATTACCTAATGACGTAAAAAAATGAATTTGGTTTGAAGTTAAATCAGAAAGTATTTTCGCGATAATAGATCCACCACCAGCTGGATAATCAAGGGACTTTTCAGAATGAGAAATGACTCCGGGTTTTGGTAATTGATCAACCTTTAAAAAATTTATCCACTCAACATGACCAACAACGGCAAAATTTAAATTGCCTTTATTAAATTTATAGTCTTCAACTTTATTATTCTTTTCAACAACCATAAGCTTTTAAATACTATTATTAAAAGAAATATTTTTGACAAGTGAATTCATTTAACATTTTAAAAGATAATAAACAGATACTATCTTTTCTTTACCTTTTTCTATCAATTTTGGGGGCTGTTCTGCCAATGTTGGCAAATTTCGAATTTGCTAGGGAATATGGAAACAGCTTTGATATAAATAACTTCATTTCTTTAGCGAATGCAAACCCTGCAGCTCAGTCAATTTCTAGAGACTTATTAGTAGGTGCAAGCGCTATTTTTATATGGATAGTAAATGAATCAAAAAAACTAAACATGAAGAATATGTGGGTTGTATACATTGGAACTTTTCTTATAGCCTTCGCATTCTCTGCACCTTTTTTCTTATTTCTAAGAGAGAGAAGAATTATTGAATTAGAAAAGATTAATTAAAATAATCTCTTATATAGAATTGCAAATGCAATAAAGCAACAACAAGAAATTGAAAGCCAGATTATTGAAGCATAACCAAATAGATCTAATATGCGTCCTGAAATAAATGGTCCAAAAAAATAACCCATAGCGAAACATTGTGATAGTAGAGCAAGTGCAAAACCTTTTTTATTTGAAGGAGCTATTCTGAAAACGACATCTGTTGATGTTGGGAGAAATGAAGCAGTCCCTAAACTTACTAAAATCAATGCAAAAGAAATTAAATAAAAAGCTGGGATATTCAAATAACTTGAAATAAATAATAAAAATGAAGCTAAAGAGAAATTTACTAAACTAAATTTCAAGCCAAATAATCTTTCTTTCTTAGAGATCCAAGAACCGACAGGCCATTGTAAAAACAACAATAAAATTAACTGAATAGAAATTATAAGACTAATAATTTCTTTGCTTAATGCATTACGATTTACACCACCTTTAACAAGATCCAGAGGCAAAGTTACTTGAATCAAAGCTAAAGATGTAGTTATCAATAAAATAGATAAAATTATTATTGTTGAATTCTTATTCCATTTCAATTGTTTCTGATTAGTTGGATTTACTAATTTTTTTTGGAAATTTTCTAAGTTTTTTTTAATAGAAGAACTATTTCTAGATATTAAATAAGTGATAACTAACATGCAAAATATATCATTAATAAAAATTGATTTGGAATACAAAAAATTGGTCATATAACCCCCTAAGAATACCCCTAGAAATATTCCTAAAGCCTCCGAACTTCTTACAAGAGCATAAGCTTTGCGTGTTTCGATAGGATAACAAAAATAAGGCACCCCAAACTCGGCAGCAGGCCAATATATTCCTGCAGCAGCCCCAACAAGTGATTGTCCAATTATGTACAAAAAAGTATCTCTTGAAAAAATGAAGCATAAGCTAGCGGCAATACTTAATATTGAAGAAGTAATTATCGGAAATTGTATTTTTCCCGTTTTATTAAGATAATTACCCGTAAAGAGTCTTGTTATAGTTCCAATTATTGCTGAAATGGTAAATCCTAGGCCAATATCTGTCGCCGATAATCCTAGGTTATTAAAAATAAGTGATGTTAAATAAATAACACCTCCTGCTCCAAATGCAGCGAAAAATCTTATCTTGGTTATTAACCTCAAATGATATGGAAATTGAATCCACCAATTTTTGCTAATTTGTAAACTATTTGGACTAATCACTAGTGAAATACATTTTTATAATTTTTTTTAGTTTTTATGGTTTATTTTTTAATAATGGTTTAAAGGCCGCTGAAAAGATAAATATTAAGTTTGAAGAGATGGAAATCCCTCTTACTATAGAACAATTATCAAAATTAGAAAAATACAAAGATGATTCAACAGAATTAATAGATTGGTTAAACAACAATAGATTTATGAGATTTTTAGAATTATCAAAATTTATAGAATTTCCAGTTTTTAAAGAAGAGGGATTAAATAGAGAAATATTAAGAAGTTGGATAGGGCGTAAAATTCTTACGGAATTAAGCAACAGCATTAAAGTTCCAAATGACAATAATGGAACAGAAATATATAACACTATAGAAAATTTATTAGATCAAAAAAAAGAAGTTTCAACATTAGACATCATAAAGGCATTACCATCAGAAGAAATTTCACTAGATATTGATAACCTAATTTTAATAATTTCATCTTGGAAAAATGAATTATCTATGCAACAAGAACTGTTATCCAAATTAAATAAACTTGAAAGAACTAAACAAAATGCCTTTAAAAATACTGAAAAAAAATCAACTAAAGATCTTATAAAAATTGATAAAAAAATTTATGCTCCTCACCGAGTGAAACCTTTTGAAATTGAAATATGGAAAAGCAATAAAACAAATGTTGATAAAGAATTGATAATATTTATGCCAGGACTTGGTGGCGAAATTAATAATTTCAAATGGATAGGTAACGAATTGGCTAGAAGAGGCTGGCCAATATTATTCATAGATCATAGAGGGAGTAATTTAGAGTCATTAATAGAAGTGCTCGATGGTAAGGAAACAATACCAGGAAGTGCAGACTTTTTCTTATATAGAATTAAAGATTTAGATGCTGTATTAAAAGCTCATGAAAATGGAGAATTTGGTTTACCTAATAATTCTTATATTTTAATGGGGCATTCACTTGGTGCTTTAATAGCACTTTTATATGAAGGCAAGAAACCTACTGATCAACTAGAGGAAAAATGTGATTCGGCATTAAAAGACTTTGCGGTAACAAATTTATCAAAATTACTTCAATGTCAGTTGAGCGAAATACCATTCCCTAAGAAAAATAACACTAATAAGGCCAATGCCATAGTAGGTTTTAATTCATTTGGAAGTTTATTATGGCCAAAAGAAAATAGTACAGGCATTAAAGCACCAACTCTTCTAATAGGCGGTACTTATGACCTTATTACACCGTTAATCAATGAACAATTTAGAGTTTTTTATGCTTTAGATAATCCATCAAATAGATTTCTAATTATTGAAGGAGCAAGTCATTTCTCTCCAATAAGAATTAATAAAAGGTATGAAGAAAATAATGACCTCTTCAAAATAAGTGAATCTTTTATTGGTTCAGAGCCAATATTAGTACAAGATTTATCCACTAAATTTATAGTTGAATTTTTAAAAAATATTCAAGACCAAAAGATCCCTAATGTAGTTAAAAACCAAAGAGATTTGGGACTTGATTTTCATCTTTTAGATCTTGAAACGATAAAAGAAATTTCCGAGAATTAGTACTCTATTCGTGGATCTAAATATGCGATTAAAATATCCACCAAGAGATTAAGAGAGACTATAAGCATAGAGGTAAAAATTACAATTCCTTGAACCAAGGTATAGTCTCTTTGAGAAATAGCTTCATGTAATCTTAAAGCTATACCAGGCCATGAAAAAGTCACCTCGAACAACAGAGCACCTCCTGCTAAAGAGGCCATAGTCAAGCCAGAAATAGTGACAATTGGCAATAGAGCATTAGGCAATGCATGGTTTAAAAATATTTTTTTCCTCGATATTCCTCTACATATAGCAGCATTTACATAATCACTTTTTAATGTCTTATCCAAATTTACTCTTAATGATCGGCTGAATATACCACTTAATAAAAAGCCAAGTGTAATCGAAGGAAGTGCGAGATGATAAAGACTATCTTTCAAAGCAATAATATTATTTGAAAGAATACTATCTAAAACTAGAAAACCTGTAATTTGGGGTTGTTGCTGAAATATTGGAAATCTCCCCCCAATTGGGGAAATACTAAAAAATACAGAAAATAATAATTGCGCTAACATTGCACCCCAAAAAGGAGGGATCGCATATGTAGCAATTCCTAATATTCTCGCAATATAATCAGTCTTTTTCCCTCTATTTCTTAAGCCAATTAATCCCAATGGGAAACCTATAAGTATGGCACTTAATATTGAAAAGAATCCAAGCTCAAGACTTGCAGGCAATGACTTGATAATAATATTAAGGACTGGCTCTTGGGTACTAAGCGATTGGCCAAAATCTAAGTGCAATATATTTTTAATATATGAAAAATATTGATTTATTAAAGTTTCATTTAGCCCCAATTTATTTCTTAGAAGCTCTCTAGAAACCTCGTCTGCACCAGATCCAAGTATGGCATCGACAGGATCGCCGGGAGCAACTCTTAATAAAATAAAAACTAATGAAGAAATTATCCACAACATTATCGGTATTAATGAAATTTTTAATAAGGAATAATTTAGTAGTTTATTTAAATTTCTACTCATTAATTAACTCAAGATCACTCAATGAAATTATTCCTGCGCCATTAAAAATAGGTTTTGATATTTTATTTTGTGACCATGCCTTTTGAGAGGAGATCCAAATAGGAATATAAGGTATTGAACTTGCTGCTATTTTTTCAATTTCAACAAGTTTTTCTAATCTTTTAATTCCACTTTTTTTTTCACTCTCAAGAAATAAACTTTCCACTTTATTAGATCCCCAAAAACTACCGCTGTAAACTGATTCTCCTTTTTTACATATGCCATCAACTATTTCATTACAACTTAAAAGAGGGGTAAGATAAGCCTCTGGATCTGAATAAGCCCCAGTCCAATCGAGAATAACTGCCGTATAAATTCCTAAACTTAGATTCTTATAAACTGTTGTAGATTCAACCCCATTGAGTTCAATATTAATACAATCTTTCAAAGAATTTTTAATTTCTTCTTGCCATGTCAGAGCAATAAGCTTGTCAGCTGGTACATTCGATCTATAAGTAAGGGGTATTTTTAGAATATTTCCATTGCAATAATTTTCTTTTTCTAATAACCTTCTCGCTTCTAAATAATCATATTTAGGCCACAGTTCTTGATTATCTTTTTTTAATATCGGAGGAATAATTGATCTAGATGGCTTCCTTAATCCATAACTTACTTTCTCACTAATCAATTTTCTATTAAGACTTTTTGCCAAAGCCAGTCTTAAATTAAGATTACTTAAGGGATAAGAACTAGTTTTGAGGCTTATAAAACTTAATTCAGTGAAAGGGCTATTGCCCTCATTAAACTGTTTATTTTTGCTTAAATCATTTAAACTTTTTCTCTGACTATCATCAATTGAATTTGATAAAAGAACGTCAATCTGTTTACTTTTTAAAGCCCCAAAAAGAGAGGATGAATTTGAATATCCCACAAAATTAACCCCCTTATTTAAGGGCTTTTTACCCCAATAATTCAAATATGGATCAATTGATTGAACTTCATTAGAAAAACTGGTCAGCACATAATTGCCAGTTCCTACGAATTTTTCATTTAGAAACCTATCAGAATATTGTTTGTAAAATGTAGGAGATATTGGAGTTAAATTTACTGATGTGAGTAAACCATTTAAAGAACTTGATGGTTTATTCAAATTTATTATGACCGAATGTTCACTTGGCGTTTCTATTGATTTAATCTTATTTCCTAAAATATAATTCATCGTTCCAATTCTTTTGAATCTATCGAAGGTAAACTTCATAGCATTTGAGTTAAATGCAGTTCCATCATGAAAAAAAACATTCTTTCTTAAATTGATAGTTATTTGAAGTCTATCCTTCGAAATAATTGGCATCCCAGATGCGAGTTCAGGTATTAATTCACCGTTAGAATTTAATTCATATAAAGTGTCCCCCAGAGAACTAATTAATTGAATTGCTTTAAGCGTACTTGCTCTAGCGGGATCTAAAGATTCAATTTTTCCAGAACTGGCTACTATGATTTTTTTAGATATTCTTTTTGAGCCGCAAGAATTCTGTAAAAAAGAAATTAAGATAAGAAATATTGATAAAACAACTTTTTTTTTCATATTCCATAATTACTTAATTTTTCTGAAGAATTATTTGAGCAAAAAATTTGTAAGGTTATTTGACTTATTTCTAAAGCAAATGTTTTTTTAGAATTCCCGGAAAAAGGCCACTCTCTAACCCAACAAATTTTTTTTCCTTTATTTAAACCAATTACTTGAAAAGTTTTACTGCTATTTTTAATTTTTACACAAGCACCTTTATAAAGGTTTTCAGAAAAAATTAAATTATTATTTTCATTGTCTAATAGTTTTGAATGAATCATTAAGAAGCTAAAGTCAAACACTTACTTTCTTCGGTTTACCAAGCTATAAAGAAATTTGCAAACTATTTTTTTAAATACAACTTAATTGACTTGCGATAATTTTGACTTCATTAAGCGAATTTATTTCATCTTTCGATCTCTCAAAATCTCCATTATTCACCTCATGAGTAATAACGACAATTTCAGCTTTATCTTCACTTGCATCAAGTTGAACGATTGATTCAATTGATACATTATTCTTTCCAAAAATATCTCCAATCTTTCCTATTACACCTGGGCTATCAAGACAAATAATTCTCAGGTAATTTTTTTTAGTTATTTGTGAAGATTCAATGATATGACAATTTCTCCAGAAATAAAAAGATAATAATGGATCAATTAAATTTTTATTTTTTACTGAGGCGGCATGCAGATTTAATATATCTGATACTACTGATGCAGCAGTTGGGCCACTCCCTGCACCTGGACCATATAACATTATCTCTCCAAGAGGATCAGCCTCTATCAATAAGGCATTATTAACACCCTTAACTGTTGCCAATGGATGGGATTTTGGAATTAAAGAAGGTCCTACCCAAATATTCAAAGCAAGTGAATCATTACTATTAATTTGTCCCCTTTCGGAAAGCGCTAAAAGTTTTATTTCAAATCCTAATTTATTGGCATATTCGATATCCTTGAGGTTAATTTTACTAATACCCTCAGAATGTATCTGCTCTCTTTTGATTTTGCCTCCAAATGCAAGTTCACTAAGAATTGAAATCTTATCAGCAGCATCATGACCCTCAACATCTGCAGTTGGATCAAATTCTGCATATCCAAGACTTTGGGCCAACTTTAAGGTCTCATTATAATCAGCTTTTTCATTAGTCATCTTTGAAAGAATAAAATTTGTTGTGCCATTTATTATCCCAACCATTTTTTTTATACTGTTACTTTTTAATGATCTTTTTAAGGGTTCAATTATAGGAATCCCTCCGCAAACTGCCGCCTCTGACAATATATAAACTCCCTCTTTAGAGGCAGTTTTATATATTTCTTCTCCATATCTTGCAATGACTGCTTTGTTTGCTGTAACAACAGATTTACCTAATTTTAATGATTGCAGAATAATATCTTTCGCTAACTCAACCCCACCCATTACTTCAACAATTACATCTATAGAGGGGTCATTAATTAATTTAAATGGATCATCAGTTAATAAATTATTATCTAGCTCAATTTCCCTTTTTTTATTAAGATCTTTAACTGCTATTCTTGCAATTTCTATTTCTTTGAGAATTGGATGTGAATCAACTTCAGAACTTAATATTTTATAAATCCCTGAACCTACAGTTCCAAAACCTACAATCCCAATTTTGCATTTTCTCATTTTTTATTTCTTTTGACTTTGAATTTAATTTTATATTATTAGGCCTACAAAAATTTACTTGCTTGAGACTGCATTTTCAATAAAATATTTAAAAACCCATTTGATCTTGAAGGGGTTAGGCTTGCTTTCAAACCAGTATCTTCTATAAATTTCTTATCTATTTCAACAACTTCATTTGGTGTTAACTCATTTAATCCACTTATTAGAAAGGCCAACAAACCCTTTGTTATGAGAGCATCAGAATATCCTTCCCAAAATAATTTATCAGCTTTAATAGTTGCCTTTACAAAAACTTCTGAAACGCATCCCTTAACTTTATTTTCTTCAACAAGGATTTCACTATCTGGTTCTTTCAATTTTTTGCCTAACCACAATATGTATTCATATTTCCTTTTTGGATCTTCTGATTTCTTCAACTTTTCTACTAACTTTGATAAATTATTGTATTTTTCCTGATTTTCCATTTTTTAAAACTATAAATTAACCACTTTATGAATCTTCTATTATACAAATATTTCTTTTTCTGTGATAAAGCCCGATAAAGGAATATCCCACTCAGCTCTGGTTAATGGAATCGTACTTACACAATTAGAAGTTAATACTCCAATGCATGGAACATTTCTCCAATCATTATCTTTCCTTAATTTATCAAAATAACCGCCTCCATAACCTAATCTTGTTAAATTTTTATCAATGGAAAGACATGGTACAAATATCACGCTTATCTGTAAATAACTTAATGGGGAAGTGTTATTTGGACTTAGTATCCCCTCAGAATCTTTGGTAAGAGGTTTTTCGTCCCATGGATAAAATAACAACTCTTTTTTATCTTTACAGCTAGGCAAAGCTAAACTAAATTTTTTTTTAAGACTTCTTATATCAACTTCATTTTTTAGAGGCCAATATATACCTATGTAACCAATATTTTTATATCCCTTAACAAATGAATCAATATATAATCTTACATTCTTTTCAACATTTTCTCTTTGATAAAGAGAAATCCCATCTCTTAGTTTTCTAAACTTATCCCTCTCCAATTTCTTATTTTCAAAGATCGTCATATTAAATTTTCAGTTAAAGCCATCCACATTTAGTTTTGTGAGTGCTATAGCCAATGCATCTGCTGAATCATCAGGTTTTGGAGGTTTATTAAGATCTAAGTTATACATAACAGCATCAAGAATATCTTTCTTAGATGCCTTTCCAGATCCAGCAATTGTTAATTTTATCTGAGCAGGTGAATACTCGCTAACATGAATTTTTTTAGAGGCTAATACCATCATAATAACCCCTCTGGCCTGCACCACACTAATGGTAGTGCTTGACCTGTAAAAGAAAAATTTTTCTACTGCAGCTGCAGTTGGGTTCCAATGATTTATTAGTTCATTAAGATCTTGGAATATCTCATAAAGTCTATCTTCTTCTTTTTTATCTTTACCTGTCTCTATAACGCCGCAATCTAATAATACCTTTCTTTCATCTTCTATCTCAATTATTCCATAACCAACTCTAGCTAATCCAGGGTCAATCCCAATTATTCTCACTGTTATTAAGCTTCAGCAGACAATTGAAATTTTGAAAGATTTTCTTTTTCATCTAAATCAAATACTTTACAAAAAGCTTGAATAACTCTTTCACCTGAATCAACTTGTTCTAAAGGATCTTTTCTAAGTCTATGTCTTAAAGAACAAGAAATAACCCTTGCTATGTCATCTTCTTGCACTTCAGTTCTGCCCTCAAATGCTGCAATTGCCCTTGCTGATCGATTTGTAACAATATCTCCACGTAAACCATCTACATCTAGTTCTCCGCAAATTGCAGAAATATTCAATCTTAAGTCATCGTCCATTTGAACAGAATTTAATATTTCTTGTGCCTTAATAACTTTTTGTTGAAGTTCATCCTGTTGTTTCTCAACACTCAACGAAAACTCATCAGGATTATCATCAAAAGAAGTTCTTTGATCAACCACTTGAACTCTTAATTCAGCATCTCTAACTGTCTTAACTTCAACACTCATTCCGAACCGATCCAATAGTTGAGGCCTTAATTCACCTTCTTCTGGATTTCCTGAACCAATAAGAACAAACCTCGCAGGATGTCGAACTGAGACTCCCTCCCTTTCAACTGTATTCCATCCGGAAGCCGCTGAATCTAAAAGTACATCAACTAAATGATCATCAAGTAAATTCACTTCATCAACGTATAGTAAACCCCTATTAGCTTTTGCTAATAGACCTGGTTCGAATGCCTTAACACCTTCGCTCAAAGCCTTCTCTATATCAATGGTTCCACAAAGCCTGTCTTCAGTAGCCCCTAAAGGCAAATCAACCATAGGTACTTGTTTTTGAATACCTTCTAGATTTTCTCCTTGAGTAATTTTTTCCAACACTTCTTTACTTTGTAAATCAGGATCGACTAGTGAACTATTATATGGATCGTCTTTAACAACATCGATTGCAGGCAACAAATCAGCTAAGGCTCTTATTGTAGTAGACTTTCCAGTCCCTCTATCACCCATTATCATCACGCCTCCAATTCTTGGATCAATAACATTTAACAAGAGAGCTAATTTCATTTCTTCTTGACCAATTACTGCTGTAAAAGGAAAAACTCTTCTTTTCTTTGTTGTAGGCACAGTTTTAGTTTTCTTAAATATTCAAATAATCAATAGATGTTACTTCAGAAAATGTTTTTAGTAAATATCCCCATCAAATTAAAACAAGAAGTGAATAATAACTAATCAAATTTATTCTTACTTATTTTTTTTTGAATTGTTCAAAAACCAGTTAATTTGATGGACAATTCCTCTTAAAACATTTATTTCGTGCATGGATGTATTTGCCCTCAAAATAAAATTCTTAAATTTACTGATTTTTGCCTTGGAGGTATGTTTTAAGAGATATCCAACTCGCAAAAGCATTTCCTCTATCTCCACATATGTATCATGTACTTCTTTCGTTGATGCTAAGTTAAAAACTTTTAATTCATTATTTAAATTCTTTTTAGAAGATTTATTTAATTCATATAAAACTATTGAAACAGCGTGAGAAAGATTTAATGAAGGATTATTCTGAGAAGTTGGGATATTAAAAGTTTTATTAGCCAGAAGCAATTCATCGTTAGTTAACCCCCTATCTTCTCGTCCAAATATAATTGCTAAATTATTTATCTTCTTAAAAGATAAAGTCCAATCAAATATATCTTCAGAAGATCCAAAAAATGAATCTTTCTTTACATTAATCCTCCCACAAGATGCTAGAACTAAATCACAATCAAAAAGTGCGTTTTGAAGATCATCAAAAATCTTACAATTTTCGAGAAATTTTTGCCCTTTAAGTGCCATTTTTCTTGCTTCTAAAGAGAAGATATCGCATTTTGGAGAAACAATTCTTAATTCATCAACCTCAAAGTTGGAGCATAATCTTGCAACGCTCCCAACGTTTAAAGGCCCATTTGGTTCAACTAATATTACCTTTAAATTAGAAAAATTTTTTTTCTCCAAAATCATTCAAGGCTATGAAGATACTTTAATAAATTAGACATATTTGCAGGATCAATTTCAAAACTAGGCATCGGAGGAGTAAGTCCACCAGTAACTTGTTTAATTATCTCTTTATCATTCAAACGTGTAGTTATTGAGTGTAAGTCTGGGCCAACTAATCCTCTTGCTGTAATTCCATGACACCCAACACAATTTATTTTAAAAAGAGCATCTCCTTCCTCTACAGAGCCATTAAGCTCAAGAGTTTCAATAATATATTTGTTATTTTCATGATGATTCACAAAAAATATTGAAAAACATATCAGTAATACAAAAAAAATAATAAAAAAAATTCTCAAGAATTCTCTTTTAAAGTCTATTTCTGCTGCAGATGATGAAGATGTTGACACAAAAAATAATCTCTATGTAACAATTGTGAATAAGAAATTCAAAAAAGGCAAAAAAATGATCGAGCCTCTTCTATGTGGAATTGTTTTAGGGTTAGTTCCAATAACTCTTCTTGGATTATTCGTGAGTGCATGGAATCAATATAGAAGAGGTTCAGGGATGTTGGACATTGATTAAGAATGTTAATCGTGATTGTCCATAGTCTCTTACATCTATAGTTTCCCATAAAGTACTTTTTTTAATAATTAGCTTTGGAGAATGTTCACAAATAACTATTGAATCTTTTTTTAAGAAATTACAATTAAATATTTGATTTAAAACTAATTCATGAAAATTAGCATCATAAGGAGGGTCTAGATAAACAAAATCAAATTTAAATTTGTCTAAATCCAAAATTTTAGAAGAAAAGTTTCTCTCGTAATTTGGTTTTGTCCAGTTCAAAACGTCTTTACAAATAACTTCAATATCATTTCTCCTATTGTCTATATCTTGTAACGAGAATAAATTTTTTAAGCAAATTTTTGAGTTGTTTTTGTTTTTTTCAATTGCAATTATTTTTCTTGCCCCATGATTATATGCTTCACAAGATATCGCTCCTGTTCCACTAAATAAATCTAACCAGTTACTATTTACAACTCTGTTGTTTAGTATATTAAATAAAGCTTCTCTAACTCTCAAAGTTGTAGGTCTCGTACAAATATTATTTGGACTTTGGAGTCTTTTACCACCTATTAATCTTAAGTTAGTCTTCATCCCTAATCATATTTATTGAATATTACTAAGCCATCTTCTCAAAAGTTTTTCTCCAGTTTTACCAGATTTTTCTGGATGAAATTGACAGGCCAATAAATTATCATTCTCAATCATTGCAGTTAATTTTTCGGAACCATAATCAACCTGAGCTGCGATAAGCCTTGAATCATCCGGGATTGCATGATAGGAATGTACAAAATAGACCCAATTGTTTAATTCTTCAAGCCCTAATAAAGTATTTGGTTTTGTTGGCAAAAGTTGGCACCAACCCATGTGAGGGATTCTTTGGTTAACAATATTAGGTATTTTTTGTATTTTTCCTTTTAAAATTCCCAGTCCTTGAACTTCTCCTTCATCACTAGATTCAAAAAGGATTTGGAGACCTAAACATATTCCCAAAAAAGACTTCCCACTTTTAATCCAATTTTTCAAATCAGTTATCAAATCAGTATTTATAAGATTATTCATAGCTGGATCAAATGCTCCAACTCCAGGAAGTATTATTGCTTTACAAAGCTTAGACTCATTAAAGTTTTTAATTAATATTATTTCTTCTCCAAGACTTTCTAGAGATTTTGTTACAGAATGAATGTTACCCATTCCATAATCAATAAGTCCAATTTTATGCAAAGATTTTAAATTTATAAATGCTTAGTTAAAGTACTCGAAAGAGTTGCTTTTGGTACAGCCCCAACAACAGTATCAACCTTTTGACCTCCTTTGAAAATCATTAGAGTAGGAATACTTCTGATTCCGTATTGACTGGCAACATTTGGATTCTCATCTGTGTTTAATTTAAAGACTTTAATTTTCCCTTCAAAGTCTTTTGAGATTTCTTCTACAACTGGTGCAACCATCCTACATGGACCACACCATGGTGCCCAAAAATCAACCAATACTGGTAGATCACTTTGAAGTACATCTTTGTCAAATGAAGAATCAGTTACGGCTGGAGCTGATGACATAATTTAAGTATTCCTTTTTGAAAATTTAGCAGGCAATTCTTTTAAGTGATGATTTCATTACAGATAAAATAATATAAGTAACAAAATATCTAAAAAAAGCCCGATTAATCGGGCGATTTAGTGTGTGAGGAGTATGGGGTTTCCCCCATCATTTAATAATAACTCCTAATTAGATAATTGTTCAATTTAATGCTTAATTCTCTAAGGTTTTTAATTTCGCTCTTAATGAACTGAACTACTTACCCATCCCAAGCTGCTGAGCTTTTTGATAAACCTTACCTTCTGTAAGAAGCGATGGCGCGATAACTATTTCAACTTCCTGCATTTCTTTAATGTTTTTAGCCCCAAGAGTACTCATTGATGTTCTTATGGCTCCTAATAAATTATGTGTCCCATCGTCAAGAAGAGCTGGGCCTTTAATTATCCTTTCTAAGGATCCTGTAGAACCAACTTCAATTCTTGTACCTCTTGGTAATAGAGGACTTGGAGTCGCCATCCCCCAGTGAAATCCTTTACCTGGAGCATTTGAGGATTTAGCTATTGGTGATCCAATCATTACAGCATCTGCACCGCATGCCAAACATTTACAAATATCTCCGCCGGTTACAATTCCTCCATCACCAATAATAGGAATATAACGACCACTTTCTTGAAAGTAATCATTCCTTGCAGTACTACAATCAGCGATTGCAGTTGCTTGAGGGATTCCAATTCCTAATACACCTCTTGAAGTACATGCCGCTCCAGGTCCTATACCAACCATTAAACCTGCAACTCCAGCTTCCATTAGAAGTTTGGCAACTTCATAAGTGACACAATTACCCGCTACGACTGGGACATTCATATCTTGGCAGAGATCTTTAATATTTAAGGTTTCCTTATCTTCCATACCAATATGTTCAGTTGAAACAACTGTTCCTTGAAGGAAAAATATATCTATTTTGGAATTATTAAGTGTTTCTTTAAACTTAATAGCAGCTTGAGGCGTTCCACTAAAAGCTGCGATGCCTCCTCTTTCTTTGACCTCATTTATTCTTTGTAAAATCAATTTCTCCTTGACCGGTTCACTGTATATCTTCTGCATTAATGGAACAAAATCATTCTTCCCAACTGATGCTATTTGATTCAATATTTCATCAGGTTTTTCATATCGTGTTTGTATACCCTCCATATTAATAACCCCTAGAGATCCTAATTTTGTGAGTTCTACAGCTGTATTTACATCAACAACGCTGTCCATAGCACTAGCTACAATCGGAACTTCTCTTTTGAAATCACCTATTGACCAAGAAGTATCAGTCAAATCGTAATCAAGTGTCCTTTTACCAGGGACTAAAGCTATTTCATCAATACCATAAGCCCTTCTTACTTTTTTATTTAAGCCAAGTTCAATATTCACGGAATTTTTCATTATTCTGATTAAATTAACAACTAAAGGGGTAATAAGCCAAGGTTTATTTAAAAACAACAGGTTTTATTTTGATTTGTGTGTAAATGTGAGTATTTGAGAATTAAATAAATCTTTTTTTTTATTCATTATGACAATCAGCGATTATTATTAAATAAAGGATTTTTGTATGTCTGATATTTTAGATTCCGATAACTCAGGATTAAGCGAAGATAACGACCGAATTATTCAGACTGACTTAAGAAATGAGATGTCGCGCTCTTATATAGAATATGCAATGAGCGTTATTGTTGGTCGTGCTCTTCCAGATGCAAGGGATGGATTAAAACCTGTTCATAGAAGAATTCTTTATGCAATGTATGAACTTGGTTTGACTAGCGGTAGACCATATAGAAAATGTGCAAGAGTTGTTGGAGAAGTACTTGGTAAATACCACCCACATGGTGATACAGCTGTTTATGATGCTTTGGTTAGGATGGCTCAGGATTTCTCTATGAGAATGCCACTCATAGATGGCCATGGAAACTTTGGTTCTGTAGATAACGACCCTCCAGCAGCAATGAGATATACAGAATCTCGTTTACAGTCTCTTACAGATGAAAGTTTACTAGAGGATATTGAATCTGAAACTGTAGATTTTGCCGATAATTTTGACGGTTCTCAACAAGAGCCAACAGTTTTACCGGCCAGAATTCCTCAACTACTTCTAAATGGATCATCTGGAATAGCAGTAGGAATGGCAACTAATATTCCACCTCATAACTTAGGGGAATTAATTAATGGTCTTAAATCAATAATTAAAAATCCCTCAATTGAAGATAGAGAACTTTTTGAAATAATTAAGGGTCCTGATTTCCCCACAGGTGGTCAAATTTTAAGCAGAGATGGTATTAGAGAAACTTTCAAGACCGGAAGGGGTTCAATAACCATGAGAGGTGTAGCAAATATTGAGCAAATTAAAGCCCCTGGTAGGGTAGAAAAGGATGCAGTAATAATTACAGAGCTTCCATTTCAAACTAATAAAGCGGCATTGATAGAAAGAATTGCAGACTTAGTTAATGATAAAAAATTAGAAGGTATTTCTGATATTAGAGATGAAAGTGATCGAGATGGAATGAGAATTGTTATTGAACTAAAAAGGGATGCCTACCCACAAGTAGTTTTAAATAATTTATTTAAGTTAACACCTCTACAAAATAACTTTAGTGCGAATATCCTAGCTTTAGTAAAAGGAGAGCCCACAACACTTTCGCTAAGGAAAATGTTAGACGTTTTTCTAGATTTTAGGGTTGAGACAATAAGGCGAAGAACAGCATTTTTATTAAAAAAGGCAGAAGAAAGAGATCACATTGTAAAGGGTCTTTTATTGGCCTTAGATGCTATGGATGAAATTATAAATCTAATAAGATCAGCAAAAGATACAGTTTCAGCTCGAGAAAAATTACAAAACGACCATAAATTATCTTCCATACAGGCAGATGCAATTCTACAAATGCAGTTAAGAAGATTAACAGCACTTGAAGCAGATAAAATCAAAGGTGAACATGATGAGTTAACCCAAAAAATCAACCTTTATCAGCAAATATTAAATAGTAAAGAAAGAATTTTTGAAATTATTCTTGAAGAACTTAATAAAATCGATGAAAGATTCTCTTCTCCCAGGAAAACAGAAATACTAGATTTAGGCGGCGGATTAGATGATATTGATCTCATAGCTAATGACAGATCCGTAGTTCTCTTAACTGAAGCAGGTTACTTAAAAAGAATGCCTGTTAATGATTTTGAATCCACCAGTCGTGGTTCAAGGGGTAAAGCTGGCACAAAAACCAAAGAAGATGATGACGTGAAATTATTTATAAGCTGTAACGATCATGATACACTTTTGCTTTTCAGTGATAGAGGAGTAGCTTATGCTCTCCCAGCATATAGGGTTCCTATGAGTAGCAGAACAGCAAAAGGGACTCCATCAGTTCAACTACTCCCAATTCCAAGAGAAGAAAAAATAACTTCACTAGTTGCTGTGGATTCTTTTGTTGACGATCGTTATTTATTAATGCTAACCAAATCTGGCTTTATAAAAAGAACTGCACTTTCTGCTTTCTCAAAAATTCGCTCAAATGGGCTAATAGCAATTAATCTTGAGGATGGAGATGCTCTAACCTGGGTCAGACTATCAAAAGAAGGTGATAGTGTTTTAATTGGATCTAGAACAGGAATAGCGATTCATTTCAGACTAGATATCAATGAATTAAGACCACTTGGCAGAACAGCTAGAGGGGTTAAATCAATGAACTTGAGAGATGGAGACAATCTAGTTTCTATGGATGTTTTAACATCTAATTTGGTTGATCAATTGGCTAAAATTGAAGAACTCACAGAAGATCTTGATGATAATTTTGAGGAAAACTCTTCAGATGGTCCATGGGTATTAATAGCCAGTGCATTTGGACTAGGAAAGAGAGTACCTGTAGCTCAGTTTAGATTACAAAAAAGAGCAGGCATGGGTTTGAGAGCAATAAAATTTAGAATTAAAGATGATCAGCTAGTTTGTTTGAAGGTCCTTGGCGAGGGAGAAGAATTACTGCTTGTGACAGAAAAAGGCGTAATAGTAAGAACAAACGCAGATAAAATCTCTCAGCAATCCAGGGCGGCTACAGGAGTAAAATTACAAAGATTAGATGACGGTGATCATTTATCTGAAGTGGTATTGGTACCTCGTGAACAAATAGAGGAAAAAGACCAAACTAGCTCAGTCGAACAAAACTAAAAGCCTTATGGTTAGCTAAATAATATGGAAATACTTGATATTTTAATTTTAGGTTCAGGTCCTGCAGCATTATGTTTAGCTTCAGAATTAGCCAAGCAGGATCTAAATATTAAGGGAATATCAACAAAATCTCCAAATGAAAAATGGGAGAATACATATGGTATTTGGGCATCTGAATTAGAAGAATTAGGATTAGAGTCCTTGTTATCTCACCGATGGCGTAAAACAGTTAGTTTTTTTGGAAATGGGGAAAATAAAAAAGGGGATACTCCGACAAAACACAACTACGATTATGGTTTAATAAATCAAGAAGCCTTTCAAAATGAGCTTTTAAAAAAATGTAAGGGGATTGAATGGTTGAATGAAACAGCAAAAGACATTAAAGAAAAGAATAAACTATCTGAGGTAATTTGTTTTTCAGGTCTCAAAATAAAGGCGAGATTAGTTATTGATGCAAGTGGTCATAAAAGTAATTTTGTAAAAAGACCAGTTCAAAATGAAATCGCTCAACAAGCTGCTTACGGAATTGTAGGTAAATTTTCATCACCACCTGTTAATAAAGAACAATTTGTTCTAATGGATTTTCGTCCAAATCATTTAAACAATGAAGAAAAGTTATCATCTCCTTCCTTTCTTTATGCAATGGATCTTGGCAACGAGACTTTTTTTGTTGAAGAAACTTCATTAGCTAGTTATCCTGCATTATCCCAAGAAAATCTAAAAAAAAGACTTTATAAAAGACTTAATAGTAAAGGTATTGAGGTAAGTGAAATTTTTCATGAAGAGAATTGCCTTTTCCCTATGAATTTACCCCTCCCATTTAAAAAACAATTTGTACTTGGTTTCGGAGGGGCTGCAAGTATGGTTCATCCTGCATCAGGATACATGGTTGGATCTTTATTAAGAAGGGCTCCACTCCTTGCACAAAAATTAGCAATCTTTTTAAAAGAACCTCATCTAAGTTCACTAGAGTTAGCTTCAAAAGGTTGGGAAATTCTATGGCCTTTCGAGTTAACACAAAGGCATAAACTTTACCAATACGGGCTAAGAAGGTTGATGAGTTTTGACGAAAGTAGATTAAGAAGCTTTTTCTCAAATTTCTTTAGATTATCAACCAATGAATGGGTAGGTTTTCTTACTAATACACTTCCACTTCCAAAACTAATTTACGTGATGAGTAAGATGTTTATAAATTCGCCTCTAAAAGTAAAACTAGGAATGCTCAAGTTAAATTAGTATTTTTATTTTCGCCAATCATCAATATTAATATTGGGGAAGACCTTATCCTCTTCCTCAATATCTTCAAGAAATTTTAAATTAATATTAGAATGATTTTTAATCATTTTAACCAATTTCCAGAACCTGAATAAGTGTCTTTCTATTCTCTCTTTTGCAAGCTCAGTTGTAGTTCCAGCTCTTAGAATAAAACTCCAATCAGAAGACTCAGAAAGAAGTAGTTCTCTTGCAGCTTGCTTGAAGAGTCTTAGAGATAAATCATTATTAAAATTTTCCAAGCACAAATCTACGAATGTTGAGCCTGCCTTAGTGATTTCTGGGACGATCCATGCATTTGCATCATTAATCCAGTAATCATGGTAACCACCTTGCCCCCAGCTTGATGGCGATGGATCACAAATCTGAAGATTTGGTTTTTGCATTAAGAATTCTTTTAAATTTGTAAGCTTTATTGAATATTTACGAGAGTTCTTTAGTAAATTTTCAATAAAAAAAGGTCCCTCATACCACCAATGACCAAATAACTCTGCATCAAATGGAGCTACCAATAAAGGCTTAAAAGATGAGGATACATTCAATTTTTCTAGTTGTTTGGATCTCGCTAGAAGATAGGCATCAGCATGATCTGCCACCTTATTTTTGGCTTCATTTTCAAGGTAAAACTCTTTTTTTCCTAAAGAAGTGTTTTCATCTGTAATCTTATGAAACTTTAAACCCAAAGGTCTTTTTGTTGAAATACCCTTGTTTTGGAGCTTTGAGAGAGGTAATTCCCAACCCAAATCTTTATGAAATTCCCTATAAACTTTGTCACCTGGGAATCCATCCTTAGCAGACCAAACTGGCAAGGTTGACTCACTATCTCTCCCGAAAAACGCCACTCCTTTTTTCGAGCATATTGGAGCATACACACCATATCTAGGCCTTGGCGTGGAGTTTAGGATCCCGTGTCCGTCTAAGATTGTATATCTGATTCCAGAATTAAATAGTATTTCATCTAAACCCTCATAATATGCGCATTCAGGCAACCAAATACCTAAAGGCTTTGTTTCAAAAATATCTTCATGGTTCCTAATGGCTGTATTAATTTGTCCTTTAATAGTTTCAGGATTCTCCCTTAGAATTGGCAAATATCCGTGAGTAGCAGCACAAGTAAGAATATCTAAATTTCCAGAGTTATTTAAAACCCTAAACTTCTCAATTAAATTTCCAGAACAATTTTGCCAATATAAGTATTTTTCATTAAGATTTTTCATTAAAAATGCAGATGCATTTTTTTCTTCTAATGACAGTTCATTTAATAAATCTTTCCTTGTTTTAAGCCAGCTAGGGAAAGTTTTTTTAATTTGTTCATTATTTAGAAGAGATAATAAAGTTGGAGACAAACTAATGGTAAGTTTTGTATTTTCAGGATTTTCATTTTTGGAAGATTCTATTGATTGAAGAAGTGGTATATAACATTCTAAGATTGCCTGAAATAACCAATCTTCTTCTAAGGAGTTTTTTTCATTTTTTCTAACATAAGGTAGATGAGCATGTAAAACTATTGCTAACTGACCTAAAACATTTTTTTGGGGGTATTGCCCATTCATACTTTTTACAATTTATGCCTGTAATTCTATAAAAAATCAAAATTAACCTTTTATAAAAGGAAGCTTTAATCCTAAAAGAATACTTTAATAATTTAAGTATTTCTTTTTTTTTTCATAATTTTAACCAATATTGTTAAGTTATAAACTTGAAGCAAATTTTTATTGAACAAAATCTAGTCAAATTTTTTTAATTAGCTTAATATAAGTTTAAGTTATTCCTTCTAATGTCAAAAGATCCTGGAAGAATTTTGATCTTTGATACAACTCTTCGAGATGGAGAGCAATCTCCAGGTGCCAGTTTAAATCTTGAAGAAAAGCTTGCTATTGCACATCAACTAGCAAGATTAGGGGTGGATGTTATAGAGGCTGGATTCCCTTTCGCAAGTCCCGGAGATTTTAAAGCTGTTAACAAAATTGCAAATGCTGTAGGGAAAGAAAATGGTCCTATAATATGTGGTTTAGCTAGAGCCTCCAAAGGTGATATAAAAGCATGTTATGAAGCTGTAAGTCCAGCCCCCAAGAAAAGAATACATACTTTTATTGCGACGAGTGATATTCATCTAAAACATAAACTTAAAAAATCTAGAAAAGACGTGCTTCAAATAGTGCCAGAAATGGTTAATTATGCAAAATCATTCGTAGATGATATTGAGTTTTCATGTGAAGATGCCTCCAGGAGTGATCCTGATTTTTTATACGAAGTTATTCAATTAGCAATTTCTGCAGGAGCGACAACAATAAATATCCCTGATACTGTTGGATTTACAACTCCTAGTGAATTTGGCAAATTAATTGCCGATATAAATAAAAATGTTCCAAATATTGAAGACGCAGTAATATCGGTTCATGGTCATAATGATTTAGGTTTAGCAGTAGCAAATTTTCTAGAGGCAGTAAAAAATGGAGCAAGACAACTAGAATGTACTATTAATGGAATTGGTGAAAGAGCCGGGAATGCCTCTCTAGAAGAATTAGTAATGGCACTACATGTAAGGAAAAGTTTTTTCAATAGTTTTTTCAAAAGAAATCCAGATTCACCAACTCCTCTTACGGCTATAAGAACAGAAGAGATAACAAAAACCTCTAGACTTGTTTCAAACCTAACTGGAATGACTGTGCAACCTAATAAAGCAATTGTCGGAGCTAACGCTTTTGCACATGAGTCAGGAATTCATCAGGATGGAGTCTTAAAAAATAGACTTACTTACGAAATTATCGACGCAAAAACTGTTGGTTTGAGTGACAACAAAATATCTTTGGGAAAACTTAGTGGAAGAAGTGCCGTAAGAGCAAGATTGGAGGAGATGGGATATGACTTGAGCCGAGAAGATTTAAATGATGCTTTTGCTCGTTTTAAGGATTTAGCAGACAGGAAAAGAGAAATTACCGATAGAGACTTAGAAGCAATTGTTAGTGAACAAGTACAGCTCCCAGAAGCTAAATTTCAATTAAGTCTTGTACAGGTAAGTTGCGGCAACGCATCTAAACCTACTGCCACCATTTCGCTTCTAAACACGGACGATAATACGGAGGATACTGCTGTATCAATAGGGACCGGGCCCGTAGATGCTGTATGCGAGGCCTTAAATAAATTAGCTAAAGTGCCTAATGAATTAATTGAATTTTCCGTTAAGTCGGTAACAGAAGGAATTGATGCTTTGGGCGAAGTAACAATAAGAATAAGAAGAGATAATAAAATATATTCTGGTCATTCTGCCGATACAGATGTTGTAGTTGCTGCAGCGAATGCTTACGTTAATGCCTTAAATAGGCTTGTCTTTTCTGAGAAAAAAAATTCAATTCACCCACAATTTGATAATTTAGATAATCCTAATAAAACATTTCTATCTAATCACGCAAATTAAATTATTTCTCAGGAATATTAAGTACTATAAAAAATTAGTCTCTTAATATTGTAGATTAATCAAATAGTTAAAGCAGTAAATAATGAGAGAAAGGATACTGGGATATTGGGCACTATCATGGGTTGGTTTAATCAGCAATATAATTGCACTGCCAATAATCGCATTAATAATAAGTTATGGGCCTCCACTAAAAGTTGCAAATATAACTCTTGCCATAAGTCTTGGTTGGCCTGCTGCGATCGTTGGAATTGTTTCTTCAGCAGCTCTTTTAGCAGAGAGAAAATGGGGCGTAACTTTAACTTTAGTATCTCTATCAATGGTAATTTCTGGGACGGGTCCTTATTCTGTGGTAAGACTCATAACTCTTAAAGACATTTTTGGGATTGGCGGGTTTACTCTTTTAACAACATTATTAAGTACGTTAGCTCTTCTATATTGGTGCAATCCAAAGCATCGAAGAAGTATTAGGTTATAAAATTGAAAATTAAGAAAAAGTATTATTCTTGCTAGTTGGGTACTGAATTCTTCTATGTCTAATTCTTTTCCACACATTCAAGAATGCCCTTTTTATTAGAAAAATTTCTCCTCTCGATAAATTACTATCATCTAATTGACCATCGTTTTGACGAGAAAAGATAATATTAGATATTGTTTTCAAAGCTTCTTTATCAGATGCATTAATATTCATAGCTCTTAGTGCTGCTTCACATCCATCCGCAAGCATTAAAATAGCTGTCTCTTTTGACTGAGGAATAGGGCCCTTATATCTAAAATAATTTTCATTAATGTCAAGATTTTTTTCTTTAGCTTTTTGAAAAAAATATCCCATTCTTAGGGTGCCTTGATGTTCTGGGATGAAATTGGCTATTAATTTAGGTAATCTATTTTTTCTTGCAAATTTCAATCCTTCATCAACATGTGCCTGTAATACTTCTGCACTTTTAATCGGATCATCTAATTCGTCATGAGGATTTTTTGAACCATCCTGATTTTCGATAAACCAATTAGGTGCATGTAATTTACCAACATCATGATATAAACCTCCAGTTTTAATTAGATCAATATCACCACCAATCATTCTTGTTGCTTCCTCTGCCAAACCACATATAAGTAAGGTATGTTCAAAAGTCCCAGGAGCTTCAAGAGACAATCTTCTAATTAGAGGTTTCTCCTTATCGGCCAATTCCAGTAATCTTGCTTTAGTTAATAATCCAAATATCGATTCAAAAATAGGAATAAATAAAATAGTAAAAAGCATTACTATTGCTAATAAAAAGGAATCAGAGAATATATTGCCGCCAGCTAAAACGAATTCTTGCTTATCAATAAGAGATATTTTATCTTTACCTATTAATATCCATTGACTTAAGAACGCTCCAATGGGAACAAAAATTGATAGTTGGAGTAATTGAGCTCTATTTCTTATTCTTCCTCCAAGTAGAGATACTACTGAAGCGCAAACCAATAAAATAAAAAATAAATTGTTATCGACAATAATTTCTGGGTCAGGCCAACTAAAGCTCGCTATTGATACCCAAGCTAAAGCAGTAATGCTTCCCATTCCTTGAGATATTATTAATGCTGGTGGGATAATAATTGATAACGGACTTATTGTTGAAGCTAAGGCTAATTTCGCAGCTTGTACTGCTAAAAGAAGAGTAATGATCAAAAAGATTTGTCTTGAAGAAATTGTGGGATTCTCTTTTTTTGAAACTAATATCAAAATTCCCGAACCAATAAGTATTTCAGTAAAGGTCAAAAGCCATGAAAAAATATCTGCGACATTTAAAGGCGAAATAAGAAGTAGTTTAAAAGAAGAAATTATTGAAATTAAGATACATACTAAAAAAATTATGAGATTATCTATCCTTGAAAACTTAATTGATTGTTTTAGTGGAACTTGACTTCGCCTCCACAGATAAAACAATTTCTTTAAGGTAGTTGTGATGTTTTGCACAGAATATAAATAAATCTATTTGAATAATTTAAAATTATAGGCATGCTAGGTGTAAAAAGGAGATGTTTTTCTAAATGTCATTAAAATTAGACGGTAAAAAATTGTCTCTTGAAATTGAAGAAAGATTAAATGACTATATCTCTAGTAATAAAAAATTTGCAAAAAGAGCTCCCGGTTTAGCTGTAATAAGAATAGGTGATGATCCTGCAAGTGAGGTTTACGTTAATAACAAGGAAAAAGCATGTTCAAGGATTGGAATAAAGAGCTTTATCTTTCATCTAAGAGATAGTGTAGAGCAAAAAGAAGTTGAACAATTAATAATCAAACTTAATTCTGATAATGATATTGATGGCATGTTGCTACAACTTCCCATCCCAAAAAAGTTTGATGAGCAGAAACTTATCAGCCATATTAATCCGATCAAAGATGTAGATGGATTAAATGAGATAAACATCGGCAAACTAGTGAAAAATGAGCCTGCGATGAGATCATGTACACCTGCAGGAATTATTAATTTATTAAGATCCCAAAATATTACAATTGAAGGTAAGAAAATTGTTGTTATTGGAAGAAGTTTGCTTGTTGGGAAACCCCTATCACTTATGTTGTTGAATTTAAATGGCACTGTAACTATGACTCATTCAAAAACGTTGAATTTGAATAAAGTCTGCAGAGAAGCCGATATCCTAATTGCGGCCGCAGGAAAACCCAACCTTGTAGATTCGAGTTTTGTGAAAGAAGGAGCAGTAATTATTGATGTTGGAATACATAGATTAAAAAGTTCCGATAAAAATCAAACCAGATTATGTGGCGATGTATTATTAGAAGATGTCATTTCTAAAGTATTTGCTTACACACCTGTACCAGGAGGTGTTGGACCAATGACAGTAACAATGTTACTTGTAAATACTATTTTTAGCTGGCAAAAACAATTTGGTTTATCATCAACTCTTAATGACCTTTTGCCATAAAATCTAAGATGAAAAAAATTTTTACTAAAGATATAAAATGACTGAAGTTATAAATAATATTTCTGATTTTGAAAAGTATCTTAAAAACACAAAAAAAGTTGTAGAAGAGGCACTTGATTTTTCATTGGGTCCTGAGAATCCAGAAATATTAAGAGAATCAATGAGATATTCCCTTTTAGCTGGAGGGAAAAGAATACGTCCAATTTTATGTTTAGCATCTTGCTCACTGGCTGGAGGAGATCCCATTCTTGCTGTTCCTACTGCAGTAGCGATAGAAATGATCCATACAATGTCCTTGATTCATGATGATCTGCCCGCTATGGATAATGATGACTTGAGGAGAGGTAGGCCAACAAACCATAAAGTATATGGAGATGCAATAGCTATTCTTGCAGGTGATGCTTTATTAACAAGGGCCTTTGAAATGGTCTCTTTAAGAAGCCCTGGAGTTGATCCAAATAGATTATTAAATGTAGTTGGCGAATTATCCCTAGTTGCTGGTGCACCAGGCTTGGTCGGGGGACAAGTTGTTGATTTGGAATGCGAAGGTAAAGAAGTCGACCTTAAAACTCTCGAATATATTCATCTTCATAAGACTGGGGCTTTATTAAAGGCTTGCGTAAGAACAGGCGCGATGATCGCAGGCGCTAACGAAAAACTATTAAAAGCTCTTACAACATATGCAGAGGGAATTGGTTTAGCATTCCAAATAATAGATGATATTCTTGACTTAACTTCCAGCAGTGAACAGCTTGGTAAAACTGCCGGCAAAGATCTTTTAGCTGACAAAACTACTTACCCTAAATTACTTGGGATGGAGGAGTCAAAGAAAAGAGCATTTGATTTGGTTGAAAAAGCAAAAAAAGCAATTGAACCTTGGGGTCCAGATGCAAAATATCTGTTATCTCTAGCCGACTTTATTACAAATAGAGACAGATAAATAGTTTAATTTATGTCTGAGTTTTTTCCCTTTTTTAACAATTCAGTTCTTTTCTGGAGTTTATTATCCTGTTTACTTGCTCAATTTTTTAAAATCATATTCAATTTTTTATCAAATGGAGAGATAAGATTTGGGATTATGTTTGAGACTGGTGGTATGCCTTCAAGTCATTCCGCATTAATAACTGGTGCTGCATCTGGTATAGGTTATGAATTAGGATTTGATAGCTCAATATTCGCATTATCAGTTGCTGTAGCATTAATAGTTATGTATGACGCTAGTGGTGTTCGAAAATCAGCTGGGATTCAAGCTGCAGAAATCAATAAAATATCAAAAAAACTAGACCCTAAATCTGAATTACTTTTAAAAGAAACCTTGGGCCATACAAAAATTGAAGTCATAGTGGGAAGTTTTTTAGGACCATTAATTACTTTGCCTGGCATGTTTTTTTTAGGTTCACCCCTTAAAATATTTGATTTGATAATAAATTAAGTGCCCTCTTAAAAACTAAGTTGGGTTGCATCTATAAAGTTTTTTGCAACTTTTGGAGAACTTGGCAAATGTAAGTGAATCCAACTTGCATGCAATTTTTGATCAAAAAAACCTTCATTTTTATATTCAGTTTCCCAAGATTTAATTTTCCATGGGGAAGGAAGTTTCTTCTGATGCTCAGCTTTTCTTAAATCAAGTTCAGATAAATTATTTTCAATTTCCCAATAATGAAATTCATGTCCTCTAATTAATTGATTTTGTCTAATGATCGGAGTGTCATTTAGACCTTCAATGTATCTATAACCTACTGTAAGCTTACTTTTTTTTGATCTAAAAGGAAGGATACCACTCATTTTATGATTATTACCACTTTCATCTTTTATAAAGTCTCCTAAAATCATCATCCCTCCGCACTCAGCATATATAAATCCATTTTCGCGGAATTTCTTTAACGAATTTAAGCTTTTTTTAGAGTTACTTATATGCTCAGCATATTTTTCAGGGAACCCCCCAGGAATAATTAAAGAAGAAGCCTCGTTAGGTATTTCTTCATCATCATAAATACTCCATGAAATCAATGGGATACCTACGTCACTCAAAAACTCCTTAGTTTCAGGGTATTGAAAATGAAAGATTTTATCTTCTGCAATTGCAATAGGTTTACTTTTTTCAATTTTAAAATCTTCAAAACTGGCAGAATTAAAATTTTTCTTTTGAGGAGATTTCAGAAATTTAATAAGAGAAAATAAATCAAGATTTCTTTCGGCGTAATTTGCAAAATATTCAACATCAATTTGTTTCTCATTATCCAATGGAGAAATCAAACCTAAATTAGATTTGTTTAAAGTTATTTTTGAATCAGACGGTAAAAAACCAAGAATTTCGATATCTTCATTTTTAAAAACTTCTTCAATTAATTTTTTATGTCTATCTGAATTAACGTTATTAAATATAATCCCTGCTATTGACAATTCACTATCAAAATCTTTAAAACCTCTAACAGTCGCTAAAAGAGAAGCTACTTGACCTCTAGCATTAACAATAAAAATTACTGGAGCATTGAGAAGTTTAGATATATTTGCTGTGCTTGAATAGGTTGTTGCTCCTAACCCATCAAATAGACCCATTGCTCCTTCAATTAATGAGAATTCATATTTCAAAGAATGTCTAAAAAAACTTTCTTGAACCCATTCCTCACCACTTAAAAAAATATCTAGATTCCTACATATAGGTTGGCCAATGGAGCTAAGTTGTTGTTGATCAAGATAATCTGGGCCAACCTTGAAAGTTTGTATCTTTATACCTTTTGAGAACGCCCAACAAGATATCAAAAGGGATAATGTAGTTTTCCCACTATCAGTTGAAGGAGAAGATATTACACAAGGCATTTATTAGTTTTAAAACCATTAAATATTTGAAGTGCTATTTTAATAGAATTTTCAAAAAGAGGGCTTGTATTACCTCTACTACTACCTAATAATTTACTAACGTCATACTCTGACGAAGAAAAAGAATTTGGAACAACTTGCTCTATTAATTCCATATTAGCCATTCCCCCTGCTTCAAGTCTCATACATTCCACTGATTCACAGCCAAGTATTACACAAGTGTTATTTTTTTGAACCTCACTAATTCTTGAAATCAACCTCAATCCAATAACTTGTCCTGAATGAATACTTGGATTCCCCAAAGATAAGGGATTAATTGACGCAGAAATAATTTCGCCATTAATTCTTTCAAACTCTATTTTTGTTGATTCTGTATCCCTTTCAACTCTTAGAAAAGACCAACCAAGTTTATCGCTAATCCATGAGATCAAAAACAAAGCTTGAATTATATGATCCCCTGCGATATCAATATCAACATCAGTAATATGATCTAAGATTGGTCTCCTCGAAGGAGGATCAAAAATCATTGCCAATGATTCCCTCCAATTTTTCAACCTAACCCAATTCAAATCATTAATAGCTTTGTCTGAATTATTTAATTGATCTAAAACTTTTAAACATCTGTATGGCGATCCAAGAGCAGTATCAATTATTAACCTTAGACCATAATTAGTAAAATATTCGAAGATTTCAGGTGATTCATCCAAGCTTCCATTCCACCACAACCATGAAGGTAATTCATCAATAGATAATTCATCAATTATTTTTAATCCTTTATTTGATATTGAGGCTGAGTCTCCCCTAATAACGACTAAATCCCCACAGATAGGTTGCACAGCTGGAGTATCACTTAATGGACAGTAAGCGGATACAAAAGTTTTGATATCTGAATTTTTATTTAACGTTGGCGCTAGAGTTATTAATCTTCTTGGATTCAATGTACTTATTGATGATTCAAAAAATTGTCCTCTAAAGTCTTCAAATTCTTTATTAGATAAATTTTCCTTCAATAAATTCAATAATTCTTCACTATTAAGGGATGTAGTGATTGGGAGTCCCTGATCTAATATGAACTTTTTAGCAACTTCAATTATCTCAGGACTTAAATTACCAGTAATTGGTCCATTTACTAATCCTTTTTGAACCAAACATTGTTCTAGCCAAGCAGGCTGCCAGACCATTAGTGTAAAAGTATTAGCTCCAGTATTATCTTTATCTTCTGAAACCCATAATTTACTAAGGTAATTAGAAATCTCCTGATAAGGCAGCTCTAACGGGGTTTGGAGTGTAAGTTGAGGTTTCATTTTTAAGGTCTACGCCAGAAAATATTATCTTTTGAGAGTAATTGATCAGATTCGGGAGGTCCCCACGTCATAGATTCATAATTATAAATAGGCAACTTCCAAGGAGAATTATCCATCAATTCTATTAATGGCGTATAAAGTTTCCAGGCTGCCTCTACTTCATCGCTTCGAGTAAATAAGGTTGGGTCAGAAAGCATTGCATCCGCTAATAATCTTACATAGCCTTCATCTGATGGTTCTCCAAATGATTCATCATAAGAAAATTCCATTTCAACAGGTCTTGATTTCATTCCAGACCCAGGAGATTTTACCTCAAACTTGAAAGTTGCCCCTTCATTTGGCTGAATTCTAAGGATAAGTTGATTTGGGGTAGGATTTATTATTGTTGATTCAAATAAATGAACAGGCACGTCTTTAAAAGTCAAGACTATTTCTCCAAGTCTTTTAGGTAGTCTTTTCCCTGTTCTCAAATAAAATGGAACACCTTGCCAACGCCAGTTATCAACGAAAACTTTTGTCGCGATATAAGTTTCTGTTGTGCTATTGGAATTAACACCATCTTCCTGCCTATATCCTTTGAGTCGATTTGAAATATTCCCTCCCTCTCCATATTGACCTCTTATGCAACAATTCCAGGGTTTATTTTCGTCAGCAAGTTTTGAAGCTTGAAGGACTTTAGCTTTTTCATTTCTTATTGCTTCTGGCTCAAACTTCCCAGGAGGTTCCATAGCAGTAACAGCAAGCATTTGGGTCATATGGTTTTGAAGCATATCTCTTAAAGCACCTGAGCTTTCGTAATAACCTGCTCTATCTTCAACACCCACTGTTTCAGATGAAGTAATTTGAACACTTGATATATAATTTCTGTTCCAGATTGGTTCAAAAATAGTGTTAGCAAACCTCAAAACAAGAATATTTTGAACTGTCTCTTTACCTAAATAATGATCAATCCTATAAATCTGACTTTCTTCAGCACAACTTTGAACGATCTTATTCAATTTTTTTGCACTTGAATAATCTCTTCCAAAAGGTTTTTCAATCACTAAACGACTTTTCTTAGGATCATCTAAAAGGCCAGCTTCTTTAAGAGCTTTACATCCACTTGCATAGAAATTCGGAGATACTGACAAATAAAATGTTCTATTACTATGAGTAGCTTGTTTTTTATCAATTTCAATTAATCTTTTAGAAAGCCCTACGACATGATCACTTTGTTGTAAGTCAACAGGTTCGTAGAAAAGATAATTAGAAAATTTTTCCCACTCCCTTTCTTTACCAGATATTTGATTGGATAGCTTTACTTTCATCTTTTCCCTAAACTCATAATCAGTCCACGGTCTTCTCGCACAACCAACTATTGCAAATTCACTAGGAATTCTTCTTTGCAAATAGAGTTCAAATAAGGCTGGTATTAATTTTCTATGAGTAAGATCTCCACTAGCACCAAATATTACTAAGCACTGTGGAGATATGACTCTTTCCTGCCGTAAACCTAATCTTAGAGGATTACTTAAAGTTGAAGGCATATTTTTCGTATTCTTTTTTTAAAATCCTCTTTTTTTCTAATATTAGCTACATATTGTGTCTAAACCAAAAAGTAATTAATACATGCAACTTAAATCTAAATATTAAAGATTTAGTAGGTTTCTACGTGCCATCTTCCTGCTTTTTTTAGTTGAGGTCTTAATTCTGACCAATTCAAACCTTTTTCTTCTGCAGCCTTAGTCATTGCTTCATCTATTCCAGGCTCCATACCTTTTAATCCACAAAGATATATGTGTGTCTTTTCATCTTCAATCATATTGAAAAGTTCATTGGCTGACTCTAGAACTCTGTCTTGAATGTACATTCTTCCACCTTTTGTATTTTGCTGTTCACGACTAATAGCTTTTGTATATTTAAAGTTATCTGGATTATCAGTAAGGTATCTTTGAAGATCTTCTTCGTATAACAAATTAGCTGATTTTGGTGCACCCATAAATAACCAAGCTTTGCCCTTGAAATTCCATTTATTTTTTTCCTTTTCAGTTGGTTCAAACATTCTTCTTAAATAAGCCCTCATTGGTGCTATTCCAGTTCCTGTGGCCAACATAACAATGTTTGCGTCCTCTTCATCAGGGAGAAGCATTTCTTTACCTACAGGCCCTGTTATTTTTACTTTATCTCCAGGCTTAATATCGCATAAGTATGTAGAACAGACACCATTAATGGTTTCACCATCTTTTTCATACTGAAGCTGTCTTACACAAAGAGAAACTGTATTGCCATTAAAGTCATCGCCATGTCTGGTACTAGCAATTGAGTAAAGTCTTAACTTATGAGGTTTTCCATTAGCATCTTCACCAGCAGGCATGATACCAATACTTTGACCTTCAACGTAATTTAAAAATGGATCACTATCTTTAAGATCGAAAGTTATATGATTAACCCTACCAATTGCTCCTTCTTTAAGAAGACTGTAGTTTTCAATCACTGTTCCTTCATATGGTGTTTTAGGCCTGTAAATATTTACGGGTACATCTGCATGTTTTTTCTTAACTACTTTTGGAGCTTCTACTTTTGGAGCTTCTGTTTTTAAAACAGTCACTTTTTTAGGTTCCACAGCTTTTGCCTCAGGTTTTTTTGTTTTAGCTTCTTCAACAAATTTTAAAGCTCTCTTATTAAAAGTTGTGAGTATAAAATAAAAAACAGCTATTACTACTGGTATATGAGCTAATCCGCCTGCGATTACTTTTGCTTGTGAATACATTTTTAAGATTTCTTTTATAAAAGATTATCAATTTGTAGTTTAATTTGTAGTGATTTCACAAAAATGGTTACGTTTTGAGATCGGAATAATTTAATGAAATTATTTTTATTTTTCAGTATTTATTGTTTTTATCGGTATAGTTACACAGAAATAATTTTTTTATCTTATTAAAAAATTCATTTATGAATAATCCTCAAGAATCAGTAGATCATTCTAAAAGTAATGACTACAAGACAATTGAGCAAACAATGGAAAAGCTTTCTGGCGGAACAAGAAGACTTGCAGCTCAACTTACAACTTCTGCAAGCTTTGATTCTTTATGGAATGTTTTAACAGATTATGATCAACTGAATCTTTACATACCAAATTTACTTTCAAGCAAAAAAATATATCAAAAGGACAATAATGTTCACCTTAAGCAAGTTGGGGCCCAGGATTTTCTTGGTATGAAATTTTCAGCTGAGGTAACTATAGACTTAACTGAAGATAAGGAGCTTGGCCTTTTAAAATTCAATTTGATTAAAGGAGATTTCAGAAAATTTGAAGGTAGTTGGAAAATTCAAAATATTAAAAATACATCCAAAAATTCATTAATTTACGATCTCACTGTTCAAGGATGTCAGTGGATGCCTATAGGGATGATAGAGAAAAGACTAAAAAAAGATCTTTCTGAAAATTTGATAGCTGTCGATAGACAAGCAAAATCAATAAATTAGTTTTAAATTTTAGAGAATAGCCCCAAGGGGATTCGAACCCCTGTCGCCTCCGTGAAAGGGAGGTGTCCTAGGCCTCTAGACGATGGGGCCAGGAAATTAGCATAACAGCTTTATTAAAAATTAGGAGTAAGGCTAGCCTTTCGTCAAGTATTGTTGCTCTTTGTTTTGTCCTTGCCACACAGGAACCGTAAAATGGAAGCATGAACCGACACCAACTTCAGATACGACCCATATTCTTCCTCCATGGACTTCTACTATTCTCCTACAGACAGATAGCCCAATGCCAAATCCTGAAGTTCCTTCAGAAGTCTGTGGGAGTCGAACTCTATCCAAAAAAATTCTTTTTTGTTCACTCAAAGGAATGCCGGCACCTTTGTCACAAATCGTTATTTCTAACCATTGATTTGTTTTATGGATCATTGTAATTTTTATAGATCCAGAGTCTTTAGAAAATTTAATAGCATTTTCAAGTAAATTTAATAACACTTGCCTCATTCTTCTTTGATCTGCGAACACATTTGGCAAATCAGATGGAATATCAGTATCGATTTCAATATCCCTTAATCTCCATAATTTTTCTAATTCAAGTATTACTTCAGCACTAATATTACCTAATTCAATTTTCTGGGGATTAAATAATGCTTCCCATTTTGTTGTTCCAACCTCTAAAAGATCTTGAGATAAGAGTTCAATCTCTTCTAGACGTCTTTTAATTACCTCTTGTAATTTTGTAATATCTATTTGTCCAAGTTTTTGACTTTGTACAGCCAAATTTGCTGCAGTTAAGGGGGTTCGTAATTCATGTGCCACCATTCTTAATAATCTTTCCTGAGATTCTATTCTTTTAGTTAATGTCTCATTTTCTTGTCTTAAAACAAGAAGTTCGTCTTCCAGAAGAAATTCTTTTTGAGTTCTTATGGAATCAATTTTAGATGGTTGCAGATTAATCCCAAGATTTTTTGTTAATCCTTCCTGTGTCCACCTTGGCAACCATTTCTGCAACTGAGAGAAAATATTACTTCCTGCAAATATTTGTTTTGGTGATGGAGAAATCTTAATTAGAGCAGGAATGGCTACTAATCGATGTAATTCAAGCAATTCCGGCTGTTCTGTAGGCTCAGATATTTGAAGAGAAATCTCAAATTCACAATCATCTGATTCTAAATAAGCTATAAGAGACTTAATATCATTACTAGAAAGTTGATTTCTAGCTGCTACAAGTATTAATTTTAGCTCTTTTTTATCATTCAAATGATTTGCCCTGAAGTGTTGAAAAGCTTTTAATCCTTACGAATACATTAAGATATTTATTTTTATTTTACAGATAAGCTATGTAATAAATATGACTTATTTATAAATGGTTGTTATTAATCAAAAGAAAAATCTAAATTTTGGCGAGAATAATCCTCCAGAAATTAGTTTAAATAGTAATTTAAAAAGATGGTTTTCAAGAAATATTGGATTATGGAAATCTAATAGAACATATTTTCTAGATGAAGCAAAAAAAACTTATAACCTAAGCATGTTTATAAAGATACAAGCTCTTGATAATAAATCTAAATGGGAGTCGCACTATAAGTTCTCTTGGTACCCTGAAAAAAAATATAATTTCTTCGAGGAAAATCCACAATATAAAGAAAAAGGAGAAATGCATGCTTTTTTAAAAGGACATCAACTTATGAGGGAAAATTTTTATTTAAGTGATAATGAAGGGATTTCAAATATTAAACAAGTTGATGAACACGAAATGATTTTTGAATCTTCTTATAAAGACTGGTATATCCTTGAGCATACAAGACTAGTAGATTCGGATAACTTAAGATATAGAGTTATATATTCATGGAATAAAGATAAGTTAAAAATAGTAGAGAATCATCACGAAATAAAAATTATTAAGTAAGTCTTTTTGAAAGATTAATTATAAAAATAAAATGTTATCTTGTATTAAATATTATTAGTTAATGAGTATTAATTTTTATTCAAAAAGATTTCATAAGTTAGTAAGTTTTATCATTTTTATACCCTTAATAACAATTTTTGAGATTAGTACAATTAATAAACAAGTTAAAGCCGAAAAAAATTTAATTGCTGCCTCTGAAAAAGATCTATTCCTATATAGACAAATGGGGGCATCTTATCTTTGTATAGCTTCCAAAGCTGAAATAGATTTTGAAAAAGGTCTTGGCATTGCCAGTGCTACTTTTGCAAATGTAATAATTGGCAAGCATGGTGGGGCTATTAAGGAATTAGGGAATGAAAAACTTGATCAAAAAAAATTATATAACGCAGGAACATTTCAAATTGTTGGAAGTGCACTTAACATTTGTCCCGAAAGTATTCCAAAAAAAATTAAAAATGATTATGAAAAAAGGTTTAAGCAACTTGTAAAGGAAAGCAAAAAATAATTTAATTGATTATCTGAACATTGAACTAACAGAACTTTCTTCGTGGATTCTCCAAATAGCTTCCCCTAACATATTTGCGACAGAAAGGATTTTTAATTGTGGAAAATTATCTTTTAAAAGAACTGGTATGCTATTAGTTACAATAACTTGTTCGAATAAATCTTCAGTACTTAATCTTTCATAAGAGGGAGGAGAGAATACAGCATGTGAGGCACATGCAAATATTCTCTTAGCTCCTTCTTTTTTTAATAAATTAGCTCCCGAACATATTGTACCGCCCGTATCTATCATGTCGTCAATAAGAATAGCGGTTTTACCTTTTACATCACCAATTACTGTTAAGCTTTCAGCGATATTATGAGCTGATCTCCTTTTATCAATGATGGCCAATGGAGCATCCTTCATCAATTTTGCAAATGCTCTTGCTCGTGCTACCCCTCCTACATCAGGCGAGACGACGACGACTTCCTCTAAATTTAAAGTTTCTAAGTAATCAATCAATACAGGTGAACCGTAAATATGATCACATGGAATATCAAAATAACCTTGAATTTGAGCCGAATGTAAATCCATAGCAAGGACTCTATCAACTCCTGATTTCTCTAGTAAGTTAGCAGTAAGTTTTGCTGTTATGGATTCTCTTCCTGAAGTCTTTCTGTCTGCCCTTGCATATCCAAAATAAGGTATTACGGCAGTTATTTGCCTGGCAGATGCCCTCTTGCAAGCATCAACCATAATCATTAGTTCCATTAAACTATCGTTTACAGGAGCACATGTAGGTTGTATTAAAAATACATCACAACCTCTAATAGATTGCTGAATCTGAACATAAAGTTCTCCATCTGCAAATCTTTTAGATACTAAAGGTACATTTTCAATCCCTAAGTATGATGCAATTTCTTCAGCCAATTTAGGATTTGATGTTCCACTTACTAGCCTTAATCTACTATTAGATAGATTAAAGTTTGGTTCTTTATTCTGCACTGCCGTGATAAAACTAGTCACGAAATTAGCAATATAAACTATATCTTTATCGTAGTCGTTTATATGAATTTCGCAAAAGATAATGACTAGATCTTTTCAAAAGTCACATCATTAGAGCAAAGCATAAAATAACTCTATTAAGCTCATACTTTATTTTAATTAAGTCAAATCTCTTAGAATAATATTTGTCAATTAAAAAAAATTTGTATATCGTTGAATTAAGAGAACTATTAGTAATTTACTATTAGTAATTTAACTGTAAGGAATCAAAAAATAATTGTAAAATATGCCTATAAAAAAAGTTCTTACAAAAAAATCATTAGGAATACTTATGCATCCTTCAAGTATACCTGGAGGAAAAGTATGTGGAACTTTTGGCAGAGGAGCTAAAGAATGGATAAAAAAGCTTCATGAGAATGGGATTGAATACTGGCAATTTTTACCTCTTACTCCAACTGACTCTACAGGATCTCCATATAGTTCACCATCTAGTTTTGCACTAAACCCATGGTTTCTTGATCCAGATGATTTAATCAAGAAAGGTTTTATATTTATCTCCAACACAGAAGAATTGGGACCCACAAATAATAACAGTAATCATTTTGATTTTGATGTCGCGGATAATTTAACAAGAAAATTAGGCCACCTTCTTTTGCAAGGTTGGCATTCACAATCTGAAGAGATAAAACTTGATTTTTACAAATGGGTTAGCAAGAATTCTTGGGTTGAGGATTATGCAAAATTCCTAGTTATAAGAGAGGAATTTAATATGTTGCCTTGGTGGCAATGGCCTAAAGAATTTAAACTAAAAAATAACAAGTTTTTAAAATCATGGATCAAGGGAAAAAGTGAAGAGATACTTATTAAAAAATTAATACAATGGCATTTGGATGAGCAATGGAGAGATATTAAAGAATTTGCAAAATCATTTAATATTAAGCTAGTGGGAGATTTGCCCTTTTATGTTTCCAGGGACAGCGCTGATGTTTGGAGTAATAAATCTCTATTCTCAATTTTTAAAAATGGAGATTTAATCTTTCAAAGTGGTGTACCACCTGATTATTTTTCATCAACAGGACAATTATGGGGGACCCCAACTTACTTCTGGTCAAAACATAAGAGGACTAATTTCGATTGGTGGAGAAAAAGATTTAAAAGGCAATTTGAACTTTTTGACTTGTTGAGATTAGATCATTTCAGGGGTTTAGCTGGTTACTGGAGAGTTAATGGCAATTCTAAAACGGCAATTTCTGGAAAATGGATTAATTCTCCTGGTAAAACGCTGTTAAATAAACTAAAAAAAGATTTAGGATCTGACTATCTACCAATTATCGCCGAGGACCTGGGAGTTATAACCCCAGATGTAGAAAAATTAAGGAAAGATTTTGAACTGCCTGGGATGAAAATATTACAATTTGCTTTTGATGGCAACGAAGATAACCCATATTTACCTGAAAATATTGAAGGAGAAAATTGGGTCGTTTATACAGGTACTCATGATAACTCTACTTCAATTTCATGGTGGGAATGTTTGGACAATAATTCAAAAAAGAGAATAAAAGATAAATATAAATTTTCAGACAATCCTTCGTGGAGTTTAATAGAAATTGGAATGAACACAAATGCCAACCTTTTTATTGCTCCAATTCAAGATATATTATCTCTAGATGACTCAAGTAGATTAAATACCCCTGGCACTACAAGAAACAATTGGAAATGGAAGTTAAATCAACCTTTACACGAAATAGAAGAGAATATTAAAATTTTTAGTGATCTAGGAAATAATTATAAGAGAACAAAAAAATAGGGAATTATTTAAGATTATTTATCGATGATTTTTTTTCAATATTTTGAATCTCAATAACATTCACATTCAAAATAAAGTATCTCTTTAATATAAATAAAGTTAGAACTAATATAAAAAAATATAAAATAGTTCCCTGCCAGGAATTTATAAGATCAAATCTGCTGATAAGAAAATCTTTTTTTTCTTTCTTAAAAGTTTCTCTTTCTCTAATTGCTAATTTTACTAATATATTTTTTTTTAATACTAAACATTCCTCTAATTTGATTAATATAGATCTTATGAAGGGATACTTCGGTCTACAATCCTCATTATTATTTTCAATAGAATATATTATTTTTTCAGGAATTTTTGAAAGACGCGACAATTGTTTAATTGTTAGATTTTGTTGGATTCTTGCTTCTTTGACTAACTTTGCAATTTCTTTATACTGATCTACTATTTCATGATTAAGGCCTTTAGTATTTTCGGGTTTTTTATTAAATAAAAAATGATTTTTCAGAATATTCATTCGATAGTCTAAATGTATTAACTCTTAGACTCAATTTTTAGAGATAAGTAGTTTATTTGATTTTAATAACTTAAAGATCATAAGCAAATTTATTAGGTATGGATATATGCAACTATACTGGAGAAATAATATTCTGAACTGCACTTTTTGCAATATTAAGAGGGCTAAAGGTATTTCTAATTAAACCTATGAGTTTTTTGGCATCAGTAAGTTCTAATTTATCATCTTTGATGAGACTTAAAAGAAGATTTTTCCGGACTTCAGAACCTCTTTTACTAATAAATAATTTTAATCCAGCATTAGCAACCGGTATGAGGTCAGAATTAATATTCTCAGAATCTTTAAATAAAATATTTAATAAACTTTCAACTTTTTCTATTTGTATTCGACCATTATTATCAAAAACAACTTCTAAAAGAATTTCTAAAATCTCCTCAGAATTATCTGTAAGAAGTTTTTTAGCTATATATGGATATGCGATTTTTAAAATTTTAAACTCAGGATCTAATCTTAATGCTAACCCTTCTTGACTTACAACAGCTCTTATTATTAAAGCAAACCTACTAGGTACTCTAAATGGATAAGAATACATTAGTTTAGAAAATTTATCAGTTACATTCTTAAGATTAAAATTACCAACCTCAGCGCCAAAAGATCCTCCTAAAACATCTTTTAATGGTTCAACAAGTTTTTGAAGATCTTGTTCTTTGGTTAAAAAACCTAATTTCTGAAAATCTTTTGCAAGAAGATAATATTCTTCATTTATTATGTGAACAATTGCTTTAATTAGAGTAAGTCTATCTGAATTTGTAATTGTATCCATCATTCCGAAATCTACATAGGCTAAATTTCCACAATCCGCATTTCCTCCTTTGAGAGCAAACATATTTCCAGGATGCGGGTCAGCATGAAAGTATCCATATTCAAATAATTGCTGTAATCCACTGATTACACAAGTTTTTATAAAAGAAGAAGGAATTAAATTATTTTCCTCCAATAAATCCCTATCTCTTAGCTTGACTCCATCAATCCAAGAGGTTGTAATTATTCTCTTAGATGAAAACTGTTTTTCCACTTTAGGGATAAAAACATTTGGATTATCTTTGAAAAAATCTGCAAATTTTAAAGCATTTTCAGCCTCTTTTTCATAGTCAATTTCATCAAAGAGTGCCTTACCGAATTCATCTATTATTTCTCCAATACCAACACCAATATTCAATGGTAAAAAAGGAGACAAGAAAGTTGCTAAAAACCTTAAAATTACAACATCTCTTCTTATAAGAAAGTACAAATTTGGTCTCTGTACTTTAACAGCTACATAAGTATTATTTTTTGTTTTTGTTTTATAAACCTGGCCTAAGCTTGCGGAAGCAATAGGACTCTCTGGGAACTCATCAAATAATTCATTAGGAGGCATCCCTAGTTCCTCTTCGATAATTTTTAAAGCAATTTTATGATCAAATGCTGGGAGATTATCCTGTAAGTTTGTAAGTTCTGTAAGCCAATCTTGTCTAACAAGATCTGGCCTAGTTGAAAGTGCCTGGCCTAATTTTATAAAACAAGGTCCTAAATCTGTTATTACATCGAAAAGATATTTTGAGAGATTTCTTTGTACATTTTTATTTTTGCTGTTACCTTGAAAAAGTATTCTTAAAAAAAGAAAGATAAAAGTTAAAAGGATATATAAAACTCTTGGTATAAAAATCCATGGCCTCAAAATCAACCAAACTAAGTCTCCTTTTGCTGAATATTTCGAATAAGAACTTGTCATTAAAATTAAAAAATATCAAAGAAAGATTCCACTCAAATCATTCTATATGTGTCAATAATACTTTATGAGCATTTCATCTTTTCTAACTAAAAAGTTTTTAAAGTCACTTTTCTTTCCCGCTCATAACAGAGGGGCCGCTTTACCCAAGAAATTAGTGAAATTATTAAAAAGTCAACCTGGTTATTGGGACTTACCCGAACTGCCAGAGATAGGTTCACCATTATCCGAAAAAGGATTAATTGCCAAATCTCAAAGAGAATTCTCTGAAAAATTTGGTACAAAAGGATGTTTTTTTGGAGTTAATGGAGCCTCTGGATTAATACAATCAGCGATAATTGCAATGGCAAAACCTGGCGAAACTATTCTGATGCCAAGGAATGTACATATAAGTGTTATAAAAATTTGTGCTATGCAGAATATACTTCCAATATTTTTTGACCTGGAATTTTCATTGGAAACAGGTCATTACAAGCCAATAACGAAAACATGGTTGAAAAATGTATTTAAACAAATAAATTTTATTGAGAAAAAAATTGCAGGTGTGATTCTTGTAAGTCCCTCTTATCACGGTTATTCAGGAGATTTAGAGCCTTTAATAAATCTTTGTCATCAAAAAAATTTACCTGTATTAGTTGATGAAGCCCATGGTTCTTATTTCCTTTTTTGTGAAAACCTTAATTTACCAAAATCCGCTTTATCATCAAACGCTGATTTAGTTGTCCACTCATTACATAAGTCGCTCAATGGTTTAACTCAAACGGCAGCACTTTGGTACAAAGGGAATCTAGTCAATGAGAATAATTTAATCAAGAGTATTAATTTGTTGCAAACTACTAGTCCAAGTTCCCTATTACTTTCTTCTTGTGAAGAATCTCTAAAAGACTGGCTTAATAAAAAAAGTTTATCAAAATATCAAAAAAGAATTTTAGAGGCAAAAAGTATCTACACAAAATTAATCCAAAAAAATATTCCTCTTATTGAAACCCAAGACCCCTTAAAAATAGTATTAAATACCTCCAAGGCTGGAATTGATGGTTTTACTGCAGATAAATTTTTTTATAGAAATGGTCTTATTGCTGAATTGCCAGAAATGTTGACTCTAACTTTTTGCTTAGGATTTGCGAATCAAAAAGATTTTCTAAATTTATTTGAAAAATTGTGGAATAAATTACTATTAAATTCTAAAAAGTCAAAAAGTTTAGAAGCGATTCAATCACCCTTTAAATTAGTTCAGGCTCCCGAAATTGAAATTGGAATTGCTTGGAGAAGTAAGACTAGGAGTATTCCTTTTTCGCAATCATTAAATAAAATTTCTGGAGATATTATTTGCCCTTATCCTCCTGGGATACCTCTCCTAGTTCCAGGAGAAAAAATTGACCTCGATAGGTTTAATTGGATAAATAAACAAAGTTTATGCAACAAAGATCTGTTAAATTTTAATATAAGAGTCATATAAAAATAGAAATTTGATATGAGATTGAGAAGCGGATTACTTATAGGAATTTTTGGTTTAATTGTTGTTTTGTTAGGAGGATGGTTTTTTACATTTGCAACAGCTTTGCTTACTTATTTGGCATTATTAGAATTTTTTAGAATGGCAGAATTTAAAGGAATAAAACCAGCTACAAAAACCACATTATTTTCATCTTTCGTTATTATAATTTCTACTTATCTTGAGACCATAGGTTTGATTGAAGGAGAAATATCAAATTCAATTTTACCTATCTGTTCAGTTGGAATATGCACTTGGTTACTTTTACAACCAAAGCCTGGAACAATTTCAGATATTGCAGCATCTATTTTTGGTTTATTCTATTTAGGCTTTTTACCTAGTTACTGGATTAAATTAAGGGGATTAGAATCAGTGATAATAAATTCGAATCAAGGTTTTATTTCGTTTGAAAACTTATCAAACACTACAGGTCTTAATTTAACTTTAACTTCTTGTTTTCTAATTGTAGCTAGCGATATTGGTTCTTATTTCATTGGGAAGTCATTTGGTAAAACATCTCTTTCTCCAATATCTCCGAGTAAAACTATAGAAGGTTTAATAGGAGGTATATCCTGTTCAATTTTTCTAGCAATATTTTTTGCATTTTTACTTAATTGGGAAAATCCATTATTAGTTGGAATTTTATATGGAGTTTTAATTTCTCTAATGGCATTAGTAGGAGATTTAATTGAATCAATGATGAAGAGAGATGCAAAAATAAAAGATTCCGGAACTTTTTTACCGGGACACGGAGGTATTCTTGACCGCATTGACAGTTACATCTTTACTCCATCTGTTTTGTATTACATTTTTATAATTCTTAAGTATCTAAATTAATTATGAAATCTTTTATTCCTAAAAATAATCTTGGATAATTTTACTAGATAGTGATGGTAGATCTATATGAGGAAGATGGCCACAATTTTGCAATCCTACAAAATTTAATTTTTCAATTTTTCTTATACTTTTAATCTCTTTTTTGCCAAGGATGCGATCATTCTCTCCACATACTGTTTTAATTGGGATATTTTGGATATATTTATGTGTTCCAGCAAACCCTCCATTTTTTGCAAATGATGCAAGTGAATTCCTCCATCCCTTACAACCTATATGAATTGAGGCAATTTGCTCCTCCATTTCACCAACACATTCATCTGGGAAAGCAAATGCTTGCCTACAAAGACTTTTTCTGACCTGCGGCAAACCAAGGAATGAGGCCCCAATTTGGTTAAGAGGAAAAGGAACACTCTTAGGTTCTCCAAACAATCCAGCAGGAGATAAAAGGAGAATTTTATCAATAGAATTAGGGATTTCAAAAGCAAGTTTTAAAGCTGTTGAGCCTCCCATCGAGGCACCAATAATATTTAAATTCTTTGTTATTTGTAAGGTTTTAAGGAGATCAATCAAATATGAAATTATTTTCGAGGCATTGTATTCATTTGTTACGCACCTAGGACTAAAACCAAAACCTAACAAGTCAGGAATTATGACTTGAAAATTTCTTTTTAATGATTGATATATTCTTCTGAACTCTAAAAAACTACTATCAAAGCCATGTAAGAGAATTATAGGTTGACCTTTCCCTCCTATAACCACAGGAAATTTCAAAGAGTTCCACTTTTCATCGAGTTTTATCCACTTAACATCATTTGCTATATAAAGACCTAATGGATCTAATAGTGACATTTTGGCACTCTCAAAAAAATCTACGTTTAAATCACTAAATTGTTCGAAATGGCTTTTAGTCAAAAAATAATTATATTTTGATTTTTTGTTGTTCAAAATTTGAAATGACCTCAATTATATCCTGTCTATGAATTTTAAAAGGCAAGAAATGAATTTCAGATTTATCTCGACAAGTAAAATCAGCAATCTTCTCTAAATTATTATTTTCAAAAACATTTATTCCAAGTTGTGCAATAGTAGTTGGCAAATTCAATTCTTTCATAAGTACGAACAATTGTTTAATTGATTGATCAGCTAATTTATTATTATTTTTCATTTCTTCTAG
>QCCC01000005.1 GCA_003281415.1 Prochlorococcus sp. AG-347-K15
AATGTAATAGACTTTTTAAATAGTTATTTTTTAAATTACTATATTAACTTTATTAGATTTAGAGCAGTGCCTAGTAATCAAAACAGAGACAACTTTATTGATAAAGCTTTTACTGTAATTGCTGAATCTATTGTAAAAATAATGCCTATCGCTGAGAAAGAAAAAAAAGCATATATTTATTATAGGGATGGTTTAGCTGCACAAAATAATGGTGATTATTCGGAAGCATTAGATTATTACAAAGAGAGTTTACTGCTTGAAGAAAATAAAATTGACAGGGGTGAGACTTTAAAAAATATGGCAATTATATATATGAGCAATGGTGAAGAGGATTTGTCTATTGAAACTTATCAAAAAGCATTATTAGAAAATCCCAAACAGCCATCATGCTTGAAAAATATAGGTTTAATTTATGAAAAAAGGGGAAGATATGCTGAGCAAAATGGTGATTTAGATCAGAGAGATATTTGGTTTGATAAGGCTGCTGAAGTCTGGTCTAAAGCAGTGAGACTATATCCAGGTGGGTATCTAGATATTGAGAATTGGTTGAAAAACTCAGGAAGAAGCTCAATTGATATGTACCTTTGATTTTTTTATTTTGATAAAGAATAATCAACCGCTTCTTTAATATTGGATATCTCTTTGATATTAATTAAATTTTGAAAATTATTATTTAGTTCCTCCTCTAGTTTTGGCACCACGATATTTGTGATACCTAGTCTTACAGCTTCCTCTATCTTTATACGAAGGTTATTCGATTTTCTAACTTGACCGCTCAAACCCAATTCCCCAATAAATGAGGTACTAGCCAAAGGAGGAGTATTTTTCAAACTAGATAAAATTGATATTGCTACACCTAAGTCAGATGAGGGATCATTAATCTCAAAACCTCCACCAGTAGCTATATAACAATCAAATTCAGATAATTTTATTCCTACGTGTTTTTCAATAACAGCAAGAATTTGATGCAATCTATTTATGCTAATTCCAGTTGTAGTTCGTCTTGGGTTACTGTAGAAAGTTTTATTTACTAGTGCTTGTATATCAACCGCTAATGGTCGAGAGCCTTCATTTGTAATCGTTGTTGTTACGCCTGAAATATTTTCTTTATTTGTAAAAATGGAACTTGGGTTTTTTATCTCTCGTAAACCCTCTTCAAGCATTTCAAAAATTCCAATTTCAAAGGTCGATCCAAATCGATTTTTTATACTTCTTAGTAATCTATGTGATGAAATATTATCTCCTTCAAAGTTTATTACTGTATCAACTAAATGCTCAAGAGTTTTAGGGCCAGCTAAAGCACCATCTTTGGTTACATGACCAATTATTAGAAGTGCAATACCATTGTCTTTTGCTAGATTTTGCAACTGAGACGAACATGCTCTAACTTGAGAAACTGATCCTGGCGAACTTTCCATCTCATGATCATAAATAGCTTGAATACTATCGATAATCGCAAAACTTGGATTTACTCGTTTGATCTCTTCAATAATTAGAGATAAATTAGTTTCTGCAAAAATTTTTAAATCAATACTGTTTTGATTTAATCTTTCCCATCTGATTTTTACTTGTTCTAAAGATTCTTCTGCAGTAACGTATAAAACCTTCTCATTAAGAGATATTTTGCCTGCTGATTGAAGCACTATTGTGCTCTTACCTATACCTGGCTCTCCTCCAAGTAAAACAACTGATCCAGGGACTATCCCACCTCCCAGTACTCGATCAAATTCCCTAAAACCACTAGTAAATCTCGATATTTTTGTAGATGAAATTTCATCAAAGGGTATAGCTTTCTTGCTATTTTTTATTTCTTTATATTGAGATCTCTTGCTTTTAATTTCTTCAACAATTGAATTCCATGAGTTGCAATTAAGACATTTTCCAAAGTATTGAGAAGTTTCAGATCCGCAATTTTGACAAATAAAAGTCGACAATTTGCTAGACATTTAGTTTCTGCTTGTAGTAATTGGAACTTTAATGTTTGGGATATTGCCCCTCTACAAGTTAGATTAGGATAATAATAAATTCTCTTACTGATTAGCTAATAGAAACAAATGGCTTTATCTAGTCAAACTAAAGAAACAATTTTGGTCGCGGATGACGAGGCGAGTATTAGAAGAATTCTAGAGACACGTCTCTCTATGATTGGCTACAAAGTTGTAACTGCATGTGATGGTAAAGAAGCACTAAAGTTATTTAAAGATTACGATCCTGATTTAGTAGTACTTGACGTCATGATGCCAAAGTTAGATGGTTATGGAGTTTGTCAAGAATTAAGGAAAGATTCTGATGTTCCAATTGTTATGTTAACTGCACTAGGTGATGTTGCAGATAGAATTACAGGTTTGGAATTAGGAGCTGATGATTATGTTGTAAAACCATTTAGTCCCAAGGAATTAGAAGCTCGAATAAGGTGCGTTCTAAGAAGGATTGACAAAGAACAAATTCCTGGAATGCCTAATTCAGGATTAATTTTGGTTACCGATATAAAAATTGATACAAATCGAAGACAAGTTTTTAAAAGTGATGAGAGAATTAGATTAACTGGTATGGAATTTAGTCTTTTAGAACTTTTGGTAAGTAGGTCAGGAGAGCCATTTAGTAGGGGAGAGATTTTAAAAGAGGTTTGGGGATACACACCCGAGAGACATGTAGATACAAGAGTAGTCGATGTTCATATTTCAAGATTGAGATCAAAACTGGAGGCGGATCCAGCAAATCCTGAATTGATATTAACAGCAAGGGGAACAGGATATCTTTTTCAAAGGATTGTAGATATTTCTCCTTTTGACGGTAAATAAATGGGCAAAGAAAGTTTACAAAAAATTAATAAGCCCAGAGCTATTAGAAGATTAGTTATTTGGTACAAAAGAAACTCGGCTGTAACTTCAATAGTAGATACTGCTGCTAGTTCTGCGGTAACGGCTAGTAATGTAGCGGGTAATGTAGTTTCTGGCGCTGGTTCAGTTGTGAGCACAGCTAGTAATGTTGCGAGTAATGTTGCAGGTAATGTAGTCTCAAGCGCTGAATCTGTTGTGAATACTGCCAGTAGTGTTGTTTCAAGTGCTAGTTCAATAGCTAAAAATACATTACAGCCATTAGTTTTTGACCCATTAAAAAGATTACAAAATAACGATAATCTTTTAGATAAGGGGCAGGATTCTCAATCTAAAAGAGTTTGGATAGCAGTTGATGGGATGGGTGGAGATTATGCTCCCGGTCCAATTCTTGAGGGTTGTCTTGAAGCAATAAGTAGATTTCCAATAAATATAAAGTTTGTCGGCAAAATTGAAAAAGTTAAAGATGTAGCAGTAAAAACTGGTTTAGCAGAATTATTAGCAAATGAAATAGAGAATAATCGTCTTGAATTAGTTGATAGTGGAGAGCCTATTGGGATGAACGAAGAAGCTACTTCTGTTAGAAAAAAGAAAAATGCAAGTATAAATGTTGCTATGGATTTAGTGAGAAATAATAAAGCTGAAGCTGTTTACTCAGCAGGTAATTCAGGTGCGATGATGGCTTCTGCCATATTTAGAATTGGGAGATTGAAAGGTATTGATAGACCAGCTATTGGAGCATTATTTCCAACAAGGGATCAAACTCGCCCGGTATTAGTTTTAGATGTCGGTGCAAATACTGATTGTAAGCCATCCTATCTGCATCAATTTGCTCTTCTAGGCAATATTTATGCAAAAGATGTCCTACAAGTAAAAAAACCAAGAATTGGCCTTTTAAATATAGGAGAAGAAGAATGCAAAGGTAATGATTTATCCCTAAAAACATTTGAATTATTATCTTCTGAAAAAAGTTTTGATTTTGGAGGTAATTGTGAAGGTCGAGATGTTTTGTCAGGTAGTTTCGATGTAGTCGTATGTGATGGGTTTACCGGTAACATATTATTAAAATTTCTTGAGTCTGTAGGAGGCGTGTTATTAGATATTTTGAGATCTGAGCTTCCAAGAGGAAGGCGGGGAAAAGTTGGTTCAGCTTTTTTAAAAAGTAATTTACTCAGAATTAAAAAAAGGTTAGATCATGCCGAACATGGAGGAGCTTTATTACTTGGGGTGAATGGCATTTGCGTTATTGGTCATGGAAGTAGCAAATCTTTATCAGTAGTAAGTGCTCTTCGCTTGGCTCACTCCGCTGTAAATCATGGTGTTATGGACAATTTAAATCAACTGCAAAAGCTTCAAGTTTTAAATTCATAAAACATATTGAGTCAAATTTATGTTTGACTAATATAAGTAACTAAAAAACTCTTTTGAAAGGAATAAATTTTAATCAGATTGGAGTATCATTCAAGGGGAGCGGAAGTTATGTACCTGATCAAATCCTAACCAATCAAAAAATTAGTCAAAAGGTTGATACAAGCAATGAATGGATAAAATCTAGAACGGGAATTTCTGAGAGAAGGATTTCTCGCTTAGGAGATAATGTTACTGAGATGGGTTATAAGGCGGCTTTAACAGCTATAGAAATGGCTAATTGGGATATTAAAACGATTGATTTGATTGTTTTAGCTACTTCTACACCGCATGATTTATTTGGATCAGCGCCATCCATTCAAGCTAAATTAGGGGCAACTAATGCTGTTGCTTTCGATTTAACTGCAGCATGTAGTGGGTTCTTATTTGCCTTAATTACAGCCTCACAATTTTTAAAAGGGGGTAGTTTTAAAAGGGCTATTGTTATAGGAGCAGATCAACTATCAAGCTTTGTTGATTGGAATGATAGAAGAAGTTGTATTCTCTTTGGAGATGGTGCAGGTGCATTAGCAATTGAAGCCACTAATGAATTTGATAATTTAATTGGTTTTGATATGAGAACTGACGGAGAAAGGGGTTCTTTTCTTAATCTTCCATCACAAAATAATAAGGATTCAATAATTGATAATATTGATTTTTTAAGTGGAGCTTTTTCTCCAATTCAGATGAATGGTCAGGAAGTTTATAAATTTGCGGTTAGAGAAGTTCCTATAATTCTTAAAAAGTTGTTTAAAAAAATGAATTATACTTCCGATGAAGTTGATTGGCTTGTATTGCATCAAGCTAATCAAAGGATATTGGATTCTGTAGGAGACAGGTTAAAAATTCCTGGAGAAAAAATTCTTAGCAACTTAGAAAAATATGGTAATACCTCAGCAGCAACAATTCCACTAGTGATCGATGAGGCTATTAGAAATAATAGAATTAAACAAAATGATATTATTGCTACAAGTGGTTTTGGTGCTGGGTTAAGTTGGGGTGCAGCCCTCATTAAATGGGGTTAAAAAGAAAGGAGCATTATGACAGTTGCATGGGTATTCCCTGGACAGGGTTCGCAAAAAATTGGAATGGCAAAACAAATTGAAAATTTGCCCAACACAAAAGAGCGGTTTAGTTATGCATCTGAGATATTTGAGAGGAATTTGTTTGAAATTTGTGAGCTAGATACTGAACCAACTAATCCTCTTATTGATTTAAATAACACAATAAATACACAAATTTGTCTTTTTTTAGTTGAATCAATTTTATTAGATGCCTTAAAGGAAAATGGATTCAAACCAACTTATGTTGCTGGGCATAGTCTAGGAGAAATCACTGCACTATATTGTGCGGATGTTTTTTCATTCGAAGATTGTGTTTCTCTTATTAAAGAAAGGTCTCAATTAATGGTAAATGCTGGGAAAGGATCTATGGCAGCAGTAATTGGTTTTGATAGAAATCAACTCGATCTATTGGTGCAAAAAATTGATGATATTGTAATTGCTAATGATAATAGCTCTTCCCAAGTTGTCTTATCAGGATCTGCTGAAGCACTAGAAAATTTATCCAGAGAAATTTCTTGTAAAAGATTCTTGAAATTAAATGTTTCAGGAGCATTTCATTCACCATTTATGAATGAACCTTCATCAAAATTTTCTGATTATTTAAAACAGATTAAATTTAACAATCCCTCTTTCCCAGTCATAAGCAATTATGAACCTTCACTCTGTAGCGATTCAAACGAGCTTAAAATTAGATTAGAAAAGCAAATGTGCAATGGAGTTAGGTGGCGAGAAACTATGGATTTAATGGCAAAAGATATTGATCTTCATATTGTTGAAATTGGCCCTTCTAATGTATTAAGCGGTCTAGTAAAAAGACATCTTAAAGATGTAAAAATTTCTCAAGTTTCATCTTCTGATCAAATATCTTATTAATTTGAATGAAAAATCATACTATTCAAAAATTAATCTATGAATTAGTTAGTAAGCTTTTTGTATTTCCTATTTATAAATTTGTTTTTAAAGGTCATTTAATAGGCAGAGAAAATATTCCTAAAACAGATTCTTTTATCATGGTTTCTAATCATGGTTCTTTACTCGACCCTCCTTTGTTAGGCCATGCCCTTGAACGCAATATATCTTTTATGGCTAAGGCAGAGCTTTTTAAAATTCCTTTTCTTGGCTTTATTATCAAGGCTTGTGGAGCTTATCCTGTAAAAAGAGGAATTGCTGATAAAAATACAATTAAAACAGCATGTAAAAAATTATCAAATGATAATTCTATTGGAATTTTTATTGATGGCACTCGTCAAAAAAATGGTCGAGTGAATAAGCCCAAGCAAGGCGCAGCATTACTTGCTTTTAAAAATCAAAAATTATTATTGCCCGTTGCAATAGTTAATTCACATATACTAGTAAGATATAAATTCTGTATTCCTTTATTTTCAAAAATAGTTATTAAAGTGGGAAAACCTGTTCAACCTCCACAAAGTTCATCAAGAGATGACCTGAATTCTGTAACAAAGCTTCTTCAAGATGAAATTAATAATTTGATTGGATGAATAATTAGTTAATTGGAGAAATAGGGTAAAGAGGCAAAACTTTTTTCCAGGAATCTACATTTGAAATTAATAAATTTTTATTTGATAAATTTAATAGTTCTTTTAAATCTTCTTTATCATCATAAAAAGCCTCAAAAAAAAGGTCTTTACTTTCAAGTTCTTTAATAACTTTTGGTAAAACTGTTTCTCGAATGACAAGATCTGAGGGGTTTTTTTCGTTATGACAAATTTCATATTTACCAGCAATAAAACCCTTTCGTTTTAATTTTTTGTAAATCCAGAAAGATTTTTTGTTTGTAAAGATATTATTTTTTGATGCAATTCTTTTGGCTATTATTTTAAATGAACTAAAACTCTCAAGAGGACAATTTATTTGTTGTGATATAGTTCTCGCTAAGACCACAATAAGTCGTGAAGCATTAAAATTTGCTGGCCCAATGCTGACAGAAATCTTGTTTACTTTTTGTAGATTTTCTTTGGGCATGAATTTATTAAAATCATAAATTAAGTTGTTACAAAGGTCATTATCAAATTTTTTTATAAATAATTTATCAGATTCAAGGGTATTGTTTTTTCTGTATCCAAAACTAAAAGTATTGTCTGTGCTATGAATCACTAATGAAGTGTAATTTTCTTTGTTTCGGAAATTATGTGTCATCTATTACCTTTAAACAGGCAATTCCATCCCTGGATTACATTTAGACCATTTACCAAATTCATTTGTAAAACTTCCACAAGATTGAACATCCCAATCAGTTTTATAATCTCCATTCTTATCTTTAACTATATTGACATGAATGAATGGCTTTTTTGCTTTAAAATCAGGTACAGCGCAAATATTATCAACACCATGATTATTCTCAACGTCATGATAAGTGATACATCTATCAACCCATTTACAGTTGATGCAAATGCACATAATTAATAAATAAAATGAAAAGTAGTATCCCCACAGATCATACACTAATTATTGATAAATTAGAAACAAGTATAAAATTCTATAATTGGAATGATATCTTAGCTTTTTTACCTAAAGGATCATATTTGGTTGGTGGTTACATTAGGGATATTATTTTGGGGCGATTAACTAAACAGATAGATGTTGATATTGTAGTACCCTCAAATGCAATTGAAATTGGAAAAAAAATTGCAGATAATATTGGATCAAAATTTATTATTTTAGATCAAAAAAGAGAAGTGGTCAGAATATTTCTTAATAATATTGCTGTTGATATTGCTAATCAAGTTTCATCTACGATCGAAGGAGATTTAAGTTCTAGAGACTTTTCGATTAATTCGATTGCTTTTTTATTCGATAATAAGAGTTTGTTTGATCCATTAAATGGCCTTCAAGATATAGAGCTTTCTACAATTAGAACTCATTCAGAAATAAATTTACTGAATGATCCTTTACGAATATTAAGATGTTTTCGATTTGTTTCAGAATTGAATTTTCAAATTGATCTTAAATTAATTAATTTTATAAAAAACAATAAAGGTAAATTATATCTTGTCGCTAAAGAAAGGATTAATTATGAAATACAGAAAATAGTACATGGTGCAAATGCTCTTGATGCTGTAATCTTGGCAAAAAAAATAAATATATTTGGTTCTGAAAATTTATATGAAAATTCTTTTTTTTTGGATTTAGAGAAAATTAATTATGCAGAACTTAATCAGGAAGAAAAAGAGAAATTTTTACCATTATTTTTTATTTCCCAAATTTTAGATGTTGCAACTTTAGAGAAATTGAAATTTAGTAAAGCTGAAATTGCAAAAACTAAATTACTCCGAAAATGGCACTTTTTTTTGAAGGAGACAAATATTACTAAGTTAAATGAATTAGATAGATTTAAATTACATCAAGAATTAGAGATGTTTCTTCCATCTTTTATCTTTTATTTACCTCAAAATTTGCGCTTCGATTGGTTAAACAGATGGCGTGACAAGGAAGATAAATTATTTCATCCTTCAAATTTAGTTAATGGTGATTTAATTAAGAAAAATTTGAAAATAGATGATGGGCCTATCTTAGGAGAGCTTTTACAGTTTCTTTCAAAGGAGTTTGCATTTAAAAGATTGAATAATTTTGATGAAGCTATTTATAAAGCAAAGCAATGGATTGAACAAAATGCGCCAAAATGTGATTAAATACACATAGCTTAGTTTTGTTTAGAAGTTCAGACTTCAAAATCACTTTTAAAAATTTATGAGTATTCGTATTTACATTGGCAACTTACCACAAGGATTTAATCCAAAAGAATTTGATACCCTGTTAAAATCTGTCTCTGATTCGATTAGATTTAAAGCAGTTCTAGATAAGGAAACGAAGGAATGCAGAGGGTTTGGTTTCGCGACAATAAATAATGAGGAGAATGCCAATTTATTAATTCAAAAATTCAATGGTTTTGAATTTAATGGTTCCAAATTAAGAGTAGAGTTATCAGAAAAGAAAGATTCTGCTTCAAATAAAAGAAATAGCGGTAATTCTAACAAGAATAAGAAGAGAAAAGATTTTAAGAAAATTGTCCATAGTGACGCTCCTAATCTTGAGGCACCTGATCCAAGATGGGCTGGAGAACTATCCAAATTAAAAGATTTGCTTGCTAACCAGAAGACGCCAGCTTAATTATTTCATTCGAGAAATTAAAAAAGATATTGGAATCTCAAAAGCTTTTACTGAATTCTTTACAAAAGCTCTGTTATTAAAAACATCATAATCTAATCTTTCAATAGAATCTAATATTCCTCTATAAAGACGTAAAGATGTCCAGACTGGCCATCTTGCGTCGGAAGATAACCATTTAATCCCATCTTCAGACTTTTGGAACCAATCCCTGGCTCTTGTTAATTGAAAGTTCATAAGTGCCCTCCATTGATCGTTAATTTCGCCTTTTAAAAGTTCTTCTTCCGAATAATTAAATTTTTCAATATCATCTTGAGGGAGATAAATCCTTCCTCTTTGTCTATCTTCTCCGACATCTCTCAATATATTTGTTAATTGATTTGCAATTCCTAGAGCGATAGCTGCTTCAGAGGTGTCAGGCTTAGCACTCCATGGCGCTGTTGTGTAAGCGCTATCAATCCCCATGACGTTCTGAGTCATTAAACCAACAGTACCTGCGACTCTGTAACAATAGAGTTTTAATTCATCAAAATCTTTGTATCTAAACTTTTTAAGATCCATTCTCTGTCCATCTATCATGTCTAAATACGGTTGAATACTTTGTGGATATTTTTGGATGGTATCCAATAAAACTGCATCAAATTCAGATTTAATATTCCCTTTGAATACATTCTTTGTATTTTCTTCCCATGCATCTAAATTATCTGAAAGCTCATCTTGCGATTTAGTTGAAGCTTCTACGCTATCCATTATTTCATCTGTCCTTCTGCACCATACATAAATAGCCCAAATAGCTTTTCTCTTTTTTAGTGGTAATAGAAGAGTTCCCAAATAAAAGGTTTTAGCCCATTGTTGAGTTTCTTTACGGCACATCTCATATGCTTGATCAAGTTGAGAAATTGAATTTTTCAAAAAACTTTTAGCTGAATTTAGGAATTTTTTTAAATGTTATTAAGAAACATTCTGAGGTTTTTTGGAATACTCATTATTAATTGATTCCGCGCATAATTTACCACTTAAAACAGCTCCTTCCATGGATGCTAAATATTTCTGCATTGTATAATCCCCAGCTAAGAAAAAGTTTTTTATTGGAGATTTTTGACTTGGTCTGAACTCTTGGCATCCAGGAACTGCTTTGTATACAGATCTTGGAGTTTTGACAACTTTGTATTTTCTTAACTTTGTCTTATCGTCACCTATAAAATGTGATGGGAATAATTTTTTCAGTTCTTCCATAGTTGCATCAACGATTTCTTGGTCACTCTTATTTATCCAATCTTTTGCTGGTGCAAAAACTAATTCAAGCATTGATCTATTTGGATCCTCATATTCTTTACAAGTGATACTCATATCTGCATAAACACTGAGAAGTGGAGATCTGCTAAATAGTAGGTGGTCAATATCTGTTAATTTTTTGTCAAACCATAAGTGAATATTAATAACTGGTACACCATTTAAACCATCTAATTTAGAAAAAGCATCTAGACCTTTCCATTGCTTGGGTAGCATTAATTTAAAGAGGTCTACAGGCATTGCACTGACATAAGCATCTGCAGTTAGCTCTTTTTTCTCGTTTTCATTTAAAGAGGCAACAGTAAAACTTTTAACAGTGCTGTCTTCATTTAGATTAATTTGTCTTAATGGGCTATTCATGTGAACTTCTCCACCACGAGCAGTAATATAATCAACCATTGGTTGGCAAAGTCTTTCTGGGGGAGCTCCGTCTAGGAATGCCATTTTTGAACCATTTTTTTCTTGTAAAAATCTGTTTAGTGCTGTTAATAAGACTGTAGATGATATTTCATCTGGTCCAATGAAATTCAAAGCTTTACTCATAGCTATAAAAACTTCATCGTTAACTCTTTCTGGAATATTGTGATCTTTGAGCCAATCTGTCCATGATTTGGTGTCACATTTATCTAAGTACTTTTGGCCTCTCAACATCGCAGGAACTAACCCTAATCCAAAAAGAATTTTTTCGTTCCATGAAAGCATATCATTATTGCTGAGTATGGCTGAAACTCCATTTACGGGAGCTGGTATATCGGGAAAGTCAAATCTACTGTAAGTACCTGGCTCGGAGGGTTGATTAAAGATCATTGAATGACTTTTCCATTGAAGTCTATCTTCAATATCTAGTTCCTTGAAAAGTTGCAACATATTAGGGTAGGCACCAAAAAATATATGTAAACCAGTTTCATACCAATCGCCATCTTCATCTTTCCATGCCGCAACTTTCCCTCCTAAAACATCTCTGGCTTCCAGTACAATTGGAATGTGACCATTATCAACTAAATACTTAGCACAGGATAAACCTGCTAAACCAGCACCTGCAATTACAACACGCATTATTAAATCAAGAAATAAATTAACACTTACTAATAAGCTACATTAAAGTTAGAACATAATTGTTTTTTTCGTTGATTATTTCGCAAAATTATGGAAAAAATGCTTTTAAAATCAACAACTCGGCATGTAAGAATTTTTACAGCTGAAGTTGTTGATGAAGAATTACAATTTCATCCCAACAAACTTACTCTTGATTTAGATCCTGATAACGAATTTATTTGGAATGAGGATTCTCTAGCAAAAATAAATGATAAATTTAATGCATTAATTAAGGAGAGAGCTGGAAAGGATTTAGATGATTATGAACTTCGGAAAATAGGATCAGAAATAGAGGGGTTAATTAAATTTTTGCTTCAAAATGGGCAATTGAGTTATAACCCTGACTGTAGAGTAATGAACTATTCAATGGGTTTACCCAAAACTAATAAAGTACTGTGAACAGATCACCCTCAAATAGAAGGCCTAGGAGAGGCTCAAATAGAAATTATTACTCTTCAAATCCAAGAGATATTGATTCTTATGGTCAAAGGAATAGTAGATTGCCTGCTTCTTCTGACCAAAAGATCAACTTTAGTACAGGAACCATTGCTGTTCTCGCCGGGGTATTAATTTTAGGAGTTGGTATTGGGAGTGCAATTACCAGTACAACAGATGGTGGACAGGGAAATATAGCTAGTCAACAACAATTAGATATGGCTGTTCCAGATCCTGAATTTTGCAGACAATGGGGAGCCAGCGCTTTTGTAATTGATGTTGAAATGTATACAACCCTTAATCCATCAACGAGCTTCGTAACGCAACCAGCTCTTCAGCCAGGTTGTGTAATAAGAAGAGAGAATTGGACGGTTTTACAAAAACAGGGAGCTATTAGTAATGAAGATGTAAGAGAATGTAAGCAGAGAATGAATACTTTCGCTTACATTGGATCTATAAGAGATAAGCCAATAGTAAAGTGCGTTTACCAGACTGATGTAAATGAAAATAAATTCATAATAAAAGGAGATGGTCAAGCCGAAGATGGAGGAGTAGGTATTAACAAAGAAGCAATTCAGTTCTGATCAAATTTTATTTGCCTTAAAGGGCTATCTAAACTGGCAAATTGTGGCAGAATATTTTTCTTAAAGACTTCTGAGGCTCTTGATGTATATCTTGAGGGATTTGTAATTAGTTTTAGCTCTCTTTTGACCTCGAGATCTGCAAGGAACGCTTTGTGGATTGTTCCCGCCGCTAATTCTCTCTCAATTGAAACAACTGGTAAAAAGGAAGCTCCCAGGCCTGATTGAACTGCATTCTTTATGGCTTCAAGAGAGTTAAGTTCCATTTCAATTTTTAATCTTTGAAGATCAAGTCCAGAATCTTGAAGAAGTTTATCAACAACTTTTCTGGTAGTAGATTGAGAGTCTAATGTTACAAAACTTAATTTGTATAAATCTTCTTTTAAAAGTTCCTTTTTGTTAGAAAGTGGGTGTTTAGAGGGTAAAACTAATGCTAATTCATCTGTTGCATAAGGAATTACTTGAAGTAAATTTTCTAAATCGCTCGGTAATTGTCCTCCAATAATTGCTAAGTCAATTTGTCCATTAGCAACACTCCAGCCAGTTCTCCTAGTGCTATGCACTTGAAGTTGCACAGATACATCAGGATATTTTTGTCTGAATAGTCCTATCATTCTTGGCATTAAATAAGTTCCCGTTGTCTGACTGGCTCCAATAACAAGGGTTCCACCTTTTAAACTATTTAGATCTTCTATTGCTTTACAAGCTTCATCGCATTGATTCAAAATTCGTTCGCAATATTCAAGTAATAGTCTTCCTGCTTCAGTTAAAAGAGCTTTTCTACCTCCTCTGTCGAAAATTGTGATTTCAAGTTGTTTTTCTAGATTTTGAATTTGTAAACTAACTGCAGGTTGGGTTACATATAAAAGATCTGCAGCTTTTTTAAAACTTCCTTGAGCTGCTATAGCTTTTAATATTCTTAATTGGTCGAGAGTAAATGGTAATTCTGGCATCTATTATGCCTACAATTACTTATAATTCTAATGCTTATAAGCATTCTTGTTAAGAACAAAAATTATTTGAATAATTTAAATTTATGGAGACTCATCAAACTTCTCTAGTAATTTTATTCTTGATTTTGATTTTTGCGGTAATTCACAGTGGTGGAGCTGCTCTAAGAATCAAAGCAGAATCTATCATGGGCCCAAGATTATGGAGGTTATGTTTTGTTTTTTTAAGTTTACCATCCGCAATTATCTTGATTAGTTATTTTTTAGCTCATAGATATGACGGAATCAGATTATGGAATTTTCAAGGAAATAATTTTATTTTTATGATAGTTTGGTTTTTAACTGCAATAAGTTTTTTATTTTTATATCCAGCAACTTACAATCTACTTGAAATTCCTTCGGTTTTAAAACCCAAAGTGAGAATTTACGGAACTGGGATAATGAGAATTACGAGACACCCACAAGCATTTGGTCAGATAATTTGGTGTTTTGCCCATACTTTATGGATTGGTACATCATTCACATTAATAACTTCAGTTGGGTTAGTTTTGCATCATCTTTTTGCAATTTGGCATGGGGATAAGAGATTATCAAATAGATTTGGAGATGAATTTGAAAAGTTTAAAAAAAATACTTCCATAATTCCCTTTGTGGCAATACTAGAAGGAAGGCAAGAATTTAAAATTAAAGAATTTTTTAGATTATCTCAACTTGGTATATTTATTGCAATAGGAGTACTGTGGTGGTCCCATCAATATATAAATATTGCTGTTAGAACATTTAATTCATCATTTTTGTCGGAATTTTTCAATTGACAGTTTAAAATCAAAACATAAATTCTTTAAAACATGCCTCAAGCTTCAGAAATTGCCTGGTTAATTCCTGTTTTCCCACTTATCGGAGCAGTGCTGTCTGGTTTGGGATTAATAAGCATTAACAAGAAAATTAATAATTCTAGAGAAATTGTCTCTACAGGGCTGATTTCTTTCGTCGGCATATCTGCGGTAATTAGTTACAAAGCTCTGTTTGAACAAGTTAATGGTTATCAATCAGTAGAAAAATTATTTGTATGGGCTAATGCTGGTGATTTCACAATTCCAATGGGCTTTGTCCTTGATCCTTTGGGAAGTGTAATGCTTGCTTTAGTAACCACAATAACTCTGCTGGTAATGATTTATTCTCATGGTTATATGGCTCATGATAAGGGTTATGTGAGATTTTTTACATATTTAGCATTATTTAGTAGTTCAATGATGGGATTAATAGTGAGCCCAAATTTACTAGAAATATATGTTTTTTGGGAACTAGTTGGAATGTGTTCTTACCTATTGGTTGGGTTTTGGTACGACAGAGATGGCGCTGCGCACGCTGCACAAAAAGCATTTGTTGTGAATAGAGTGGGGGACTTTGGATTATTATTAGGAATTCTGGGTCTATTTTGGGCGACTAATAGTTTTGATTTTAATGAAATAGCTACAGGAATTTCTCAATCAGTGTCTGATAATTCAATACCTATTTGGGCTGCATTGCTCCTATGTTTTTTAGTTTTTTTAGGGCCAATGGCAAAATCTGCGCAATTTCCTCTTCATGTTTGGTTACCTGATGCGATGGAAGGCCCGACACCGATTTCTGCACTTATTCATGCAGCTACGATGGTTGCAGCAGGAATTTTTTTAGTAGCTAGGTTACAACCTTTGTACTCAATATTTCCATCTATTCAGTTCATTATTGCTTTAGTAGGAACCATTACTTGTTTTTTAGGTGCTTCCATAGCCTTAACCCAAATGGATTTAAAAAAGGGCTTAGCATACAGCACTGTTTCTCAACTTGGTTATATGATGCTTGCGATGGGATGTGGAGCTCCAATAGCAGGAATTTTTCATTTGGTTACTCATGCTTGCTTTAAAGCAATGCTATTTTTGGGATCTGGTTCTGTAATACATGCAATGGAAGAAGTAGTTGGCCATCAACCTGTTTTGGCTCAAGATATGAGATTGATGGGCGGTTTAAGAAAAAAAATGCCATATACATCTGCTACTTTCTTGATAGGTTGTATAGCAATTAGTGGTATTCCACCATTGGCAGGTTTTTGGAGTAAAGATGAAATTCTCGGAAACGCATTTATATCTTTTCCTGCTTTTTGGTTCGTAGGACTTTTAACTGCTGGAATGACTGCTTTTTATATGTTTAGGCTTTATTTCTTGACATTTGAAGGGGATTTTAGAGGAGAGAATAAAGAATTGCAAAAGGAGCTTTTAATCGCTTCTAAATTAAATCTAGATGAAGAAGATGAAGCGGAGCATGAAGAACATGGCGATATACATGAGTCTCCTTGGTCAATGACATTTCCATTGGTATTTTTAGCTGTCCCCTCTTTAATTATCGGTTTTATGGGACTTCCATGGGATAGTAAAATTGCAAATTTACTTGATCCTGAAGAGGCAGAGATTGCTTCAAAAGCATTCGAATTAAAAGAATTTTTGCCTTTAGCTATAGCTTCAGTTCTTATTGCATCAGCTGGGATTCTTATTGCTTATCAGGCATATTTTGTGAAAAAAATTAATTTATCTGTTTTATTCGCTGAAAAGTTTCCTGTTATTAATAAATTTTTATCAAATAAATGGTATCTAGATGATATCAATGAAAAACTTTTTGTTAAAGGTAGTAGAAAACTTGCTAAAGAAGTTTTAGAAGTTGATTCTAAGGTTGTAGATGGAGTAGTAAATCTTACTGGACTTGTAACTTTAGGAAGCGGAGAAGGTTTAAAATATTTTGAGACTGGTAGAGCTCAATTTTATGCGCTTATTGTTTTTGGAGGAGTAATTCTATTAGTTGCTATTTTTGGTTTTCAATCTCCTCAATTAACTTAATTACAATTGTGTGTCTTCACTGTCCAATGGGGTGAAAAAATATAGAAAATTTCTAGACTTTGTTTAAGATAAATTTCTTAATAAATTGAGTACTTATTTTTTTTCACATTTTGCGACACAAGTGTTAGGAACTTTGGGAGCTGGTTTATCTACTTTCCCATGGCTATCTGCTTCAATTTTGTTCCCAATTGGTAGTGCGTTTGTGATACCTTTTTTCCCAGACAAAGGAGATGGGAAAGAGGTTAGATGGTTTGCCTTGTCTATTGCATTAATAACTTTCTTAATAACTGTAGGTTCATATATAAATGGCTTTGATATTAATAATGAAAATGTTCAACTTAAAGAAAATATTAGTTGGCTCCCTGATTTAGGTCTTACTTGGTCTGTTGGTGCTGACGGAATTTCAATGCCGTTAATATTATTAACTAGTTTTATAACAGCCTTAGCAGTTTTAGCTGCATGGCCTGTCAAGTTCAAACCAAAGTTATTTTTCTTTTTAATATTAGTGATGGATGGCGGGCAAATTGCAGTTTTTGCTGTTCAAGATATGCTTTTATTCTTTTTAACCTGGGAACTTGAATTAATTCCAGTATATTTATTGTTGGCTATATGGGGTGGAAAAAATAGACAATATGCTGCAACAAAATTCATTATTTATACAGCTGGCAGTTCTATATTTATTCTAATTGCAGCATTGGCAATGGGTTTCTACGGTACAGAAATTCCTAACTTTGAGTTTTCTTACTTGGCAGCTCAAGATTTTAGTCAAAAATTCCAAATACTCTGTTATGTAGGTCTCTTAATTGCATTTGGAGTAAAACTTCCAATAGTACCCCTGCATACTTGGCTGCCGGACGCTCATGGAGAGGCCACAGCTCCTGTTCATATGCTTCTAGCTGGCATTTTATTAAAAATGGGCGGATATGCTCTTTTAAGATTTAATGCACAATTGCTACCTATTGCACATGCTCAATTTGCTCCATTATTAATAGTTCTTGGAGTAGTCAATATAATTTATGCTGCGCTAACTTCTTTTGCGCAGAGAAATCTCAAAAGAAAAATTGCATACAGTTCTATAAGTCATATGGGTTTTGTTCTTATTGGTATAGGAAGTTTTAGTAGCCTAGGAACTAGCGGAGCAATGCTACAAATGGTTAGTCATGGATTAATTGGCGCTAGTTTATTTTTTCTTGTTGGAGCAACTTATGACAGAACAAAGACTCTTAAACTTGATGAAATGAGCGGTGTAGGCCAAAAAATGAGAATAATGTTTGCCCTATGGACTGCCTGTTCTCTTGCTTCACTTGCTTTGCCAGGTATGAGTGGATTTGTGTCCGAATTAATGGTATTCACAGGCTTTGTCACTGATGAAGTTTATACACTTCCGTTTAGGATAGTTATGGCTTCTTTAGCTGCTATCGGTGTAATTCTTACTCCTATTTATCTACTTTCAATGTTAAGAGAAATTTTCTTTGGTAAAGAGAATCCTAAGCTAATCGAAGAACGAAAACTAATAGATGCAGAGCCTAGGGAAGTTTATATTATTGCTTGTTTACTTTTACCCATAATTGGAATAGGTTTATATCCAAGATTAGTTACTGAAAGTTATCTTGCTTCTATAAATAATTTAGTAGATAGAGATTTATCTGCAGTTAAAAATTCAGTTAAAACTAATATTTTCTCTGGAAATAAAAAAAATGAAATTTTAAAGGCTCCAACAATATAATTTTTTAAATTAATGCAATATTGTTTGGCGTAAAATCAATAAGAAGATATCTTATGAATAGTTATTATCTTTTTTAAAATATCAGATTTAAATTCTACTGATAAGCAACAATTAGGTCCGAGATTGTTGATCAAATTTCTTCAAGATGCTGCTGGGAAAGGTGATCTTGATCCATGGGATATAGATGTAATAAGTGTAATTGATAGGTTTTTAGAACAATATGCACATACTTTTGAAAGAACTTCAAATATTCAGAATTCATATCAAAAAGATTTATCTGAGACAAGCGAGGCATTTTTTGCGGCTTCTGTACTAGTTAATTTAAAAGCTCAAGTTTTGGAATCTGATGTTTTCAGAGACGATTCGTCTGATTTTAACGAAGATTTTGAAGAAGATGATCAAGATTGGATTAGCCCAGAATTTGATATCCCCAAATATCCTGAAAAATATCTAAGGAGAAGATCAATAGCACAACCAATACTGAAACGTACAACAACATTGGGAGAACTGGTAAGTCAATTAGAGTCTATTGCTGAAGTAATAGAGACCCAAGATCTTCTGCTAATGAAGAGAAAAAGAAATAAGAAATATTCGGATAGGGCTTTAATTTCTCAAGTAAAATCTTTAGCACATCGCGAGAAACTTCCCGAAACCACAAAAGAATTAGGTAAATTTATTGATGGGTGGGAAAAAGCATTACAGTGGACAGATTTTGAATATTTAGTTGAAATATGGCAAAAAGTTGTAAAAAAAGATTTAGATAAAGATCGTCTTGGTGTTTTCTGGGCTTTGTTATTTTTATCATCTGAAAACAAAATTGAAATTAAACAAATTAATTCCTTATATGGCCCAATTCAAATTAAGAGAATAATTCCTGAAGGAGGCTTGGCTCAATTGCCTATAGATAATCTTGAGATAAAAAATACCTACCACTCTGCTGTATAGCAGCATAATAGCAATAACGTATAATCTTTAAAAAGAGGTTTTGAATTCATGAAGGCAATGATACTTGCAGCAGGAAAAGGTACACGTGTTCAGCCGATAACTCATATCATTCCAAAACCAATGATACCGATTTTACAAAAACCTGTAATGGAGTTTCTATTAGAACTCTTAAAAGAGCATGGCTTTAAAGAGATTATGGTTAATGTTTCTCATCTAGCTGAAGAAATTGAAAATTACTTTAGAGATGGTCAAAGGTTTGGTGTAGAGATAGCATATAGTTTTGAAGGTAGAATTGAAGATGGGGAATTAATAGGAGATGCTTTAGGTTCAGCAGGAGGATTGAAAAAAATTCAAGATTTTCAAAAATTCTTTGATGAAACTTTTGTTGTACTTTGTGGCGATGCTTTAGTTGACTTAGATTTGACTGAGGCGGTTAGGAAACATAAGGAAAAGGGAGCTATAGCGAGTTTAATAACTAAAAAAGTAACTAGAGATCAAGTATCAAGTTATGGAGTAGTAGTTTCAGATGATAATGGTCGAATTAAGGCTTTTCAGGAAAAGCCATCTGTAGATAAAGCTTTGGGAGACTCTATTAATACAGGTATTTATCTGTTTGAACCTGAGATTTTTAATTATATACCTTCAGGTGAAAAATTTGATATTGGTGCTGATCTATTCCCTAAACTTGTTGAAATGGATTTACCATTTTTTGCACTACCGATGGATTTCGAATGGGTAGATATTGGAAAAGTTCCTGATTATTGGAGTGCTATTCGTAATGTATTAAAAGGCAGGGTGAGACAGGTAGATATACCTGGTAAAGAAATTCAACCTGGAGTGTTCACAGGATTAAACGTTGCTGCAAATTGGGATAAAGTTGATATTACTGGGCCAGTATACATAGGTGGAATGACAAGAATAGAAGATGGTGCAACAATTATTGGACCGGCAATGATTGGGCCAAGTTGTTGTATTTGCGAAGGTGCAACTATTGATAATTCAATTATTTTTGATTATTCCAAAATCGGCAAGGGTGTCCGACTGGTAGATAAATTAGTATTTGGTCGTTACTGCGTGGGTAAAAATGGAGATCACTTTGATTTGCAGGACGCATCTTTGGATTGGTTGATAACAGATTCTAGAAGATCTGATATGACTGAGCCATCTCCACAGCAGAAGGCAATGGCAGAATTATTAGGTACTGATTTGATTAATATTCCAGATTAAGGTCAGCTTTTTCAAGAATCTCAGGAATTAAATGTTCTGCCTTAACTGCCATTAGATGAATACCATCTGCGATTTTTATAAAATCTTGCGCTTGTTCAGCTGCAATTTGTATCCCTTCTTGTAAAGGGTCTTTAGCATCTTTAAGACGATTCAAAATATTGTCAGGTATGTTTGCTCCTGGGACGTATTTGTTTATAAAGAGAGCATTTTTGTATGACTTTAAGAGGAATACACCCGCGATTACAGGAATTTCAAGTGGATTGCTAATTTCTTGGCAAAATTCTATCAAATTTTCTTTTTTCATAACCATTTGAGTTTGTAAGAATCTTGCTCCAGCCTCCTTTTTCTTACTGATTCTATTTTTTAAACTTCTCTGATTTTTACAACTTGGATCTGCAGCAGCCCCTGAAAAAATTAATGTCTTTTTATCCGAAAGCTCTCCAAACGTGGGATCAATTCCCTCATTAAAGGCCTGAATTTGTTGAAGTAATCTAACTGACTCAAATTCGTGAACCGCTTTAGCATTTTGTTGATCCCCGGCTTTTACTGAATCACCTGTAATGCATAAGATGTTTTTAATTCCTAAAGCATTTGCTCCAAGAATGTCTGATTGTAAAGCAATTTTATTACGATCTCTGCAGGATATTTGCATTACTGGCTCTATCCCATTTTCCAGTAATAGTTTGGACATTGCCAAGCTGCACATCCTCATTACAGCCCTGCTTCCGTCGGTAATGTTAACAGCATGTACCTTATCTTTCAAAAGTTGTGCTATCTTAAGAGATCTTATGGGGCTTCCACCTCTAGGCGGCATTAACTCTGCCGTTATAACCTTGGATTTTTTTTCTAAAGTCTGCTGAAGTTTTGATTTCAATTGCTTTTGTTTCCTACTTGGTAACAAGTGTGATTGGATTGCTAAACTTAATTAATATAAAAAAGGAACTGTTTAAATGCAAATGGTTGAAGAAGAAGTAAACAACATTGATATGATGGGTCTCTCAACAAGAGAGATGGAAATCATTGACCTAGTAGCTGATGGGCTTACAAATCAAGAAATTGCAGTGAAACTTACTATTAGTAAAAGAACTGTTGATAATCATGTAAGTAATATGTTTACAAAAACGGGTTCAAAAAATAGAGTGGCACTTTTGAATTGGGCAATGGATAATGGAAAGATTTGTAGAGATGGATTTAATTGTTGCTCCCTCCCAGACTCTGATCAAGATTAGTATCTATTACTTTTTTTCTATCAATAGCTAAATCCATTAAACAATAATTTGTAGAATTTAATTCGAAGAGTTCAGCATATGCAATGCAAGCATCTTTGTCTGAATCAACAAATCTCAATATTCCTTCTTTGTCGTAAAGACCATACATTTGAAGAAAAACATATTTCTAAAATATAAAGAAAATATAAAGGAAAAGTGGTTCTTTTGACTAGTTATTTTTGTGAGTTGTTAAATAGTCATCCTTCCATCTTGAAAAAGGTTTGTTAGCAAGACTGAAATTGGAAAAATGTCTCAGCCCAGTTATTTCTTTTGATATGAATGATGGGAGACTTAAATCTTCATCTTCCCTTGACATTTCAATTTCGGCAATCGCAAGAGGATAATTACTTTCTTTAAAACAATCGATAATCCAAGTTTTTTTTTCAACTTTTAAAAAAAATCTTTCTTTTTTAATTAAATTTGTGAGATTTGACATTATTTGCTCACCATCATTTTGTGGAATAGAGTATTCAAATTCAAAGTTAGTAAAATTTTTAATATGTTTTTTTAACGCTATTTTATATTCCTTACCTGTAAATCTTATCCTAATAATCCAATCATCTAAACTTTTTGATAAGTATCCTTGTTCAATAAATATTCTTTTAGTGATGAATTTTTTCCAATCATCATTTTTTAAAAGAAATCGTCTTTCTATTTCTAGGGCCATTTAGTTTTTTGATTTTTTAAAGATAGATCACCTTTCCAATCAAGTTTTTTGATCAAAGTATTGTAATAGGTAGTGCTTTTTTTAAACTTTATTATCTTGCAGGGAGATTTTCCTTTTTTGATCTCACAATGAAAAGTTTCTTTAATGGTCATGCATTTTGCTCCATCTCTCCATAATTTAAGTGCTCCCTTACTTTTTTTTACTGGTTTAATAATTACTCTACTCGTATTAGGTATAACTATAGGTCTACTAGCTAAACTCATAGGACATATAGGATTTATTACCATAGCATCTATATTGGGATGTACTATTGGACCACCTGCTGCCATTGAGTATGCTGTTGAACCTGTAGATGTAGCAATAATAAGTCCATCACCTTTGTATTCGTTGACTTTCTCATTATCTATTTCAATTTGTATTTGATTGGTAGGATAAATATCCTCTTCAACAGATTTAAAGTAAAAATCGTTTAAGGCGTCGTAACTTTTTAAAATTTTTTTCTTAGGACTTGTTCCATTCAAACAAACCTTACAATTTAATCTATTGCGAAAATCAATTGTATATTCTTCATTTTCAAGGATTTCAATAAAAGATTTGTCAAATAAAAAATCTTTTTCTTGAGTAAGAAACCCTAAATTTCCACCAATATTAATGCTCAATAAAGGAATATCGTAATCCGTTAATGCATTTGCACATTTCAGGAAGGTTCCATCCCCACCAAGAACAATGCCAATATCTGGTTGAAATTCTGAATTAAAGAGATATTTATCAATTTCATCTTTATGAAAATCACTTGCAATTCTTTTTGATTTTACATTTTTAGTTTTGAGGACTTCTTCACAGAATTTAGAAGCCTCTAAAGCTATAGAACTATCTGAACGATATACAATGAGAACTAATGAAAGTTTCATTTAATGCTTTTACCATTTTAATAAATTAAAACTTTCCATATCTACAGTCACTCTATTCCTGTAAAGAGATAATAATATAGCTAATCCAACTGCTGCTTCTGCGGCAGCAACAGTAATCACAAAAATTGTAAAAACTTGTCCTTGAATTAAATTATTATCAATATAGGAAGAAAACGCCATTAAGTTTATATTTACCGCATTAAGCATTAATTCTATGCTCATAAGAACTCTGACTGCATTTCTGCTATTTAATAATCCCCAAATACCAATGCAAAATAGTGCTGAAGATACTATCAAAAAAGCTTGAATAGGAATTGATTCTAAATTCATCATAATAAAGTTGAAAGGTTAATTTTTATTTGTAAGTAAAGGTTCAGGTGATTTTTCAATTAGCTCTTGATCAACAGGTAATCCTGTGGAAATATCTTTGTTCATTACATCTCTTCTAGCTAAAACAATAGCCCCAATCATTGCCATTAAAAGTAAAACTGAAGCTACTTCAAATGGGAGTAAATAATCACTAAATAGATGCTCACCAATCCTAATAGTTGATTCTTCTCCTATTGAGTTTTTAGGACTTGATAGGCTCCATACATTTGTCAAGTCAACTCTTATTAAGAGGCTTAATAGTGTTAAACATATAGATGTTGATATGATTCTTCTCGATTTAATGTCATTGATAGGCTTTAAATCTTCTTTTTTATTGACTAACATTATCGCAAATATTATTAATACATTCACTGCACCGACATAAACTAAAACTTGAGCTGCAGCAACAAAACTTGCATTTAAAAGCAAGTATAATCCTGCCACACTCATAAAAACTCCCCCAAGAAGAAATGCTGAATAAACAATACTTTCCAGCAATACGACACCAAGTGCTCCAATAAGGACAACTAAAGATAAAATTGTAAAACAAATAAACTGTGTTGTTATTGCAATAGACATAAATTAATGGAAATTAATTAATTGGATTAGAAGTTTTATCTTTATTTTTATTGGAATCAGTCTTCATCCAATCATAGACTTCTTCAGGTAATTTTCCAACTCTATTATCTGAAGCTGGAATCTCATGAGGGTCCATGACTCCTTTAGGAAGATAGGCAAGTTCTCTTAGAGGTTTAACTGAAGGATCTGTTGTGACGTTTGTAGGTAGTCTACCAAGTGCGACATTATCAAAATTCAGATTGTGCCTATCGAAAGTGGCTAATTCATATTCTTCGGTCATTGATAGACAATTAGTTGGACAATATTCAACACAATTTCCGCAAAATATACATACCCCAAAATCTATTGAATAATTTCTAAGTTCTTTCTTTTTGGTTTCTTTATTCATTACCCAATCAACTACTGGTAAATTGATAGGACATACTCTCACACAAACTTCACAAGCAATACATTTATCGAATTCGTAATGTATCCTTCCTCTATATCTTTCAGAGGGTATTAATTTTTCATATGGATATTGGACAGTAACAGGTCTTCTTCTAAGATGATCAAAAGTTACTGATAGTCCATTATATAAATATTTACCAGCATTAAATGCTTCTTTGATATAGCTATTGATTTGTTGAAGGAAATTTTTCATCTTGAAGAATTTACTTAGGTTATTTTAATTTTAGTGGATTAATTATAAATTTAAGTATATTTACTTAAATTTAACCACCAAATAATTGCGGAAAAGCAAGTTTTAGTCCTGCAGTTATCAAAAGATTAGCAAGAGAAATTGGAAGAAGAAACTTCCATCCAAGATCTAAAAGTTGATCTATTCTTACCCTAGGAGTTGTCCAACGTAATAATATTGCAATGAAAACTAAAAGATATGCTTTTAATATAGTCATTACAATTCCTATTGATGCAGTGAAAACCTGTATGAAGGGTGCATTAATAGGCAAATTAAGAAACTTAGCTATTAATTCAACTGGGATAGGAAAACCCCATCCTCCCAAGTAAAGTATTGATACCAATAATGCTGAAAGAATTAAATTAATGTAACTACCAAGGTAGAACAATGCGAATTTCATTCCTGCATATTCAGTTTGATATCCTGCAACTAATTCTTCTTCAGCCTCAGGTAAGTCAAATGGAAGTCTTTCACATTCTGCAAGAGCACAAATCCAAAAGACTATAAAACCAACGGGTTGTCTCCAAATATTCCAACTCAGGATCCCAGCACCACTTTGTTGGTTGACAATGTCAATAGTACTTAGAGAATTTGTCATTAGTACGATGGCTAGTACAGACAAAGCTAAAGGTATTTCGTAACTAATCGATTGAGCTGCTGCTCTTAATCCTCCTAGTAATGAATATTTATTATTTGATGCATATCCGCTCATAAGAAGTCCAATTGGCTGGATGCTACTCAAAGCGATCCATAGGAAAATTCCAATACCAACGTTACTTATTAAAAGGTTTTGTCCAAAAGGAACAATTAGCCAGGAGAGAATTACCGGAATAAGAACTAATATAGGTCCTGCAGTAAAAAGAATTCCATCAGCTTTAGCAGGAATAATATCCTCTTTTACAAGTAACTTGAGACCATCTGCAATTGGTTGGAGGACTCCAAGCGCTCCTGCATATTCAGGGCCTATTCTTTGTTGAGCAGCAGCAGAAATTTTTCTTTCAAGCCAAACTGTTACTAAAACCCCAACAACTGCCGCTACTAAAACTAAAAGCATAGGAAGAGGGAGCCAAATTATATGAGCGATTTCACTAGAAAGGCCAAAACCTTTTAAAAATTCATTAAAACTATATTCGAGGTCTAATCCGTATTCCAAGATTTTTATGTTATTTACTTAATACATTAACTCTTCATAAACAATATGTGTGTTTTTTATGAAAAGCTGCAAATATTATTCTCTATTTTCTAGGCTGATCCATTTCCTTGGAGCAGAGCCAGTATAGATTTGTGATGGTCTAAAAATTCTATTTGCTCCAAGTTGCTCTCTCCAATGAGCTAACCAACCAGCAACTCTAGATATGGCAAAAATTGGAGTAAATAAATCACGAGGAATACCAAGCTTTCTATAAACAAGACCAGAATAAAAGTCCACGTTAGGGAATATACCCTTTGGCCCAAGTCTTGGTATGGCATCTTCCTCTAGTGATTTAGCAACTTCATACATTTCATCTGCTCCAAATCTAATAAAAAGCTCCTCTGCCAGTTTTTGAAGAATTATTGCTCTTGGATCTTTGACTTTATATTCTCTATGACCGAAGCCCATTATCTTACTTTTATTTTTTATCGCGTTATCCAAAAAAGACGCAGCATTTTCTGGAGTTTTGATCTCTTCTAACATTGCAATTACATCCTCATTTGCTCCTCCATGCAGGGGGCCAGCCAGTGTCCCTACTGCAGAGGCGATAACAGCATATGGGTCTGTAAGAGTGCTTGCAGTCACCCTAGCGCTAAATGTACTTGCGTTTAAACTATGTTCGGCATGCAGAATTAAACATCTATCAAAAACTTTTGCAGCTATAGGATCTTGTTCTTTTTCAGTCAGCATATAAAGAAAATTTGATGAGTAAGTTAAATCATCTCTAGGTTGAATTGGGTCTTGTCCTTTTCTAATAAGTTGAAATGCAGCAATCATAGTTGGTATTTTTGCTATTAGCCTTATCACTGCGTTGTAGATGTAATTAGGATCATCTATTGCTCTACGTGAATAGAAGAGTCCCAAAGAAGCTGCACTAGACTGAAGAGCGTCCATAGGATGACCTGTCGCAGGAAAACATTTCATCATATCTCTGACTCTAAAACTTAACCTGCGATGCATCTGAACTTCTTGTTCAAAATCTCTAAGTTGAATAGCCGTAGGCAATTCGCCCCAAATTAATAGATACGCAGTTTCTAAAAAACTGCTTTTTTGGGATAGTTCTTCTATGGAGTACCCTCTGTACAATAATTTACCTTTATTGCCGTCAATATCACAGATAGATGAATTAGTAACTGGAACGCCCTCTAATCCTGGTTTTAAAATTAGTTTTTTACTATCCAATTTCTTAATTCAATATCAAATACTTATAGATTAAAGATAGTCAAATAAATTTTAATTAACCACAAGTTATTAACTTCAAGAAAATTTAAATTGATTATTTTTTAAGCTTTTTTAATAAAACTTCTATAGTATTTTCAAACTTATTTCTTTATAAAGAATTGGATTTTCGTCAGGAATAGATTGTTGTATGATTTCCAGAGATTCTTCATTTGATATTTTTAAAATATTACTAATAAGGAAATTGAGATCCTCTAAATCAGAAAAATATTTCATTTCATTAGAATTTCCATGTTTTAAATCAACCTTTGCATAAAGAAAAGCAGATTTATCTTTATTAGTTTTTAGGTTAGAAAATTTATTTGAGATTGTTTCTAGTTCTTTCCCATCAATTAAATGATTACTTATGATTTGTAAATCTCCTGATTCTATTGAATAGATATTTTCATAAGTTAATTCTTTTATTAGATCGTCTTTTTCTTCAAGAATATCTTTGGAATAAATTGAATAAATATCTTCATTTTGTTTCAAAGTATATTTGTTGAAATCTTTTAGTTTTTTTAAAGCACTTAAATTAAATTGATCTTCATTATTTTTTTCAAATGTAATAAGCCAATCTTTTTTTGAATTGAGAATTAATATGTCTTGATTTATATTTTTATTAAACTCTTCAAAAAAACTTAGTTCAAAATCATTTATTAAAGGTTTTAGATATTCGTCAAAATTTTTTATATCACTAAAAATTGAAACTTCAGAATTGTTTGCATTCCTATTTTCTTTATTTATTAGCCTATCGTAAGTAAGAATATCAATATTTTTTTTATTATTTAGTAAAAATGATCTTAAAATTAAATTATTATTATTTAAGTCAAATGTTGTAGCTATAATATCTTCACTATTCTCAGGAAATATTTCTTTATTAAAAAATTTACTTTCCCAAATTTTATTTGTGAATAATATATTTTTTTCGTTTTTTAGTCCAAAAAGTTCTCCCTCATATTGAAATTTTTTTTCTTTCAAATCATTACTAGATTTAATACTATTTTTGATCAATTTTTTATCAGATGAAGCAATTATATAATTATCGTTGGTTCGGTATATATAGTTAAGGAAATTTATTTTGTTTTCTCTATTAATTGAAATTATCTCATCAATCTGATCAACTTTATTAGGCAAATTTAATAAATCTTCTATTGTTTTTTCTGGCTTAATTTTAAAAACAATCAAAATATCTTCTTTAAGCTTTTTATTATTTTCAAAAGTTGAGATTATAAGTTCATTATCATAAATATCTTCTAATTTATTGTTTCCTAGATCTAAACCCAAGTAGTCTAATATAGAATTTTTTATTAAAATAAAGTTTTCTTGATTTTTTGAATTTTTTTCTTTTTCAATTTTATTAATAATATTTAAACTATCTAAATTTGAAATAAATAATAAATTATTGTCTTCTGGTAAATACCTTAATATATTTTGTTCCTCAATATTTGTAATTTGTTCCTTATTTTTATTGGTAGAAATTTTTTTAAAACCAAAAAAAAGTAATAAAGATAATAATAATATTATTGCTACTACTCTAAGTTTCATTATCAATGTTTATTTTTATTTTTAACAATAAACTTCCTGCTGCAACTTAATTTATTAAATTGTAAATAACACATAATTCATCCTATAAATTGGGAAGTTATCCAAAATCTATAAATGCTTCTAGTCTCAATGATTGGTTTAATTCTGAGAAAGAAGATCCAGTCTTGATTGATGTAAGAGAGCAGTCAGAGCTTGAACTGGCTCGTTTTTCAAAAGAATTTTTACATATACCAATTAGTAAAGTAACATCTGAATATGTTGAAGAAATATTTGCTGGTTTATTAGATAGAGAAATTGTAGTTACCTGTCATGCAGGAATAAGAAGTTATAATTTTTCTCAATGGTGCTTGGATAATAATATTGTGAGCCAAATATGGAATTTGGAGGAGGGTATTGATGGATGGAGTAGATATATTGACCCATCAATACCAAGGTATTGATTAAATATCTAATGAAGATGCAACAGTATTAACATCTTTGTCGCCTCTTCCAGAGCAATTGATAACTATATGAGTATCTTTTTCAAGAGTAGGGCATAATTTATCTAACCAAGCAAAGGCATGGGAAGTTTCAAGTGCAGGTATAATTCCTTCTAGTTCACTAACAAGTTTTAAAGCATCTAAAGCTTCTTGATCTGTGACTGATCCATATTCTGCTCTACCTATATCTTTTAAATGGCTATGTTCAGGTCCTACTCCAGGGTAATCTAAACCTGCACTTATTGAGTGAGCTTCTTGTACTTGACCATTATCATCTTGCAAAAGAAGACTCATTGATCCATGCAAAATTCCAACTGACCCTTTAGTGATAGTTGCAGCATGTTTGTCAGTATCAACTCCGCTTCCTGCAGCTTCAACTCCAATAAGACGCACAGAAGTTTCTTTAACAAAAGGATGGAAAAGCCCCATTGCATTTGATCCCCCACCTACACAAGCAAGCAAAATATCGGGGAAAGATCCAAATGATTCCAAGCATTGTTTTTTAGTTTCTTCACCTATAACTGCATGAAAATCTCGCACAATCTTTGGGAAAGGGTGTGGGCCTGCAACAGATCCTAAAATGTAGTGTGTGGTTTCGACATTAGAAACCCAATCTCTAATGGCTTCACTAGTGGCATCCTTAAGTGTTGCAGTTCCAGAATTTACAACTTTAACTTCAGCTCCTAGAAGTTTCATTCTGAAAACGTTAAGGGATTGCCTTTTTATATCTTCAGCACCCATGTAGATAATACATTTCAAGCCAAATCTTGCACAAACAGTAGCTGTAGCAACTCCATGCTGACCTGCTCCAGTTTCTGCAATTATTCTTTTTTTGCCCATTCTTATTGCCAGTAAAGCTTGTCCGAGGGCATTATTAATTTTGTGAGCGCCAGTATGATTTAAATCTTCTCTTTTAAGCCATATTCTAGGAGTTGCTTGTTTGGTTTTGTAATGTTCAGCAAGTCTTTTGGCTTCATAAAGTGGTGTTTCTCTTCCTACATAAGTCTTAAGTAGATGATTTAATTCTTCTACAAAAAGTTTATCTTTCCATGCATTAGATGCAGCTGTTTCAAGCTCAAAAAGAGCAGGCATTAGCGTTTCAGGAACATATTGACCACCATATTTCCCAAATCTTCCCTCTTTGGAGGGTTGATTTAAATCGTCATTTTTATAGTTTTGATCTTTGCGAGAAAATGTACTTACCACTTTTCTATAGAATAAGTATTAACTAACTATAGATTATATTGAAAATAATGGGAAAAAAGGATTGGATCGAATTTGATAATCAAGAAAAAGTATCTGAAGAAACAGCTAAGTTAGATACTGTTAATAAAAGATCAAAAATAAATATTTCAAAACAAAAAAAAGGTAAAAAGGGAAAGACTGTAACTTTAATTAGAGGTTTAGGCACTGAGGATGAAATCTTATTAAAAGAATTACTAAAAAAAATTAAAGTTTTTTGTGGGACTGGAGGAACATTGATTGATAGAAATATCCAGTTACAGGGTGATATGGTATCGAAATCAATTGAGTTTCTTCGTAAAGAGGGATTTCATAATTTATGAAGCAAGGGTTAGGATAGGTTTTTAATTTTGATGATGCAAAAAATGAAAGAACAAGATCAAACAAAGTCAACCAATATAAAGTGGCACAACTTAACTATTGATAGAGAAAAGTTAGAGAAAATGAGAGGTCACAAAGGTATGGTTATTTGGTTTACAGGTTTATCTGGTTCTGGTAAAAGTACTTTGGCCAACGCTTTAAATGAAGTTTTACACTTAGATGGTTTTTCGACTTATGTGTTGGATGGAGATAATATTAGACACGGTTTATGTAAAGATCTTGGTTTTTCGGATGAAGATAGAGAAGAAAACATAAGAAGAATTGGCGAAGTTGCGAATTTATTTATGAATGCTGGGATAATAACTATTACAGCATTCGTTTCGCCATTTATTAGCGATAGAGATAAGGTGAGAAAAATTATTGGATCTAAGGATTTTATTGAAGTTTATTGTTCTGCTGATATCACAGTTTGCGAAAATAGGGATACTAAAGGTCTTTATAAGAAAGCTCGTTTGGGTGAAATTAAGGAATTTACAGGGATTTCTAGTCCATATGAAGCTCCTCATAATCCTGAAATTGTTGTTGATACAGGTTCGTTAGATTTAAATGATTCCGTTGAAAAAGTTATTAACTATCTTAAAAAAGAAAACTTTCTTAAAAAGGCCTAATAGAAAAATATTAGTTCATTTATTTTGAAGATAATTGTCAGCTCCAATAGTTGATAACTTACTATTTTTAGTTCTTACCTGTGTGTGAAGTTTTTCTCTGAATTCTTTTAAATTTTTCTTTATGGATTCATCAAATAAACTGATCATCTCTATTGCCAATAATCCAGCATTCTGGCCTCCATTAATTGCAACTGTTGCAACTGGAATCCCAGCGGGCATTTGAACGATTGATAAAAGAGAGTCAATCCCATTGAGTGTCTTACTCTCGACTGGTACTCCAATTACAGGAACGCAAGTTATGGATGCCAGCATACCTGGAAGATGAGCAGCACCACCAGCACCGGCAATTATTACTTTTATGTTTTCTGATTCTGCATTTTTTGCATATTCCATCATTTCAATAGGTGTTCGATGGGCAGAAAGTATACAAACTTCAGTTTTGATTCCAAATTCTCTTAAAATGTCAATGGCAGGCTTCAATGTTTTTAGATCTGAATCACTACCCATTACGACAGCAATTTTATAACTATCTTTAGAATTTAATTCTGACAAAATAACAAATCAATTCTTTCCTATAATGGCGCGCAATTAATTTGACGCCAGTTAGTTAGTATAAAAAGAATAATTTTTCATAGAATATTATGACGTCAAATAAGATTATCGAAAAAAGTGAAGTTCGAGAGTATTTTAATGGAACTGGCTTTGAAAGATGGAATAAAATTTATAGCAAATCTGATGAAATTAATACAGTTCAGAAAAATATTAGGAAAGGACATCAAAAGACTGTAGATGATGTGGTCTCATATATCAAAAATTATCCTGAACTAACAAAAAAAAGTTATTGTGATGCAGGATGTGGTGTAGGAAGTCTTTCCATACCTCTACTAAGACTTGGCATAAAAGAACTACAGGTGAGCGATATTTCTTCTGAAATGATTAAAGAAACAAAAAACCGCATTAATGACTTAGGATTAAATCAAGGCAAAGTCAAATATGAAGTCTGTGATCTGGAAAAATTAAAAGGATTATTTGATGTTGTAGTTTGTTTGGATGTATTTATTCATTATCCTCAACCGGTTGCAGAAGAAATGGTTCAACATCTATGCGATTTAAGCAAAGAAAAACTAATCGTTAGCTTTGCTCCTTATACTCCAGTGCTTGCTGTTCTAAAAAGTATTGGGAAATTATTTCCCGGGCCAAGTAAAACTACAAGAGCATATACATTGAAAGAAAAGGGGATTATTAATGCTGCTAAAGAACGAGGATTTAAAGTGGTTAAAAAGAAATTAAATCAAGCTCCTTTTTATTTTTCAAAACTAATTGAATTCGAAAAAATTTAATAATTTATTTTACTAAGTGATTTTCAAGTGCATAACGAACTAATTCGGTTCGGCTAGATGTACCTGTCTTGATAAAAAGTCTACTTACATATTTCTCAACATTTCTAATAGATGTCTCGAGCTGTCTTGCTATTTCCTTGTTCATCAGCCCCTCTGCTACAAGTTGAAGTACGCTTGCTTCTCTTGGAGTAAAACTAGGAAGATTTATTTTATTTTCTGGATTTGTCTGGCTTTGGTCTGTGAGCATAGATTTTATTTCAGTAATTTGTTTCGCCATTTTGCTTACATCAATATCTGCGAATCGTGCCGCTTCTTTAAGTAAACGATCTTGTCTGTTGATTACATTTTTAACTCTTGCAGCTAATTCATCGGGATCGAAAGGTTTGGAAATATAATCATCAACTCCTGCAAGATAACCTTCTGTTCTGTCTAGGGTCATTCCTTTTGCAGTTAGAAAAATAACTGGAGTTCCTCCTAATTTTTCATCCTCTCTAATTTTTTCTAATAAAGCATAACCGTTGGCTCGGGGCATCATAACATCGCTAATTATCAAATCCGGGAAAATTGTTTGAGCTTTTTCCCAGCCATCTTCTCCATCAACTGCAATAAATATTTCAAAGCCTTCATCTTCTAGAAATGTTTTAACAGCTGTTCTTAAACCAGGCTCATCATCAACTAATAAAATTCTTGATTTTTTTACCGGTTCATTATTTATTTGATTAATTTCATTCATTTTTTAATTCTTTAATTTGATTTTCTAGTAATAAACAGAATTTTATATACTAAACATAATGCTATCAACTCCCATACTACTAGACTATCAATCTTCGACTCCTTGCTCTAAAGATGTCGTTGATTCTATGAAACCTTTTTGGAGTGAGATATTTTCTAACCCTGCAAGCAAAACTAATTTGGCGGGGATTAACGCAAGCGCTATATTGGAAGCCTCAAGAGAAAAAATAGAACAAAGTTTATTTCTTAAGAATAAAAAAGTTATTTTTACAAGTGGGGCAACTGAATCTAATAACTTAGCCTTATTAGGTTTTGCTAGAAATTTCTATAAAAAAACAGGAAATTATGGACATATTATTACCTTAAAAACGGAGCATAAAGCTGTTTTGGAGCCCTTGAACCAACTAAAAAAAGAGGGATTTATGGTTACAGAAATTAATCCTGAGAAAGATGGCTTAATTTCAGAAGAACAATTCAAAAAAAATATAAGAGAAGATACATTTCTGGTTAGTGTCATGTTGGCAAATAACGAAATAGGAGTTATTCAGCCCATAGAAAATATTTCAAAGATATGTAAATCGAGAGGAATAACATTTCACTCTGATTTTGCACAATGTTTAGGTTATATCGGGTTAGACAATCTTTTATCAGATGTAAACATGATAACGATGAGTTCTCACAAAATATATGGTCCTAAAGGCATAGGACTTCTTTTGCTTGATGAAGAAATTAATCTTGAGCCTTTAATTGTTGGAGGAGGTCAGGAATATGGTCTTAGGTCTGGCACATTACCTCTTCCTTTAGTAGTTGGCTTTGCTAAAGCAATAGAGATAGCAGTTTTTAATCAAAAAAATAATGCTGAGAAATTACTTTTACACAGAAATAACCTTTTAGAGGGTTTGTTAGAAAATAATTCTGGTTTATTAATTAATGGCTCCATAGAAAAAAGATTACCTCACAATTTAAACTTGACTGTATTGGATTTAAACGGAGCAAAGTTTCATAAACTCTTAAAATCTAAAATAATTTGTTCTAGTGGATCTGCATGCAGTAATGGTGAACCATCTCATGTTTTACTAGCCTTAGGTAGATCTTTTAGAGAGGCGGAATCTTCAATAAGATTAAGTATTGGATTAAGTACTAATTCAAAAGATATAAAACAAGCAATTCATATTCTTACAAATACGATCAAATCATTACGTTAGAAATTATTGGCTCTTTAATTTAATTGAGCAATTCTTAATTTTCCACTTCTAGCTCTTTTATTAAGTTCGACTTCTTGTTCGGAAGGAGTTATAGGCTTTTTTGTCAGGTTTTTTAGTCTTTGATCATTCTTAAAACAACTTTTGACTAACCTATCCTCCAGGGAATGAAAACTAATAATAGAAATAATACCCCCTGGCAAAAGCCATTCAGGTACAACTTGCAAAAATTTTTCTAATACGTCAATTTCTTTATTAACAGCAATTCTTAGTGCTTGAAATGTTCTTGTTGCTGGGTGTATTTTTTTATATCTTTGTTTTGGTGGGAAGCAGCCTGCAATAGAATAAGCTAACTCTTTTGTCCCAGAATATTTCCCATTTTCCCTCAAATCCAATTTTATTTTCCTAGCAATCTTTCTTGATAATCTCTCATCTCCATATTTATAGATCAGGTTAGCTAGATCTTTTTCATTTAAAGCCTCAATTAATTTCTCTGCATCAACCTCAAGAAAAGGATTCATTCTCATATCCAGTGGACCATCTTTTTGGAAGCTAAATCCTCTTTTAGGGTCATCAATTTGATTACTATTTACTCCAAGATCTGCAATCACAAAAGAAACTTTTTCTTTTGGTACAAAATCCGCAAAATTTGAAGCCCGTATATCAATCCTACTTTTAAACTCATCAAGTTTTTTTAATGCTGATTTTCTCGCGAATGGATCTTGATCAAGTCCAATTATATTTAAATCCGTATATTTTCTCAATAAATGATAAGAGTGCCCGCCTCCGCCTAAAGTTGCGTCTATTCCTTTAAGTTTGTTGTCATGTATTAAAGGGTAATGCTCTAATGAGGCCATAATCTCATCTGTCATAACTGATTTATGATTGAAAAAAGATGAATCAGATAGGTCAGTTTGCATAACTTTCGACTAAGATTTGTTTAGAAGTTAAATTTCGAATGGCTCAGCTAGAGACTAGAACAGAACCAATGGTGGTCAATTTTGGCCCTCACCATCCCTCAATGCATGGGGTTTTAAGGTTAGTTGTAACTCTTGATGGTGAGAATGTCATTGATTGTGAGCCAGTAATTGGATATTTACATAGAGGAATGGAAAAGATAGCTGAAAATAGAACAAATGTAATGTACGTCCCTTATGTAAGCAGGATGGATTATGCAGCAGGAATGTTCTATGAAGCTATTGTAGTAAATGCTCCTGAAAGATTAGCTAATATTCCAGTTCCCAAAAGAGCTAGTTACATCAGAGTTCTTATGCTCGAACTTAATCGTATTGCTAATCATCTTTTATGGCTTGGTCCCTTTTTAGCAGACGTAGGAGCTCAAACTCCATTTTTCTATATTTTTAGAGAAAGAGAGATGATCTATGATCTCTGGGAAGCTGCTACTGGACAAAGGCTAATAAATAATAATTTCTTTAGGATAGGTGGCGTCGCATGTGATCTCCCATACGGATGGTTAGAAAAATGTATAGACTTTTGCGATTGGTTTGGTCCTAAGATAGATGAATACGAAAAATTAATTACAAATAATCCAATTTTTAGAAAAAGAATTGAAGGTCTTGGAACAATACAAAGAGACCAGGCAATTAATTGGTCTTTGTCTGGACCAATGCTTAGAGCTTCTGGAGTTTCCTGGGATTTAAGGAAAGTCGATAGTTATGAATGTTATGACGATTTTGATTGGCAGATTGCTTCTGAAAAAGAAGGAGATTGTTATGCGAGATATCGAGTAAGAGTTGAAGAGATGAGACAATCACTAAGCATCATTCGCCAAGCCTGCAAAATGATTCCAGGAGGTCCAACAGAAAATTTAGAAGCTCAAAGAATGGCGACTGAAGATAAGAAAAGTGAAATATTTGGTATCGACTATCAATATGTAGCTAAGAAGGTTGCTCCAACTTTTAAAATTCCTAACGGAGAATTATATACAAGATTAGAGTCCGGCAAAGGAGAAATAGGTGTATTTATTCAAGGAAATAATGAAGTTACCCCATGGAGATTTAAAATCAGAGCAGCTGATTTAAATAATCTGCAAATATTGCCTCATATTCTTAAGGGTGCCAAAATCGCTGATATTATGGCAATCCTTGGTTCAATAGATGTCATTATGGGATCTGTTGATAGATAATTTCTTTAAATGAAACCCTCTGACTGGTTAATATTGCAGAAGAAGGTAAGGTTTGGTGATTGTGATTCTGCAGGTGTAATTCATTTTCATAACTTATTAAAATGGTCGCATGAAGCTTGGGAAGAAAGTATTGAAATCTATGGGATCCCTTGTCATGATATTTTTCCAGATTTTTCTATAAGTAAAAGTCAAATTATTTTTCCAATAGTAAATTGTGAAGCAAACTTTCATGCGCCTATAAAAATTGGAGATTTATTAAAAGTAAAAATTGCCCCTCATAAAATTAATACTCATTTGTTCCAAGTAAATAGCTTTTTTATAAAAAATGGAAATAAAGTAGCCGAAGGGAAAATTATACACTGTTCTTTAGATGTTGATTCAAGAAATAAAATAGAAATTCCCGATCAGCTAGAAAGATGGATAGAGGCTTCTAATGTGAGTACAAATTTAAAAGAATGCTGATTATTATTTTTTAAATTTATAGTTTATTTTTTCTGTAATGCTATTTTTGTTTTTAACAATCCACTTTTCAGGCTTTTCATGTTTAGGCCAACTTTGAGAAAAATTTTTTAATAAATTTAAAGAAATTTCAATATTTTTATCATTTGTAAGTTCTCTAAATTCAACTATTACTTTAATTTTATTTCCCCATAATTTGTTAGATACTTTCGAAATATTGAATTTATTAATTGGGATATTTTCTTTCATAATGAAATCATTTAATCTAGATTCAATTACTTCAGGGAAAACAACTTCTCCACCTGAATTAAAGGCATTATCACTTCTTCCGACAAATTTTAAATAGTAAGAATTATTGATTTGCTTAATTTCACCTAAATCCCCGGTTTGCCACCACCCATTTTTATTTTTGAAATTTTCAGTTTTTAAAGAATCTATTATTTCGATTCCAATTCTGGCTGATTTTATTTGGATTAATCCTTGTGCGTTAATTCTTATTTTTGTATCTGGTAGTATTTCTCCAACATTTTTAAAACCCATTAAGAATTCTTTTGGTTTTAAACTCGTAACCATTGCTGCTGTTTCAGTTGAGCCGTAACAAGGTGCTAATTTTATTTTTTCTTTTATACATTGTTCTGCAGTTTCGTCTGAAATTGAAGCTCCACCTACCCAAATTAGATCAAAAATTTTTAGCCAACTAATTCCATCTTTTTGAGCTAAAAGTCTTTGTAATTGTGTAGGTACTAATGACGTAATCAAGTGTTTTTTGTTTTTTTTAAATTTAATTGTGAAAAGTAAAAGTTCTCGAGTTTTTTTTATCAAATTCGGAGAAATATTAATACAATCACATCCCCAAGTTTGACTTCTGAAAATTGGCATTAATCCACTTATATGGTTCAGGGGTAAAGTATTTAAAATTAAGCAGTTTTGTAATTCAAATCCTTGTTCTATTAGCCATTGACCTGATGTAGTTGCAGATAATTTAAGATTTTTTAAATGGTGAAAACATTGTCTCGGTTTTCCAGAACTCCCACTACTGTTTAAGATAATTGCTGGCCCATTTTCAGTAATTGAATCTAATACATCTTTGTCTTCATAAAATTTGTTTTTTACATAAATAATTTTATTCTCTCTAATTTTTTCAATAATTTTTTCTACAGATTGAGTTTCGTTATTTTCAACTTCAATAGTATGAATTTTATTTTTCATAGTTGATCCCATATCTTTTTTGCTTCATTTAAAAATAGAAACGAATTAGGGAATTTATTCATTGCTAAACCAGGAACTTTTGGCGTTGGTCCTTGTAATTGTAGAGAAGATAAATGATGGAGCCATCTCTTTCCTATTCCAGTTTCAAATGAGGTACTTATAGATATTAAAGCTTTTTTATTTTCTAATTCTCTTAAAAGCTTAACTGGATTATTTTCTTGAGAAGGCCTTCTAATTTGCCAACCCTTCCACTCATCAATCAAAGTTGGAAATTTTAAAAGTGATTCGTCTAAAGCTATTGGAATTTTTTTGTTTAGTTCTGTCAGTCCATCAATATCATCAACACAGAGAGGTTGTTCTAACCAATCTATATTTTTATTATCTTTCAAAATATCAGCCCATCTATTAGCTATCTCTCTTCCCCAAGAACCATTAGCATCTATCCTTAACTTAATATTATTACCTATTTTGCTTAAAATTTCTTCTAATTTTGCTTCTTCCTCATGGTTATTTTTTAGTGCCACTTTCCATTTTAAGGTTAATGATTTTCCAATATCACAATGTCTTTTTTTAATATCATTTAGATCTGAAACTACATTTTCATGATTTAACAATATGGCTGTTTTACCAATTTCATCAAAGTAGTAGTTTTCTTTAAAAATTATTTTTCCATTGATCTCAGCTAATGCAGAATTTATTGCAGATTGAATGCATGGGTGAAAAATATTTATTTGGTCAGATAAATTAAATTCCTCTATATACTCAGGGATCATATCTAGTTGTTTCGCACACTTTTTTAAGTCTTTTTTATGTAGCGGTGAAACTTCTCCAAACCCTATTTTTTTATCATTACTTATTAATTTAATTATCCAACCCGATTTTGTGTGATAATTGGTTTTAGAATTTTCTACTTTGGCCGATAACTTAAAGCTATAAGATTTTTTTTGAAATATTAAGTTCATTTATTTAGATAGTAATTAAATATTAATCCTGTGATTAAACCAATTCCGTTAAGAGTTTGAAATTTTATTGCGACGAATTTGCAATTTTTTATTGCAGAAGGTTTTGCATATGAAGACTTTAATAAATTTATAAGTCTTATAGCTTGAGGGAAACTAAGCAAATAAAGGATGCAAAACACTGGAATAAATCCATAAACTATTGTGAAAAGTTGAAAAATATATATTGTAAAAATTATCCAAGGCACAAATTGAGAACCTTTTTTTGCCCCTAAGCGAACTAAAGGTGAATTTTTCCCATGCTTTTTATCTTCAGAAATTTGATGAAAATGAGAACAAAATAATACAAGAGTTGTTGCCAAGGAAGGTCCTGAACCAAGTAATAAAGAAACTTTCCATGGAATATCTTCGAAGTAAATATTAGACGGATTTAACGCAATTAAGACTGCAGAGTACGCAAAAGGTCCAAATGCAAGCCAGCATAATGGTTCTCCTAAACCTTGATAGCCCAATCTAAAAGGAGGACCTTGATATAAATATCCTAAGAAGCAGCAAGCTGCCACCAAAATAAAAATGTTTATACTTGTTGATACTGAAATAATTAAAATTATTAATAAACCAATAACTAAAGATGTATATGCAATAAATGAAATTATTTTTTTATTTTTTACAAGATTTACAATTGAATGGAATTTAAATTCATCGATTCCTGTTTCTGCGTCGTATAAATCATTAGTTAGATTTTCCCAAAGTAATATCAAAATTGCAGCTAAAGTAAATGAAATCAAATTATAAATTTTTACCTCTTCATATTTATTTAGTAAGTAAGCCCCTGTTATTAAAACTGGAAGTATGGCAACAGAATAAAGAGGCCATTTTATTGCTTTTTTCCATAATTTTTTTTTATCTTCGTCCATTTTTAATTAACACGCAAAATTGGATAATTATTGAATGTAGTTTATAAATTGAGTTACATTTTTTACTTTATTGCATCATTTTTAGTTATTTTCAATAAGTAATGAAAAATGATTTAAACTTAACAGATTTTTTAAAAGATGTATTTTCCTCTTTCGATAAGAAAGTTGAAAATTCTGGATTAGTAAGTATTTGTGTTGAGATTCCTTGTATTGATTTATTTCAAGTTTATGAATTGTTAATAAATCAATATCCGTTTTCTTCATTTTGGGAGGAATCTGATGGCATTTCATATATAGCTTTCGAGAAGTGTAAATATGTTACTCTGGATGGCCCAAAAAGATTTGAGGTAGCAAAAGAGTTTAATTCTGAGAATTTTAAAAATTTAATTAACTTAACTAATGAATCGCATAATTCTGCACTTTCAAAAATTATTTATTTATTTTCTTTCTCAGAAAATTTGAATAATAAGAATTTACCTTCAGATATCCCTAGTTTGGAAGCCATTTTGCCAAAAATATTAATTACTAAAAGTGGCAAGAATTGCTGGTTACGAATCAATGGTCATGTTGAAGGTAAATCATCATTAAGAACATTAATTGAAGAAATATGGACAATTAGAAATCAAGTTATTAATTCTGGCTCAGAATTAATAAAATCATCTGGCTTAAAAACTATTTTTGATTCCCCTTTTATTGATGATTTCTCACGCTCCTTAGAAACTTCTAAAACAAACATGAAAAAAGTAGTAAATAGAGGAATTCAATTAGTAGAGAAAGATATCCTCGAAAAGATAGTTTTAGCGAATAGGATTAAAATAAAACTTAAAAATAAATTAGATTTAGTAGAAATTTTAAAAAGATTTAAAAAGAAGCAACCAAATACATGTAGATACGTTTGGAAAAGGAATAGTAAGGATATTTTGTTTGGAGCATCTCCAGAAAAATTATTTTCTTTCTCTAAACCTAATTTAACTTTAGAGGCTCTTGCTGGAACTATCTCTACTAATTCAAATTTTAAGAAACTCCTAAAAAGTACTAAAGACTTAAAGGAACATAATTATGTAATACAACATTTGATTAAATCTTTAGAAGTTTCAAAAATAACAAACTTTAAAAAAAGTGATATCAAGGTAAATTCATTTGGAGATATTTCTCATTTGCAAACACTCATTTTCTCTAAAGTTGAAAATATTTGTCCTTTTGAATTGCTTAAAAACTTACATCCATCTCCAGCTGTTTGTGGATACCCAAAAAATGCAGCATTGGATTGGATAAACACTCTTGAGTCTTTCCCTAGAGGAAATTATGCTTCTCCAATGGGTTGGGTTGATTCATCAGGTAATGCTTCATTTCTTTTGGCAATAAGAGGCGCAAGATGTATTGAAGAAAATATTGAATTTACTGCAGGTTCAGGTATAGTTTCTGGCTCCGTTTTAGAGAAAGAAATAGATGAGATTAAATTAAAATTTGAATCTATAGTAAAACAAATATTTTGCGCTAAAAATCCTAGATAATTTCTACTAATTTTTCAATAACTTCCTCTGAAACATTTTTATTGGATAAATTTTCTATTTCTCTTAAACCTGTTGGACTGGTTACATTAATCTCGCTAAGCATTCCATTTATTACATCAATACCTACAAAAAATAAACCCTCATCTTTGAAGTGTTGAGATAATTCTGAGCAGATACTTTTTTCTTTTTCTGTTAATAATGTGGGTTCAGCCTTGCCTCCCATCGCTAAATTACTCCTAAAATCGCCTCCTTGCGGAATCCTATTTATTGATCCAATTGCTTCTCCGTTTACGATAATTATTCTTTTATCACCCTCTATGACTTCAGGAATAAATTTTTGCATCATAACGGGTAATTCTTCTTGAGAAGTGATTAATTCAATGATTGATTTAATTCCTGGAGAATTTTTATTTATCCTTATAACACCTTGACCACCTTTTCCTCCAAGAGGTTTTATGACTACTTCATTATTTATATTTGCAAAATTAATAAGATCTTTTACCTTACTCGCAACTATTGTAGGTGCCATTAAGTGGCTGTATCTTAAAGCACCTAGCTTTTCATTCCACGCTCTTAACGATGAGGGTTTGTTAATTACTTTTACTCCTTTTCTTTCGGCAACTTCTAAAAGATGGGTTGCATATAAATAAGCCTCATTTACAGGAGGATCTTTTCTCATCCAAATGCAATTAAATTCGGCGAGAGGTATGCAATCATTCTCTTTGAAAGAAATCCACGGAATTACTTCAACTTTTACGGAAGATGCCCATACTTCATCACCTCTAGCTTCCAGGTCTTGAGGAGTACAACTCCAGATTTCAATATTTTTTTTTGATGATGCTTGCATTAAAGCAGCAGTTGAATCTTTTAAGGGATTTATATTTTTAATTGGATCTATTACGAATAGAAATTTCATAAGATCTAGTTTAATAATGCTTCTAATTTATTTTCATTTTCTAATGCGTAGAGATCATCGCAGCCTCCGATACCCTCATTATCTATAAATATTTGTGGTAATGTTCTTCTACCATCAGCTCTTTCAATCATCAATGCTCTGGCATCTTCGTCGCCATCTATTTTATATTCTTTAAAATTTACATTTTTTTTCTTGAGTAGTGATTTTGCTCGAATACAGAATGGGCAATATTGCCAAGTATAAATTTCAACTTTGGACATTTTTTTAAAATAATACTTAGTTTATACTATTAAACAAAAGTGCTTGTTAGATTATAAATAACGATTAAATTCTATTTTGATAGATATTACAGATTTCAAAAAAGATCTTTCGGAACTAACAGAGCGCCTGGGTAATGCTCAGGATTGTCTTTGACGTTCCAAGATTAAAAGCGAAAAGGAAAGAGTTAGAGCAAATTTCTGCTCAGCCTGAATTTTGGGAAAATCAAGAAGAAGCTAAAAAGCAAATGTTAATCCTTGATGATGTCAAAGCACAACTCGAATTGTTAGATAAATGGAAAACTTTTATTTCTGATGCTAATGCCTCTCTTGAGCTTTATTCTCTAGAACCCGAAGAGGAAATGATTGTAGAATCGCAGCTGGGATTAAAAAAATTAAGAGAGAATTTGGATAAATGGGAATTTGAAAGATTATTATGTGGTGAATACGATAAGGAAGGAGCAGTAGTTTCTATTAATGCAGGTGCGGGTGGAACAGATGCGCAGGATTGGGTAGAGATATTATTAAGAATGTACTCAAGATGGGCCGATAATAATCAAATGAGCCTTGTCATTACTGAATTATCTCAAGGAGAAGAAGCAGGTATTAAAAGTGTAACGTTCGAAATTGATGGAAAATATGCATATGGCTATCTGCAACATGAAAAAGGAACTCATAGATTAGTAAGAATTTCTCCTTTCAATGCCAATGGCAAAAGACAAACCAGCTTTGCTGGGGTAGAGGTTATGCCAAAATTAGATGATAATATTTCACTTGATATACCTGAAAAAGATTTAGAAATCACAACAAGTAGATCCGGTGGAGCTGGAGGACAAAATGTTAATAAAGTAGAAACAGCAGTGAGAATTGTTCATTTGCCTTCAGGGATTTCAGTAAGATGTACTCAAGAAAGATCTCAATTACAAAATAAAGAAAAAGCTATGTTACTTTTAAAGTCTAAACTATTAGTGATTGCTAAAGAACAACGAGCTGCTGAAGTCGCTGATATTAAAGGTGATATTGTGGAAGCTGCATGGGGCAATCAAATAAGAAATTATGTTTTCCATCCCTATCAAATGGTAAAAGATCTTAGGACTATGAAGGAGACTAACGAGTTAGATAGTGTTTTAGATGGTGGACTTGAACCATTTATTCATGAATTATTACGTATGAATATTTCTTCTAATGAATCTCTTGAATAACTAATGGAAAATAAAAACGAAATTTCAGAAAAAAAAGTTTCTCCTCCAAGCTTTATAAAGCTTGCTATGAGAAATATGGTAAGGAAAGGCTCAAAAAGTATTTCTCATTTTTCAATAACCTTTCTAGTTTTAATTGGGATATTAATACTTGTGGCCACAATAGGTAAGCCCAATATTCCAGTTTAAGAATGTATGAAAGAAAAAATTATTTCTGAAATAAATTTAGATTTGGTTTTTCAATGTAATGATTTCTCTCAATTTTCAAATAAGTTAAAAGATACTAAAACTCATCTTATTTTTGAATCTATTTTTTGGGAGAAAGTTTTTTTATCTTGGATAAATACTATATTAAAAAAAGAGGATTATGATTTACCAAATTATATTTTTGAAAAAAAATCTTTTTCATTAGGTTTACAGATAATATCTAATCAAGAAATTGCTTCTTTGAATAAGAAATGGATGCAAAAAAATGGTCCAACTGATGTTCTATCTTTTCCAATTATTTCTGATGAATCTCTAAATAATTTAGATCATATAGAGTTGGGAGATATTTTTATATCATTAGAGATGGCACTTGAGCAATCTTATGAATATAAACATTCAATCTATAGAGAGATGATCTGGTTGGCTAGTCATGGATTTTTACATCTTTTGGGATGGGAACATAATAATGAGCATGATTTAGAAAATATGTTAAATTTCCAAGAATATTTAATTACTCGATTAGATTAAAAATCAATGGAAAAAAAAATAAACTATTTAGAAAATAGAAAAGAATCATACAAAACTTCTAGTAATGTATTTATAAGTTTTAAGTATGCTTTCAGTGGTATTAGTTATGTATTAAAAACTTCAAGAAATTTTAAAATTCAATTAATTTTTGCAGTTACAAGTTTAATAATTGGTTTTTTGCTCAAAATTAGTCTAAGTAATTATGTTATTTTGATTGCAACAATAATGTCTGTTTTAATATTAGAAATATTGAACACATCTATTGAATCAATCGTTGATTTAGTAGTGAAAAAAGAATTTAGTATTTTGGCTAAAATTTCAAAAGATACTTCTGCAGGAGCAGTATTATTAGCTTCCATTAATTCTGTTATTATTGCTGTATATATCTTTGTTCCTAAAATAAAGTTGTTATTTTAAATCCATATAAATATGTTTCTTGTTATTGATAATTACGATAGTTTTACTTATAACCTTGTTCAATATTTAGGAGAACTTTCAGTTGAGCATGAAATAACTAAAGAATTAATAGTTAAAAGAAATGATGAAATTACTCTAGAAGAAATTATCAAACTAAATCCTGGTGGAATTCTCTTATCTCCAGGTCCAGGTAATCCAGATCAATCTGGAATTTGTCTGCCAATTCTAAAAAAATTATCTAAAAATATTCCGACTTTAGGAGTTTGTTTAGGTCATCAAGCTTTGGCCCAAGCTTTTGGAGGTAAGGTTATAGTTGGGAAAGAACTTATGCATGGTAAGACATCCAAAATATTTCATAATCAAAAAGGATTGTTTAAAGATATCGAGACTCCATTTGTGGCTACTAGATATCATAGTCTTATAGTTGATTCAAGTTCTTTACCATCTTGTTTCGACATAACTGCGACTTTAGAAGACTCAACAATTATGGCTATCTCTCATAAAGAATATAAACATTTACATGGGGTACAGTTCCATCCTGAAAGTGTGTTGACGCAATTTGGTCATAAATTAATTAGTAATTTTCTAAAAATGGCTGAACAAAAGTAAAATAAAAAAAAATTAATATTATGATTTCTCAAATTAAAAACTTTTTATTTTTGATATTAGTTAGCTCTTTTTTACCTACCTCATTATTGGCAAGGAACTTAGGAATAAAAAGTTTGGGACATAGTAGTTTTTTAATTACTAGTGCAGATAAATCTATTCTTATAAATCCCTTTAAAGCAATAGGTTGTGCAAGTAATTTAAAGGAGCCAAAAGAAGTCAACGTAGATTTTATTTTGGCTAGTTCTAGGCTTCCAGATGAAGGATATAATCCTAATGATCAATTAATGTTCGTTGAACCAGGAATCTATCAATTTGAGGATATTTTATTAAATGGAATTTCTGTACCACATGACAGAGTAGATGGAAGAAGATTTGGGATGGCAACTGTTTGGAGTTGGGAGCAGAATGATCTTCAAATTGTTCATATGGGAGGAGCTGCTGGTGATATTGATATAAACAGTCAAATTATTTTGTCTAATCCAGATATATTGTTTATTTCAATTGGAGGAGGAATAAAATCTTACAATGGTAAAGAAGCCTCAAAAATAGTTAAGCTTCTAAAACCTAATGTAGTTATTCCTGTTCACTTTGAACGCGGCAAAAAAATTAATAAAGAATGTGATTTCTCAAATGCTGATTTATTTATCGAAAATATGAAAGATTTTAAAGTAAAATATGTTGGAAAAGATTTTCAAATAAAACCTAAAAGAATCGATCAAAATACAATTTATATTTTCAGTAATTAATTTTTTAAATCTAATATCTTGTAATTGTCCCAGAAAAAAATCATTTGTTCTTTAGTTCCAATACTTACCCTTATAGAATTACCGATATCTTTTTTGTTTTCCATACTTCTAATAAGAATACCTTTTTCTCTCATCTGTTGTATTAAGATTTTAGGATCTTTTTTTGGCCAAATTAAGAAATAATTACCTCCACTAAAGTGAGTTCTGATTTTTGTTGATTTAAATTTATTTAAAATCCATTCCCTCGCCTTTTTTACTTCTAAAACATAATTATCAATATATGATTTGTCTTTAAGTGCTGCTAATGCAGCTGTTATAGCAAAGCTGTTTACATCATATGGTCCTGTAACTTTATTAATGTACTGAATTAAACTTTTATTGCCAAAAGTAAAACCTATTCTTAAACCAGCTAGACCTGCAGTTTTTGAAAGAGATTGGATTATTAGAATATTTTTATTCTTTTCAAAATCTATCGATTCAAGAAGACTATCTCCATTAAATTTTTCATATAGTTCATCAACAACTATTAATGAATCGTTATTGATATTGGCTAAATTAATTATTTCATGAGAGCTTAGAACAGTTCCTGTTGGATTATTTGGATTGCAAATAAATATTAACTTTGGATTATGCTCTATTATTTTTTCCCTAAATTCTTCGATAGGGAATAGAAAATTTTCTCCAATGTAAGAACAACTTATTTTTTTCATTCCTCGGATTTCTGCACAAGGAGAATAGTAACCAAAAGTTGGATTTGTGGTTAGAAATATCTGATCTTTTTCTCCAAAGCAATTGAAAATTGCATTTATTGCTGCATCTGCTCCATTGAAAATTCCGATTTCATCATTACCAAATTTTCTTGAATCAAGATATTTATCACATAAAAATTTTTTTAAAAAATTATATTCTGGATAAATTGATATCTCATCTAATTTTATCGCTTGTAATGCCTCTAAAACCTTAGGACTTGGACCTAAAGTATTTTCATTAAAGTCTAAGCGGAGTAAATTTCTTCTATTTTCTAAAGGTGCAGAGTAAGACTGCATATTTATTATTTCTTCTCTTGGTTTTGGGAAAAGATTATTTAATGGATCAAAATCATTCATTACATTCTTTCTAAAGTTTCAATTCCTAAAAGTTCTAAGCTTAATTTTAGTGTTTTTGCAGTTAGGTCACATAAATTAAGCCTTGAGATTTTTATATTTTTTTCTTCTTTGAGGATTGGAACTTGATCATAAAATCTATTAAAAGTCTGACATAGCTCGAACAGATAATTGCATAATCTATTTGGCATTAAGTCTTTTTCAATAGAAATTATGACTTCATCGAACCTAAGTAATTTTCTGATAAGTTTCCACTCAGATTTATGTTCATAATTTACGTACTGAAAATCCTTAGATTCATAAACAAAATCATTTTTTCTTTTAATTCCTAAAATTCTTACAAGTGTATATAACAAATAAGGAGCAGTATTACCATTAAGGGAAAGCATTTTATCAAAACTAAATTGATAATTAGTAATCCTATTTTGACTTAAATCTGCATACTTAACAGCTCCTAATCCAATAATTCTTGAAGTATTTGCTATAAACTCTTCGGTCTCATAACGATCTTCATCTTCTAATCTTTTCAATAAATCTTCTTTTGCTCTTCTAACTGCTTCATTTAATAAATCTTTTAGGCGTATTGTTTCACCTTCTCTTGTCTTTAGTTTTTTGCCATCAATTCCTTGAACTAACCCAAAAGGGACATGGTCTACTTGACAATTTGCTGGGATCCATTTTGCTTTTTTTGCAACTTGAAAAACTCCAGCAAAATGATTTGCTTGCCCATGATCAGTTACATAAATAATTCTTGAAGCATCATCGCCATTGGGAGGTTTATTGAATCTGTATCTTATAGCAGCAAGATCTGTGGTGGCATAATTAAAACCTCCATCTTTTTTTTGAATAATTAGCGGTAAAGGTTTGCCTTCTTTGTTAGTCATCCCATCTAAAAATACACATTTTGCTCCTTGATCTTCTACTAATATTTTTTCTAAATTCAAATCATCAATAACTGATTTTAAGAAGCGATTATAAAAAGATTCACCTCTTTCTTCTATTTTTATTTTTAAATTTTTATAGATTTCATCAAATTCTTTCCTTGATTGATCACATAATAATTTCCAAGCTTTAATCGATTTAATATCTCCACTTTGTAACTTAACTACTTCCTCTCTAGATCTTTTTTGGAATTCAGATTCGTTATCAAACCTTTTTTTTGATTCTTTATAAAATTCAACTAAATCACTTATCTTGATCTTTCCTATTTCTTCTAGATCATTTGAATATAAATCTTTGAGCTGAGTAATAAGCATACCAAATTGTGTTCCCCAATCACCAACATGATTGAGTCTTAATACTTCATAACCTCTTAACTCGAAAATTCTAGATATTGAGTCACCTATTATTGTTGATCTTAAATGCCCTACATGCATTTCTTTAGCAATATTAGGGCTAGAAAAATCTACAATAACTTTATTGGACAAACCACTATCTAAATCTTTTCTAATTAGAGGTATGCCAGCCCTATTGCATTGAATATTTGACTTAATTTCATTTATTAGAACCTCATCTTTTAATTTTATATTTATAAATCCAGGTCCAGCTATTTCTAGACTCTTACATAATTTTGCTATGCTTTTATTTTTATTTAAAAGGTTAATAAAATCATTAGAAATATCTCTTGGGTTCTTTTTATATATTTTAGATAAACTTAAACAAACATTACATTGATAATCACCAAATTCCTCTTTTGATGATTGTGTAATTAAATTCTTGCTAAGAATTGCGAATTCTCCTTTTTTATCATTTTTTTCAAGACTATCTAAAAGAGATTGTTCAAATTGTTTTGTTAATTCTTTAAAAATGATTAGCATTAATTATTCAATTATTTATCTATATGATTAATTAATATAACGCATACTCAAATCAATCCAATTACTTTTGGTGATTGAAGAACTTGTTGAAATCAAATCAATACCTTTTATTAGATATTTACTAATTTCTTGAGGGTTTATTCCAGAAACTTCTATTATCAAATTTTTATTGACTTCTTTTTGTAGACTATTAATTGATAACTCTCTTAATTCTTGAACGTTTTTTTTGATTATTTCAGGACTAAGTTCATCTAATAAGACACTATCCGCTCCTGCTAATACTGCTTCTTTTGCCTGGTCGATATTCTCAGCTTCAATTATGATATGAGTTGTAAAAGGCGAATTTAGGCGAATATTTTGTACTGCATTCTTAAGATTATCTGTCCATGCAATATGATTTTCTTTGATCATAGCAGCATCGTATAATCCCATTCTATGATTCACCCCACCTCCGCATTTGAATGCATATTTTTCAAATATTCTCAAGCCAGGAGTCGTTTTCCTAGTATCTGCTAATTTTATATTTGTGCCTTCTAATTTATCTGTAAGATTCTTTGTATATGTTGATATTCCAGATAAATGCATTGCTATATTTAAGCTGATCCTTTCACTAGCGAGTAAACTTTTTGAAGGCCCATATATTTCTAAGAGTTTTTGATCTTTAACAAATTTATCTCCATCAGAGATATTAAATTTTGGACTGATTTTTAAATCAATTTTTCTAAAAATTTCTTTTATAATTTCAACCCCGCAGAATATACCCTCTTCTTTTGCAATCCAATATGCATTACCATTCTCTTCTGTAATAGAGGAACTTGTAAGATCTCCCCTACCTATATCTTCATCGATCCAATTATCAATGATTTTACTTATTCTTGGAGTATTTAAATCCACTAAACTAAGAAATAATTAATTAATAAAAATTAAACTGAAGTTAGAGAATCAACTATATATCACTATGTAATTTAACTCAAATTTATTTACCAATACAAAACTTAGAAAAAATATTATCTAGAAGTTCCTCTGTTAATTCTTGACCAGTTATTTTAGATAAGTTTTGAATTCCATCTCTCAGCTCAATTGATAACAAATCAAATGGCAATTTATTTTCAATTATTTCATCAGTATCATTTAAATTAGATAGGCAAGCAGACAAATTTGTTTGATGTCTTTCGTTTAAAAATATATTGATATTTTCTACTTGTTTTAATCCGCATTTTTTTATAATTGTGTCTATTAATAATCTTTCACCATCATTATTCTTAATACTCATAAGAATTGTGTTTTTTAACTCATTTGAATTAATATTTTTGCAATCAATTAAATCTTTTTTATTGCCCAAAATAGTAATTAATTTTTCTTTGGGAATTTCTTGTATTATTTTTTTGTCTTCTTCATTAAATCCTTCTTCAAGACTATAAATATAAATTATAAAATCTGACTCTTTTATTTTCCCAAAACTTTTTTTAATTCCAATACTTTCAATTTGTTCATGAGTTTCTCTTATGCCAGCAGTATCAATTATTTTCATTGGAATATCATTAATTGTTAAATTAACTTCAATAACATCTCTAGTTGTTCCAGGAATATTAGTTACGATTGCTTTCTCTTTTTTTGCAAGCAAATTTAATAAAGAGCTTTTACCAACATTTGTTTTACCTATAAGCGCAATGGATATTCCATTGTGAATATATGAATTTCTTTTTGCATTTTCTATTAGTAATTCTATTTTTTCTTTGACTTTTTTAATGTTTTTTAGATATTTGGTGTAATCAAAATCTGTGAAGTCTTCTTCAAAATCAACTCTCGCTTCTATTTCGCAAAGTTGATTTATAAGGTCATTTTTAATATCATCAATTTTTTTCTTTATTTCTCCTTGAACCCCGCTAAACGCTAACTCTGCTGATCTGGTATTGCTTGCATTAATTAATTGATTAATCGACTCGGCTTGAGTAAGATCTATTTTCCCATTAAGAAAAGCTCTTTGACTAAATTCTCCTGGGTTTGCAAGTCTAACTCTAGAATTACTAGATAATAATATCTTTAAAACTTTATTTACTATGATAATTCCGCCATGGCAATGAAGTTCAACTACATCCTCTCCTGTGAAGCTATTTGGGGATTTCATCACTAAAATTAAAACCTCATCTATAAATTTATTTTGTTTATTTTCCTGAATAAAACCACGAAAAACCCTATGTGATTCCCATGCATATTTAGATTTAGTTTGAACAATCTTTTTGCAAGAATTTATTGCGCCTTTCCCTGATACTCTTATTATCGCAACTCCTCCCTTCCCAATACTTATAGCTGAAGCAATTGCGGCTATCGTATCTTCTGTAGTAACTATCGAATCCATCTCTCGCTTTGTTATGGATAATTAAGTAAAATTATCAAGAATTTAATTTTGAAATTTTCTTTCTTAATGAGATTTAAAAGAGATATTACCTATAAGAAAATTCTATCATTATTTAGGAGTCAGAATGGAAGGCCTTTCTTTAATGCTAAAGGTTTAGCTATAGGGGTATTTAGTGGTTGCTTTCCATTTTTTGGTTTTCAGACTTTAATGGGAGTATTTTTTGCGAAAATAGCTAAGGGAAATATTGTTCTAGCTGCAATTGGTACCTGGATCAGCAACCCTTTTACTTATATTCCACTTTATTATTTTAACTATAAAGTTGGTTCGATTTTTTTAAATAATCCTTCTAATAAAATTCTTGAAAAAAGTTTAGTTATTGATGACTTATGGAAACAAGGTAGAATTTTTTCCTTAAAATTACTTTTAGGTTCATCTTGTGTAGGTATTTTATTAGCTTTGATTTGCGGCAGTATTGTTTTCTTTATCTACAAGATAAAAAGTAAAAGATAGATTGATCTGATTTTAAAATTAACTTTGTCCAACTCTGGCAATATCTAAAACATCTGCCATTGATTTAATTTGTTCAATTGTTTTGTGAAGTTGATTATAACTTTCAAGACCTACACAAAGATTTATAATAGCTGGTTTACCATAAGCAGTTTTAACATTGGCATCACTAACGTTTATACCTTTATCAGATAACCGCATAAGAATATCTTTAAGAACTCCAACTCGATCAATTACTTCTATTCGTAGCTGAATTGGAAACTTATTATCGCCAGTTTTATTATCTTGATTCCAACCGACAGGTAATCTTCTCTCTATTGGAATTGGTATTACATTTTCACAATCTTCCCTATGTATAGTTATCCCATGGTTGCCGAGCGACACAGTTCCGATAATATCCTCGCCTGGGAGTGGGGAACAGCATTTACCTATTCTGTAATCAAGACCTTCTATCCCGGAAATTGGTGATTTTGCTGCTGTATTAGATTGATTAGTGGATAAATTATTATTACTTTTAAGAGATTTTGCTATTTCAGAGTCAGAATCATTTTTTACATCTTCTGTCTGTAATTTTATTTCTTCTCTTAGTCTGTTTAATACTTGATGCAAAGTTAAACCACCAAAACCAAGAGATGCAAGAAGGTCTTCAGTAGTTTTTAAATTGCATCGATTTGCAACTGTTTTCATGGCTTCACTAGAAAGTAATGCTTCAAAACCGTTTCTACCTAATTCTTTTTCAAGTAAATCTCTACCTCTTTTAATCGTTTCATCACGATGGCTTTTCTTATACCATTGGCGAATTCTATTTTTAGCAGTTGGCGTAACTACAAAGTTCAGCCAATCCAAGCTTGGAGTAGCATTATTACTTGTCAAAATTTCTATGAAGTCACCATTTTGAAGTGCTGTAGATAATGGAGAAAGCTTTTCATTAATTCTTATTCCATTACAGTGATTTCCAACTTCAGAATGGATTCTGTAGGCGAAATCTATCGCGGTAGATCCTTTCCTTAAACCAACAACATCTCCTTTTGGAGTGATTACAAATACTTCTTCATCAAATAAATCTTCTTTAATTGAAGCTAAATAATCATTATGATCCCTTTCATTACCTTCTTGTTGCCATTCTACTAATTGTCTTAGCCAATTAAATCTCTCGGCATTACTTTTAGCAGGAGAACCACCCTCTTTATATTGCCAATGAGCGGCAATACCATATTCAGCAATTTGATGCATCGAAGTAGTTCTAATTTGAACTTCAATAGGTCGATGTCTTCCAATCACAGAAGTGTGTAAGGACTGATATCCATTGGGTTTTGGTAATCCTATATAGTCTTTAAATCTACCTGGAATTGGTTTGAAAGTATCATGAACAACTGCTAAAGCTCTATAACAACTATCTGAATTGTCCACGATAATTCTTAGGGCAGCAACATCATAAATCTCGTGAAAATGCTTTTGTTGTCTTTCCATTTTGCTCCAGATGCCATAAAGATGTTTTGGCCTTCCTGTTATTTCAAAATTTTTCAAACCCGCTGAAATCAAGTTTTCCTTCATAAGATTCAAAGTTACTTTTAATCTTTTTTCTCTATCACTTCTTTTAACGGCGATTTGATCTTTAAGATCTAGATATTCTTTAGGCTCTAGGAATTTAAAAGCTAAATCTTCTAATTCCCATTTAAATCTGTTTATTCCTAGTCGATTAGCTAATGGTGCATAAATCTCTCTTGTTTCTCTCGCTATTCTTAGTTTTTTCTCATCATTTAGCCATTCAATTGTTCTCATGTTATGAAGTCGATCAGCAAGTTTAACTAAGACAACTCTGATATCACTGGCCATAGCCAAAAACATTTTCCTAAGATTTTCAGCTTGTGCCTCAGTCCTGTTGTTAAAGTGAATGCCGCCTAATTTTGTTACACCCTCTACAAGTATTTTTACTTCTAATCCAAAATTTGTTTCTATTTCGGATAAATCAATGCCAGTATCTTCAACTACATCATGTAAAAGGCCTGCAGCAATAACAGATGAACTAGCACCTATTTCTTTAAGGAGATTTGCAACAGCAACCGGGTGGATAATGTATGGCTCGCCGCTCGCACGGAATTGTCCATCATGAGCTTTATAAGCAAGTTTAAAAGCCTTTACTATAAGGTTTTGATTTTCATCATTTTCTTTATTTGATTTTTCAAAATTATGAATATCTTTAAGAAGCCAATCGGGAATGTTTATTTGATAATTCAAAGATTCACTTTCATATTTTTTATTTTCAGGCAAAATAGTTTTGGAAACTTCAATTTCGTTTTTTTCTTTTGAATTTGCAGCTGCCTCGGACATTTTATATCGCTTTAGATGTATTTTATTTATGTCTAGAAAAATTTGCTATAGATCATGGAAAAAAATAAAGAAAAAATTATTGTAGTTAAAAATCTTACTGTTAAATATGGTCTAAAACAGCAACCTATTATCAAAAATTTTAATTTGGAAATAGATAGTGGAGATCATTTGGCCATAATAGGACCTTCTGGATGTGGAAAGACCACTTTTGCAAAAACATTAGTAAATATATTGCCTGCAAAGGCCACTTCTAAAGGGTATCTATCGATTTCTAATGTAGATCCTAGGAAAATAAACAACAAAGATGCACAATTATTTAGAAGAAAGAATTTTGGATTTATTTATCAAGATTCTATAAAAAAACTTAATCCGCTAATGAGAGTTGGGGATCATTTATATGAATTATTTAAAACACATGATCAAACTAAATCATCTTTAGCTATTAAAAAATTAGTAAGAGAAGTTTTTCAAAAAGTCGGAATTGAAGAAAGTAGACTTGATTCTTTCCCACATCAATTTAGTGGCGGAATGAGACAGAGAGTTTCTATAGCAATGGCACTTGCTTTGAAACCTAAATTATTAATAGCTGATGAACCTACAACAAGCTTAGATACCAAAACAAGTTTTGAAATTATGCAAGAAATAATTCATCTATGTAATGAATTTGATACAACTTTAATTTTAATTAGTCATGATATTAATCTTGCAGCAAAGTGGTGTAAAAAAGTTGCAATAATTGAAAAGGGATCGATTGTTGAAAAAGGGAATATATTAGATATTTTTCAATCACCAAAATCAGATATCGGGAAAAAGTTAGTAAATGCTTCAAAAATAGTATTAGAACCAAATACTAAAAATAATGCTCGAGATCAGGTCGTTCTAGAGGTTAATAACCTAAGACATTGGTATAAATTAAATTCTTCAATTTTCATTAATAAATGGAATAAGGCTTTAAATGAAGTGAGTTTCAAGTTATATGAGAATGAGACTCTTGGAATAGTTGGTTCTTCAGGGAGTGGTAAAAGTACATTATGTAGGGCTTTAATTGGACTTCTTAAAGTAAGAGGTGGTGAAATCAAAATTTATGATAAAAATCATGCATCGAAAAAAAATAAATCTTTTAAAAAGAACAATAAAGTGCAAATTATTTTTCAAGATCCTTTTTCAAGTTTGAACCCGAAAATGACAATTAAAAGTATTTTGGAAGATATTTTTTTTATTCAAAAAATTTCAGATAAAAGAAAAATCGAAAAAGAAATAAGATTAATGTTTAGAAATTTGAATCTTCCCTTAAATAATGATTTTTTTAATTCTTATCCTAGCCAATTATCTGGTGGTCAATTGCAAAGAATTTCATTAGCCAGAGCGCTATTGTTGAAACCAAAAATTTTGATTTGTGATGAGAGCGTTAATATGTTGGATGCTTCAGTAAAAATAGAGATTCTTGAATTACTTAGAGTCTTGCAAGAAAAAATGAATTTAACGATTATCTTTATTACTCATGATTTGGGCATTGCTAAAAGATTTTGTGATAGGTTGCTAGTTATGAATCACGGAAAGATAGTTGATGAAGGAGAAAGTTCTACAATATTCACTAAAACTCAAAACACGTATACAAAATCGCTTCTAAATTCCTCTTTGAATCTTATTTAACTTTAAGAACACTTAGTAATTTTTGAAAATCTAATGGTAATTCTGATTCAAATATCATTTCTTTACCATTTATTGGATGTATAAGTCCAAGCTTAATGGCGTGTAAAGCTTGGCCATCTAATTTACAAGGTAGTTTTTTACATCTTCCATATAACGGATCACCCACAATTGGATGATTAATGTGAGCGCAATGTACTCTTATTTGATGCGTTCGCCCCGTATCTAGTTTGAAACTCATTAATGAGTAATTGCCAAATCTTTCTTCTAATTTCCAATAGGTACAGGCATACCTTCCTGAAGTTTCTTCAACTACTTTATATTTCAATCTATTTAATTTATCTCTGCCAATGTTTCCCACTATTTGGCCTTCTTCAGAATTCGGTGCTCCATGAATTACTGCAATATATTCGCGTGATGCTATTTTTTCTTTAATTTGTTTCTGGAGATTTACTAATGCCTCTTGGCTTTTTGCAACAACCATACATCCGGAGGTATCTTTATCTAATCTGTGAACAATCCCAGGTCTTAGTTTCCCATTAATTCCAGGTAGATCTTTACAGTGAAAAAGTAATCCATTCACTAAAGTTCCAGATTTGTGTCCAGGGGCTGGATGAACAATTAGTCCTGATTGTTTATTAATTACTATGATGTGCTCGTCTTCAAAAAGGATATTTAAATCCATTTTTTCAGGTTTCAAATATATAAGAGGTTCTGGAGGAGGCATCCATATTTGAATATTGTCGCCATTTTTTAATGGGGTCTTTGCTTTCGCAGTCTTATAGTTTACAAGTACTAAACCTGAATTTATAAAATGTTGAATTCTTGCTCTACTTTGTTCTGGCCTTTTACTTACCAACCATCTGTCTAGCCTCATAGGAAGAGGTAGCTCATAAATAATTTCTATAAGCTCACCTTCTCCAATGCCAAAAGAATTTTGATTATTTAATTCCATAGTGGGACTTCTAAAGCAATTTTACCCAGCATTTGATTTCTATAATCTTCCAATAACTTATGAGACATTCTCCTTTTATCGCCTGAGGTATGTTTTGATGCTGCTTCGTCGATCCAAGCAGAAGGACTCTTAAAGCCTTTAGTAATATCAACTCCATATCTATTAGATATTTGTTTAACTGAGATATTCGCATTCTTATCTTTGTTGAGAGTGGATATAATTCTGATAAATCCAATTGCGACACTCTCTATTTCATAAGCAGCTTCTCCAATATCGTCACACAGTGCAAGATTAAGTGCTGATTTTTGATCTTCTAAATTTGGAGGTATAACACCAGGAGCATCTAGCAGATCTATACCACTTTCTAATTTTATCCATCTTAAATTACGAGTCACGCCTGCTTTCCTAGCGCTATCTACAACTCTTTTTTTTGCGATTCTATTAATTAATGCCGACTTTCCTACGTTTGGAAAACCAAGTGTAAGGGCTCTAATTGGCCTAATTCGCATTCCTCTAGAGAGTCTTCTATCGTCGATTGACGACCTAGAATCTTTGGCTGACTTACAAATTTCTTTAATCCCTATTCCTCTTTTAGCATCACACCAAAGAGGATATTGATCTTTAGAATTAAACCATTTATTCCAACTATTGATTGTATTCGGGGAGATCATATCTGATCTGTTAATGACAAGAATATGTTTTTTATTATTTATCCATTTATTTAAGTGTGGATGTCCTGTTGACAAAGGAATTCGTGCATCTCTAACTTCTATAACTAAATCTACTTTATTGATAACTTCAGATAATTTCTTTTCTGCTTTTGCGATATGGCCTGGGTACCATTGGATTTTGGGTATGTCCACTTCAATAAATCAAATAAAATTTTGTATTCCTTTTAGTTTTTATAACTTTCAAAAGTATTTACTTCTAAATTTTAGTATAAATTTAATAACTAAAAATTTTTATAATCGTTAATTCTTAAAATTTATTAAGGCATAGGTAACAGTAACTACTTTTTAACCCAATAAGCCCAAATTAACGTTAGGGTCTTGAGATTATAAATATAGCTTGTTTAATGTCAAAATTATCTCTTTCCAGTCTTGATAAGACACATTTAGAAGGAAAAAAAGTTCTTGTAAGAGTAGATTTTAATGTTCCATTAAATGAAGACGGTCAAATAACCGACGATACGCGTATTCGTGCAGCGATCCCAACTATTGAATATCTTATTAATCATTCTGCAAAAGTCATTTTAGCTGCTCATTTTGGTAGACCGAAGGGTCAGGTAAATGAAAAAATGAGATTAACTCCAGTAGCAGCAAGATTAAGTGAATTGTTGGGAAAAAATGTTGCTCTTACTAACAGTTGTGTAGGTGATGAAGCAGTTTCAAAATCAAATAGCTTAACTAATGGAGATGTTCTTTTACTTGAAAATGTTCGCTTTTTCGGTGAAGAGGAAAAGAACGACCTGGAGTTTGCTGAAAAATTAGCATCACATGCAGAAATGTATGTGAATGATGCTTTCGGTGCTGCTCATAGGGCTCATGCTTCAACTCAGGGAGTTACTAATTATTTAAGTCCATCAGTAGCAGGATTTCTATTAGAAAAAGAATTAAAATACTTACAGGGAGCAATAGATTCCCCTAAGCGACCATTGGCTGCAATAGTTGGAGGATCAAAGGTTAGTAGCAAAATCGGAGTACTCGATTCTTTACTAGATAAGTGTGACAAAATTATTATTGGTGGAGGTATGATTTTTACTTTCTATAAAGCTAGAGGTTTAGATGTTGGTAAGAGTCTTGTTGAAGAAGATAAACTTGAGCTTGCTAAAGATTTAGAGGCAAAAGCAAAAGCAAAAGGAGTCGAATTATTATTGCCCACTGATGTTGTTTTAGCTAATGAATTTTCTCCTGACGCCGAAAGTAAAATATCTCAAATTGATTCAATTAGCGGGAATTGGATGGGTCTTGATATTGGCCCTGATTCCATTAAAGTTTTTCAAAATGCTCTTGCAGAATGTAAGACAATAATTTGGAATGGTCCAATGGGTGTTTTCGAATTTGATAAATTCGCAGAAGGTACAAATGCAATAGCTACGACTCTTGCAGACTTAAGTGCTTTTTCTGAAGTTTGTACAATAATTGGTGGTGGAGATTCAGTTGCAGCAGTAGAGAAAGCAGGATTAGCTGACAAAATGTCTCATATATCTACTGGAGGTGGGGCTAGTTTGGAACTTTTAGAAGGCAAAACTTTACCAGGTGTAGCTGCTTTGAACGAAGCTTAGACTATATCTTATCAACAATATCAATACTCTTTGTGAAAGTAATCATTCCCTTAGGGTGAACTATTATTCCTGACCAAATTTGAATCCCGGGTTTTGAAGGAGCTCTCGTCATTTTAAAAATTCCCCCAGATGCTAATGGCTCCAATAATATTTCTTGTTCAAAAAATGAATTTACTTGATGAGGTTTTATTGCTCCAGCGATAATCACCTCTTCAAGAGGCTTATTTAGAATAATATCGATATCGTACTTAGAGCCAGTAAGAACTTTATCAGGGATGTTAAAACTAATATCTATCTTTTGATCATCATTTCTTATTG
>QCCC01000006.1 GCA_003281415.1 Prochlorococcus sp. AG-347-K15
GCCTCTACTTTAAAAGTTGGGATTGTAATAGCAAGATTTAATGATTTAATTACAAATAAAATTCTATCTGGTTGTCTTGATTGTTTAAAAAGACATGGTTTAGATACTTCAGAATTAAGCAATCAAGTAGATATAGTTTGGGTTCCAGGTTCATTCGAATTACCAATCGCAGCTAAAACCCTCATGAAAAAAAAGAGTTATGACGTTGTAATTGCTCTTGGGGCTGTTATCCGTGGTGAAACTTCCCACTATGATGTAGTTATATCTGAGGCGAGTAAAGGTATTTCGCAAGTTTCAAATGAAAATAATGTTCCAATTATTTTTGGAGTTTTAACTACTGATACTATGCAGCAGGCTTTAGAAAGAGCAGGAATTAAAAATAATCTTGGTTGGAATTATGCTTTACAAGCAATTGAAATGGGATCCTTAATTAAAAATTTAAATTAATTGAAAAATTTTAATTATTTCTATCATTGATCCCTTCTTTGAGATAAAATAAAAAAGTTATGCGGATGTAGCTCAGTGGTAGAGCATCTCCTTGCCAAGGAGAATGTCGAGAGTTCGAATCTCTTCATCCGCTTTTAATGTTTGTATCTTTTAGAATATTTTTAACAATAATTTCGTAATGACAAGAGTAATTTCTATTGAGGATTTAAAGGGATTATTTACTAAACCTTATGGTTCAGAAGCACCAACAAAACAAAAATGGGCTGAATTTTATAATGAGAATGTTATTTTTACAGACCCAACTCAGGAAACAGAGGGCTTAGATTCTTATGTTAAGGCTCAAGAAAAGCTAGTTAAAAGATGTGATGATGTTTTTTTAGAAACTCATGCAATTTCCATAACTGGGGATTGTGGATTTGTTGAATGGACTATGGGTTTAAAAATTATGGGTAAAGAATTTATTTATCCTGGAACTACTCGTTTATTATTTGGTGAAAATGGATTAATAAAAGAGCACAGAGATTATTTTGATTTTTGTGGCCCAACTTTTGGACCAGTGCCTATTTTTGGACCTTTTATAAGATGGCTTTATAGTAGATTTGTATCTTGATTTTGTTTTTCATTAGAAACAGAGTGCTTTATATTTCACGAATCAATAAATTTTGAGAAGTAACTTCTTTAAAATCAAATTGAGAATAAAACAATTTTTTATTTGTTGTCATTAGATATAATTTTTTTGTATTTTTAATTTTTTTAGAAGACAAAATATTTTTTACAATTAATGAGCCAAAACCTTTGCCTTGGTGATTTTGATCTATAACAATATCCCAAAGCACTCCGCGGTAAATCCCATCGGTTAGAGCTCTACCAAACCCAACTATTTCTTTACCAACCCAAAGACTTATTACGACATCACTGTTAGCAAGACATTTTTTTAGATCATTAATTGTTCTATTTTTTGCCCAGAAAGCATTGTTATCTAGTAATTTTTGTAGCTTAATTAATCCGTTTGTTGGTTGAAGATTAGGACCTAATCCAAAAACCCTTAATCCTAAAGCTCCTTTAGCATGTTTGATTAGAGATATTTCTTTCATTTATTAAAAAGATTTTTGAAAAGTGATGTTAGCTAGGTTATTTTTTGACTTTAATCTAAATACCTTAATCGATAGTTTCTTTAAAATAAAGAGATAATAGCTTTCTTCATTCTGTTGTAACGCACTAATTTATAATGTTTGTAATAAGATGAATTTTTTAAGGACTTTGACTTATGCTAAAACTTTTGTTTGGAGATCCGAATACACGAAAGTTAAAGCGCTATCAACCAATAGTGGAAGAGATAAATTTTTTAGAAGAAGAAATTTCTCAATTGACAGATAATGAATTAAGAACAGAAACTCATAATCTCAAATCTAAGATATCAACAGAATTAGATTTCAAAAAACAAAAGATACTCTTAGACGAATATCTTCCTAAAGCCTTTGCAATCGTTAGAGAGGCAAGTAAACGTGTGCTTGATATGAGGCATTTTGATGTTCAGTTAATAGGCGGCATGGTTTTACATGAGTGTCAAATTTCTGAGATGAAGACTGGAGAGGGGAAAACTCTTGTTGCAACATTACCTTGTTATCTAAATGCTCTTTCTGGGAAAGGTGTTCATGTTGTTACTGTAAATGATTATTTAGCTAGAAGAGACGCAGAGTGGATGGGACAAGTCCATCGTTTTTTAGGTTTATCAGTTGGATTAATACAGCAAGATATGAGTCCCGTTGAGAGAAAGAAAAATTACGATTGTGATATAACTTATGCTACAAATTCTGAATTAGGATTTGATTATTTAAGAGATAATATGGCTACTGATATTAATGAGGTAGTGCAAAGGAAATTCAACTATTGTGTGATTGATGAGGTTGATTCAATATTAATTGATGAAGCCAGAACACCTTTAATTATTTCTGGGCAAGTTGAAAGACCGCAAGAAAAATATCAAAAAGCCGCAGAATTATCTCTGGCATTAGTTAAAGCAAAAGAATTAAGTAAAGATGGTATTGATCCAGAAGGGGATTATGAAGTTGATGAAAAGCAGAGAAGTTGCATATTAACTGATCAGGGTTTCTCTAAATGTGAAGAGTTTTTGGCCGTTAATGATTTATATAATCCTCAAGATCCTTGGGCACATTACATAACCAACGCTTTAAAAGCAAAAGAATTATTTATTAAAGATGTTAATTACATTATTAAAAATGATGAAGCTGTGATAGTAGACGAATTCACTGGTAGGGTAATGCCTGGAAGACGTTGGAGTGACGGGCAGCATCAAGCAATTGAAGCGAAAGAAAAGCTAAAAATTCAGCCTGAGACTCAAACATTAGCATCTATTACTTATCAGAATTTTTTCCTCTTATATCCTGGTCTAGCAGGAATGACGGGAACTGCAAAAACTGAAGAGGTTGAATTTGAAAAAACTTATAAATTAGAATCGACCGTTATTCCGACAAATCAAATAAGAAAGAGAAAAGATTGGGCTGATCAAGTATTTAAGACAGAGATTGGCAAATGGAAAGCTGTTGCTAAGGAAACGGCACAAATCCATAGAGATGGTAGGCCTGTTTTAGTTGGTACAACAAGTGTTGAAAAAAGCGAATTATTAAGTTCACTTTTATCTGAAGAAAAAATTCCTCATAATTTGTTAAATGCTAAGCCAGAGAATGTTGAACGTGAGGCAGAAATTATTGCACAGGCAGGTAGAGCAGGTGCTGTTACCATCGCGACTAATATGGCCGGGAGGGGAACTGATATAATCCTCGGCGGAAACAGTGACTATATGGCAAGACTGAAATTAAAAGAAATTTTAGTTCCTTTATTAGTAAAGCCAGATAATGAGCATAAGCCGCCAATCCCTAAACAAAGAAGTAAAAAAGCTAAGGTTGGTTTTTCTTCAAAGGTGGGCTCAAATTTAAAACAGAATATTTCAGAATCTTCAAAAAGTCTTTTTCCTTCAAAATTAGATGAAGCACTTGAAAAGAAACTTTCTTCTTTATCCAACAAACTTGTTGAAAATTGGGGCGATAGACAACTTTCTGTCTTGGAGTTGGATGACAGAATAGCTACTGCATCAGAGAAAGCACCAACTGAGGATAGCTTGATAAAGCTTTTGAGAGAATCTTTATTAGATGTAAAAAAAGAATATGAAAAAGTTTTGATCCATGAAGAGAAAAAAGTAAGAGAAGCTGGCGGTTTGCATGTTATTGGTACTGAGCGACATGAATCAAGAAGAGTAGATAATCAACTTAGAGGTAGAGCAGGAAGACAAGGTGATCTTGGAAGTACCAGATTCTTTTTATCCCTAGAAGATAATTTATTAAGGATTTTTGGAGGTGATAGGGTTGCAAATCTAATGAATGCATTTAGGGTTGATGAAGATATGCCTATTGAGTCAGGAATGCTTACTAGGTCTTTAGAAAGTGCTCAAAAGAAAGTAGAGACTTATTATTACGATATTAGAAAACAAGTTTTTGAATATGACGAAGTAATGAATAATCAAAGGAAAGCAGTATATAGCGAAAGACTAAGAGTCTTGCGAGGAATTGATTTAAAGAGGCAAGTAATAGGATATGGAGAAAGAACAATGAGTGAAATTGTAGAAGCTTATATTAATCCTGATCTTCCTCCTGAAGAATGGAATATTGAGCAATTAATTTCTAAAGTAAAAGAATTTATATATTTATTAGATGATCTTAAAGCTGAGGATGTCAATTTATTATCGATAGAAGAATTAAAAAACTATCTTCAAGAACAGTTGCGAATAGCTTATGATTTAAAAGAATCACAAATAGAAAAGATTCGTCCAGGGTTAATGAGAGAAGCCGAAAGATTTTTCATTTTGCAGCAAATTGATAATTTATGGAGAGAACATCTTCAATCTATGGATTCCTTAAGGGAATCAGTCGGATTAAGAGGTTATGGTCAAAAAGACCCTCTAATTGAATATAAAAATGAGGGTTATGATATGTTTCTCGAAATGATGACTAATATGAGACGAAATGTGATTTATTCAATGTTTATGTTTCAACCAAAAACTGATACAGATGACAAAAATTAAATCAAGATTTAATCATCTCCAAGAAATTCTATAATTTCCTTGTCTTTGAGATTTTGAGAATCACCCAGTTTTGAAATATCAATAGATTCTGAGTTAGCTATACATTGAAGAGTTTTTTGTAATTTAAGAATTTCATTTTCAAGGAAGTCTATTCTATCCATTAAATTTTTTATCACATTAGCTTCTGCATCTGGCAAGGCAGAGTGAGCTAATGGATTCACTTTGACACCACTTTGATGAACTACTCTGCCTGGTACTCCAACTACAGTACTGTTCCCTTCTACATTACGAACAACTACTGAACCCGCACCAATACGGGTATTAGATCCTACTGTGATAGATCCTAGAACTTTTGCACCTGCTCCAACTACAACATTTTCTTTTAATGTTGGGTGTCTTTTCCCGTGACTTTTGCCAGTCCCTCCTAATGTCACTCCTTGATAAAGGAGACAATTATTTCCTATCTCAGCTGTTTCACCAATTACAACTCCCATTCCATGGTCTATGAAAACCTTTTTGCCAATTTTAGCTCCAGGATGAATTTCAATACCTGTTAAAAGCCTATTTAGATGACTTAATAAGCGTGGAATTAAAGGAATTTTTATTTGCCATAATTTATGAGTAAATCTATGAATCACTATTGATTGAAAACCTGGGTAGCAAAGAAAAATCTCTAATATTCCTCTTGCGGCAGGATCTCTCTCTTTAATAATTTCTATATCTGATTTAAAAGTTCTAAACATCATGATCTAATTTAAAACCCCAATTTCTTTTTTTAATTGATTGATTGTTTCTATACTTAAATAATTTTTAGAGCATATTATTTGAGGCAATCTCATAAGCTGAGACCGATTTTTTAATAATGTGTTTTCCACAACTGATAAGCTAGGCCCATCACAAACTATATGGTTTGAAGCCTTTAAAAGTGATAGTAATCTACTTTTATTATCTGAGATTGCGGTCATAAGCATTAATTCACTACCTCGCATGCTGTGTATGATAACCTCTGCTGCTCTCAATAACCCAGGACTTATGCTAACAATACCTACACAACTTCCAGCATTTAATTCTTTGATAATTTTCAATTCCTTTTGAAAATCGCTCAAGTCAACTGCAATAGCTCGTATTCCATGTTGTTTAGCTACTTTTTCTAAAGGCTGCAAAAAATATCTGCTTGTTACAACAGTACCATTATTTGAATTACTCAAAACTTTTTCTAATTCTTCCATAGGAACAACTTCTACTGGTACATTAACTTTTGGAGATAGGTCTTCTGCTATTAGCATAGAAGCGCCTATATCTTCTCTTGGAGTACTGACTATAATTCTTGCTCCGCATTTAATGCGCCAATCAATTTCATTGGTTAATATTTCTCTTGCTTCTTGTAATGTACAGCCAAGTTTTATAAAGTTATCAATTGCCTTCTTGGCTTCTTGATCTGGTGGTTTGCTTATTTTGTCTTTTGAGTAAACTGGTTTTTTAAAGTTTCTTTTAGTCAGATTGTCTCTTACATAGATACCTGATCCAGCTATGGCTTCAACAACTCCATCAATTTCAAGTTGTCTGTATACTTTACTTATAGTATTTCGATGAAGGCCAGTCTGCATGGCAAGCTGCCTAGTACTCGGCAATCTGTGACCGGGAGGATAGTGTCTTGCTGCTATTGCAAAGCAAATTTGATTATATAATTGAGTCGATGCAGGGATATCACTTTCTTGTTGAATATGAAATCTCACTTTTGAAAAACCTTGTTTAAATAATTTTTATGCATAGTGACACTTTAACATTCGGCATAGTTTTTCAATTAAGAAATCTCACTATGTATCTTTTTTAATAAGAGGAGTTTTTCTTGGACTTAAAAACATAATCATATTTCTCCCTTCTCTTTTTGGCTTTTGTTGTACCTCTGATTGCTCTTCTAAATCATTAGCCATTTTTAAAAGGAGTGTTTCAGCTAAATTTGAGTGTTGAATTTCTCTGCCCCTAAAAATTACAGTGCATTTTACTTTGTCTCCAGATTTTAGAAATTTAGTAGCTTGACCTATTCGCACGTCATAATCATGTTTATCAATTTTGTACCTCATTTTTACTTCTTTAACTTCTGTTTGGTGTGATTTTTTTCTTGCCTCTTTTGCTTTTTTTTCTTGTTCAAATTTATATTTGCCGTAGTCCATTATTCTACAAACAGGAGGATTTGCTTTTTCGCTGACCAAAACCAAATCAAGTTCTCTTTGAGAGGCAATATCTAATGCTTTTAATCTTTCTATGACACCTAACTGTTTTCCATCTGAATCAACGACTCTCAATTGAGGGTATTTTATTCTTTCATTAATATTTGGAAGCTCTCTTACAGGAGCGCGGCGATCAAAGCGTGGGCGTGGTGGCATTCAGTTTAGTTAAAAATTGATTGGATGAAAAAAATCTAAAATAATTTATAAAGTTAGTCTAAAAAAGACTCTATCTTAATTATTGCATCTTTTAGCAGGTTTTTGTTATTCAGCCAAATAGGATTATTTTTATTACGGAACCATGTTTTCTGTCTTTTTGCAAATTGTATCGTTTTTTTAGTAGTTAATTCAATTGCCTCGTCTATAGTTATTTGGTTATTTAAGACACTCTTTGCTTCGCGATAACCAATGGTTTCTAATATTGGTAAATCGCATCCATATTGAACAATAAGGTTTTTAGTCTCTTCAATAATGCCAGATACAAACATATTTTTTGTTCTTTGCAAAATTCTTTCTTTTAAATTATCTCTATCTAATCCAAGCTCTAGTATTCTCCAGTCAGGCGGATTTTGAACTTTTTGAGTTGACAAAGGTTGACCAGTTACATAAAAGACTTCTAAAGCTCTTATTGTTCTAATTTGATCAGCAAAATTAATTTTTTTTGTTGATACTGGATCACAATTTTTTAAAAGCTCCCAACAACCTTTTTGACCGAGTTGTTCTAATTGTTCTCTCAAATTCTTTTGCGGAGGAACATCTGGAACAAAAAAACCTTTTGTCAGGGAGTTCATATATAAACCACTTCCTCCAACAAGAAAAGGTAAATTATTTTGATTAATTTCTCTATCAATTGATTTTTTAGCAATTTCTTGAAATTGTTTTACATTAATTTGATTTATAGGTTCTGCAATATCTATTAAAAAATGCTCTATTTGTTCTTGTTGATTTATTGATGGCTTGGCTGTTCCAATATCCATAGACTTATATATTTGTCTTGAATCGATATTGTGGATACGAGTTTTAAAATATTTTGCAATTTCAATAGCTAATTCCGTTTTACCACTTGCTGTTGCTCCAATTAGAACTATTACATGAGGTGTATAAGAAGACATATGAATTTCTGAAGAAAAATATATTAGCTATATAATTAAAGTGATTAAATTTTTCATAGACTTCGAGCCTTTCTTTTATTGCGGTGGTAAGTTTAATGAAAGACCTTTTAAAAATAACTTTTTAAAAGTTTAATGTTTTTTTTTTATATTAAATGAGTGAGGACAAAAGATCTAATAAAATCTCAAATGAATATGGTGCCGAACAGATCCAAGTTTTAGAAGGGTTAGAACCAGTTCGTAAACGTCCCGGCATGTATATAGGATCTACAGGTCCTAGAGGTTTGCATCATTTGGTATATGAGGTCGTTGATAATTCAGTTGATGAAGCACTTGCAGGACATTGTGATCATATTGAAATAGTCCTGAGAGCAGATGGATCAGCTTTAATCTCTGATAATGGAAGAGGCATTCCAACAGATATTCATCCAAGGACAGGGAAAAGTGCATTAGAGACTGTACTTACTGTTCTTCATGCTGGAGGGAAATTCGGAAGTGGTGGTTATAAAGTATCAGGTGGCCTGCATGGAGTCGGAATATCTGTAGTTAATGCTTTAAGCGAGTGGGTTAATGTGACTGTTTATAGGGATGGCAGTGAGTTTAATCAAAGATTTGAAAGAGGTTTATCAAAGGGTGAGTTGCAGACTAAAAAGCAATCTGATAAACCCTTTAAAAAAGGAACTACTATTTGTTTCAAACCTGATAAAACGATTTTTTCTGGAGGCATCGAATTTGAATATGCTCTTCTTTCCTCAAGGTTGAGAGAACTTGCTTATCTTAATGGGGGTGTAAAAATTGTTTTCAGAGATGAGAGAAATGAATTATCAGATGGTTCTTTTAAAGAAGAAATTTATTTATATCAAGGAGGTATTAAGGAATATGTTCAATACATGAATGCAGAAAAGGAATCTATTCATCCTGAGATAATTTATGTTGACTCTCAGAAAGAAAATGTTTATGTAGAGGCAGCAATGCAATGGTGCTCAGATATGTATTCAGATAATATTTTAGGTTTTGCAAATAACATTAGAACTATTGATGGAGGAACTCATATTGAAGGATTAAAAACAGTTTTGACAAGAACTTTCAATAATCTTGCAAAAAAGAGAGGCAAAAGAAAAGATATTGAAAAGAATTTGGCTGGTGAAAATATAAGGGAGGGCTTGACTGTAGTTTTATCGGTTAAAGTTCCAGATCCCGAATTTGAAGGGCAAACAAAAACTAAGTTAGGGAATACTGAAGTAAGAGGAATTGTTGATTCTCTAATTGGAGAGGCCCTTACAAAATTCATGGAATTTAATCCTGGAATTTTGGACCTTATTCTTGAAAAAGCAATTCAATCATTTAATGCTGCAGAAGCCGCAAGACGGGCTAGAGAATTAGTCAGAAGAAAAAGTGTCCTTGAAAGTTCTACACTGCCAGGTAAATTAGCCGATTGTAGTTCTCGAGATCCTTCAGAATCAGAAATTTATATCGTTGAGGGTGATTCTGCGGGTGGTTCTGCAAAACAAGGAAGAGATAGAAATTTTCAGGCTATTTTGCCTCTTAGGGGTAAAATTCTTAATATCGAAAAAACTGACGATACAAAAATATATAAAAATACAGAAATACAATCATTAATAACAGCTTTAGGACTAGGCATAAAAGGAGAAGAGTTTGATGTAAGTTCTTTGCGATACCACAGAGTTGTAATTATGACGGATGCTGATGTTGATGGAGCTCATATTAGAACTTTATTATTGACATTTTTTTATAGATATCAAAGAGAACTTGTTCAAAGAGGTTTTATATATATTGCATGTCCTCCCCTCTATAAAGTTGAAAGAGGCAAGAATCATAAATACTGTTATAACGAGAATCAATTAAAGGATACAATTTCAGGTTTTGGAGAAAATGCAAATTACAACATCCAAAGATTTAAGGGATTAGGTGAGATGATGCCAAAACAATTGTGGGACACTACTATGAATCCTCAAACTAGAATGATGAAAAGGGTAGAAATTGAAGATGCACTTGAAGCTGACAGAATATTCAATATATTAATGGGAGATAAAGTTGCACCAAGAAGGGAATTTATTGAAACTCATAGTAGCAACTTAGATATGGCAACTTTAGATATATGATTAATAGTTTTCTTAAGAATTTTTGCTTGATTACTTTTGCATTAATTGCTCCAATTACATTGCCTGCTGGCGGAATCCAAAAAACTTTAAATCAAAATAAGTTTCTTAATAATACAAGAGAAATTATATTGAGTTCCAATACTTCTCTTTATTCTTTTCCTGAAATTAATGCTAAGGAATTACTAGCTCTTGATATAGGTACTACTGTCTCAGTTTTACGTAATTGGAAAGTGAGTGAAAATGAAATTTGGTTTAGGGTGGAATTAGCTTCTAATAAATTATTTGATGATCCTAATAAGATTACAAAAGGTTGGATAAAAATGTAAATTTTGGATATTACCTCAATAATTTTTATTTTATTTGGTAGTACTTTTGGATTAATGCTAAGGATGTTTATAAGAAATAATATAAAAATTGATATAGGATTCAATATTCAAAATACTTCAATAGTGAATTTCATAGCATCTTTTTTTTTGGGAAATTTAGTAGCTTTAGAATTTAATAAAAATATATTTTTATTATTATTTTATATCGGTTTTTTAGGATGTTTTAGTACATTTTCATCTTTTATATATCAACTATTTGTTTTACTTCAAAAGAGGAAATTCATGCGTTTAATTTTTCACTATTTCGAGGTAATAATACTTTCTTTTATATGCTTTTATTTAGGTTATTATTTAATTCAAATTATTAAATGAAAATAAAAAGTTTTTTTTATATTCTTATAGCTTGCTATGCAGCTACTTTTTTGAGGTTGTTTATAAATAATGATTTTATTGTTTCAATAATTGGATCATTGTTATTTGGTTTTGTTGTTGCCAAAAGATTAAGTTACTCGAAGGAAAAAATTTTATTTAATGGTTTCTTTTCATGCTTTACATCCTTTAGCGGATTTATGTATTTTTTGTACAACATTTTAAATCAAGGAGATTTGATCAAATTTATAATTTTATCTAATTTGATCATTATCTTTAATCTATTAACGATGTGTTGCGGGTTCTGGATAAGTAGAAAAATTACTTAGATTTCTTATAATAGTGTTGTTACTTTGACAAAGGATTATATTTATGAAGGAAAATAATCTTGAAGCGGTTACATCTTTATCTTCAGATTTAAGTACTAGAGAAAATATTATTATTCAACTAGAAAAATTGCTCGTCGCAGGAAATTATGATGAGGCAAAGTTACTTTTGGAGCCTTCTCAACCTGTTGATATCGCCGATGCTATTGGAAACCTTCCATTAATATTACAAGCATTAGCATTTAGATTGTTAAAGAAAAATGAAGCAATTGAGGTTTATGAATATTTAGATCCAATCGTGCAGCAAACTTTATTAGACAGACTTCGTTCAGGAGAGGTTTTAGAAATTGTTGAAAAAATGTCTCCTGATGATAGGGTTCAACTCTTTGACGAATTACCTGCAAAAGTTGTACGAAAATTTTTGTCTGCTCTTAGTCCTGGTGAAAGGAAAGTAACAGCTGAATTACTTGGATATGAGCCTGAAACCGCTGGAAGATTAATGACAACCGAATTTATAGACCTTAAAGAAATGCAAACTGCAGCTGAGGCTCTTTCTATAGTCAGGAAAAGAGCTCCCTATACAGAAACTATTTATAGTTTATATGTGACGGATAAAGAAAGACATTTAACGGGTATTCTTTCTTTAAGAGACCTTGTTACTGCTGATCCATCCAAGCCAATTGGAAATGTTATGACAAAAGATGTAGTTAATATTTCTACTAATACGAATCAAGAAGAGGTTGCCAGAGCAATACAAAGATATGATTTTTTAGCGCTTCCAGTTGTTGATAAAGAAAAAAGACTTGTAGGTATAGTAACTGTTGATGATTTAATTGATGTTATAGAGCAAGAAGCAACAAGAGATATTTATGCCGCGGGGGCAGTACAACCTGGAGATGAAGATGATTACTTTCAAAGTAGTTTATTTACGATAGCTCGACGAAGAATTTTGTGGCTGTTAATTTTGGTTTTGGCAAATGGTTTAACGACAAAAGTTATAGCGATGAATGATCAAATATTAAAAGAAATAGTTTTGCTGGCTGCATTTATTCCGCTGCTAATAGGTACGGGGGGAAATGTTGGCGCTCAAAGTTCAACGGTTGTCATTAGAGGTTTAAGTACTCAGAAATTGAAGTCTCTTGGTGCAGTTAAGGCAGTATTTAAGGAGGCAATAACTGGAGCTCTTTTAGGTGTTTTAATGATGCTAGTAGTTTTCCCTTTCGCCTGGTGGCAAGGAGAAGGACCTTTAATAGCCTCTGCGGTAGGAATAAGTTTAATATCTATAACGACTTTAGCCGCCACAACTGGTGCTATTCTCCCTTTGTTATTTGACCGAATGCGATTGGATCCAGCCTTAATGTCCTCTCCTTTTATAACAACTGTCACAGATATAGCAGGTGTATTTATTTATCTAAGTACTGCAAAATGGCTATTAAGCTCTTCATTGGCTTAAATCAACTAGGTATTTATTCTCATTTTTGTAAATTTGTGGATTTTTTTGTTTAACTTTACATTTCTTAATGGTATTGTTTACAAAACAACATTCAACTTTCATGTCTTCTGAAACATTAAGTGAGAATAAATTGGTAACAATATCAAGTTTAAAAGCTAGTAACGATGTAGATCTTGTTAGATCTTATTTGAGGGACATAGGTAGAGTTCCACTACTTTCACACGAGCAAGAAATTACCCTTGGTAGGCAAGTGCAAGAATACATGCAAGTTGAAAGAGCTGAATTAGAAATTATTGAACTAACGGGGGATAAACCAAATGTTGAGGAATTATCAAACAAATTAAATTTATCTGTTTCAGTAATTAAGAAAAGATTGAGAGCTGGGCAAAGAGCTAAAGAAAGAATGGTGGCAGCTAATTTAAGATTGGTAGTAAGTGTTGCAAAAAAATATACTAAAAGAAATATGGAATTATTAGATTTAATTCAAGAGGGGACAATTGGCTTGGTTAGGGGAGTAGAAAAATTTGATCCAGCTAGAGGTTACAAGTTTTCAACATATGCATATTGGTGGATTAGACAAGGTATAACTAGAGCAATAGCTGAAAAAAGTAGAGCAATAAGGCTACCAATTCACATAACCGAAATGTTGAATAAGTTGAAAAAGGGTCAAAGGGAGTTGAGCCAAGAAATGTCTAGAACTCCTACAGTTAGTGAACTTGCTAAATACGTAGAACTTCCTGAAGAGGATGTTAAAGATTTGATGTGCAAAGCTGGACAGCCAGTTAGTCTTGAAACAAAAGTTGGTGATGGTGAAGACACTGTTCTATTGGATTTACTAGCTGGAGGTGAGGATTTGCCAGATGAACAGATAGAGATGGATTGTATGAGAGGTGATCTCCACTCTCTTTTGCATCAATTACCAGATCTCCAATGTAGAGTTTTAAGAATGAGATATGGGATGGATGGTGATGAGCCCATGTCCCTTACAGGCATAGGAAGGGTACTTGGAATAAGTAGGGACCGAGTAAGAAATCTTGAACGAGATGGATTAAGAGGCTTGAGAAGACTTAGTGATAATGTAGAAGCTTATTTCGTCTCTTGAAGGAACTCAAAAATTAATTTATTTGTTTTTTCTGGTTCTTCATCATGAGGACAATGTCCAGCACCTTCAATAATATCTAATCTTTTTATATTCCTAAATTTTTTCTTCCATTCTTTTGCTTCACTTAAAGATTCCCATGGATCTTTTTCTCCCCAAATCAACTGGATTGGAATATCAACCTCATCGAAAAGATCTGTAGCAAGATAATCATCAAATAAGTTAATAAATCCACGAAATGCTTCTTTAGAATTTTTTCTTTGAGAAGGTTGATAAAGTATTTCAATCAATTCTTTATCGATATTTTTTCCTGAAGGGTAAGCTTGTTCAAGTATTTTCTTTATAACTTTTGGATTAGCCGCTCTAGTAAAAAGTGTATTACTAATTACTCTTTGTCTGACTATCGTTTTAAGAACGGGTCTCAGCAGATTCATTAAGATATCACTTTTTTTTAAACGTTTATCATCCATAGTTCTTTGTGCGCAATCAATCAAAATTACTCCTTTACATTTATTTTTGAGAATTTCAGCAGCTTTCAATGCAATAACACCACCAATTGAGTTTCCTACTAAGTAAACAGGAGATTTTATTACCTCTTCACAAAATGTTGATATCTGATTACCCCATAAGTCAAATGAATATTTAATTGAGTTTTTTTTATCAGGTTCGTAATTTAATAAAGCACTAGGCTGACTGCTTTTCCCAAATCCTAATAAGTCAATGGCGTAGCAGTTAGAAAATTTACTAAGAAAATCTTGATTATGTCTCCAGTGGTTTTTTGATGCTCCAAACCCATGCACTAATAATATATTTCTATCATTTTTGTAATTCGGTTTTTTTGATATAGACCATGAAATGTCCCAATTATTCCACTTCCAAGTTTCAGATTTATTTAAAGACACGATGAATATACTTTTAATTAAACTTTAATTCAAAAAAAAATTATTCGTTTTTAATAAATTATTCTTAGTTAAGAAAAATCGTTCATTTTATGAAAAGAAAAAAGGTTATATGTATTGGAGAGGCTTTAATAGACAGAATCAGAAATAAATCAAATCAAGGATTTACAGATTTTTTGGGAGGTGCACCGGCTAATGTTGCTTGTGCATTAAGAAAATTAAAAATAGAGTCAACATTTATAGGAAGTTTGGGTAGTGATGATTATGGAAAAAAATTTATTAAGCAGTTTAATGAATTGGACGTTAATTTAGATTTCTTGCAATTAGATAATGATTCATCTACTCGCGTGGTTAATGTAGATAGAGATCAATTTGGAGATCGTTTTTTTTCAGGCTTTGCGGTAAGTTCTCATTCATGCTTTGCAGACGAAGTTCTTAGTAAAAAATTAATCGAAAAAGAAATTTTAAATTTGGAGAAATCTTTTCTAGAAACAAAATATTTGGTTACAGGAACAATCTTATTATCATCTCCAATATCAGCAGAGACTATTTTATTTCTTCTTGAACAGGCTAAAAAATTGGAAGTCAAAGTAGTTATTGATTTGAATTGGAGAGAGGTCTTTTGGGATCATTCAAGTTTTTCATCAGAAATTAGTAAAGCGGCTAGAGTTAATTTAATCAAGAAATTTTTAAATCATGCAAATGTTTTAAAACTTGCAAAGGAAGAAGCAACTTTGTTTTTTGAGGATGAAAATCCCTTGCTAATATCTCAACAATTGTCTAATAGGCCAGATGTAATAATTACTGATGGGGAACATCCCGTATCATGGTATATCAATGGATTGCAGGGAATTACAGAAACACCTACTTCACAAAAAATTGTTGATACAACTGGGGCAGGCGATGCTTTTCTAGCTGGCTTAATTTCAAAATTAATTTCTTCTGGATACCCTTCAAATAAACTAGAGATAGATGATTGTGTTAAGTTCGCAGGTGTTTGTGGATTATTAACTTGTCTTGGTGAAGGCGCCATCGAGCAACAGCCTGATTATGTAAAGGTTAATAAATTTTTAGGATCTCTTATTACGTAGTTTCTTCCATAATTTTTTGCGTAACTAATTTCTATTTTCCAGAAATTATCAATAATGGGTTCTATTAATTCTGGCCATTCAATAACTAAAATTGCTCGTCTTTGTATTGCCTCTTCTTCTTCTGAAAAAAAAACTTCTTTTGCTGAAGAAACATTTTCTAACCTGTATAAATCAAGGTGAATTAGTGGAATTTTTCCGGAGTTATAGTGATGCGATAAAGCAAATGTAGGGCTTGTAATTTCCTCAGAGATTGATAAACCTTTAGCAATCCCTTGAACAAACGAAGTTTTTCCAGCTCCAATTGGGCCCTGTAATAAAACAATTGATTGTGGATTTAATTTGTGCGACAGTTTTTTTCCTAAATTTAAAGTCTCTTTTAAATTTTCAACAAACACAAAATTACACAAAAATCATTTATAGTTTAATAGAAAAAGTATTTACAAGATATGGTTATCGCAAATTCAGTTAAGACCTCTACACCTAATTATGTAATTGCTGATATCTCTTTATCAGATTTTGGTCGTAAAGAAATTAAAATTGCCGAAACAGAAATGCCAGGATTAATGGCGCTTAGAAATAAATATCAATCTGAAAAGCCACTAAAAGGTGCAAAAATAGCTGGAAGTCTTCATATGACTATTCAGACAGCAGTATTAATAGAAACTCTTGTTGATCTTGGCGCAGAAGTGAAATGGGCTTCATGCAATATTTTTTCAACTCAAGATCATGCTGCTGCAGCTATCGCAGATAAAGGAATTTCTGTGTACGCAAAAAAAGGTGAGACACTCGATGAATATTGGCAATATACTCATTACATTCTTGATTGGGGCTCCGACTCTCCGAATATGATTCTTGATGATGGGGGAGACGCAACTGGCTTATTGATACTTGGCAGTAAAGCAGAAAAAGATATATCTGTTTTAGATAAACCCGGTAATGAAGAAGAAATTGCTTTATTTAAATCTATAAAATCTAAGTTGGAAAATGATAGTAACTTTTATTCTAGAATTAAGAGCAATATTATTGGTGTCACTGAGGAAACTACAACGGGAGTTGCAAGACTTTATCAACTGCAAAAGCAAAATGCTCTACCTTTCCCTGCTATTAACGTTAATGATTCAGTAACTAAGAGCAAATTTGATAATTTATATGGCTGCCGAGAATCTCTAGTTGACAGCATAAAGCGTGCTACTGACGTTATGATTGCTGGGAAGGTTGCTTTAGTAATTGGTTTTGGAGATGTAGGTAAAGGCTCAGCTCAGTCTCTAAGAGGACTCGGTGCAATTGTAAAAGTTGCTGAAGTTGATCCAATTTGCGCTCTTCAAGCGGCAATGGAAGGTTTTAGCGTTGTTACATTAGAAGATGTTGTGGAGGATATAGATATATTTGTTACGGCAACAGGAAACTATCAGGTAATAACAAACGAAAATCTTGTCAAGATGAAAGATGAGGCCATAGTTTGTAATATTGGCCATTTCGATAATGAAATTGATGTGGCCTCTTTAAAAGATTATCCATGGGAAAATATTAAGCCGCAGGTTGATCACATAACTTTACCTAGTGGCAATAAAATAATCCTTTTAGCTGAAGGTAGATTAGTTAACTTAGGTTGCGCCACTGGACATCCAAGTTTTGTTATGAGTAATTCTTTTACTAATCAAGTCTTAGCTCAAATTGAACTTTTCAATAAATCAGAAAAATATGCTAAGAAGGTTTATGTTTTACCAAAACATTTAGATGAAATGGTAGCTAGATTACATCTTGATAAAATTGGTGCAAAATTAACAAAATTAACAAAAGAGCAAGCTGATTATATTAATGTTTCTGTTGATGGACCTTATAAACCAGAGCTTTATAGATATTAAGTTTGAGCCTAATTTTTGTAAATTTCCTTACTTCAATCCCCGACTACATTAGTTTGGCCGTTGAAAAAAATTCAATAATTGCATACCTCACAATTTGTTTGGCTATGTTTTTAGAAAATATAATACCCCCAATACCTTCGGAAATTATTATGCCCTTGGGAGGGTTTTTCGTTTATCAACAAAAATTAAATTTTTATATTTTAGTTTTTTGGGGATTACTTGGAACTATTTTAGGATCATTGCCTTGGTATTATTTAGGAAGATTAGTCAATGAAAAAAGACTTTCAAATTTTCTAGATACACAAGGAAAATATCTGGGTATTTCTTCTAATGATTTAATTAAAAGTAAAAGGTGGTTTGATAAGTACGGGGTTTCTTTAGTTTTTTGGGGCAGATTAGTACCAGGTATAAGAACTTTGATTTCAGTTCCCGCTGGCATAGAACTTATGCCATTGAGAAAATTTTTGATTTGGACCACATTTGGTAGCTTGATGTGGGTAGCACTTCTCACTTATGCAGGCTATTTATTTGGTGAGAATTATCCAATTATTGAAACTTATTTAGATCAAATCAAATATGTTATAAAGCCAATTTTAATTTTCATTTTTTTATATTTTTTAATCAAAATACTTATTAGATTTATAAAAAAAAATAGAGCTTAGAAAGGGATTTCATTAGAGTTGCTATTGTTAGAATATTGGTTATTTTCAGACTCTTTTCGGGATCCAAGTAAGTTTAATCTATCTACTCTAACAACTGGTTTGTATCTATCTTCCCCAGTATTTTTATCTTTCCAACTATCAATTTTAAAGCTTCCTGTAATTCCAATTAAAGATCCTTTTTTAACATAATCTGCTGCTATTTGGGCTTGTTTGCCCCATATTTCTAAATTAAACCAATCTGGCTCTTCATCTCTGCTTCTTCTGTTCACTGCAAGAGTGAAATTAGCTACGATACTTCCAGATTCAAAATATCTGACATCTGGCTCTCTGCCAGCTCTGCCAACCAGGTTAATAGTGTTAATTTCCATAATTTTTTTATTTAATACTACTCATATTTCTGGGTTCTGCTCAAAGTTTTGCGTGCTATTCATAACTAAACTAGAGAAATGTAAGAGCTTAACAAAAAATAGATATATTATTTATAAAAAAGTATTCTTATTGTGATTTTTAACAGATTTAAATTTTCTAGAGATATTGGCATAGACTTGGGGACGGCCAACACTCTTATCCATGTATCAGGTAAAGGAGTTGTTTTACAAGAGCCTTCAGTGGTTGCTATGGATTTAGAGGAAGGGATTCCATTAGCTGTTGGTAAAGAAGCAAAGTTAATGCTTGGAAGAACACCTGGCAATATAAGAGCTGTTAGACCATTAAGAGATGGAGTTATTGCAGATTTTGATGCGGCAGAGCAAATGATAAAAACATTTATTCAAAAATGTAACGAAGGCAAAGGTATAGTAGCTCCTAGAATAGTTATTGGCATACCAAGTGGAGTGACCAGTGTCGAGCGAAGAGCAGTAAGAGAAGCTGGATTAGCCGGAGCTAGAGAAGTTCACTTAATAGATGAACCTGTTGCGGCAGCAATAGGGGCATCATTACCAGTAACTGAGCCAATTGGAACCATGATAGTTGATATTGGTGGAGGTACTACTGAAGTTGCAGTATTAAGTTTAGGTGGAACTGTATTAAGTGAATCTGTTCGAATAGCAGGTGATGAAATTAATGAATCAATTGCCCTATATCTTAAAAAAGTTCATAATTTAGTTGTTGGAGAGAGAACTGCAGAAGATATTAAGATTAAAATTGGATCGGCATTTCCAGATGATGATTTTGATAAAACTACTTTAGAGGTTAGAGGCTTACATCTTTTATCTGGTCTACCTAGGTCAGTCACTTTGACATCAGGAGAAATTAGAGAAGCTATGGCTGATACACTTACCAAAATAGTAGAAGCCGTAAAAAGAACTTTAGAAAGAACCCCTCCTGAACTTGCTGCAGATATTGTAGATAGGGGAATTATGCTCGCAGGGGGTGGAGCTTTAGTGAGAGGTATTAATGATTTGTTGAGCGATGAGACGGGAATTTTTACTCACATAGCAGAAAACCCACTGCTTTGTGTAGTTAATGGTTGTGGAGAGGTTTTGGATGATTTTAAAAAACTTAAAAGAGTTGTTGATACTCCAGACTTTATAAGGAACGCGATAAGAGATTAATATTATGTTAGATATCCGACGAATTTCTACTAGTCGTTGGTGGCATAAAAAGAAAAGTTGGACATTCTTAGGAATTTTTTTATTTTTAGTTTTTGTAAGGTTTTCAAAAGGATCTATTTATAAAGATTTTTATTATTTTATTTCAAAGCCTTTTTGGCCTGGTCAATTTCAAAAAGAAGTTATTCTTAAGAGCATAAAACAGGAATCTTTAATTAATTCAACTCTTCTTAAAAAAGATAATATAAGACTGCGGGAAATTTTATCTCTACAAGAATCATCTAATAATGATTACATTTCAGCTGCAGTTATTTCGAGAAAAACAGGTAGTTGGTGGAGACAAATAATTTTAAATAAAGGTTTAAAAGATGGAGTTGAAATTGGTAGTGCTGTTATTGGACCAGGTGGATTATTAGGAAGAGTAAAAAATACTTCTTTATTTACTTCTTCGGTAACTTTATTAACCTCACCAGAAAGTAAGTTAGGCGTTTGGGTGGATAGAATTCAAATAAATGGATTATTGGTTGGCGTTGGAGATAACTATCCAAGCTTAATACTTTATTCAAAAGATGCTGATATAAAAGTCGGAGATTTTTTATCCTCTTCTCCTGCTAGTACTTTATTACCTCCAAATATTCCTATTGGTATTGTCCAATCTGTAGATGAGCCTTCTAAAGCAAAAAAAACGGCAAAAATATCACTTTTAGCAAAACCTCATGTAATTGATTGGGTTCAAATATTAAAAGTAAAAAATTTTAATGAATAAATTTTTTATAAAAAAATTGCCCATAATTTTTTTTATTTTTGTCCCAATTATTTTTTTATGGCACCCAAATTGGCTTGGATTTTTAGGTGTTCAGCCATATTGGCCGTTATTTTGGTTATTGCCTTGGTCCATTATATATGGATCAATAAATGGACTAATTTTTGGTTTGTTTTTAGGTTTAATTTTGGATTCTGTAACTTTAGATAGTAACTTTACTCAAATTCCAGGTTTAATGTTATGCGGAATTTTGTTTGGGAGAATTGAATTACATCGTGATTTTTTGGTGGGGCATTTTAGGTATGGTTTAATTTGTTCTTTTGGCAATTTCTTATGTGGAACACTTTATTTTTTGCAGATTTTGTTTAAAAATTTTTCATATAGTAATTTTTTACTTTTTCTCCCCAGTTTTCAGAATATCTTAGCTGAAGTTTTTCTTACAGGTTTTTTTGCTCCTTTAATTTGCTCCCAACTTTTAAGAATGTTTAAATTTTCAAGGAGAAAATTAAATTAAAAATTTTTACAAAGAAGTCATAAGTATTTGAAAGAATTCATATCCTTAAATTATTTAAATTTTCTGTAAATCTATGGAATATCTCGTTGAGGCTACTTAATGTTATATTTTTAATTGGTAGAATAAATTTTCAATGCAATAATTCTTTGCTTTGAAATATATAGAAATCTTTTTTAACTATGTCAAAAGCAAGAATTTTAGTTGTTGATGATGAACCAGCTGTTTTGAAGGTATTAGTTACAAGACTTCAACTAGCAGGATATCAAGTTTATTCAGCTACTAATGGCGAAGAAGCTCTTGAATCTTTTCACAGGGATTCCCCAGACTTGATAGTCCTTGATGTTATGCTCCCAAAGATGGATGGATTCGCAGTTTGCAGAAGAATTAGAGCAGAATCAGTAGTGCCAATAATATTTTTAACCGCTTTAGAGGCAATTTCAGAGAGAGTAGCAGGTTTGGATTTAGGGGCTGATGATTACTTATCTAAGCCATTTAGCCCAAAAGAGTTAGAAGCTAGGATAGCTACTATTTTGAGAAGAATGGGCCCTACTGTATCAGTTGCTGAAACAAAAGAGGTTCCATCTGGCAAAGGAGTTATGAAATTTGGAAGTTTAGTTGTTGATACTAACCGCAGACAAGTTTCAAGAGCAGGGGAAAGGATTAGCTTAACTTATACGGAATTTAGCCTTCTAGAATTATTGTTCGACGAGCCTGGTAAAGTTGTCCCGCGAGCTGAAATCTTAGAACAGCTATGGGGTTATCCTCCTCGTAGGGCTGCGGATTTAAGAGTTGTAGATGTTTATGTAGCAAGACTTAGAGGGAAATTGGAACCCGATCCAAGGAATCCAGAATTAATTTTAACTGTTCGAGGTATTGGCTATGCATCACAGAGAGTTGGCGAAACAGCAACTTCTTTGGCAAGTTGAGCCTTAGTCTGATACTTTTATGTAATAAAACAAATATATTAAAATAAATTTTGTCTGAAATAAGAGAAGCCCGCTTACAAAAAGCCAATTCATTAGTAAGTAAAGGATTTGCTTGTTACGCAGAGAGTTTTAGAGTTTCTCATACTACGAAGTTTCTCATTCAAAAATTTGATTATTTAGAAAATGGTCAAGAGGCAGACTTTAATGTCTCTATAGCCGGAAGAGTTATGGCAAAAAGAGTAATGGGTAAAATTGCGTTTTTCACAATAAGCGATCAAGAAGGTAAAATTCAGCTTTATTTGGATAAAAGGATTATTAATCTCAATTTAGAAAATCAAAAATTACTTTCTTTTGAAGATATCAAGGAAATTGTTGATATTGGTGATTGGATAGGCGTCTACGGAACTATTAAAAAAACTAACAAAGGTGAGCTTTCCATTAAAGTACAACAATGGGAAATGTTATCTAAATCATTACAACCTTTACCCGATAAATGGCATGGATTGACTGATATTGAAAAAAGATATAGACAACGTTATCTAGATTTAATAGTGAATCCTCGCTCAAAAAATGTTTTTAAAACTAGAGCAGGATGTATAAGTTTTATAAGAAAATGGTTAGATAATAGAAATTTTTTAGAAATAGAGACTCCAATACTTCAATCTGAAGCTGGTGGTGCTGAAGCAAGACCATTTATTACTCATCACAATACATTAGATATTCCGCTTTATTTAAGAATAGCAACAGAATTACATTTAAAAAGAATGGTTGTTGGAGGATTTGAGAAAGTTTATGAATTGGGAAGAATCTTCCGTAATGAGGGAATAAGTACAAAGCATAATCCAGAATTTACCTCAGTTGAAATTTATCAAGCTTTTTCTAACTATGTAGATATGATGGATTTAACAGAAAATCTAATAAAAGATACCATAAATGATGCATGTGGTTCTTTAGTTATAAATTATCAAAATAAGGAAATTGATTTTTCAAAACCTTGGTTAAGAATATCTATGAAAGATATAGTCAAAAAATATACGGGGATAGATTTTGATTCCTTCCTTGGAGATTTTCAAGCAGCAAAACACGCTGCAAAAAGTATAAATGTTGAATTTTCTAATAAGGTAAATTCTATGGGAAGACTTTTAAATGAAGTTTTCGAGCAAAAAGTAGAGTCAGAACTTATAGAGCCTACTTTTGTTATTGATTATCCTGTTGAAATTTCTCCTTTAGCTAGGCCTCATTTTGATAATAAAGAAATGGTTCAGAGATTCGAATTATTTATTGTTGGTAGAGAGCTAGCAAATGCTTTTAGTGAGTTGATAGATCCAGTAGATCAAAGAGAGAGAATGCAATTACAGCAATCTCTTAGAGATGAAGGAGATTTTGAGGCTCATTGCATAGATGAAGATTTTTTGAATGCTTTAGAGATTGGAATGCCTCCTACTGGAGGATTAGGTATAGGCATTGATAGACTTATTATGTTAATCACTAATAGTCCATCAATTAGGGATGTTATACCTTTCCCATTGTTAAAACCAGAAATAACTTCTGATAAAAATGAAAAATTACCCTTGAATGAAGTAAAATAGATTAATTAATCCAATACGAAATTTTTAAATGAGTGGTGAACGTGTTGGTTTCCGTTTCAAACACGCGGACGCAGTAGTGAAAAGAAATCCTCAAGGCCGATCAAGAAGAGGATGGGTTATGGAACCAGTAGAGCAAACTACAAGTAGGGGTACAAAAATGCCTGCATATAAAATTCGATGGAGAGATAGTGAGAGACCTGAAACTGTTCTACAGCATATGTTAATTGCAGATCCAGATCCTTCTCCTCCTCCAAGTTCAGTAAGTTTAGATGCATAGTTTAAATATATTTGATTAATATTTTTATCTTTTTAGCGCAGAGTTGATTTCTTTTTGCATACTTTTTTGTTTTGAATCTTGTCGTTTGTCATATATTTTTTTTCCTTTACCGACTCCAATAGTTAATTTTATCCAAGAGCCTTTTAAATAAAGAGATAATGGAACAATAGTCATCCCTTTTTTTTCAGTATTAGATTTTAGTTTAATAATTTCTTTTTTATGTAGTAACAACTTTCTATTTCTCAATGGATCATGGTTAAAAAAAGACCCAACATTTTTGTGTGGTGAAATGTGAACATTTAATAATAAAATCTCACCATCTCTAAACGAACAGTATCCATCTCTCAAATTTGCTTTTCCGTTTCTAATAGACTTAACTTCAGTCCCTAAAAGTTCAATTCCAGCTTCGATTGTTTCAGATATTGCATATTGAAATTTTGCATATCTATTCTCAGCTAAACGTTTATAATTATTTTCTTTTTTTGTATTTTTTGGAACTTTTGGTGAATTTTTTGCCATTTTAGTTGTAAAAAATCTTTCTACTCAGAACAATTGCAATTAACCTTTCATTATGGCAATAATTTCCTCCAATATAAGCGATAATGATTTTTCTCATCGAAAAAAAGAACTTAGGCTAGTTGATTCAAAAATTATTCCAGAAGAAAAAAGAAATAATAATCTGAACTTAGCTCGGCCTGCTACTTTTCAAGAATTTATTGGCCAAGAACAACTTAAATCTTCTTTAAGAATAGCTATAGATGCTTCAATTTATAGAAAGGAAACGTTGGATCATACGCTTTTATATGGTCAACCTGGTTTAGGAAAGACTACTCTGGCTTTTTTGATCGCCCATGAAATGAATACAAAATGTAGGATAGCTTCCGCACCCGCACTTGAAAGACCAAGAGATATTGTAGGATTACTGCTTGGATTAAAAGAAGGTGAAGTTTTATTTATTGATGAGATACATCGCTTAAATAGGTTAACAGAGGAGTTGTTATATTCTGCAATGGAGGATTTTAGAATAGATTTAACTATGGGAGCTAATAGAGGGGCTCGCTGCAGAACAATTAATCTTCCCAGGTTTACTCTTATTGGTGCAACAACTAAATTAGCCTCAATTAGTGCTCCATTAAGAGATAGATTTGGTATATCTCAGAAAATTGAATTTTATAGATATGATGATCTAAAGCAAATTATTGTTAATTTCTCCCGATCAATAGACCTTAATTTAGATGATGAAGCATCTTATAATTTAGCAAAGATATCTAGGGGGACTCCTAGAATTGCTTTAAGATTATTAAGACGAGTAAGAGACTATGCTCAAGTTGTTAAAAAAACTAATGTTATCTCCGTGAATTTAATAAAAAAAGCTTTAAATTCTTATCAAATAGACGAAAAAGGATTGGATTCTTTAGATAGACAATATTTATCTTTTTTAAATCAAAACAATAATATTCCAACTGGTCTTGATTCAATAGCAGCGGGATTGGGTGATGATTCTTCAATGTTAGAATTTGTAGTTGAGCCATATCTAATACAAATTGGTTTCCTGACGAGAACTCCTCGAGGAAGATTGCTTACTGCTTTAGGGAAAAAGTACATTGATTCAAAAAATGATAACTTTTAAAAAAATTAAGGTTTACTTTTTATTAATTTTTCTTTTTGTCAATATTTTTTGTATTACACCTTGTTACTCATTATCTTTACGAGAGGATTTGTTTAAAAATGCGTTGGATTTAAGTTCGAGCGGAAATTTTAATCTAGCTTTACAAGAATGGAATAATTATCTCAATTCATATCCTGATGACGCTGCGGGTTTCAGCAATAGAGGAAATGTAAGACTCGTCATTGGAGATATAGAAGGATCAATAGATGATCAGAATAAGGCAATAAGTTTAAATCCTCGTGAAATAGATCCTTACATAAACAGAGGTATAGCAGAGGAAGCATTGGGCCTTTGGTCGCAAGCGAAAAAAGATTATATGTTTGTAATTTCGCAAGATAGTAAAAATTTTTCAGCATTATATAATTTGGCGAATGTTGAAGGCTCTACATCAGAATGGGAAAAAGCAAGAGATTTATTTTCAAAAGCATCTTTATATAATCCTGGATTTGCTATGGCAAGGTCAAGTATGGCTTTAGCAGATTTTCAGTTGGGAAATATTGATGAATCTGAAAAAGAATTAAAAAAATTAATTAGACGTTATCCAACTTTTGCAGATGCTAGAGCAGCTTTAACAGCTTTGAATTGGTCTAAGGGTGAGTCTGGTAAAGCAGAGAGTAATTGGATAGCAGTAACCGAATTAGATCCTAGGTATAGTGATGAGGAATGGTTAAAAAAAATAAGGAGATGGCCGCCTAAACCAATCAAAGATTTAATGAAATTTATTGATTTAAAATAAGTGATGAATAGAGATCAGTTTTTCAAAAAGATTGATTCGTTTAATGATGAATTAATTAATTTAAGAAGACATATCCATGCACATCCGGAATTAAGTGGTCTTGAAAATCAAACAGCGATTTTGATAAGTGGATATTTAAAAAATATTGGTTGGAATGTAAGAGAATCTATTGGCAGGACTGGAGTTATAGCCGATCTTGGCCCCTTAGATAAAGGTATAATAGGCTTGAGAGTGGACATGGATGCTTTACCAATACTTGAGGAAACTAAATTAAGTTTTTCTTCTAAAGTAGATGGTGTTATGCATGCTTGTGGTCACGATTTACATATATCGATTGGATTGGGTGTAGCAAAAATTGTTAAGGATTTAAAACTTAATTTTGGTACTAGAATCATTTTTCAGCCCGCTGAAGAAATTGCGAGTGGAGCCAAATGGATGATTAATGATGGTGCAACTAATGGTTTAACCTATATTTTAGGGGTACATGTCTACCCCGATTTATCTGTAGGCACTATTGGTATTAAAGAAGGAAGTTTAACTGCAGCTGCTGGAGAACTTAAGGTAGAAATTAAAGGAAAATCAGGACATGGTGCTCGGCCTCATGAAGGTGTTGATGCTATTTGGGCGGCCTCTAAAATTATCTCGGGAATTCAGGAATTAATAACACGGCAGTTAGATCCTTTAGATCCTGTAGTAATAACTTTTGGTAAAATAAATGGCGGCAATGCATTCAATGTTCTTGCAGAGAAGGTTAATTTAATTGGTACAGTTAGATGCACTAATCTAAAATTATTTAAGAATATTGGTAATTGGCTCAATGAAAATATCTCCTCTTTAGCAAATAGTTGTGGAGCTGATGCACAAGTAATATTTAGAGAAATTACTCCACCAGTTAATAATAATTCTGAAATTAATAGAGTCCTTAGAGATTCGGGAATTAAGGTTTTGGGTAAAGAAAATGTTATCGAACTGCACAAACCATCATTAGGTGCTGAAGACTTCGCTGAGTTTTTGAATGAAATCCCTGGCGCTATGTTTAGGCTTGGCGTTTCTAGTTCAAATGGATGTGCTCCACTTCATAGTTCCAAATTTGATCCAGATGAAAGGGCTATTGCCGTTGGAATTAAGGTGATAACAGAATCCATAGTAAAATTAAACAATGAAAAAATTAATGCGGTTGATACATGAAAATTAATAATAAGAGATTATTTTTGTCTTTTGTTGCTCCTTTCATGATCCTTTTATCCATTATTGGCTTAATATTAAGGAACAATACTAGGAAGATTTTTTATTTGCCTATCGGTTTAATGGGAATTTCAATGCTTTTGGAGAAAGACGTTAGAAGAAGATTGGGTAGGAAAAATATTTTAAAAAAGATAAAGTCTTATCAAAAAGTTAAATAGAATGACTTTATTTAATTTTACGCAATATGTGATGACTATTTATTAGAAAAGAGCTATTAATAATATTAATACTAGGGGTGCTAGGAAATTTAACTTAGCTGAGATCATACCCTTTGAACCTGAATCATTAATCCTGATACAGGGAAGTGGAAATTTGATCAAACTTTAGTAATAACACTTTTAAAAATTAATAAGTTATGAGAAGTTCCTGGATTAAACCTCGTCTTGGGAAAGACAATGTAACTCAGATGAATTTCGCGAGGAACGGATATATCACTGAAGAAATGGATTTTGTTGCCAAAAAAGAAAATCTACCTGCTTCTTTAATAATGGAAGAAGTGGCAAGAGGAAGATTAATAATTCCTGCTAATATCAATCATTTGAATCTTGAGCCAATGTCTATAGGCATTGCTTCTAGATGTAAAGTTAATGCAAATATTGGTGCTTCTCCTAATGCTAGTGATATCAATGAAGAAGTAGAGAAGCTAAAGCTGGCTGTGAAATATGGGGCTGATACGGTTATGGATCTTTCTACTGGGGGAGTAAATCTAGATGAAGTGAGGCAAGCAATTATTCATGAATCTCCCGTTCCAATAGGTACAGTTCCTGTTTATCAAGCTTTAGAAAGTGTTCATGGCTCAATAGATCGGCTAACTGAAGACGATTTTCTTCATATTATTGAAAAACATTGCAAGCAGGGCGTTGATTATCAAACTATTCATGCAGGATTATTAATAGAGCATTTGCCAAAAGTTAAGGGAAGAATTACTGGGATTGTGAGTCGAGGTGGAGGTATCTTAGCTCAATGGATGTTACATCATTTTAAACAAAACCCTCTTTATACAAGGTTTGATGATATCTGTGAGATTTTTAAGAAATACGATTGTACTTTTTCTCTAGGAGATTCCCTTAGGCCTGGATGTTTGCATGATGCTTCTGATGATGCTCAGCTAGCTGAATTAAAAACCCTAGGTGAGCTCACTCGAAGAGCATGGGAACATAATGTTCAAGTAATGGTTGAGGGCCCAGGTCATGTACCTATGGACCAAATTGAGTTTAATGTCAGAAAGCAAATGGAAGAATGTTCTGAAGCTCCCTTTTATGTCCTTGGTCCATTAGTAACAGATATATCTCCTGGTTATGACCATATATCAAGTGCCATTGGAGCTGCAATGGCCGGGTGGTATGGAACTTCTATGTTATGTTATGTAACGCCAAAAGAACATCTTGGACTCCCGAATGCAGAAGATGTGCGAGAAGGATTAATTGCTTATAAGATAGCTGCTCATGCTGCTGATATAGCTAGACATCGCTCAGGAGCTCGAGATAGAGATGATGAACTTAGTCATGCAAGGTATAACTTTGATTGGAATAAACAATTCGAACTTTCATTAGATCCAGAAAGAGCAAAGCAATACCATGATGAAACACTACCTGAAGAAATTTTTAAAAAGGCAGAATTTTGTTCAATGTGTGGCCCTAAACATTGCCCTATGAATTCAAAAATTTCTGATGAATCTCTTGATAAACTAAAAGATAAACTTGAAGAATGTAATACTTCAGTATAAAAATCAGTTAATAATTATAGAATTTCCTTCGTCTTATTAACTACGTTTTCAACTGTAAATCCGAAATTTTTCATACATTCTCCACCTGGTGCTGATGCTCCAAACCTGTCCATCGTAATACAAATTCCATCAAAACCTGTATATTTATGCCAACCAAATGAATGGGCAGCCTCCACTACAACTCTCTTTTTCACACTACTAGGTAAAACACTTTCTTTGTAAGAGTCTTCTTGCTCTTCGAAAAGTTCTACACAAGGCATAGAAACAACTCTAATTTTTTTCCCTAAGCTTGAAATTTCTTTACTTGCTTCAATGCAAAGATTCAGTTCACTTCCAGTACCGATAAATATTAGATCTGGTGTTCCTTCGCAATCGGAAACTATATATCCTCCTAGAGCAACTTTGTCGATCGAAGTATTTTCTTGATTTGGCATCCCTTGTCTACTTAAACAAAGGGCGGAAGGTCTTTTTCGATTTTGAATAGCAAGCTTATAAGCTCCACTTGTCTCATTGCCATCTCCTGGTCTGAAAACTAGCATGTTAGGCATGGCACGAAGAGAAGGGATAGTTTCTATAGGTTGATGTGTTGGACCATCTTCACCGACTCCAATTGAATCATGGGTCAATACATAGATAACTCCTAATTCGCTGAGTGCTGAAAGCCTCATGGAACCTCTCATATAATCAGCGAAAACAAGGAAAGTTCCACCATAAGGAATAAGACCACTATTGTGATAAGCAATTCCATTAAGCACAGCTGCCATTGCATGCTCTCTTACACCAAAATGTAAATATCTTTTTTCAGGACTATGAGACTGGAATGATCCAGTTTCTCCCTTGATATCTGTGTAGTTAGAGTGAGTTAAATCTGCGGATCCACCAATCAATTCAGGCAGGTTAGGACCTAAAGCACCTAAACAAATTTGTGAATGCTTTCTGGTGGCTAAACCTTTATCATCAGGTGTATAAGAGGGGAGATCTGAGTCCCAATTTTCAGGTAATTGCCCCTTTAACATTCTTTTTAACTCGGCTCCTTCAGAGGGATATTTTTTTTGATATTCTTCAAATTTAGAATTCCATTCTTTTTCTAAGTTTTCGCCTTTGTTTAATGATTCTCTAAAATGCGCATATACTTCATTTGGTATTTCAAATGGAGGATATTCCCAATTTAGAAACTCTCTCGTTAATGCAGCTTCTTCTTCTCCAACAGCTGCTCCATGAATTCCGGCAGTATCTGATTTATTTGGCGAACCATAACCTATGGTTGTAGAAATTTTTATAATTGAAGGTTTATCTTTAATTAATTTTGCTTTTTCGATAGCTTCAGTTATTCCTTTGACATCATGATTCCCATCTTCAACATGTTGTACATGCCATCCATATGCTTCGTATCTTTTTAAAACATCTTCGGTGAAAGAAACGTCTGTTCGCCCATCAATTGTAATTTGATTATCATCATATAGTGCAATTAATTTTCCAAGTTTAAGATGACCAGCTAACGAACAGGCCTCAGATGCGATACCTTCTTGATTACAGCCGTCACCCATTATTACGTAAGTATAGTGATCAACGATATTGAAATTAGGCTTATTAAATTTAGCTGACAAGTGAGTTTCAGCTATTGCTAAACCAACTGCATTTGAAATTCCTGCTCCAAGAGGCCCAGCTGTAACTTCAACACCTTCAGTTTCGAATGTTTCTGGATGTCCAGGAGTTTTTGATCCCCATTGCCTAAATTCTTTAATATCTTCAATTGAAACTGATTTGTATCCTGTCAAATGAAGCAAAGAATATAAAAGCATGCAGCCATGACCAGCTGATAATACAAAACGGTCTCTGTTGAACCATTTTGGGTTATTGGGGTTGTGATTAAGTATGTTTTGCCATAATGCATATCCCATAGGAGCACATCCCATTGGCAAACCAGGATGTCCACTATTAGATTTATTTACTGCATCTACAGCAAGCATTCTTATACTATTTACACAAAGAGATTCTAATGAAACAGATGCAGCGACCATTGTTTTAAAAATAAGTTAAGTTGGAAATACAGAATTGGTTGTCTTTAATTCATTTTGCTGAAAGCAAGACAAACATTGTGACCACCAAAGCCGAAGGAATTAGAAAGAGCAACTCCTACTTGAGCTTCTCTTGCATTATTTGGTACATAATCAAGATCACATTCAGGATCTGGATTGACGTAGTTAATTGTAGGAGGGATAAAATTATGTGTCAAAGAAAGTATACAAGCTACAGCTTCTATACCTCCTGAGCCTCCTAGGAGATGACCAGTCATCGACTTAGTAGAGCTTACAGGAATGAGGTAAGATCTGTCTCTAAAAATAGATTTAATTGCAGAAGTTTCATTTTTATCATTAGCTGATGTACTTGTTCCATGAGCATTTATGTAATCAACTTTTTCAAGGCTGAGACTAGCATCTTCAATTGCTAATTTGATAGCTTCTGCGCCCCCAACCCCACCTGGAGATGGAGCAGTAATATGGTGAGCATCACATGTTGTTCCATATCCAATTATTTCTGCATAAATTCTTGCATTCCTCTTTTGTGCATTTTCTAAGGTTTCTAAAACAAGAATTCCAGATCCCTCTCCAATAACAAATCCATCTCTTTCTGCATCAAAAGGTCTGCTAGCAGTTTTGGGACTGTCATTTCTGAATGAAAGAGCTTTGGCGCTGGCAAAACCAGCAACTCCAAGCGGAGTAATACTTGCTTCTGCTCCTCCACAAATCATTGCATCTGCCTTTCCAAGTTGGAGTAATCTAAAAGAATCACCAATTGCATTTGAGCCGGCAGCGCAAGCGGTTGAAACAGAGGAACTTGGTCCTTTCGCACCCAAAGCGATGGCAGCCAATCCAGTTGCCATATTTGGAATCATCATGGGGACTGTAAACGGACTTACTCTTTTAGGCCCTTTATGACTCAATATTTGAGCTTGACTTTCCATAGTTAGTAAGCCTCCAACGCCAGAACCAATAATCACTCCAATTCTTGGTGCATTAGCTTCAGTAATTTCAAGTCCAGAATCATTAAAAGCTTGCTTCGCAGCAATAACTCCAAACTGGGAAAAACGATCCCATCTTTTGGATTCTTTAGCTTCAATGAAATTTTCAGATTGAAGATTTTTTACTTCTGCAGCAAATTTGCAGGGATGTTGTTCAGGATCAAAGAGAGTAATATCTGAGACCCCATTAGTACCTGTTTGAAGACCGACTAAATATTCATCAATGTTATTACCAATTGGCGTTACTGCTCCGATACCAGTAATAACTACTCGATGGAAATTTGGCATTCTTTATTAACCTTTTTTTTCTTCGATGAATTTTACTGCATCGCCAACAGTTGCGATTCCTTCAGCTGCTTCATCAGGGATTTCAATATCAAATGCCTCTTCTAAAGCCATTACGAGTTCAACTGTATCTAGAGAATCTGCACCTAAATCATTTTGGAAATTTGAATCTGATTTTACTTCTCCTGCTTCAACACTTAATTGTTCTGAAACAATAGAACAGACTTTTTCGAGGATTTCTTGTGACATAGTTTATGGAAATTACTAATTATCTTTATGATTTTATGCCCTAGAGTTAACAAGAGTGAAGCATATCTTAATTTTTTTAATTTCTTTGTAAGACAATAGTATTATAAAACGAGGTTCAAAAGACAATTTTTACATGTCACACGCAGTTAAAATTTACGACACTTGCATTGGTTGTACCCAATGTGTAAGGGCTTGCCCACTTGATGTTTTAGAGATGGTTCCTTGGGACGGCTGTAAGGCTGGCCAAATAGCTTCATCTCCTAGGACAGAAGATTGTGTGGGTTGCAAAAGATGTGAAACGGCATGTCCAACAGATTTCTTAAGTATTCGTGTTTATTTAGGAGATGAGACTTCTAGAAGTATGGGCTTAGCTTACTAATTTTATAGTGCAGTTTTAAGAGAGTCCATTTTTTAAAAAATACGTAATTTTTTTCAATATAATTGAAAAAAAATTATCGTATGTGTGGAATAGTAGCTGTAACAGGATATAAAAAAGCTTTACCATTATTAATAAATGGCTTAGAAAAACTTGAATATAGAGGATATGATTCTGCAGGTATTGCAATTATAAATTCCGAAACTAATGCCATTACTTGTAACAAAGCAAAAGGAAAACTAAAGAATTTAATAAGTAATCTTAATGGTGAGAATATTACAGGAACGGTTGGTATAGGTCATACTAGATGGGCAACACATGGAAAACCTGAAGTTAAAAATGCCCATCCTCATATCGATAGTTCAGGAACCATAGCGGTTGTTCAAAATGGTATTATTGAAAATTTTCAAGACTTAAAAAATAAATTACAGAAAGAAGGTATTATTTTTAATTCTGATACAGATACCGAGGTCATTCCCCATCTAATTGAAAGAGAATTAAATACATTAAGTAAACTTAATCTTGAGAATAATGGTTCAACATTATTAGTAGCTGTGAGAAATGTAATATCTGATTTGGAAGGATCATATGCTTTGGCAGTTTTATGGGCTGGGGCCCCAACCTCTTTGGTAGTTGCGAGAAGACAAGCTCCTTTGATTATTGGTTTGGGCGAAGGAGAATTTATTTGTGCAAGTGATACACCAGCTATTGCAAACTTTACCAACATTATTTTGCCTATGGAGGATGATGAAATAGCTTTATTAACACCTCTTGGAATAGAGATATATGACATAAATAACGAGAGACAATATCGAAATCCAGTTTCTTTAAAAGTCTCAGAGCAAATAATGGATAAGAGTAATTTTAAACACTTCATGTTGAAAGAGATATATGATCAGCCAGGGACAGCGAGAAACTGGTTGGAAAATTATTTAATTCAAAACTTAGAAGATGGCCATTATCAAATTAAATATCCATTTGATACAAAATTTTTTGAATCAATTGAAAGAATTGAAATTATCGCTTGTGGTACAAGTAAACATGCTGCAATGGTAGGTAGCTTTTTATTAGAACAATTTTCAGGTATTCCTACAAATGTTTTTTATGCAAGTGAGTTTCGATATTCGCCTCCTCCACTCCTCCCAAATACATTAACTATTGGAGTTACTCAATCTGGAGAAACTGCTGATACAATTGCAGCTATCGATATGGAAATCAAAAGAAGATCCTCGATTGAAGATAAAAAATTTAAACCCAATCTTATTGCAATAACCAATAGAAAAGAGAGTTCGATAGGGAGGCAGGTTACAAATATAATTGACATTTGTGCAGGAATAGAAGTGGGAGTAGCAGCAACAAAAACCTTTTTTGCTCAATTACTTTCTTTTTATGGATTAGCTATAAAATTTGCGCAAATTAAAGGCAGTCAGAGTTCTGATGAAATAAGTAAATTAATAAGAGAACTTATAAATCTGCCTCCATTAATTGAAGATCTTTTAGAACAACATAATAAATCTTCAGAAAAGCTAGCACATGATTTTTTTAATATTAGAGATGTTATTTTTTTAGGAAGAGGTATAAATTATCCTATAGCACTTGAGGGAGCTTTAAAACTGAAAGAAATTAGTTATATACATGCAGCTGGATATCCAGCTGGAGAAATGAAACATGGTCCAATCGCTTTATTAGACAAAAAAGTACCAGTAATTTCCATTGCCTCTCCAGGGGAAGTTTTTGATAAAGTCATCAGTAATTCTCAAGAAGCAAAAGCTAGAGATTCTTATTTGATTGGGATTGCTCCTGAATGTAATGGAACTGAAATCTTTGATTATTTAATGAAAATTCCTTATTCAAATGAATGGATTTCTCCTTTACTGAACATAATCCCTTTGCAATTATTGAGCTACCATATCGCAGCTCATCGGGGACTTGATGTGGATCAGCCAAGAAATTTAGCTAAAAGTGTAACTGTGGAATAATTAATCCCTGTAAATTATTGGTTAAATTTCATAGCTCTAAAAGTCCCTTTGGAGGTTTTATAATGAGAAAATTATTTTTTATATCTATTAATGGTACGATTTCTTTAACAAATGGTACTAGAACTTTTTTTTGATCTCTGAATAGTTCAATAATAAGTAAATTATTTTTCTCATTTTCTAAACCAATAACTTGCCCAATTAGTTTTAATTCTTCATTTTCTAAAATCTTAACTTGTAAATTTATGAGTTCTAACAAGTGAAATTCTGCTTTGTTTAATTCAGGTAATTTATTACTTTTTACAAGAATTTTATATTTTTTAAGTTGCTCTGCATGATTTCTATTACTTATGCCTTGAAACTTAATAATGAAAGTTTCTTTACCCGGCTGTTTGTAACCGGATGTAAGTTCTATTTTTGAAGGGGTTTCACTTTCTTTTTGCAACCATCTTATTCCCGGTTTAATAAATCTTTCTTCAAAATCACTTAAAGATTTAACCTTTACTTGTCCATTAATTCCATGACATGATGTTATTAATCCAACTACCAGCCATTCGTTTTTATTTATCATATATTTGTATTAAATAGTATATTTTATGGAATCATCGACTAAACCCATACTCCCAGGTTCTTTTGTGATTGTAAAAGATGATGAATCAATATATAGAGGATATAAAGGTTTTGTACAGAGAGTAACGAAAAATAGAGCAGCTGTTCTTTTTGAAGGTGGTAATTGGGATAAACTCATAACTTTTCAACTAACTAATTTAGAAATAATATAAATTACATTTTTCCTTTAATTATATATTTTTCGATCAAAACTTTAGCTGCATTTTTTTCGGCTTGTTTATGAGATTTGCCAAATGCAGAAGATTCTTTTACTCCTTTTATTAATAAATCGCAAGAAAACCTTTTAGGATCCCCATTTTTTTTAGAAATTTCAATTATTTTGTAAATAGGCAAATCAAAACCTTTACTTTGACACCACTCTTGTAATACTGATTTAGCTTTGAATTTATATGGAGCTTTTAATAATATTTCTGCATCTTCCTCCCAAATATCATCTAACCATAGATTTACTTCTTGAATTGAATTAAAGCACTTATAAAGGGCACCTATTAGAGCTTCTGTGGCTTCACCAATAATAGTGTTTTTGGAATTTTCATCACCTAAAGCTTTGGGCCCTTTAATTATTACTTTCTCTATCCTAATTTTTTCCCCTAATTTAGTTAGCCATTCATCACTTACAATTTGTGCTCTTAGCTCTGATCTTTCTCCTACACTCATTTGAGGATATTTTTTTTCAATAAAATTTGATGCAGCTAGTCTGAGTACTGCATCTCCAAAGAATTCTAATTTTTCGTAATTTATTATTTTGTTATCGGAGGAATGAGTCAGGGCTTGATTAAAATTTTGAATTACTGAAATATTTTGTACTGTAATTATCTCAGAAAATCTTTTAGATTTAATTTTTAAAGAATTTAAAAAAGAAATTATTTGATTTATTCTTTTCCCATCCATCATGTTTTTCATCTGCTTGAAATGGTCATAATAATTAGAAAGCAGGTCATAAGCCGGGTTCTGTTCATCTTAAATAAGATGGGCAATCATCTATCTAGGGCTGGAATTACTTCTCAGTCTCAAGCGGCGCTTTTAAGTAGATTGTGTAATGGTCATAAATCTACTAAGCCTTGCACCCAGCCGGGGTTTACCTAGCCAACACTTCTCAATGTTGCTGGTGCGCTCTTACCGCACCCTTGCACCCTTGCCATACTTAAAGTATTAGGCGGTATGTTTCTGTGGCACTATCCTCACGGTTACCCGCACTGGGAATTACCCAGCAAGCCTGACCATGTGGGAGCCCGGACTTTCCTCAAAAAAGTTTTATTTTGGAAACAAAATAAAACTTTTTTGCGATTGCCTCTCCTGCTTTCATTTAGCATAATGCTTATTACTCCAAAAATCATCTATTGGGGCTGTAGCTCAGCTGGATAGAGCAACGGTTTCCTAAACCGTAGGTCGTGGGTTCGACTCCCGCCAGTCCCGTTAAAGTAATAAACTATATGTAGTATGTGTGCAAACTTGCAACTCTCTAGCTAGCGTATAATTAGTAATAAATCTTTTATGGCTAAGTTGCATGATATGCGTTTGAAACTCTTAATTCAACAAGAGCATGAACGTATTTCTAAATCCCAACCTAACGATTTAGACCTTTCAATAGTTCAAGCAAGATGTTTATGCTGGCTTGCTTTATTAGCAGAAGCTCACGAAGATCAAGCAAATGATGCTGAAAAAAGAGGAGATGCCGAACAAGCAATGGGATGGTTCGCTGACTCTATGAGATTAAGAGATGTTATCAACTTGGTTACCAGTATTGAGATACCTTTGCCAGACAGTCCAGATTCACTTGATGAAAATGACGAATTATTGGATGGACCAACAATTATGCCCAAATAGTGAGATGATATAGAAAGAGTTATATTTTCTTTTGACTGAAGAACCCTGTCAATGCTCTGATTGTCAGAGATTTTATAAGGAGCATGATCGTCTTATTAGAGAATTTCCTACTTTTAAGCAACAACAAGAATTGAATTGGGCATCAATTCAATCTTTTAGAAGTCTTTGTAATAAAGTTACCGAAGAATTGCAGAGACAATTATCTGAAAGAGAATCAAATGAAGAAATGATTTTAGAAGAAAACCATATTTCTGATAGAGAAATTGCTGAAGCCTTAGACGAACTTGAAAGTGTTAATTCCTACTTATATTCTATTGAAGCATTAATGGAAAGAATTTTTGAAACAAAAATTTCAAACAAAATTGAATCGAAATTTAAAGAAATTTCTAAGGAATTAGCACCAGACCCATTAAATATTGATAGATTAATTTTGAATAGATTATTTCATCAAACTCCAGATTCACCAGATAAGAAAAATATTAATTAGTTAATTCTTCTACATCGCATGTAATTTCTACAGGCATTGGAGAGACTTTCCAAATCGATTTACAGTATTCTCTAATGGATCTATCTGAAGAAAAATATCCTGATCTAGCTGTATTTAATAAGGCCATTTTATTCCAAGAATTTTTATTATTCCAGCATTTACTGACTAAATCCTGTTTATTCAAGTAGTCTTCAAAATCAGCCATAACAAAGAATGGGTCATTTCCAGTCAAGCTATTTAATAAAGGCCTAAATAATTCTTTATCCCCATTACTAAAGTGACCAATTTCAATTAGACGGACTACTTCTTTAAGTTCTGGACATTGATCAATAAAAGTGTTGGGTGAGTAATTATTATTTTTTAAATCCATAATTTCGCTTTCAGTTTTACCAAAAAGGAAGAAATTCTCTTTTTTTACTAGATCTCTTAATTCAACGTTAGCTCCATCTAAGGTTCCAATAGTCAATGCTCCATTCATAGCAAACTTCATATTTCCAGTACCAGAAGCTTCTTTCCCTGCAGTTGAAATTTGTTCTGAAAGATCCGTTGCAGGATAAACTATTTCGCCAAGTTTTACATTATAGTCTGGTAAAAAAACAACCCTTAAAAGTCCATCCATATCTGGATCAGAATTTACTACATCAGCAATACCATTAATGAATCGAATCATTAGTTTTGCCATAAAATAACCAGGGGCAGCTTTCCCTCCAAATATTATTGTTCTTGGTACTTCATACTTGTTTAAACCATTTTTTATTCGTAGATATTGAGCAATAACTTGTAAAGCGTTTAAATGTTGCCTTTTATATTGATGAATTCTTTTTACTTGTACATCAAATAGACTTGATGGATCAACTAGGATTCCTGTTTTTGAGTGAATAAAACTCGCTAATTTTCGTTTGCCGTTTAATTTAGTTTCTTCAAATTTCTGTAAGAAATTTTTGTCATCTTTTTTCCCCTCTAACTTTTTCAGAAGTTCCATATTAGTTATCCAATCAGGACCTACTTCTTTTGCTAGAAGGCTAGATAAAGATGGATTTGAGAGGGCTACCCATCTCCTCGGAGTAACTCCATTAGTAACATTAGTAAATTTTTCAGGCCATAGTTTTGCAAATTCAGGAAGAAGTTGTCTTTTTATTAAATCTGAATGAAGAGCTGCTACTCCATTAACATGATGGGCTCCAATCGTAGCTAGGTGAGCCATTCGCACTGATTTAGATCCTTCTTCATCAATTATTGAAAGTTTTTGGAGGATTTTGTCATCGCCAGGATAACGAAGTCTTAATTGTTGTAGAAATCGCCAATTAATTTCATAAATAATTTCTAGATGGCGAGGTAGGAGATCATTAAATAGACCTAAATCCCATTTCTCTAATGCTTCTGGAAGTAAAGTATGGTTTGTATACGCAACTGAGGAGGTTGTTATGTTCCAGGCTTTATCCCAACCTACTTGGTATTGATCAATTAAAAGTCTCATCAATTCAGCTACTGCAATAGCAGGATGAGTGTCATTTAATTGAACTGTCCAATGTCTAGGAAATTCTGTTATTGGTATTGATCTTTTTTCAAGGCTTCTCAACATATCCTGAAGGGAGCAACTTACGAAGAAATGTTGTTGTTTGAGTCTTAATCTTCTACCCTCGTCAGTACCATCATTTGGGTAAAGAACTTTTGAAAGAGTTTCGGATGCAACTTTTTCCTCTACGGCTCCATAGTAATCGCCAATATTAAAGGCATAAAAGTCAAAACTTTCGGTTGCATCAGCTCTCCATAATCTTAATCTGTCGCATGTATTTACTCTATATCCCAGAACTGGAACATCATGGGGGACTCCTATAGCATGTTCTGAAGGAATCCATCTTGACCTGTAGTTCCCCTTATCATCTCTATAACTTTCAGTTCTACCTCCAAAACCAACAAAACATGATTCGTCAGGTTGTGGTAGTTCCCATGGCCAACCACCTTTTAACCATTTATCAGTAACTTCTACTTGCCATCCATCTCTAATTAACTGATTGAAAATTCCAAATTCGTAGCGAATACCATATCCAACTGCTGGAACTTGAAGAGATGCTAGGGATTCCATATAACATGCAGCAAGTCTACCAAGTCCACCATTACCAAGTCCAGGTTCTTCTTCTACTTCAAGGATTGTTGACAATGATTCTATTCCAAATCTTTTTAAAGCATCTTCTGCTTCCTGAGTTATGCCAAGATTGAGAAGGTTATTGCTTAACTGAGGACCTATTAAAAACTCTGCTGATAAGTAAGCAACTGTTTTTTGGGGTTTTTTGCGTATAACTTCTTGACTGGCTAAATATCTTGTCATTAATCTATCTTTGACAGCGTAGCTTAATGCCATATATAGATCATGCGGACTGGCAGAAGTCGCCAACTTTCCAAGGGTATAGAAAAGATGTGCTGTCATGCCTTGAAAAACAGCATCAGAATCCATGCCAGCCTTTTCAGGATCTAAATAGCAACCTGGTGTAGGCAATCGCAGATCGAAAGGTTCGTTGGAATTCATTGGTTTAGCCATATAACTGACAATAGCCATTTTTTCAAAAATTTCTTTGTTGTAACTTCAGATCCACACTTGTTGAGTATTTATGCTTTTTTTTTACATATTTCTTAAAGTGGGCCCTCAATAAACTATCTTCCAATTAGGTAGTTTTTTTTCTTGCTTTTCATATGTATCCCTTATTGGCTGAATTAAGTGCACATGATTTAGAAGTTGCTGAAACTTTGATAGGAGTTATAAGGTTTCTATTGATCTTTTTAGCAGCAAGAGCATTAGCAGAAGTATTAGTAAGACTAAGTTTGCCAACGATTGTTGGTGAGCTTCTCGCAGGGGTTGTAATAGGAGCATCAGGGTTTCACTTGTTAATACCGCCCTCAGCTGGAACTGAACTAAATGAAGGACTTGTAAATGTTATTAGTTCATTAGCTTCAATTCCCCCGGAAGCAGTACCTGATGTATATTTCGAAAGTTTCCCGTCCCTCCAAGCAGTAGCGACACTTGGTTTATATGCACTTTTATTTTTGACAGGATTAGAAAGTGAGCTGGAGGAATTAGTAGCTGTTGGTGCTCAGGCTTTTACAGTTGCTATGGCTGGGGTTATTTTACCGTTCGCTTTTGGAACTCTTGGATTAATGTTTATTTTCCAAGTAGATTTAATTCCAGCAGTTTTTGCTGGAGCATCTATGACAGCAACGAGTATAGGAATTACTGCAAGTGTTTTTGGTGAATTAGGATATTTGAAAACAAGAGAAGGTCAAATTGTAATTGGTGCAGCAGTTCTAGACGATATTTTGGGTATTGTTATTCTCGCAGTTGTTGTAGCTCTCGCAGCGGGAGGTTCTTTAGAAATTGCTCCTATCGTAAAATTAGTTGCAGCAGCTGTAGTATTTGTAATTGCCGCCATAGCATTAAGTAGAACAGCAGCACCAGGTTTTGATTGGCTATTAGATAGATTAAAAGCACCTGGAGCAGTTGTAGTAGCTTCTTTTGTGATACTTGTATTGTGTTGTTTCGTTGCAACAGCTATTGGATTAGAAGCCGCTTTGGGCGCTTTTGCTGCTGGATTAATTCTTAGTAGTTCTAAAAATAATCATGCGATTCAACAATCTGTTTTGCCTTTAGTATCTTTATTTGCAACTATTTTCTTCGTTTTGGTAGGAGCTGGAATGGATTTATCTGTTATAAATCCACTTGATCCAACAAGTAGATCGGCTCTTGTAGTGGCAGGATTTTTATTAGTTGTTGCAATTATTGGAAAGATTGCAGCCGGATGGGTATTTTCAAGTGATAAACCTACTAATAGATTAGTTGTAGGATTGGGTATGATGCCTAGAGGAGAGGTTGGTTTAATTTTCCTTGGGTTAGGAACAAGTGCTAAGTTGTTAACTCCTTCTCTTGAAGCGGCTATTTTATTAATGGTTATTGGAACAACATTTCTTGCACCCGTTCTCTTACGAATTGTTCTGAAAGATAAGCCCCCTAATGGTGGTAATAAAATTTCAGATGATGTTGCAGCTGATCCTGTTGGTCTTCTTTAAGAAATAAGTTTATTAGAATCATTGGACATAGGTTCTTTTAATAAATGGAAAAATCAGTTCTTATAGATAGTGATGTTAATTATGATTGGAATTTTTTAAATTACCCAATACATACTGTCTCGGCGAAGCCTAAGGAAATATCAAAAGAATTTGCGATTTTACTAATACATGGTTTCGGTGCTTCTACAGATCATTGGAGATTTAATATCCCTATTTTGAGTAATAAATACGAAGTTCATGCTATTGATCTACTTGGTTTTGGGAAAAGCCCTAAGCCTCAAGATGTTGAATACTCAGGATCTTTATGGAAAGACCAGGTTGTAGCTTACGTAAAAGAAAAAATAGGAAAACCTACAATTGTTGTTGGCAATTCATTGGGTGGTTATGCAGCATTAGCAGCCGGTTCAGAATTAAATGAACTTAATGCAGGAGTGATACTACTAAATGCTGCCGGATACTTTAGTGAAGAAAAAACCATCAAGAAGAGTATGTTGCAAACTTCTATTGAAACAGTTGCTGGTATATTTTTGAAAAATGTTGTTCTTCAACGATTGATTTTTGAGAATATGAGAAATCCAAAAAATATTAAAAAAACTTTGAATCAAGTTTATGTTGATAAAAAAAATGTTGATGATTTTTTAGTTGAGTCAATAAGGAAGCCTTCTCTAGATTTCGGAGCTTTTAATGTTTTTAGAAGTGTATTTAACCCATCAGGTCCTCAGGGATTGCCGTTGGATAAGCTATTTGAAAAACTAAATGCACCATTATTACTTCTCTGGGGAGGGAAAGATCCATGGATGAATACTCCAAAAAAAAGAAATCTATATAAAAAATTTACACCAAAGAATACAAAAGAAATTATTCTTGATGCAGGACATTGTCCTCATGATGAGATACCTGAATTAGTTAATCAGCATATTTTGGATTGGGTTGATTCTCTTTAAGTAATAATAGTGAAACTTGAATCATCTAATAAGGACCAAGGAATTTTTGTCTTTCAATTAGATAAAAATAATTACATAAAATTTTGTCCTGAAAGAGGAGGCGTTATTACAAATTGGGTTTCGGATGGTAATGAAATACTTTATTTTGATGAAACAAGATTTATGGACAAAACAAAAAGTATTAGGGGAGGTATTCCAATCTTGTTTCCAATTTGTGGAAATCTCAATACCTCTAGTTCAGTTTTTGGAGATGGTTATTTGCAATTACCACAACATGGTTTCGCTAGGGATTCGCAATGGCAATTCTCCTTCAATGAAAATGAAAAATTTTTATGCTTATTCCTAAATGCATCTAAAAAAACCAAAAAATATTATCCTTTCGATTTTGAGCTAAAAATAGAAGTTACCTTAAAAATCAACTCTTTAGAATTTGAAATTACAATCCATAACAAAACAGACTTTGCTATGCCTGTAAATTTTGGTTTGCATCCTTATTTTAATATTTCAGATTTCAAAAATTTAGAGTTTGTTGATAATCCACTTAATTGTCAGGATCAAGAAAGAAATACTATAAGTAATACTTTGAATGAATTAAACAAAATTAATTTAGGAGTCGATCTACTTATGTATACTTCTGGTAAAAGCTCTTTTCGAGATACAATTTTTAAAAGAGAGGTAACTTTAAATCATCCATATCCTTTTGATTTAGGCATTATTTGGAGTGATCCTCCAAGAAGAATGATATGTCTCGAACCTTGGACTAGTCCCCGAAATTCTTTTGTTGATGGATGTAGAAATATTATGATTCCTTCAAATGATAGTAAAAGGTTAAATGCCTCAATACAAATAAAATCTCTTAAGTAATTTTGCAATATTTATGAAATTTGTCGTTATAGATGATGATCCCACAGGCTCTCAAACTGTTTACGATTGCTTATTACTGCTTAAGTGGGACTGCGCAACTTTAGCCAAAGGTTTTGAATCTAAATCAAATTTATTTTTTATTTTGGCTAATACAAGGTCACTATCGGAAAATGATGCGAAATTAACAATAGAGGAAATTTGCAAAAATATTAAGACTGTAATCTCTTCTCATGATTGTGATGAAGAAATTATTTTTATAAGTAGAGGAGACTCTACTCTTAGAGGACATAACTTTTTAGAGCCAATTACTCTAAATAGTTGCTTAGGTCCTTTTGACGCTACTTTTCATATTCCAGCTTTCATAGAGGGTAAAAGATTAACAATTAATGGATCTCATTTTGTTGATAAAACTCCTATTAGTCAAACAATTTTTGCAACAGATAAAATTTTTGGATATGAGACAAGTAATGTCAAAAATATTTTATTTCAGCAGAGTAAATCGCAAATAAATTACGAAGATATTCAAAATCTTTTATTGTCAGATATCGATATTTTAAATGAAGAAGAAAATAATATTGTTTTTAAAACACTAAATAACTTGAAGAATAATAAACATGTAGTTGTAGATGTAGAAAATTATTCTCAACTAAAAAAATTTTCTTCAGTAATTAAAAAATTAATTAAACAAAAAAAATTCCTTTTTCGAACTGCAGCAAGTTTTATAAGTTCAATTTCTGAGAAAAAAAGTGTCTCTCAGAGTGAAATATTTTTCTCTAATTTAAGAATAAGAAATAAAGAAAAGAGCTTTCTTCCAGGACTGATAATTATTGGATCTTATGTAGAACTTTCAACAATGCAATTGAATAATTTATTAGAGATAAGTAATTGTAATCCAGTTGAATTAGATGTTCTTGAATTCTTTAAAATTACTTCAAAAGATAATAATCAGAAGCTAAGAAATTTGTTTAAAAATAAATTTTTAAAAGAAATTAGATTTTCTTTTAAGAAAGGAAAAACTCCTGTTTTGTTTACTTCAAGAAAATTTATGTCTTTAGATTCTTCTGAACTATTTAATTTTTACAATTTACTTGCTTGTTTTATTGCTGAATTAGTCGCAGATTTGAAGTATGAAATAGGATATTTGATTTCAAAAGGTGGAATAACAACAAATTTGATTCTTAGCAAAGGACTTAATGCAGATTATGTTTATCTTGAAGGACAGATTTTAACTGGCATTTCAGTGGTGACTTACAACCTAAAAAATGGCGAAAAACTTCCCATTGTTACTCATCCTGGAAACATTGGCACTAAAGATTCACTGGTTAATATTTGGAAAGTTTTTGAAAATAAAAATAATTTTTAAAATTAGAAATTTGAAATAATTTCTTCGGCAAAACTGCTGCAGGATAAGGGTTCTACTTTTGGTTCCATTAAGCGTGCTAGATCATAGGTGACTTTTTTTTGCTCTATTGCCTTACTTAAACCATTAGTAATTAAGTTAGCTGCCTCATCCCAACCAAAATATTCAAGCATCATTACACCACTAAGAATTACTGAGCCTGGATTAATCTTATTTAAGCCTGCATGTTTTGGCGCAGTACCGTGCGTAGCTTCGAAAATTGCTGCATTATCTCCAATATTTGCACCAGGAGCCATACCTAGGCCACCAACAATTGCTGCAGCTGCATCAGAAACATAGTCTCCATTGAGATTTAAGGTTGCAAGAATTGAATATTCTTGAGGTCTAGTTTGAATTTGTTGAAATATACTGTCAGCTATTCGATCATCAACAAGAATAAGTTCTCTCCATTTCCCATCTCCGTGAGAATTTGATATTGATGCAATAACTTCTTTAATTTCTTCGCAAATGAATGCTTTTTTGTTATTTGTAAGCTTGTCAAAACCTGGCTCAATTTTTCGAGCATTATTTTCAATTGTAATTTCTGGATTTTTCTGAATATTATCTAAAATCCAGCTTTCTCTTTCTGTAATGCAATCTTCTCTAAATTCATTTACTGCTAATTCATATCCCCAATCTCTAAATGCACCTTCTGTATATTTCATAATATTCCCTTTATGTACAAGAGTCACATGCCTTTTATTTCCTGATAATCTTTTGGCATGTTCAATAGCTTTTCTAATATGCCTTTGGCTACCAATTTTACTCACAGGTTTTATTCCAATACCTGATCCGTCTGGTATAGATCTATTTTTTAAATTTTTACTTTTTGGTATGACAACGTTATTTAAATGATTAATTAATTCAAGACAATTATTATCCTCTGCTTCCCATTCAATTCCCATGTATATATCCTCAGTATTTTCTCTATAAACAATAACATCTAAATTTTGGGGATTTTTGTGAGGGCTTGGAGTTCCTGAATAATATTTGCATGGTCTAACACAGCTATATAAATCAAATATTTGCCTTAGTGCAACATTAAGAGATCTAATACCTCCACCGATGGGAGTCGTTAAAGGACCTTTGATGGCTACACCGAAGTGTCTTATCGCTTCAATAGTATCTTGAGGGAGGTAGTTATATGTTCCATAAAGTTCACAAGCTTCATCGCCTGCATAGACTTTAAACCAATTAATTTTTCTTTCATCTCCATAGCTTTTTTTAATAGCTGAATCAAGAACGATTTGAGTTGCAGGCCAAATATCAACTCCAGTACCATCACCCCTAATAAAAGGGACAATTGGATTATTAGGGACATTAGGTTTGCCTTGATTAAAAGTAATTATCTCGCCTTCATTAGGTAAAGTTAATTTTTCAAATTTTGGCATAGCATTGAAATAATAAAAGATAACTCATTAAAGTTGCTCGTATTGTAATTTGCGAAGAGTTATTTTCTTTAAAAGCTAGAAATTTATTATTCAAATGTGAATAGAGAATAGTTTATTGATCAGCATTTCAACATCTTTGTTAAAAGAAAAAGTAGTTAATAAGCAAGTTAAAGCAATTTATGTCATTTTCAAAAAAATACTCAGCTCTTATGAATGCGAGTTCTAATGTAAGTAATGTTGAAATAGCTAATAAAATTGCCTCCACTGCAGCTTTGTTTCGGAAATATTTTCCAGATGCAAGCGTAAACTTTAGTCCCTGGGGCAATTCAAATAACGAATCTATGCAAGATACCATTGATTTTGCGTTTCATTTCCCTGGTTGGAGTCCTCTTATTGAATGTAGAGCTATACTCTTACAATTAAGAATTGAAAATGATAATAATGGCAGAGTTCCGAAATTGTTGGGAATAATAATGCGAGGTATGATTGTTCCCTCCGAGAGATGGAGAGTGGCTACCATCGGTGATTGGGAAATGACTGGTACTCATCTACCGCAAAAGGAACAAAAAGATAATCTTTTTTTGGTTTGTAAAGAACTTTATAAGCTATTCTCTACAACATCCGCTGGTAACAAAAATTAGCTGTTTTATGTATTTTCCTAGTAGATTAAATACACTTACAAAAATAATTCAAAATATATGGCAGTTGCTCTTGCAGGACAATTAAGAGAAGGGACAAAAAAATCCCATACTATGGCAGAAAATACTGGCTTTGTGGCTTGTTTTTTAAAAGGAGTTGTTGAAAAAAAATCTTATAGAAAATTAATTAGTGATTTATATTTTGTTTATGAAGCTATGGAAGAAGAAATTGAGAGACTGGTCAATGAGGAACATCCCGTAATAAAACCTATAGGTTTTAAATCATTATTCAGGAAAGAAACTCTTGTAAATGATCTTAAATTTTATTTTGGTGAAAACTGGAAGAATGAAATTAATATTTCTCACTCAGCAAAAGAATATGTTGCAAGAATCCGAGAGGTCGCAAAAAATTCACCAGAACTTTTAGTTGGTCACCACTACACTCGCTATATAGGAGATTTATCTGGGGGGCAAATCTTGAAAAGGATCGCTAAAAAAGCATTAAATTTGCGGGGAAATGATGGTTTAAATTTTTATGAGTTTGAATTAATTGCCGATGAAAAGAAATTTAAGGAAAAATATTCCCTTACTTTGAATCAACTTCCAATAAATCAAAAGACTGCTGATCAAATTATTGATGAAGCTAATAAAGCTTTTACTTACAATATGAAAATGTTTAAGGAGCTTGAAGGTAACTTGATTGCTGTTTTAGGCAAGATTGTATTTAATTACATTACAAAAAAAGTTAGGAAAGGAAGTACCGAGTCCTAATATTTATGTTTGATTCATTAGTTGATTTCCTCAAAACCAATATTGATGAATTAAATGGAAATGAAGTACAAATATCTAGTGAATTCAAAGAACATCATAATGAAGACTCAAAATATATTATTAACAATTGGCTATTTTCATCTCCTGAATATAGAAAGTGGCGAATAACAAGATTAGATGGTGGCGAAAAACTGCAAGTGTTTAATACGGTCGCATATCCTAATTTTGATTGTGAAATGCCTATTTTAGGAGCTGATATTTTATGGTTTGGAACTTCTCAAAAGTTATTAGCAATACTTGATTATCAACCTTTAATTCAAGAAAGTAAGTATCTTGAAAAATATTGTTCAAGTTTAGGTATTATTAAGAAAAAATATTCTGCATTTGATAATAATAAAATGAAGAATATATATGATTCAAAAAAGTATTTTTCCCCATGGGTGATTATATGTAGAGGAAATAAATTAAATCTTGATAGAGATTTAAATAATATATTCCATACATTTGTAAATAATTATTTGAACATTTATAAATCGAATCCTGTTAATCAATTTTTAAATGCAGAAGAAATAAAGATTAATCAAATTAAATATGATAAGTACAGTTTTGAAAAAGACCCTGCAGATAAATTGTTTAAATCTTTTTTTGGAGAAAAATGGACAAAAAAATTTGTCAATAAATTTCTATTTACATTAAATAAAGAGATTATTCATTGAATGTTAATACAAGATACTATTTTTTACAGGCCAGATTGGATGTGGCATAATTTTTTAAAATATTTAACAAATAATTTATGTAAATATAACTGTTTAGAAAAAGCAATTCCCTTGGAATATTCTTATAAAGATTCAACTTATGGTTCAAAAAAATCAAAAAAAAATGTGAATCTATCTACTTGGGGTGTAACGCATAAAAAAAGAATTCAATTCGCAAGAGCAGTTTGCATAAATAGTCCAAATTATTCTGTTTTAAATTTTTTAATTATTCCTAATACTATTTATAACGTCCCATTTTTTGGAGTAGATTTTGTTTCTCTACCTAATAGTTATTTATTAGTGTTAGATTTTCAGCCTTCATTAAAAATTCAGAATCAATACAATAGTGAGTTATTAGAAAAACTTATAAAACTCAAAAATCATTGTCATTTATCACTCCCACTAGCTGAAAAAATGTCTCCAGATGTAGCTAGATTTTTTTCTCCAGGAGCAATCTGGTCAAAATTACCAAAAGAAGAAAGAAGTTATTCTTTAATTGCTAATCAGCTTTATAACTCATTTAAGGAATATCTTGATTTGTATTTGGAAATTCTTTTCGAAAGCAAAGAAGCCGACATTGAACTGCAAAAAGAATTAATAAACGGTCAAAATAATTATTTGTCTTATAGAAGAGATAATGATCCAGCAAGGCCAATGTTGTCGAGTTTGTTTGGTAAAGAATTTACTGAATCTTTAATTAAAGAAGTTTTATTTACTACTTAAAAGTCTTATAATTTATTGAAATTTAATATCATATGAAAAAAATTTCTGTTCTTTTTGTATGTTTGGGAAATATTTGTAGGTCTCCTGCAGCAGAAGCTATTTTTATAAATCTACTTGAAAAGAATGGATTATCCGATGGTTTTATTGTAGATTCTGCCGGCACTGGTAGTTGGCATATTGGAAAAAAAGCTGACTCTAGGATGAGATTTGCGGCAGAAAGAAGAGATATAAATATCTTAAGCAGGGCTCGTCAAATTACTAGCAAAGATTTTGACGAATTTAACTATATTCTTGCGATGGACGATTCAAACTTTAGAAATATTCAAGATCTTAAAAATAGAACAGCTTCAACTGGTTTTGCATCAATTAAAAAAATACAAGATTTTAGATCAGTTTTTAATGAGCAAGAAGTTCCTGACCCATATTTTGGAGGTGATGAGGGCTTCGATTATGTCCTTGATATTTTAGAAGACTCTGTAAACGGTTTTTTGGAAAGTATTTCTTGAATTTATTTGATCTCAGTCTCTTTAGGAATCTTATCATTATAAAGATCAATAATTTTATCCACTACCTCATTAATTGAATATCCATCAGTAATAATTTCTATCGCGTCATTCGCTTTTATAAGAGGTGAAATTTCCCTATTGGAATCTTCAAAATCTCTTTTCTTTATAAGTTCTTTTAATGTACTAAGGTCTATTTCTTGAAAGTCTTTACTATCTTTATCAGATTTTCTTCTTTTTGCTCTTTCATCGATGCTGGCAGTTAAAAATATTTTAAGTTCTGCATGAGGAAAAACAGTGGTTCCTATATCTCTTCCCTCAGCCACAAGTCCGCCTGATTCTCCAATTTTTCTTTGTTCTTCTACTAAGAATTTTCTTACTTCTTTTATTGAGGAAATTTTAGAAACAACGGAACTTATCTTTTGCGACCGAATTTCTTCAGTAACACATAAGTTATTAACATAAACATCCTGATAGGAATTTGTATTTGACTTGAACACAATAGATATGTCTTTAAGAATTTTCTGTAATGTTTTTTCTTTTTTATAATCGATACTCTCTTTTATAATAAGCCAACTCAATGCCCTGTACATTGCGCCAGTATCTAAATATAAAAGTTTAAGTTTCTTAGCTATTAACTTCGTTACAGTACTTTTACCTGACCCTGCAGGACCATCAATTGCAATAATCGGCCTTCTTTTCATTAGAAAAACGTGATCAATTAATCTTGTCTCTCCACATCTTATCGCACCAGCCAGTAACGAAATATTATCCTCAGGTCTTGCTTTTTGGAGTGTATGAGGGTGTAAATGTTCCAAATATTCAATTGAAATTTTTTTTGATGATAGCGTTTTAATTATTTCGTTTAAATTGATCTTTTTGTCTTGTTGAAAATTTTTTTTTGCTTCTAATAACTCGCTTGAAAAAAACCTAATCAACTTTCTTTCGTTTTTTGATAAATGTACATTACGTGAACTTAAAGGAATTCCATCAAAATCTCTCTGTGTAGGAATTGATTTAATAGAAACATTTAATTTCTTAGTTAAGACAAGATTTTTTAAGATTAAAAGTTGTTGCCAATCTTTTTCTCCTAGGTAAAGATTTTTTGGCTTGATTAGATTAAGTAACCTATAAACTACTGTACAAACGCCATCAAAATGCCCAATTCTATTTAATCCACATAATGCAGAAGATAATTCTATTGGAGCTTTCAGGAATTTAATATTTTTATTATTAGGCGGATATATATCTTCAGTACTTGGGATGAAGATGGCATCTGCGCCATTTGCAAAGGAGATTTTTATATCCTTGTCAATTGTTTTAGGGTAATTTTCTAAATCTAACTTGTTATCAAATTGAAGTGGATTAATAAATATACTTACTAAATTTACATTAGGATTTTCATTTTTTGCTGTTGATATTAGTTTTATATGTCCATTATGAAGATTACCCATTGTTGGAATGAAGTTAATTTCACTATTAATATTTCTCCTCCAATTTTCTATTTCTTGACTTTTCCTTATGATGACTTTCTTCACTTTGTTTTTAAAAAATAAATCTATTTGATAAATAATTACTGGACAAAAGCAATCTTAAGAGGAATATCTATATAGGGAAAGTCTATCATTTTTATTTCATGGATTACAAAACATCAGGTGTTGATATAGAAGCTGGGCGAGAATTTGTTTCTGAAATTAAACAGGCAGTTGAAGAAACTCATACATCTAATGTGATTGAGGGTATTGGTGGGTTCGGAGGATTGTTTAGAATTCCTATTGATAGTTTTAAAAAACCAGTTCTTGTCTCAGGAACTGATGGTGTTGGAACAAAATTAGAATTAGCCCAAAGTAAAAACTTTCATTTTGAGGTTGGTATTGATTTAGTTGCTATGTGTATGAATGATATTATTACTAGCGGCGCAAAACCTTTATTTTTTCTTGATTATATTGCTACTGGTAAGCTTGAAAAGAAAAAATTATTGAGAGTTGTTCAGGGGATTTCACATGGTTGCGGAGAAAATGACTGTTCATTACTTGGTGGAGAAACTGCTGAAATGCCAGGATTCTATTCAAAAAATAAATATGATCTTGCAGGATTTTGTGTAGGAATAGTTGATGAGGATAAGCTTATTAATGGGAAAAAAGTATCTGAAAATGATTTAATAATTGCTTTAAAAAGTAATGGAGTTCATAGTAATGGCTTCAGTTTAGTGAGAAAAATTATTCAAAACAATAATCAATTAGATAAAGAATTTGAAAAAGTTTCCCACTTAAATTTTTATGATGAGTTATTGAAACCTACAAAAATTTACAATAATGTGATTAACAAAATTTTGTCTGAAAATATAGAAATTAAAGCAATGTCTCATATTACTGGAGGAGGAATTCCAGAAAATTTGCCAAGATGTATGCCTTCTGATTTTATTCCTTATATCAATACCAGTTCTTGGGAAATACCTATTTTATTTAAATTCCTTCAAGAGAAAGGATCGATTCCTGAAAAAGATTTTTGGAATACTTTCAATCTTGGAGTGGGATTTTGTCTAATTATTGATAAACAATTTAAGGACGCGATATTAAGTATCTGTAAAGAACATGAAATAGATAGTTGGGAAATTGGAAAGATTGTTCGAAAAAATGATTCAACAATTAGTAAATTTTTGCCAGAAATCTTAACTTAAATTTTTTTATCTTTTTTAAATGAGTTTAAAAAATTATTTTTTATACCCAAATGAAAAAGTTAGGTGTAATATAATAAAATTACCGCCGAATTATATCGGAAGTTTAAGTATTAAGAATTAACCTTTTATTCAATGCCCTTTGCAAATAATCAAAGAATTACACGTAGACGTAGTTCAGCTGGTCCTACACCTCCAAAAAGACCTATAGGTAATAATTCTGAATCAGTTGGTAGACAGGCACAAGGCCCAAGACCAACTTTCTTGACACTAAGGGATCATGGGAAAGTTTTTGTAGCTGATTTACCTAATTTGTCCGATGGTCAATTAGCGCATATTAGTAAAGAAGCTAATGAAGTTTTAAATAGTTTGGAAAAAAGACTTAGTGATCTTGAAAATGAATCTAATATTAGTAATCCTGAAAACGATACACTGATAAAAGCCTCTACCAAAAGAGATGTCACACTTAGGTTTATTAAATCAATAGAAGAAGAACAAGAACATAGAAAGAATAATCCTGCTTTAAGAGATGCTGCATCTGAATCGTTACCGAGAACTTTTCTTGAGGTTGCTAGACATAGATTGCCTGGAGCAACTTTTGATTCGCTACTTCGAGAGGCTCTTGAAGCTTGTGCAGTTGATGAAAGTACTGAGGAAAATCAAGTTATTGATGAGCCTAAAGAAACTGTGAAAATTATGGATATACCTTCTTCCAACACTAATGCTTCACTTGTTGTTAGTATCGACTCAAGTGATGATACCAAGAATGACTCTATTTGATTCAACACAAGAGTTAATAATTTTTAAAGACCAAAATAATTCAAAAATTAACCTTACTTCAGAGAAAGATCGCATTTTATGTAATCATTGCAAAAGGACTGCTTCAAATGGTGTTAGATGTTTAGGAATGTGTGTAGCAGATAATGATTACTAAAATAATTCAAATTTTTATATAAATAATCTGATGAAAATAATTAACAAATCAATTAAATTTTTTTATTAATGAATATCAGGTATTATTTATCAATCCACAAGAACATAATTGAAATATATTAATCGTTACTCTAAACTCCTGATTCTGCAAAGGATTACAGAGAAGTATGTCGGTGCTTTAAAAAAGGCGGCACCCAGATTCGAACTGGGGATAAAGGATTTGCAATCCTCTGCCTTACCACTTGGCCATGCCGCCAAAAAAGATTTGATTGAGTCTTTTTATGATCTTAACAGTAAGGCGTCTCATTCTCTATTATTTATATGCAATGGTCATGGAGAAGATGTAATCGCATTAGAGATAATAAAAAGATTACTAAAAAAAATAAAAAATAAAAATATTGAAGTATTGCCGTTAGTAGGAAATGGAGATGTATTTAATTCCATAAAATCAAAGAATTTTCGTAAAATAGGATATTTAAAAGAGCTGCCTAGTGGAGGTTTTAGCAATCAAAGTCTGAAGGGTTTTGTGCTTGATTTGTTTGCAGGATTTTTAATCGATAATTTAAGAAATTTTCTACTTGTAAAACAAAAGTCGAAACATAACTGCAAAATTATCGCAGTAGGCGATTTCTTGCCATTATTCTACGCTTGGAGTTCAGAATGCGACTTTAGTTTCATTGGAACTCCCAAAAGTGATCATACCTGGAGTAGTGGACCAGGTTGGGATTTAAGCGATTTCTATCATAAGTTGAAAGGTTCTGAATGGGATCCATGGGAAATGTTTTTAATGAAATCTCTTAGATGTAAAAATTTAATTATGAGAGATA
>QCCC01000007.1 GCA_003281415.1 Prochlorococcus sp. AG-347-K15
CTATTAGGCTTCATACTAATTGGGCGTTTCTTAGAAGAAAGAGCAAGATATCAAACTGGTTCATCCATTGGAGAATTATTAGATCTTCAACCTGAAATGGCAAATATCTACACAAAAGACAATCAAATCAAGTCAATAAGAGTAAACACTTTAAAACCTGATCAAGAGATTCAAGTTTTAGCAGGAGATAGAGTACCTGCTGACTGCATTGTTACTCAAGGTAGTTCATATGTTGATGTTTCGCATATTACTGGAGAATCCAAACCCATCGAAGTAAAAGAAGGCGAAAATCTATCTAGTGGGTCTTTAAATCTTAATTCAACTCTTAGACTTAAAGTACAAAAAGTCGGCGGGGATTCTTCTCTTGCAAAACTAGTAAATCTTATTGAGTCTGTAAACGCTAGAAAACCTCGCATTCAAAGAATTGCTGATGAAATTGCAGGCAAATTTACTTACTTTGTACTTATTTTTGCTACTTTTACCTTCTTCTTTTGGTGGAAGGGGGCAAGAAATATTTGGCCAGATTTATTAAGTCATAATCATCAATTTATCTCTCACTCAAGCCATACACTTCATAGTTCGCTTGGCAGTAATGCTGAGAATTTCCTTAGTTTAGCCATTCAATTGTCAATTGCTGTTTTAGTAATAGCTTGTCCTTGTGCATTAGGTTTGGCCACCCCAACTGTAATAACTGTCGCATCAGGTAAAGCAGCAAAAAAAGGAGTTTTATTTAAAGGCGGGGACAAAATAGAGATGGCTTCAAAAATTAATCACATTATTTTTGACAAGACAGGTACTTTAACAAAAGGTAAGCCTTTCATTGTTGATTATAAAAATAATGATGATCATTTATTTTTATTAAGAATAGCTGCCAGTTTAGAAAAGGAAAGCAGACATCCAATCGCAGATGCATTAATTCAAGAGGCAAAAAAACAAAATTTAAGTTTATTTCCAATAAAAAAAATTTTCACTCATTCAGGTCGAGGTATTTCTGGAGAACTAGAATCAATTGATGGACTTATAAATATTGGAAATATTGAATGGCTACTTAGTAAAGGAATAATTATTGATAGGGATGCAAAAAAAGTTATTGAAAATGAAGAAACAGTTACAAACACTATTATTGGAGTAAGTATCAAAGATAAGTTATTAGGCTTTATCTTCCTAGGAGATTTACTCAGAGATGATTCAATTAAAACAGTTCAAAATTTAAGAGAAAGCAAATTTAAAATTAATATTTTAAGTGGAGATAGGAAACAAACAGTTTTAGCTTTAGCAAAAAAAATTGGTTGTAAAGAAACAGAAGTAAAATGGGATCTTCTTCCTGAAATGAAGCTAAAGACTATAGAAAATTTAAAAATTAATAATAAAGTAGCAATGATTGGTGATGGTATTAATGATGTCCCGGCATTAGCATCTTCTGACTTAGGAATTGCGGTGGGATCAGGGACTCAAATAGCCAAGGCAAATGCAGATGTAGTGTTGATGGGAGATCAACTAAATGGATTACCCTACGCCTTAAATCTTGCAAAAAAAACTATTAGAAAAATAAAGCAAAATCTAACATGGGCTTTTGGTTACAACTTACTAGCTATACCTTTAGCCGCCGGCATTCTATTCCCTAAATACGGTATTCTTCTTACTCCCTCAATAGCAGCATTATTGATGGCTATTAGCTCTATTACAGTTGTAATTAATGCTTTATCTTTGGATTAAATGAAAGGAAAATTTATTGTTATTGAGGGTATTGATGGATGTGGTAAAACTACCCAAATAGATGAACTATCTAAATGGCTTCCTAAGAGTGGTCTAATAAAAAAAGGATCTAAATTAATCACAACTAGAGAGCCGGGAGGCAGTCTTTTAGGGAAAAAACTGAGAGGACTGATTCTTGATAATAATGAAAATAACAAGCCTTCATCTCTTGCAGAATTATTGCTTTATTCAGCGGATAGAGCTGAACACGTTTCAAAAATTATTTCACCTGCTTTAAATAATAATGATTGGGTAATAAGTGATAGGTTTTGCGATTCCACCCTGGCTTATCAAGGTTATGGGAGAAATATAAATTTAGAAATAATTAAAAATATTGAATCTATTGTGTGTCAAGGAGAAACTCCTGATATCACTTTCTTCTTAGAAATTTCTCCAGAAGAGAGCATATTCCGAAGAAAAAATGAAATTCCAGACAGAATAGAATCAGAAGGTATTAGATTTTTAGAAAAAGTAAATGAAGGCTTCAAACTAATTGCCAAACAAAAAAACTGGACAGTAATATCTGCTTCACAAAATATTAAGACTATTTCTAATCAAATTAAAGAGACTTTGCTAAACAATTTTTCTAATAACAAATGATTGAGGTTAAAAAAAATAATTTTTTCTTGAATGAAGAAGTCAATACCTATCTTCAAAACATCATTAAAAACAAATCATTAGCTAATGGTTATATATTTTATGGTGCTGAAGGAGTAGGAAAAAAGCGAACTGCTCTTCAATTTATAAAAGATATTTTCAAACAATCTTCACCAATCGAGAATGTTGAAGAGAGAATTAACAACAATAACCATCCTGATTTTTTAATTGTCGAACCTAATTCTCTTTTGGCAACTAAAAGTTCAGAAAGTTCCGATCTTGAAAAAACAATTAAAAATGGATCTGAGATTATTAAAATTGCTCAAATACGTAATATCAAAACTTTTCTTAGTCAAAAATCAATAAACTCAGAAAAAAAAATTGTGTTAATTATTGATGCACACCTCTTAAACGAAGCAGCCTCAAACTGCCTTTTAAAAACCTTAGAAGAACCTAGTAACGGCATTTTTATTTTACTAACATCTAAATTAAACCTTCTTTTAGATACGATCATCTCAAGATGTCAAATCGTCAGATTTCGTTCCTTTTCTAGCAAACAAATAAAGTCTATTTTGAGTGAATATTTAGATACTTCTAAATTAAATATTCATACAAAATTAAAATTTGAAGATTTATTAAACTCTGCAAATGGATCTCCAAATCAATTATTGCAAAATATTGAAATTTGGAATGATATTTCAGATGAAATTCTAATTAAATTAGATAATCCAATAAAAAATAGTCTAGAAATATTAGAAATATCTAAATCAATATCTGAAAAATTAGAATTTTTTCAACAGATTTTTTTAATAAATTTAATTCAAACTATTTGGTGGAGAAAGACAAAAAATATTAATTTAATTAAAAAACTTGAAAATTTAAAATATCTTCTAAGAAAAAACATTCAACCAAGATTGGCATGGGAAATTACTTTTTTAAAAATTTTAATAGAAGATATATGAAATTAATCTACTGCAGAATTTATCAAATCAGGATTTCTTGCTTGAATAAACTCTTGCTTAGCAATTTCAACTTGAGAACCAATAGGTAACTCAAGACAATATCCAGCACCATATACAGTTTTTATATAGATAGGTTTACGTGGATCGGGTTCAAGTTTAGTGCGTAAGTGTCTAATATGAACTCTTATTGTCTCAATATCATCATCAGGTTCATATCCCCATACTTCTTTAAGAATTAATGCTGGCGATACAGTTTGACCATGCCTCTGCAAAAGACAATGAAGCAGTTCAAATTCAAGATGCGTTAATCTAACAGGAGATTCAAACCAGATAGCTTCAAATCTCTCCGGGACAAGAGTTAAAGGACCATAATTTAATATTTCTTGCTGATTACTAGAATTCAATTGTGCTCGGTTGGTTCTTCTTAACAGAGCTTTTATGCGTACATGTAACTCTTCTAAATCAAATGGTTTAGTAATGTAATCATCTGCTCCAGAATTAAACCCAGTAACTTTATCTTTAAGGCCGCCTAATGCAGTTATCATCAAAATTGGGATATTTGATGTTCTTTCGTCTCTTCTGAGTCTCTGACATAAAGTTAATCCATCAACACTTGGTAGCATTAAATCTAAGAGTATTAAATCTGGTGAATATTGAAGAGCTAATGCTTGGCCTTTTATTCCATCTTCAGCTTTTTGAACATCGAAACCAGAATGTTCTAAATGCCTAGCCACCAAATCACGCATATCACGATCGTCTTCAATTAAAAGGATTGAAATTTTCATATTTATAAACTATTAAATTAAAATTAAGTTTTGGTATTATGATTCTCTCAAGAATTTATAAAGATTGCTGAATTAGTGTAAACAATTTTATCAATAAGATTTATCAAATAAATCAATTACAGCAAGGGATTAAGCGGAAATTGATAATTTCAAAAAAGTTTAAATTTTACAATTTCTTTCGATTCTATTTACTTTTTCTTAATAATTTAAGGAATATTAGAAAAAATAATGTTTAAATTTTAAAGAATATTTAATTAAAATTACCATTGCAAGGAATCTAAAAATGAAATCAGATGATGATTCTCAGTTTTCAAAGATGATTTAACTTATCTTAAAGTTTTTAATTTCTTCTGAGTGTTTAATCTAATCATTTTGTTTATATTAAAAAAATTTAAGTATCTATGAAAAAAAAGTCTATTATCTATTCTGATTTATCAAAAAGACAACTAGAAAATCTTAAAGAGCTTTACATTCAAAAAAAAGTTGAATCTATGAGTCATAAAGAACTTAAAGAATATGTACTAGAAATTATTTCTCATCAGATAAACGATACTATTGGCAAAGAAGAAGAAATTGAAGCTTGGAGAGAAATGTCGGATTTTTTTGGGGAACAATTTGAAATAATTATCTTAGAAATACAGACGAAATACATTGACGAGAAAAACGTTCTTGAAACAGAAATAGATCCTCAAAAACAAAGAATAAAATTACTTGAAAGGAATAATTTAGATCAAGAGAAAACGGATATGTGGGATGACTAGAATTATCTTATAGATTTAATTTTTATCATACAAAAAGAAAATAAATCTTGATTCTATAGAACGTAAAAATCAATTAAAGAATGGATTTTTTTTGGTATATAAGAAATTTGACAAGTGTTCTATAAACTGTTCTAAATACTTGCAACTTTCACATCTTTAACAACCCCATTAAAAGATAAATTAATTTTTTTTCTATTTATTATTCTTAATAAGAATATATAAATATTCTTTGATTATATCTTCAGCTAACCAATTTTTGAATAAAAGAGGTCATAGAAATAAAAAGTCACCTTTATGAGGGTGACTTTGCATAACTTTTTAAAATATATAAACTCCCCGGGCGGGATTCGAACCTGCGACCAATCGATTAACAGTCGATCGCTCTACCGCTGAGCTACCGAGGAATATAAAATGAATTTAACTCTTTAAAGTGCCTTATGACAAGTAAAAACTTTAATTATATTGAAATTTTGATGGTTCTTGCCAACTAGATAAAAAACCATTTTTCAGCTCTGCTACTGAATCAGCGTAAGTTAATTCTTCATAACGGTGGGTTATCCACAAAGCGGATAAAGGTTTTTTATGGTCACTAGTTAGATCTTTAATAGTTTTTAAAACTTTTAATTGGCTAGTTTGATCAAGTAAGGCTGTAGGCTCATCTAAAAGAATAAAATTCCTATTACTTATAAGAGCGCATGCAATAGTTAAGCGTTGTTTTTGGCCACCGCTTAAAGTGTGAACTGGCCTTTTTTCAAAGCCAATCAATCCCACCTGAGCGAGCACATATTCAATTTTTTTATTAATTTCATAATCACTTATATTCTGATTAATATTAATCAGAAGTTCGCTCCTGCAATTTGGCATCAAAATTTGATGATCAGGGTTTTGAAATACCATCCCTATATCCGCTTTGGAATTAATGACTCCATTTTTGGGTTTAATTATTCCATTAATTAATTTTAAAAGGGTACTTTTTCCACTCCCGTTTTTACCAACGATCATCCAAAATCCAATTTTTTTTATTGAAAAATTACATTTAAAAATTAAATTTTCTTTTTTTCCAGGATATGAAAAAGAAACATCTTTGAAATGAATATGAGGTATTTCATTTACAAGAGAATCTCGCATTAATTCTATTAATCTATGTTGAGAGAAAATCCTGGTCTTTTAGCTCCTCCGGCTATCGATGATTTTTCATATATCTGAACAGAAATGATTTCTTTAGCTCTGACAGCAATTAATTTATCTTGGACTTTGTCACACCTTAATTCAATCAAGTTTGAGGATTCTAGAGTTTCATTCATAGAATTCTTTATTTCATCATAAATACGTTTAACATCCTCAAATTCTTTCTTCTGAATTGAAAGTGGAAAAGGTGAATATCTCAGACTTAATTCCAGCGAATACATAATAATTATAAAAATTCCTTTTATAATAATAAATATTTTCCCGAAGAAAGTTATTTTAAATTAAATTCTTTTGAGAAAATTATATAAAAGATCTTTAAATAGAATTATTATAGAAGTAGGAGATTTAATTTTTCAACTTAAATAATCATTTCATGGAAATAGCAAATGATATAACTTCTCTAGTTGGAAATACCCCGTTAGTTAAATTAAATCGAATCAGAAAGTATTTTAATTGTTATCCAGAAATAATAGCAAAACTAGAAAGTTTCAATCCATCAGCATCCGTTAAGGATCGCATAGCTTATTCAATGCTATGTAAAGCTGAAGAAGAGGGATTAATAACGCCAGATAAAACAACGTTAATTGAAGCAACAAGTGGCAATACTGGTATTGCATTAGCAATGGTTGCCGCAGCAAAAGGCTATAAATTGATATTAACTATGCCGGATACCATGAGTATTGAAAGAAGGGCAATGTTGAGAGCATATGGAGCTGAATTACAGCTAACGCCAGGGCAAGAAGGAATGAAAGGAGCCTTGGATTTAGCTAATGAGTTGTCTTCAAGCATTACAAATAGCTATCAATTTAACCAATTTGAAAACTTCGCTAATCCAGATATTCATGAAAGAACAACGGCTCAAGAAATATGGACCCAAACCAATAACAATTTAGATGGACTAGTTACGGGAGTAGGCACAGGAGGAACAATTACTGGTTGCGCACGTTTTTTGAAAAAAGTTAATCCGAATTGCAAAATTTATGCTGTAGAGCCTCAAAAAAGTGCTGTCATTTCCGGAGAAAAAGCTGGCTCTCATTCGATTCAGGGAATAGGAGCAGGTTTCGTCCCGAAAGTCCTGAATACTAAATTAATTGATGAAATTATAAAAATAGATGACGACGAAGCATTTCATTATGGGCGTTTATTAGCTCGATTGGAAGGTCTTTTATCAGGTATCAGCAGCGGAGCAGCTTTAGCCGCAACGATAAAAATTGCTGAACGGAAAGAACTAATTAATAAAAGATTGATAGTAATTCTTCCAAGTTTTGGTGAAAGATATTTATCAACCGCGATGTTTGAATCCAATACCTCAATTCAAGCGAGAAAAGATGGTTATCTTTAATACCTAAATTATAAAAATGGAAAAGAATTTATATAAAGAATTAGGCCTAAAAAAAAATGCGACCAAAAGTGAAATTAAATCTTCATATCGTTCTTTAGTTAAGCAACATCATCCTGATACAGGCGGAGAAAAAGAACGATTTCTTGCAATACAAAATGCCTGGGAGATCCTAAATGACCCTATAAAAAAAGAACAATATGATAGAAATTTCTTCTCTTCCGGTTCATCATTTGATTCATTAAATGAAAATTGGGAAGAGAAATTTAATTCAAAAAAATATAATTCGTTAAATAAAGACAAAGAAGTTGAAACATGGATTAAAGAAATTTACACTCCGATCAATAGATTAATTAGTCAAATAATTAAGCCTTTGAACAGCGAAATCAAAGAACTATCTGCGGACCCATATGATGACCATCTAATGGAAAATTTCTGCAATTACATAAGTCTTTCACAAAAGAAAATAGAAAAAGTTGAAAAAATTTATAATAAAAAAATAGTTCCAAAGTCTATTTCAGTTATAGGCCTCGATCTTTATCATTGTTTTTCACAAGTTAAAGATGCTTTATCAGAATTTGATAGATATACACAAGGATATGTGGATAATTACTTGTTTGATGGTAAAGAAATGATCAAAGAAGCCAAAAGAATCAAATCAAAGATGTCTACAGAGAAAAAAAATAAAAACTTTTAGATATAAAAATTTATTGAATATATTCTTTAAGTTGATCTAATTTAAACCAAACATCCGGTACAGGTCTGCGCCAGCGAACCTGAGCATATTCCTCTTTGACTGAAAGAATCTCTCCAGGACCTTCAAAAACATAATTCGGAAGATCATTATCATTAGCTAGAGCTTCGATACTTTTTATATAATTTTCTCTATCAACGAAAACTAAGCTTCCTTTCTTGAGAGGTTTCTTTGGAATAGAATCTGTCATAATAAAATTCAAGAAAGTTATCTGAAATTTATTATACAAAAACTTGTTTGAAAAATATTGAAAAAAATTTATACCGGAATAATAATTACAAACGTCTAAAAAATTTAATAGCCTTAAATGATAACCATCTGTATGATATGCGTCTTTTACTACTTGGCTGCACTGGATTTGTTGGTAAAGAATTAGTACCAACACTACTCAATGAAAATCACGAAATATACATTGTAAGTAGAAAACCCATTAATAAATTAAAGGTTGATTTAGATTTCAATAAGTTTAAATTTTTTCAAATAGATTTATCAAAAGAAAAAAACTGGAATAACGAAAATCTTATAAATATTTTAAGAGAGACAGATGGCATTATTAACTTGATGGGAGAACCCATAGCAGAAAAAAAATGGACTTCTGAACAAAAACAGGAGATTGAAAATAGTCGAATTAACACCACGAAATTTATGATGAAAACCCTTAAAATTTTAAAAATAAACCCAAAAGTCATTATAAATGGATCAGCGATAGGTTATTACGGCACAAGTTTGTCTGGTGAATTCACTGAAAATAGTATTGGAGGAAAAGACTTTCTAGCTAATCTTTGCAAAAAATGGGAAGCGGCAGCTGCTGAAAAACCATTTTTCTCAAGGTTAGTTATTTTTAGAATTGGAATTGTTATAGAGGCAGATGGAGGAGCATTAGGAAAAATGCTCCCTATATTTAAAGTTGGATTAGGTGGACCAATTGGAGATGGTAAGCAATGGATGAGTTGGATTCATAGAACTGATTTATGTTCATTAATTACTCAAGCATTAGTTGAAAAAAAGTATTCGGGAGTATTTAATGCTGTTGCACCAAATCCAGTATTAATGAGAGACTTTTCTCAGACTTTAGGCAAATGTCTGAATAGACCTAATTTACTTCCAGTGCCTGGAGCCGTTTTAAAAATATTGTTAGGAGATGGAGCAAAAGTTGTATTAGAAGGACAAAAAGTAATTAGCAGTAAACTTAAAATTTATACGTTTAAATATCCTCTTCTTGAGAAAGCAATTTACGCCTCCACCAAGAATTAATACCATTTACTAATGCACCAATAATAAGAATTGTTATCAATGGAACTATAAGAGGATTCCAAACTATCTGAAAAAAATTAATAAAAATAAATATGCCATTTAATTGCATGATGATTGCAAATATAAAAAATATTGCAAAAAAAATTACTGTAAATAAATTTATTAATAACAAATTATCGATAATTTGTTTTAACTTATTTTGATTATTCTCCTTATTCATTTTTTATAACAATATCAATATCAGCAACCATTTTAAGACAAGCTTTGTTTTCACCCAGTCTTTTTTTGGCATTTTCATTACATGAGATCATAAACTTCTTATTTAGCTGTATGAGATATATTATTTTTATGATCAATTTTATTGTCTGATTGATTTGATCATTCTTATCTTTATAATTACTGGCACAAAAAACATATTTCCCTAGCAAACGTCTTTGCGCTTCTGCAAAAGTTTTTGTAAATTGTGGACCTTTACCTTCAATCTGAATAACCGGTTTTCCTAATCCAATCGCTTGCTCTGCTGCTGTTCCTGCCATGCTGATACAGCAACTACTTTTCAATAATATTTCATCAAAATTATTCCAATATATATTCACTTCTAAAAATTTATATTGAAATTTCAAAAGATTATTATCTTTAATGTTTTCTAGTTTTAACCACCCTCTTTTTTGAAATATCTCTTTTATTTTCAATGAAGATAGAGCATTAACTATTGCAAAATTAAACTTAATTTTTTGAAAATATCTAAAATCTGACAATGCCTCTAATACCTCTAAAATCAAGATAAAATTATCAAAAGTCTCAGGGAATCTACTTCCTGGAAATAATCCAATACTAAATTCAGCTTTATTTAATTCTTTGTTTATAGGAAGAAACTTATCCATAAATGGATTGCCTACAAAAGATACTTTCTTTTTTAATTGCAAAGTTAAATCACTAGCTGTAAGAGAATCTCTTGTATATATTTTCTTTGCTTTTTGTGAGAGCAAGAAAAATTTAGAAGGCCATGGTAATTTTAACTTCCCTTCATAATGACTGGAATAAGCCACTAGATATGTAAAAAATTCTCTCTTACAAACCCATGCAAAAAAAACTGGCACAATATCTCCTACTACAAAAAAATAATCATATTTTTTTCTTAATTTAAAAGTTAAATACAATCTTTTTAGAAGATAAAATATTTCTCCTCCTAATATCTCAGTGAGTCTTCCCTTAAAAGAATTATAGCCAATTCCTCCAGTACTAAATTCTTTAGTTTTACCTATAATCTTAATTTTTTCTTTTTCGTAATGGTTTCCGATACCAACAATTGGCAAAGCATGAACAGAATAACCACTTTTTAAGAATTGCTTAGCTATTAGACTGCCAGATAGATCTTCACCATGCCCATTGCTTAATATTAAAATTTTAAACAATTTAAAATTCCAACCATTTTTTTACTTTGGTTAACTCAGGCCAATCTGGATATCTACTTAATCCGTCTTCCACAGATTCTTTCAACTCACTTTTCACATCTGGCATCATCATAGACATTTTTTTTATTAACTCAATATGATCCCTAACACCTTTATTATTGGTAGCTAAAAGAGCTAAAGACAAATTCATTCTTGCTTGTGGATCTTGCTGATTTAATCGAACAGCTTGTCTGGCAGCTGACAAAGCTTCTTCATTATTTTTCAAAAGTAATTGAAGCCATGATAAACAAGTCCAGGCAGCAAAATGATTTGGAATTTGCTGTATGATTTTTTGAAAATCTTGAACGATTGGGATTAAATCTTGCCCTGCTTTGTATCTTGATAGAGCTGCATTAAAATCTTCTTCGATGGGATTAATTTCGTTATTCATTATCTATTAAACTGCAAAGGAGCTTCCACATCCGCAAGTTTGAGAAGCATTGGGATTTACAAAATTAAAGCCACCGCCAATTAATTCCTTACTAAAATCTAATTGCATTCCATAAATATACAAAAGACTTTTAGGATCACAAACTACTTGAAAGCTTTGATCAGTTTTTAATGAATAATAATAAACTTTATCATCGGGATTTATTTCATTAGTTGCTATAAAATCCATCGTATAACTCATCCCACTACAACCGCCTGATCTTACTCCTACCCTTAGTGCTTTTTTATCACTTTGACCCTTCAATAAATTTGAAATTTGTTCTATAGCATCATTTGTAATTAAGATACCTTTGCCATCATCAGAATTTTTGATTTCCTGTTTAGCTTCTACATTTTCCATAAACAAAGGGATTTCCACTATTTCTAATATAAAAACTTTATCGATAGGATGCATGGAACAAACATTATCCAAACTTGATTTGTTATAATTTTAAGAAAAAGTGAAAATTGCAATAGTTGGTTCTGGATTAGCTGGTCTTACAGCAGCAGTCAATTTAGTTGATGAAGGCCACGAAGTAGAAATTTACGAAAGCAGGTCATTCTGGGGGGGTAAAGTCGGAAGTTGGGAAGATAAGGATGGAAACCATATAGAAATGGGTTTACATGTATTTTTTTACAATTATGCAAATCTATTTAAATTAATGAAAAAAGTGGGAGCTATAGACAATTTACTCCCGAAAGATCATACTCATCTATTTATCAATAATGGTGGTAATTTAAAATCTTTAGACTTTAGATTCCCTTTAGGTGCTCCATTTAATGGACTAAAAGCTTTTTTTACCACCGAACAACTTACTTGGGTAGATAAGTTCAGAAATGCCTTAGCTTTAGGGACAAGCCCAATAGTTAGAGGATTGATAGACTACGAAGGCGCAATGAAAATAATTAGAGATCTAGATAAAATTAGTTTTAAAGAATGGTTTTTAAACCATGGTGGAAGTGAAAAAAGCTTAGAAAGAATGTGGGATCCTATCGCATATGCTTTAGGTTTTATTAATTGCAAAGATATTTCAGCAAGATGCATGCTAACTATATTTATGATGTTTGCTTCAAAAACAGAAGCCTCAAAACTTAATCTTTTAAAAGGTTCTCCGCATAAGTGGTTAACTCAACCTATTGTCGACTACATCACAAACAAAGGAGCAAAAATACATCTTAACCATAAAGTAGAAGAAATCATTTATGAAAAGGAATCTTCCTCTTATTCAGTAAATCAATTAAAAATATCTTCTCCGGAAGGAATTAAGGCAGTGTTTGCAGATAAATTTCTAGCTGCCTGTGATGTTCCTGGAATAAAAAAAATAATTCCAAAAGAATGGTATCAATTTAAAGAATTTGAAGGTTTAAAAAAACTTAGAGCTGTAGCTGTTGCTACAATCCAATTAAGATATGACGGTTGGGTTACTGAATTACAAAAAGATAATACTGGAAACGAACCAATTGGACTAGATAACCTTCTTTATTCTGCTGATGCCTCTTTCAGTTGTTTTGCTGATTTAGCACTAGCAAGTCCAGCAGACTATAGAAAAAAAGATATGGGATCACTTCTCCAATGTGTTTTAACTCCTGGCGACAAATGGATTGGAAGATCCACAGAAAAAATTACAAAAGAAATAGATAAAGAGGTTCGCCGTCTATTCCCATCCTCAAAAAACCTTAAATTGCTTTGGAGTAATGTGGTACAAATTCCACAATCACTCTATAGAGAAGCTCCCGGTATGGAACCTTTCAGACCAGATCAAAAAACATCTATATCTAATTTCTTCATGGCTGGTAGTTATACAAAACAAGATTATATAGACTCTATGGAAGGAGCTACAATGAGTGGACATTTAGCTGCTGCCGCAATTTTAGAGAAGAAAGCCGAATTAGCAAAAAATCTTGCAGTAAGTTAATTCATGGGTACTTGGCTAAAACATGACGTAATAACAGTTGTTAATGCGCCTATTGAAAATGTATGGGATACATGGAGCGATTTAGACTCAATGTCACTTTGGATGAGCTGGATTGAATCTGTAAAAACAGTTGACGAAGAGACTAATACGTTACCAGATTTAACAGAATGGACTTTAGCTGCAAATGGCTTCAGGTTTAAATGGAAAGCTCAAATTACAGAAAGGGTTGAAAAAAGCAAACTTAAATGGAAATCAATAGGAGGTTTACCAACTGAGGGATCAGTAGTTTTCGAAAGTAAAACTGATCAAATAACAACGGTCAATTTAGCCATAACTTATGAACTACCAAAAATGATTGCTCGGTTTATGGAAGAAAATATTTTAGGCAAAATGGTTACAAACGAATTACAGGCCAATATTGATAGGTTCAAAGATTTAGTTGAAAAGAACTATACAAAAAATTTTTCTAATTAAAAATATTAATTGCTACATCTAGTAGTCCTTCAAAAGTATATTTTTGTGCCTGACTATCAACTCTTCCGAAAATCTTGTTACATATTTTTGTTGTCTGAGGTCCAATAGTTAATAACTTAATTTGATCAAAATATTCTAACCATTGTTTACCAAGTTTTTTTTCTAGTAAAAAAGCAGCATTTAATACGGTTTTACCGCTTGAGAAAATAATTGCATCGACTTTTCGATTAGAAATAATGTCAATTGTTTCTTCCGGAATTGATTCAGGACATCTAGTTTCATATGCAGCAACCTCAAATACACGAGAACCAGCCTTTCTAAATTGATCTGCAATTAAATCCCTACCACCTGTTTGAACTCTTGGTACGAAAACTCGAAGTCCATAACCAGATACTGGGAAATTATCAATTAAACTTTCAGCAACAAATTCTGGAGGTATGAAATCAGCCTTAATCCCAAAATCATCAAGAGTTTTTGAGGTTTTTTCTCCGACTACGGCGATTTTTGTTTTTTTAGAACATTCTTTTAATGAACTATTAAAGTATCTAAGTCTTTTATCCACAAATTTGATCCCATTACTACTGGAAAAAATAATCCAATGAAAATCATTTATTTGATTTAATGCTTCGTCAAGAGGATTCAAATCATCAGGATCACCAATACTTATTGCAGGCAAATCAAATACATTAGCGCCCTTGCTTGTGAATATCTTTTTGATATCCAATATCCCTTCTTTTGATCGAGTAATAATTATATTTCTTTGATCAAGGGGTAGATCAACTTTTGACATCCTTATCCTCAACATTATAATTTTGACTTTTATTTTTTAATTCATCGAGAAGTTTCAAGACTGATAATCCTTTATCAAGAACAACATCGTCTTTAAAAATTATCTCTGGAACTCTTCTCATCTCAATTCTTTTTCCTAAACTATGTCTTATAGAGCTTTTAGCATTATTCAAGTTTTCAACAATCTCTTTCCTCAATTTCTCTTGAGCAGTTGAAGTTATGTAAATTTTACAGTGTTGCAAATCACCTGATAAATCAATCTTAGAAATATTGACGAAATGATCTCTGATGAGATCATTTTCTAAATCATTCTGCAAAATAAGGGTTATTTCTTTCTTCAAAAGAGAAGAAACTTTTGCAAGACGGTAATTATTTGGCATTATGATTGTAAATTTATTGGGTTTGTCATCGCTTGCAAGACAAAATAAACAGTTATGAAAGCACTTAAGACAGAAGATATCAAACCTACTATTGTGAGTGGATTTGATCTATTCTTGAATAAAGGTTCAAGCAAAGCAACAAGTCCCCCAACAATAATAGATATCAAATACTTTGGATATCTCGCAACATTAGAGAAAAATTCGCCCATCAGCTCCACAAATAGATTACTTTTTTAGCTAAGTTTTAACAAACATTAAACAGCATGATTACATTATATCAATTTAGGCATAGTGCTTTTTGTTTAAAAACAAGAATGGCTCTTCATGCAAAAAAACTACAATATCGAGTTGAAGAAGTAACACCTGGAATAGGCCAATTTGAAATCTTTAAATTATCAGGTCAAAAACAAGTACCTGTAATAGTCGATAGTAATGATCAAGTTATTAATGACTCTTCAACTATTTGCGAATATATAGATAAAAAAAATGAAAAAAATCCACTCTTTCCTGAGGATCCAATATTATTTGCACAATGCAAACTAATTGAAGACTGGGCAGATACTACAATGGCTACAACTTGTAGAAAAGCTTTAATAAAATCTGCAATTGAAAATCCACAGCTAAGAACCGCATTACTTCCAGATGAAATACCTTCTTCAGTTAAAAGTCTTGTTGATAAATTACCTTTTAAAAATCTTAGTAAAATTTCTAATGTAGTTTTGTCTTCTAAAGATAATTTAGAACTCCAAAAATTACTGGAAGCCTTATCAAAATCCTTGATCAACAAGAAATATTTAGTTGGAGATAGTTTATCAATTGCAGATATTTCAATTGCTGCTCAATTATCACTTCTTAAATTTCCAAAGTCTGCAGGACCAATTCTTTCAGGAGAGGGGAGCCAAGAATACATAAACAACCCTTATTTAGAAAATCTTTTCATTTGGAGGAACAACTTAGAAGAATATCTTTTTAGTGCTAACTCTCAATAAATTCAAACTTCAATTTATATTTATTTGTTTTTATAGCATGAATAGAAGGATCTCCAACTTTTGAACCATAAGAAGCAACATATTGCACTCCACAAATTGATGGTTTGATTGAATTATCAACTTCCAATATTTCTTCGGAACATTTTTGAAATTTACTAATGGTCTCTACCTGATTAATCCTAGAAGCACCTGGCTTATGTGCTGTTTGTATAACTAGCTCATCTGCGAAAAAAATATCATCATCTTGGATCTGATTTCTCCCTGTAATTCTTGAATCGATATAAAAATCATCTTTTAAATAAGTAATTTGATTGTTAATAGATTGAGGATCATTTACAACCTTGATTAAGGTTTCACCAAATATTGCTTTTCCAATAGATTCAGAATTTTTTGCACGATTACCAACAATTAAATCTGAATCATTCTTAAAGAAATTTACTTTATAAATAACTGGCTCTTCTGAATCATTATCTATATCTTGAGAAGTAATAAGCCAATTCCCCTCAAACCATTTAGGATAAATTAAATCCTTAGAAGTATCCGATAATTTAAAATTTGGCAAATATAATTCTGGCCATTGATTTACACGATTTTCCAAAAACTCTCGTACGTTAGAATCTACGAGAGCAAAAGAACTTTCTAAAAAAATTCCTTGAAAAATCAAGCAAAGAATTAATCCAAGAAGAATTTTCATTATGTCAAATCCACTAATAAGAGCATCAGATCATTATGTATTATTAGAGCCAGATTCAAAAGAAAAAATTGTATCAAAGAAAGAAGCAATTTTATGGTTGAAGAATTGGCTTAGTAAGACAGAAACAAAAACAATATATCAAAATATAGAAGATCCTGATCAGGAATTTTTTGAAGAATTATTGGAAAGCACTTATGAATTAGAAATAAAATTAGGATACGTTATCAAATGGTTTGCAGTAAGAATCAAACCAGATTAACTAATTATTTCTTTATGAATTGCATTAATTATTTTCATGGCAACTTCTTCAATATTTTCTTTTTTTACTTGAATTCTTAAATCTGCTTGAGAATACAAATTTTCTCTAGATTGAAAAATGCTCATATATAGATCATTTAGATTCTTTCCCTGAAGAAGTGGCCTATTTTCAATTTCATTTTTCAATCTTTCGATTGCTATATCTTTATCGAGATCTATCCAAGCAATTATTCCCTGTCTTAAGATTCCCCAGTTTTCCGATTTGGTAACTATTCCTCCCCCAGTTGAGATTACTAATGAAGGAATTTTGATAGTTTCTTTAAGGCAGTTTGCTTCTAATTCACGGAAATTATCTTCTCCTTCATCATTAAAAATTTGATTGATAGATTTTTTTGCCAACTTCTCTATTAATGAATCTAAATCAATGTATTTGTACTTCAATAATTCAGCCAGCTTCAAACCAGTTTGTGACTTACCAGAACCCATCATTCCTATTAAAAATATGCTTCTGCCCTTAATAGTATGAAGTGTTTTTTCGATAATGGATTGTTCCATAAAGACAAAAGCGTATTTAAAACCTTAAGATAGTATTATCGCAGAAAGGTATGACTTCTACACAATCCAAACCATTACATGGAAAAGGACGTGAATGCGTCATAACTCGACGTGCCTGCTTTAGTTCTAGTCACCGTTATTGGCTTCCTGAAAAAAGCCCAGAAGAAAATTTATCTCTTTTTGGAAAGTGCAGTATTGCACCAGGTCATGGTCATAATTATGAACTTATTGTTTCAATGGGTGGAGAACTAGACTCTGATGGAATGGTACTTAATCTCTCTGATGTAAAACACTCTATTAAAGAAAAGGTTACTGGACAATTAGATTTTCGTTTTTTAAATGATGTCTGGCCTGAATTTAATGTTAATAATCAAGAGGGTATACTTCCCACAACTGAAGCATTAGTAAAGGTCATTTGGAGTCGTCTGAAGGATGATTTACCTCTTACAAGTCTAAGACTTTATGAAAACCCAAATTTATGGGCAGATTATTTTGGAAAAAACATGGAAGCTTTTTTAACAGTACAAACTCATTTTGCAGCTGCTCATAGACTTGCAAAAGAAGAGATATCCTTTGATGAAAATAAAAAAATCTATGGGAAATGTGCCAGAGTTAATGGACATGGTCATAACTATCTTGTCGATATAACTGTAAAAGGAGACATTGATAAAAGAACAGGAATGGTTTGCGACTTATCTGCCCTAAAAGAGATAATTAACGATTTAGTTGTCGAACAACTAGATCATACTTTTCTTAATAAAGACATCAAATTTTTCCATAATTGTGTTCCCACTGCTGAAAATATAGCTTTATATATTTCTGATATTCTTAAAAAACCAATACATCAAATTGGTGCAACATTACACAAAATAAGACTCCAAGAGAGCCCAAATAATGCTGCAGAAATTTATGTTGATCAAAAGTTAACCAATTCATTGAAGTTGAAGTTTGAAAATAGTTTAGTCACGCAAACTTGAGTATCCCAAGAGTAATAATTGTTATAGCATCAAGTCTTGATGGGAGAATTGCATTTCCTGGAGGTGGAGAATCGCATCTTGGAAGCGATGAAGATAAAAAAATATTAAATCAAAACTTATCAATGGTTGATGCCACCATCTTTGGTTTAGGTACTTTAATAGCTCATCAATCAACTTACCTAGTTAAAAATATCGCTGATAATGACGAAGTAAATATATCAAAAAGCCAACCAATTTCTATAGTTGCTTCAAATAGCAAAAAATTTAACAGTAATTGGAAATACTTTCGTCAACCAATTAGAAGATGGCTAATAAGCTCAAGTAAAGTTGATAATTCGTCGAATAATGAATTCGAGAAAGTACTCTTTTTCGAAGATTCATGGAAAAAAACTTTAATTTCACTCAAAAAACAAGGGATAAATGATTTAGCTCTTTTAGGGGGTGCAAAACTTATCAATTCATTTATAAAAGAGGATCTTATAACAGATATAAAAATTACAATAATCCCACGAATTATTGGAGGTAGATATACATGGATCCCTCCAGAACAAACAAATGCGATTTTTAATCTCGAAAGACTATGGGAAATAAAATCTATTAAAAATTTAATGAATAATGAAATCCATATTCATTACAAAAAAATTTAAAATTGATTCAATAATAAATGAACCAAACAATACATAAAGTTGAAGTCAAATTGTCAATTAAGGAAATATCCAAGGAGATATGGAATAAATTAGCAAATGAAATTAATAATCCATTTTATGAATGGACTTGGATTAAAAACCTTGAGATTTCAAAAAGTGTTTCAAGAGAAACTGGTTGGCAGCCACTTTATTTTGTTGCTTTTAAAAATGAAGAGATATTAGGAATTGCACCACTTTTTTTAAAAAATCATAGCTATGGAGAATTCATTTTTGACCAATCATTTGCAAGATTGGCTCAAGAGCTGAATTTAAATTATTACCCTAAATTAATTGGAATGAGTCCTTATAGTCCTGTAAATGGATATCAATTTCTTTATAAAAAAAATACAGACAAAAAAGAAATTACAAATTTACTTATAAACTATATCGAAAGCTTTGCTATTACAAACAAAATTCTAAGTTGTAATTTTTTATATATTGATGAAAGCTGGGGCAAACATCTTAAATCTTTGGGGTACTATGAATGGATAAATTCCAGCAGTGAATGGAGAAGTCATGGAGAAAAAAAATTTGATGATTTTCTTTCTAGATTTAACTCTAATCAGAGAAAAAATATAAAAAAAGAGAGGAAATCAATTACTAAACAAGATATTAAAGTAGAAATTTTTAATGAAGATGATATCAACCAAGAAATCCTCAAAAAAATGCATAATTTTTATGAACAGCATTGTTTGAGGTGGGGAGTTTGGGGAAGTAAATATCTAACATCTACATTTTTCGAAACACTGGTTGATAATAAAAAAAATCTTTTACTTTTTGGTGCATCAAAACATGATTCAAATGAAATTTTTGCTATGTCGATGTGCGTTAAAAATCAAAACAAATTATGGGGTAGATATTGGGGTAGTAAAGAAGAAATATCTAATTTACATTTTGAATTATGCTATTACCAGCCAATTGAATGGGCAATAAAAAATAGTATCCATTTGTTTGATCCTGGAGCGGGAGGTAAACATAAAAGACGGAGGGGTTTTTTTGCAAAAAGTACCGTTAGCATGCATAAGTGGTTTGACAAAAATATGGAAAATATAATTAGTCCTTGGCTAAATGAAGTGAATAAACAAACCGAGAAGGAAATTGATTGTGAAAATAAATCTATACCCTTTAAATAAAAAATTTATTCGGCTTTACCAAAGATTATATTAGTAATGTAGTTTTTATTAACTTCTAAGAATGAATTCTATTAAAAGTTTAGATGAAAAAATAAAGATTGATAATAATCTATCCAACCGATATATAGACTTAGATCCAAACGGTTATTTTATTATCAAAGTAGATTTAGAAGAAAATAAAATAATTTTAGAGCACTTTCTAAATAATATTAATGATGACGGATATGCGCTTGACCCAGAAACAAATGAACCAATTAAATGCGACTCTCAAAATAAAAGAGTTAGTAATGAAGTTTTTAAAGGTATTAGTGCGAAACAACTTGGAATATTGATCACTGAAGAAAGAAATGACTTAATAACCAGATTCGATCATGCTCTATATTTAGGCCGGGAACTGCAAAAAGCAGAAGAATGTTTATACAAAAAATTACCATATATCCAAGATTAAGAAATTAAACGAAAAAATCTAATCTTTTCATCTGATGTTAAATTAAATAAAAGTAAAAAAATTAATGAACATCATCTTCTACTTTGCATTTATTGGTTTTGGTTTTGGAGCTGCTTTCGCATTAGATAAGCTCTTAAGAGCAGTTAAATTAATTTAAAAAACTACAAAATTTTAATAATCTCTCCATACAAATCATATTCATCCGCAAAAGAAATATTTGCTTCAACAAATTTACCAATATAATTTTTCAAATCATTATTAGCATTTGTAGATAAAATTACATTTCCGTCAATTTCAGGCGCGAAATTGTAGGACCGACCTATTAATTCGTTATTATCTGATATTTTCTCTACCAAAATCTTCATTTTTGAACCAACATATTTCTGATTTTTAACTTTAGAAATATTTTGTTGAACTGAAATAACGTTATCTTTTCTTGCCTCTGCAACCTCTGCTGATACTTTATTTGGCAAATGAAAAGCTGCAGTTCCTTCCTCAGGAGAAAAAATAAACACTCCCACATGATCAAATTTGTGCCTATCCAAAAATTCGAGAAGATGTTTAAAATGTTCTTTTTTTTCTCCCGGGAAACCAACAATGAGACTAGTTCTTAATACAGCAGATGGAATTTCTTCTCTAATTTTCTCCAAAATTGATTCATTCAAAGAAGCCTGCCAAGGTCTATTCATACTCTTCAACACATCTGGATGACTATGCTGAAGTGGCAAATCAAAGTAAGGCACAATATTCTTTGAATCTTTAAAAGCTCTAATAACTTCATTAGTTAAACCCGTTGGATAAGCATAATGTATCCTTATCCAAGGAATTGGAACTTTAGAAAGCTCATTCAAAAGTTTGGCTAATGATGGTTTTCCATAAATATCTTGACCATAATTAGTTGTTATTTGACTAATTAATATGATTTCTTGAATACCCTGTTTTGCAAGACTTTTGGCTTCTGAAACTATAGACTCTATTGTTCTACTTCTTTGCGGACCTCTCAACTTAGGAATAATACAAAAAGCGCAATTATAGTTGCAGCCTTCAGCAATACGAAGATAAGCAACAAATTTGTTTTTATCTACAAAACGAGGTATTTCCTCATCTGCAATGAATTCCGGTATTTTTGAAACTTCATTAACGATTTCACCTTTTTTTACTCTGTCTAAAACCTTTGCTATCTTTTGATAATCTCCTGTTCCAACCAAAGCTTTTATTTCAGGTATTTCTTTTAGAAGTTCATCTTTAAAATGCTGAGCCATACAGCCTGCAACTATTACTTCCTTGCCTTGATTGGTATATTCTAGAATTTTTCTAATAGATTCTTCTCTAGCTGTTTCAATAAAACTGCAAGTATTTACTACAACAACATTTGCATCATTTATATTGCTGTCGACTTCATAACCCTCTTTATCTAATAAGCCTTGCATATGTTCAGTATCAACAAGATTTTTCTCGCAACCAACATGACTGAATGCAATCTTAGATAGTTTTTTTTCTTTTACTTTGAGAGTATTTTGTTTCACAATTGAAAAAATAAGAATTAAAAGATTTAAACAGCATTTCGTATATAACTCTCATGCCAAGATAATATTAGGATAGATAATGTAAATAACAAACTTTCTTTTTATATGGCCCTTAAGACTTTAAACAGAAGCAATAAAAAAGATTTGAAATGGCCAAAAATCATAATCGCAATTTTTAGCACTATAGGCATAGTTGATACAGGTTCGATTACTTTAAAAAACTGGGGATTATTTACTTCGCTTTCATGCCCAGGGATACATAATGGTTGTGAAACAGTTTTAAATAGTCCTTGGGGTACTTTATTTGAAAATAATCAAGTTAATATACCTCTCTCATTAGCTGGATTCATAACATATTTATCAATATTAGTTATCACAATAATACTCTCACTTAATTTAGTTTCTCCAAAAGAAAAACTAAATAAGTTTTTATGGTGGTTAGTATTTCTAATTTCTTGTGCATCATCAACATTTAGCTTTTTGTTGATAAATATAATGTTTTTTAAGATTCAAGCATATTGCTTTTTTTGTATACTTTCTGCAATTTTATCGTTTTCTATCTTTATAATTTCTATGATTGGAGCAAAGTTCGAAAGTAGAGAACCTATGATTTTTAGAGGTTTCATTGTAGCCATTATTGTCCTGCTAGGGGGCCTAATTTGGTCAACAAACGTTGACCCCACTAATGCTATTGATATTGCAAACCCCACTGAAAATGTATCGCCAATAATTACCACTTCAAGCTCTCCCCAGAAGGTAAAGTTTGCAAAATTTTTAAATGAAAACAATATTATTATGTATAGTGCATACTGGTGCCCGCATTGCCACGATCAGAAACAATTATTTGGTAAGGAAGCTGTTAAAGAATTAAAAGTAGTTGAGTGTGCTAAAGATGGTAAAGATAATGAGTATGAGCTATGCCAAACGAAAGAAATCAGTGGATTTCCTTCTTGGGAAATAAATGGAGAAATTATTAGTGGTACGCGTGACTTAAATGAATTAGCAACAAAAACCGACTATCAGGGAGATCTTAATTTTTAATAAATCTTTTTTGAATTTTTTGATTTAACTGTTGTCTAGTATGGCATTCCCAATTTTTATCTTTATCAGTGAAATCGTCTCTATAATGCCCTCCTCTACTTTCTTCTCTAAATAGACAAGCTTTCAATAAAGTTAGTGTAGTTATTTGTCTATTCTTTAAATCAAGTAAAAGATTTAATGCTCTTCTATTACGTTCACTAAGTTTTATTTTTTGATCAAATTTTATTTTTTCAAGACTATTTAGTAAATCATTGTTATTTAATTTATCTATATCATTTTGAATATCATTTAAAAATTCACTCATATTTACCTTATTTCGAGATACACCTAAATTTAACCAACAAAGTTTTCTTAGTTCATCAATTTTTTCAGAAATTATAGACATTTGATCTTCTTTTGGATCTTCAATATCAAACTCTTGAAATGATCTATCAAATTTTTCAAATTTATAAAGGTCATTCAAAACTATTGAAGACATTTTTCTTGCGAAAACAAGACACTCCATAAGTGAATTACTTGCCAGTCTATTAGCACCATGCACACCTGTTGAAGCAACTTCCCCTACAGCGTATAATCCTTTTCTTGTAGAAGAAGCATTTAAATCGGTTTTTACACCTCCCATCCAATAATGAGCTGCAGGAGCTACAGGAATAATCTCATTTAAAGGATTAACGCCATAATCTTGACATCGACTTAAGATAGTAGGAAATCTCTCTACAATTTTTTCTGGATCAATAAACCGAAGATCTAAGCCAACATAATCGACATTATTATCATGCATATTTTTCATAATTGCTCTACTTACCTGATCTCTAGTAGCTAAATCACGATTTTTTAGATTTTTCACTGGGCTTTCACCATTTTTATCAACTAAAATTGCTCCTTCTCCTCTAAGTGCCTCAGATATTAAGAAGCAAGGTGCACCATAAAATTTTAAAGCTGTTGGATGAAATTGAACAAATTCTAAATCTTCGATAGCAGCGCCTGCTTTCCATGCGAGAGCAATCCCCTCTCCAGAGGATTGGGCAGGATTTGTTGTATTCGCAAACAAATGTCCGCCGCCACCTGTAGCCAAAACAACAGCTCTTGATTGAATCCAATATAAATTTGCTCCATCGAGAACCTGAACTCCTTGACATTCTTCGTTTTCAATTAAAAGTTCAGTTACTCTTACACCCCTACAGTGAAGAATATTTTTTTTATTTTCAATATGATCTTCTAAAACCTCAACTAATGCTCTTCCAGTACGATCTTTTACATGCAAGACTCTTCTTCGAGAATGTGCTGCTTCTAAAGTTGTGGCTAATTGATCAGAACTTTGATCAAAAATCATCCCTAAATTCTGCAGCCTATCGACACAACCTGGAGCCTCTTTAACCAGCATTTCCACAGCTTGATAATCACATAACCCATCTCCTGCTTTTAAAGTATCATCAGCATGAAGATCAAAAGAATCGTCTTGTCTAACAACAGATGCTATTCCTCCTTGAGCCCATCGACTAGAAGATATCTTGCTAGTGTTTCTATTTAAAAGCAACACCTTTAAATTTGCAGGTAATTCAAGACAAGTCATCAGTCCTGCGGCTCCAGCGCCTATAACGATAACATCCCAATTATTTAATGGAATCGGTTCTTGTGAAAATGGCTGTCTTAACATTAAACCAATCCACTAAAAGTTGGTTGCAGAATTGCTAAAAAAATAAAAATACCATCAACAATTAATGTAGTTTGAATTACATAACTTGAAACCAAGAGAGCTTTACCATTATTAGTATTAATAGTCGCAGAATTAAAAATTTCTTTTGAAATAAACCAAAGTATAAGAGCAACTAAAACAATAATAGATAATGATTTTATTTGGATGAGATTCTCTGAGGTTTTCTGAAGAATTAGTGGTGCTTTGACAGAATCAGCTGTTATAACCTGTCTCCATTGATCCATTATTCCGATCAAATATATTGTAAGATCAGTAACTGCAGTTCCAAACAAAGAAGAGATATAAAAACTGGAACCAATTTTCCATTTAGTACCAAGTCCAATGAAGGCTAAAGGGAAAACTACAGCTTCAACAGGAATATGAAGGATAGGAAATGGACTTAACCATCCCCAGAACAAACATCCACCAAGCCAACTTCCTGATACACCAAATAACAAAGAACTCACAATAAACCATTTATTTGATTCTTTTTTATACAAAACAAATGCTACTAAGAGAATTACAAAAGTAAAACAAAGAGCACTAACTGGTTCTAATCTAACCCAAGGTGCTTGAACGAATATTGGTAAAATTACAAAAAAAGAAGACCACAATCTTAAAGAAATTGAGCTTGATAAAAATGTACTGTTATATGAATCAATTGTTTTATTCAATTGATATTTCAACTTATCTTTCACTTCAAATTTTTTTGTAATTAATTCTTTCAAGGAATAAAGTTAATTAGATTATTTTAATTAATTTAAATCGTGTTTTTAAAAACTGCGAATGTCATATTTTAGTAAATTAAAGGCCCTTAAATTCAAAATCATATTTAGTATTTTAAAAGTATTTAATACACTTTGAGTCATATATCAGTTTAGAATAAAAATAAAGAAGAATATTTGGAATTTAATTGTGTGGAAAGAAATTGATTACAAAGAAGATTTAAATGATCTTTTAGTGCCCAATATTACCTATAAAATAAAACCTGCAGAAATTGAAAGTATTGAAGCTAATTCCATTGCACAAGAAATAGGATTTGAATCAGGTGATTCAATAATTAGTATTAATGGGAAAAAACCAAGAGATTTAATTGATTACCAGATTCTCATTAGTGAAGAAATTTTGAAAATATCAGTTTTAGATAAGAATGATTCAATTCACAATATAAGTATCGAAAAAGATCAAGACGTCAATTTAGGTATAAATTTTAAAGATGCATTATTTGATTCAATAAAGCAATGTAATAATAGATGTCCGTTTTGTTTTATAGATCAACAGCCAAGCGGTAAAAGAAAAAGTCTTTACATAAAAGATGATGATTATAGATTAAGTTTTCTTTATGGCTCTTATCTAACTCTTACTAATTTAAAAAATGAAGACTGGGAAAGAATATCTACACAAAAACTATCCCCACTTTTTATTTCCGTTCATGCGACTGATCCTGATACTCGAAAAAAATTATTAAAAAATGAAAAAGCAGGAGTTATCTTGGATCAAATTTCATGGTTTGAAAAAAACTCTATCCAAATACATGCTCAAATTGTCGTTTGTCCAGAAATTAATGACGGTGAGATTCTTGAGAAATCAATATTCGAACTTGCTAAATTTTACAAAAAAACTTCCCAAACAGTACTCTCAGTTGCAATAGTTCCTGTAGGACTTACAAAATTTCGACCTGAAAATGATGGCTTGAAATCAATAAGCTCAGAATACGCAATAAAAACAATTAAACAAGTAGAGAAAATTCAAGCATCATTACAAATCAGTCTTGGAACTCGTTTTTGCTGGCTAGCAGACGAATGGTATTTAATAGCTGGTACAAATTTACCTAGTTACAAAACCTACGAAAATATGCCACAAGAATCTAATGGAGTTGGCTCTATTAGAAGCTTTCTAAAAACATTAAGTGAAAAGACTAAAAACCTACCCAAAAAAGTAAAAAAGCCAAAAAAAGTTAGTTGGATTGTTGGTAAATTAGTTTATGAAGCCCTAATTCCTTCAGTTAAAAAATTAAACTTGATTGATGGATTGACAATTAATTTATATGGTCTACCTAGCATTTATTGGGGACAAGAACAAGTTGTTACTGGACTTCTTACTGGCGAAGATCTAATTCATGGTCTGCAAAATAAGGATTTGGGAGAGGCTATTTACATACCATCAATCATGTTGAAAATTAATACTGATTTATTTCTAGATGATAAAAATATTAAAGAAGTTGAAAATAAATTAGATACCAAAATTCACGTTCTTGATGATTCAAATGATATTATAAATACTTTGATTGGTAAATCGAATAATACTGATACTAAAAAATGTTTAGAAGAGTAATAAATCCTATTTTTTTCTTGCCTCTTGCTCTATGTATCAACTCTATAAATGTAAGATCGAGCGAAACGAAAAATTATATTGATAAGGTTTTAGAAGAAAAAGCAAATAAGACTTTTATTAGTTATCAAGATATAGAAAAAATTGTCTTAAATAATCAAGAATTAAAATCATTGGAGAATTTAGTAACCTCTGCGAGCTTTAATCTGACAAGTCAAATTGCGCAAAGATACCCATCCTTAGATTTTCAAGCTAGTGGGTTGCCACAATTTGTCTCAGGTAAAAATTACAGTAGTAATTCAGAGACTTTAAAAACATCACAATTTAAGGCCAATCCCTCTTTAACTTTTAAATGGGACTTAATTGATCCCCTTAGAGGAATAGAAATTAAAATTGCCAAAGAAAATTTAAAAATTGCGGAAAATAATTACGAGATTAAGAAAAAAGACTTAATTCAAGAAGCGAGAATGAGGTATCATAAATACCAAAAGTCAAATCAGGATATACAAAACAAAAAATTTACACTTGATTTATCAATTACAAGTTTGAATAATGCCAAAGCAAAGCTTGATGCTGGAATTGGCACAAAATTTGATGTTCTTGAAGCAGAAGCTCAATTATATCGAGATAAACAAGAACTTAATGAGAAGAAAATCGAACATGAAATTGATAAAATTTCCCTTAAAGAGATTCTTAACATTAAAGGTGATTTTGAAAGTAACAAAGAGCAAAATTTAACAGGCTACTGGAATCATAGATTAAATAAAAATATTAATGAAGGTTTAGATAAAAATCTTTCCTTAAAAAACCTTCTTCTTCAAAAATCAATTAAAAAAAGCCAAGCAAATAGTTTTTTAGCTCAAAATAAACCAAATATTTACATCAGCAACACTTTATCCAGTACATTTACAAAGGGGGATTCGCTATCCGACGTTATTGACTCTGAAAAATCTGGATCCGATTATACAAATACTATAAGTCTAAATTTTGCATGGAGTATTTTTAATGGCGGACAGAATAAAAAATCTTTTAAATCAAAAATAGCGGAATCAAAAGCTGAAGAATATTCTTTTAAAAATCTGACAAATATTTTGACTACAAATATTAATAAAGCCTATTTGAATTTAAAATTAAATGAAGATAAAATAATATCTTCACTAAAAGAAATTGAATCTAGTAAAGAGTCTGTAAGGCTTGCCAGACTTAGATATGATGTTGGAATATCAACTCTAAAAGATGTGCTTCTTAGACAAAGTGAATTAAGTAATGCAAAATCAAAAAATATTAATGCTCTATATAATTACAACTTGAATTTAGATGAATTAGAAAGATTAACTTTTCTTGAAATAAGTCAAAATTGTTTGGATAACAATAATAAAGTTAAAGATATGGATTCTATTTGTACTTTCTCAAGATGAATCTACCAAATTTAACTAATAAGCAACTGAGTGAATTAGATTCTTTATTTGAATTAGTTAGTCAACGTCAAAAAAAGGATTTCGGAAATATTAGCGCTAGCAATAAAGCAGACGGATCATTACTAACAAGTTGTGATTTGTGGAGTGATAAAACAATCGTCGAAGGTCTAGCCTCAATAGCACCAGGTGAGGGCGTCCTTAGTGAAGAAGGAGAAAAACTGATTCCTAACACAAAAGCTTATTGGGTTGTAGATCCTCTAGATGGAACAACAAATTTTGCTGCAGGTATACCTTACTGGTCTATATCGGTAGCAAGATTCGTAGATAGTAGGCCTCAATCTTCTTTTTTAATAATTCCTACATTGAAAAAAAAGTTTGTATCCATTCAAGGTAAAGGGGTGTGGTTAAATAACCAAAAAATTGACCCTAACCAAAATAATCACCATAGTGAATGCGTTTCTTTATGTAGTAGATCAATAAAAATCTTGCAAAAAAACCCAAACTCAGTATTTCCAGGCAAAATTAGACTTTTGGGGGTATCGAGTTTAAATCTCACAAGTGTAGCTATGGGACAAACTTTCGGTGCAATAGAATCAACACCCAAGATATGGGATATTGCAGCGGCCTGGTTGCTATTAGAAGAACTGAATTGCTCTATAGAGTGGCTAGAAACAAATCCCTTGAATTTAGATGCAGGAGAAAACTTGAGCAATGTTAATTTTCCATTAATTGCTTGTAGATCAAAAAAAAATATTGAGATCTTAAAGCCATGGGGTAATTTATTATTGGAAAAATAGTTGCATCATAAATAAATAATTGCTTGAAATATTACTTAATTAGATACAATAAAAAAATATATAAGATAAATATTTGAAGAAATTTAATATGCAGCGTAGCTCAACTTGGATCCTTAAAAGTTTGTGGGGCGCATGTGAGAGATGGAGCAAATCAGATTGTATTGATTTAAGTGCAGCATTTGCGTACTACACACTTCAATCATTTTTTCCTATACTTCTAATTTCTCTTTCAATAGCATCATGGTTTCTAGGAAAACAAGAAGGCTTAGATCAAGAAATAATTTCTATAGCAGCTCAAATTTTACCTCCTTCAATAGTTGAACTAGTAGAAACAACGTTATTTAAATTAATTGATCAAGGTTTTGGAGCAGGTATTTTAGGGGCTATGTTTTTGCTTTTTACGGCAGGAAATGCATATTTATCTCTTCAAAGAGGTTCAGATAGACTTTGGGAAGATGAACTTCCTTCTAAAAGAACAAATACTGCTTGGAGAGAGCAAGCTTCAAGGTTTCTCCAAAATAGAGTTGAAGCTTTTTTAATAGTATTTTTTATAGGATTCTTAATGGTATTAGATCAAATTAGTGCGAATCTCAGGATGATACCAACTAACGTTTTAGAAAATCTCTCAAAATCAAATAATTTCATTTCCGATTTATTGATAAAATTACCCCTTTTACAAGTTGGTCAATTTGCTATACCACTAATTGGATTTTCTTTAATGGCTCTTTTATTGCAAGCACTCTTACCTAGTAGAAAAGTTCCTTTAAGACCACTTTTGCCTGGATCTCTTCTTATTGGCATTGGCTTAACTACTTTGAACTTAGCAGTAAGTAAAAGTATTCTTTCGCTTGGTGCAAGATTTCAAGCATATGGCTTTATTGGAGGTTTTCTTGTACTTACTTTGTGGGTTTGGCTAATAGGAGTGGTCTTGTACTTTGGACAGTGTTGGAGCGTTGTTATTGCTAGTATGTCCTTAGTAAATAAAAAACGAATTAAAAAATACTAATAAATGCGATGAATTATTTTCTTAAAGCAAATAAAAATTTAATTACATATTCGTTAATCATAATTTTAATAATTCCTATTTTTGGAATTAACTTTTTAATAAGCTTTCTCGGCAACATCCTGCTCATTTTATTTCTAGTTCCTTTATTATTATTAATTTTAGTTTATTTAGGTTTTAACTCTTACAAGTCTAAAATCAATACATGTAGCAGTTGCGGTGCTATATCACTAGGTTTAAATACAAAATGCATGAATTGTGGTGCAGATTTAGATGATATTAGCAAAAGAAATTACTTAGATAAAAAACCAAGTGAAAGTACCATTGAAGTGAAGGCAGAAGAAATAAAATAAAAATCTAGCCTATTCCAATTTGTCGAAGAATACTTTGTCCAGTTATTAATTCAGTACCTAGACCAATCAAAATACCCATCATTGCCATACGGCCATTCCAGGTTTCAGCAAAATTTACAAAGCCAAATCTTGGTTGATTGTCATCATTCATAATTTATTAGATTATTGATTTTTTCATTTTAACGTTTAACGGAAGAATTTATGATAAATAATAAATTAATTATTTAACATGTCTAGCACCATCAACAGGTCGATACTCATCTCCAGTTAATTCCTCATATACAATTGCTGGCAATCCTGTATCAAACATAGTTTGCAATGCTTCCTTGAGCATGGGATTCCATCCCCCTGTACTTACTTTCCCATGTCTTACAGTCCAATCCCAAGTTCCTTGAAGATCCCTGGGTAATCTACCTTCACGATCTCTTCGAGCAACTAAGTCTAACGATTCTACTAAACCTACGACAATTGGATTTTTACCATAAGAAGGGGTAAGACTTAATTCAAGCCTAACAGGATCTTCTTTGACCATTTTCAAACGAAATCTTGGTGGCAACTTCAATGATCTTATGACCGATGAGACAATTTTTGTTCTTAATTCCAATTTATTTACCTTAAATTTTCATTCTATCAATCAGTTGAAGAACCTTTTTCTTCTAGTGATGAATCATTATCATTAGAAAATCTTACTGTTAATAGTTCCTCTTCTGTGATATTTCCTGATTTATCAAGAAGTTCTGGATGTATCGTATATTTTTTCTGTTTAAAAGTTGAGTTATTTAAATTTTTGTTTGTCCCTGATATATTCCAACCATTTGACATTACTTTAAAAGCTTTCCATACTAAATAAGTTAGGGCTGCAGAATATATAATTGGAAATAAAATTGTCATCAAATTTCAAATCAATTTTGTTTTATTCTATCAATAATAATAGGAAAAAAAGATAATAAGCTATTTTTAAAAAAAAATTTCTTCATACATGTAATTTAATTTTTTTTCCTAGTTATAGTGGTATTACACAAATATTGTGTATCAAATGTATTTGAAGAAATTGAAGAACATAAAAAAAACAAAATTGAAAAGCTTCAAGCACAACAAATTTATCCTCTCTTCGGCGATTACAATAAGCATTTTATACCCATCAAATATCATATCCCAGCCATTAATTAAACAAAAATTTTACGAAATTAATGAGAATTCAAACAAATCTTTCATAACTAAAGCTATAGAAAAAACTGGTTCTTCAGTAGTAACAATTGAAACTCAAAGATACATAAAAAAAAGAAAGTTTCCAAGAAATTCTCAACTCTTTTTAGACCCCTATTTTGAAAGATTTTTTGGATTAGACTTACCTTACAATAATCAACCAAGTATAGAGCAAAGCCAAGGAAGTGGTTTTATATTCGCAGACGGAATTGTAATGACAAATGCGCATGTTGTGAATGGATCCGATCAAGTTATTGTTGGTTTAAAAAACGGTAAAAAATTAAAAGGAAAACTAATAGGGCAAGACTTTTTTACTGATTTAGCTGTACTTCAAATTGAAGGTAAAGGACCCTGGCCAAAAGCAAAATTGGGAGATTCAACAAAAATTAAAGTTGGTGATTGGGCAATCGCCGTGGGAAATCCATTCGGACTCGAAAATACAGTTACGCTTGGTATTATCAGCAATTTAAAAAGAAACGTCGCTCAATTAGGAATATACGATAAAAAACTTGAACTTATTCAAACAGATGCTGCTATTAATCCTGGCAATTCAGGAGGTCCTCTATTGAATAGTGATGGAGAAGTAATTGGTATCAATACCTTAATAAGATCAGGTCCAGGAGCGGGTTTAAGTTTTGCAATTCCTATAAATAAAGCTAAGGAAATTGCCTATCAACTAATAAATAATGGGAAAGTAATTCATCCTATGATTGGGATCAGCCTAATAGATAAAAGTAATTTTGAAACAACCATGAATTCAGTAACAGTTGGTTATGTAGTACCAAATAGTCCAGCCGAAAAAAGTGGAATAGTGGTTAATGACATAATCATAAAAGTGGGTAATAAAAATATTGAAAAAGCTTCTGACGTTATCAACGAAATAACTAAAAATGGTATTAAAAAACAAATAAATATTGTATTAAAGCGAAAGAATCAATTCATTAAATTAAAAGTAAAACCAACTGATGTTACTAATTTACAAAATAAGTAAAAGTTTCAAATTTCATATCTTTTTAGTATTTCCACGCACCTAAAAATGCAAGTAACAGCATTCATATCACAACTAGAAATTCATTCAAAATATCTGTCAACAGGATCTAGAATTTGATGTTTTTTTCTACAAAATCATAATTTCTTATATAAGTTATTAAAAACTAAATTCGTATTTTTAAGATTAAACAAGGATGGTAAGTAAATACTTTAAAGATAAATAAGTGATCTTGCATAGCCAAATGTAAATTTTATTAGAATAACTAAAATTTTTAAATCGAATTTTATTTAATTATTAATTTTTTTTGCTTATTTTTTTTCTAAAAAATATTCGTAATTTCCATCATATGAAAATAATTTTGAATCTTTAATCTCGATAATTTTATTTGAAACTTTTGAAATAAAATATCGGTCATGAGAAATTATTAGTAATGAGCCTTTATAGTTATTTATAGCTAATTCTAAGTTTTCTTTAGATTGCAGATCCAAATGATTGGTTGGTTCATCTAAAAGCAAAAAATTACAAGGATTCATAATCATGACAGCCAATGCTAATCTTGCCTTTTCCCCACCGCTAAGTTGTTTAATATATTTAAAAACCGTTTCGTTTTGAAAACCAAAACCGCCTAAAAATGTTCTGACTTTTTTTTGTGACCATTCTGGAGATTTATTACATATTAAATCAATAACTTTTTCCTCAAGAGGAAGTGCTTCAGCCTGATTCTGTTCATAATAGCTGGTTATTATATTATGTTTACCAAGATTAATTTCTCCAATTTCAGGTGATATTTTTTTCATAATAATTTTAAGCAATGTAGATTTACCGCAGCCATTAGGTCCTAATATTGCTATCTTCTCCCCCGAAGAAATCTTTAAATTAACATCTAAAAAAAGAATTTTATCTTCATAACTATGAGACAAATTTTTGATATTTAGAACTAATTTGCCTGAGCGAGGACACTCTGGAAAATTAAAAGCAGGACTTTTTGATTTTGCTATAGGGGCCTCAATTTTAGACATCTTTTTTAATTGTTTTTCTCTACTCTTTGCTTGAGAACTTCTAGTTGCACTTGCTCTAAATCTATCTATATATTTCTTCTGAATCTCAATTTCTTTTTGTTGTAATTCATATGCTTTTTTTTGTGATTCTTGATTTAAAGACTTCTGTTCAACAAAAAAAGAGTAGTTTCCGTTATATGTCTCAGATATTCCTCTATCTACAAAAATTATTTTTTTGCATAATTTATCTAAAAAATATCTATCATGGCTAATTATGATAATTGCAATTTTAAGCGACAATAGATATTCTTCCAGCCAAAAAATAGTATCTAAATCTAAATGATTTGTTGGTTCATCAAGTAAAAGTAAATCAGGTTTTTGTAAGATTATTTTTCCAAGAGCAACTTTCATTTGCCAACCACCAGAAAAATTTCCAACTAATTTATCAGCATCTTCTATAGAGAATCCTAGTTTGGGTAATATTTTTTCTACTTCAGATTGCATTTTATAGCCTCCTAAAGCTTCAAATTTTGCTTGATATTTTGCTAATTTATTTACTAATATTTCAAATTCAACTGGATGTTTTTTTATATCCAATGATTTCATTTTATTCTCAATTTCAGAAAGTTTCATACCTACAATTTGTATATCTTTGAAAGAACTTTCTAATTCCTCTCTTACTGAATAATTTAAATTACAATCAAACTCTTGTTTTAAATGTGCAATTTTAGGATTTCCCTCCTTTATGATTATTCCACTTGTTTGATCTTCCTCTCCAATTAAAATCTTAAATTGGGTTGATTTACCTGCTCCATTTGAACCAACTAAGCCAACTTTTTCTCCTTTCTTAATCTCCCAATTAATATTTTTTAAAACGACATCTGTAGAATAAATTTTGGTTACACCTTCAAATCTAATCACTTTTTTAAAATAGAATTTACAAAATCTGAGGTTTATTTACTAAAAATATTTTCTGGAATAAAATTGACTTATGAAAAGAATAGAACAGATTGTGGTAATTTTCATAGCTGCAGCTCTTGCGATTCCAAGTTATTGGTTTTTTTGGACTTTAGCTGGTGGAGGGGGGTATAACAAAAGAATTAAACCCATTATGAATCAAAACAGTAATTATTCGAAGCCTTTCACTAAAGACCTCCCCGAGCCTTAACCAACCACATTTTAGTTGCCTCGTCATCAATAGTGCTCAAATATTCAATTACTTCTTCTTTAGTCACAGAAATATTTAACTCATTACCAATATCGCAAATTTTATCTAGGGCTTTTTTGGGATTAGTCAGAGCTATCATAAACAAACTTTGTTTCTTTTTAGAGTCGTTTGCTATCAACTTATAGAGCTTTTCAGCATTACTGGACATGTTTTTAAAAATCTATTTATTAATAGATTATTACTTCAAGCTACATTTTTTTCATTATATTGATTATTAGATAAATCATTATCAGTATCTTTTATTTCTTTTGCTGATGCATCTGCCATACTTCTTGCATCTAAACATAAAACCTTTCTAAGTTTCGCAAAGTTAGCTGCATGAGATTTTCTACCATCTTTTTGAGCATAATACTCAGACTGTTGAAGAATATGGTGAAGATGAGTTAGCAAATATGGACTAATTACAGCTGATACCAGAACATCGCTATTTTCATTATCCTGAGAATCAGAATTAACTAATCTTTTTTTTGTTTTACCAATTATCGACCTTTTAGGTGAATCAAGTTTTCTTGAATTTTTCATAGGGCAATAAAATCAATTAATTAATACGGACATATTTTCCTTACTAATAATATACACAAAGATAGTATCCTTGACTAACTGTGTATACTTATAAGTAACAGTTATCAACTTTGACTCATGGCTACCCGTCAAAACTCAACCAATGGGAAGCCTAAATCCCCAAGAATTCAAGTAGTACTGCCGGAATTAATATGCGAGCAACTTACTATTTTAGCTAGTAACGAATCTAGGACAGTTAGTAATATGGCAAAAGTATTAATACAAGAAGGAATAAAAAAATATTTCGAAAAAGAGAATAAATCACTTGTTTCAGAAAATAATTTAAATACCGATAGATTTAGAGATGAGCTTGAAAAACAAAGCGTCAAAAGATTAAAAAGAGCTCCTCAAAGGATTAGATACTATAAAAAATCTGATTAAGAATAATTAATTTTGAGGCAATTTCTGTAAATCTACAGTTTTACCCATTACTACCAAAATATTGCCTCTTTCCAAAATATATTTTGCTGGAGGATTAACTGTTAATTCTTCCGCAGGTCCTGCTGCAAGAACATTTACTAAATAATTTTTCCTCAAATTTAAATCTCTTAAAGATCTTCCAATAAATTCCTCTGGAACAGTTATTTCATCTATACCAGTTTGGTTATCTAATTCTAATCTTTCAATTAGATTTGGTCTGACAAGTTCTAAACCTAATCTTTCTCCTTGCATCCTAGATGGGAAAACAACTTTGTCTGCACCTACCCTTTTTAACATTTTTTCGTGCAAGTCACTCGTAGCTCTGGCTATTACTCTTTTCACTTTGCTACCTTCACTATCCTTAGCAATGAGTGTTGTAGTTATGCTTGCTTCAATAGGTTCACTAATACCCACTACAACAGTATTCATTTCAAGTATTCCAGATTCCTTCATAGACTCTTCATCAGTACAATCTACAACTCTAGCTTCTATCGAAGGTTCCAATTGTCTTAAATCATCAATAGCTTTTTCCGAATAATCTGCAGCCAAAACATCTGCACCATTACTAATAAGTTCTCTACAAACTGCGGTTCCAAATCTTCCAACGCCGACAACTGCAAAAGTGAGTGCTTCATTTTCTCTCTTTTGAGACCACTGCCACCAATCAGCCATAATTAAACTCAGTCAATCCTAAACATAGAGATCAGCCCTAGGATAGCCAATTCTCTTTTGTCTATCTATTCTACTCTTATACAGAGCCTGCCAAAGTGCACTTAAGAGCAAAAGGATCCCAAGTCTGCCCACAAACATACCGACAATAAGAATAAATTGACCAAAATGATTTAATTTTGCAGTTAAACCGATATCAAAACCAACTGTTGCAAATGCAGATATACAAGTAAAAAGAATTTCCAGGAATGTGAAAGATTCTTTTTTAACAAATGTATTAGTTGTACTAAGCAACATTGCCATTAAAAGAACAAAAAGCAAAGAACCCACTGTAATTCCAACTGCCTTGAGAATAACTTTATCTGAAATTAATCTATTGCTAATAATTACATCTTTCTGCCCTCTTAAAGTTGATCTAGTTGCAGCCATTAAAGCAATAAATGTAGTGGTTTTTATACCTCCACCAGTACCTCCAGTACTTGCTCCTATAAACATCAGTGTCATTAATAACAAGAGGCCGGTATCTGAAATAGAGTTTAAAGAAATAGGAAAATTTGTAAAGCCTGCTGTTCTTGCACTAACTGTTTCGAAGATAGATGACAATAACCTTTCAACCAAATTCAAATCATTAAAAAATTGACTATTTAGCAATGATTCAGTAATGAATAATCCTAATGATCCGAATAATATTAGAGACAAACTTGTCCTAATAACTAGTCTGGAATGAAGACTCAATTTTTTATATGAAAGATTTTTTTTATGACTCCAAATATCATCAATAACCCGCCATCCCAGTCCACCCATGACAATGAGAAAAACAAATACAGTATTAACCAAAAAATTTGTTCTATAGTCTTGAAGACTATTAGACCATAAAGAAAAACCTGCATTGTTATAGGCAGATATGCTGTGAAAAATTGAGGACCAAAGTCTTTCCCAATTATTTTGAATATCTACAAATCCAAAATAATATAAAACAATTGCGCCTAAAGATATGATACAAGTTGCAGTTATAGCAATGCTTTGAAAAGTTCGGCCAATTCCTCCAACTCCGAATTCATCAAGAGTTTTTCCTTTATCTAATCTAGTTCTTAGCTTTGTCCCCTTTACAACAAAACCTTGTAGAAATGTGGTAATAGCCATTAATCCAAGACCACCAGATAAAAGCATAAAAGCTAAGAAAACCTGGCCAAAGAAATTCAAATCAACTCCAATATCAATGATGGTCAAGCCAGTAACAGTTATGGCAGAAGTAGATGTAAAAAATGCTTCCCATAAACCAACATTTGAAGATGAACATAAAGGGGAACTTAAAATTAATGTTCCAAAAAAAATAATAACCAATCCTGTAACGATAGTAAATTGAGGTACAGATAGTTTTCTGTAAACATCTTTTAACCTGTAAACATTACTTGTGAATTTCACTTTATTTATCTGAAATTTAAAATTATCAATGCTGGCACTACAAGTGACATTATAAATGTTAATCCAGCTCCGTATTTTGCAATATCAAAAAATCTATATCTTCCAGGACCGTAAACCATTAAATTTGTTTGATAACCCATTGGAGTCAAGAAAGATTGACTTGCTCCAAATAAAATAAGCATTATTAAAGCACTGGGTGAAATCCCTAAAACGTTTGAAAATTCAATAGCAACCGGCAAAATCAAAGCAACCGAAGCAGCATTACTTATGAATTGAGTAAGAATAACTGTCGATACAAAAATTACAACTAGTGCAAAATACAAAGGCAGCCCATCAAGAGCAAAATTAAGATTGACTGCAATTAAATCTGCTAATCCTGTTACTTGCATAGCAACACTAAAACACGATAAAGAGCCAAGTAATAAAATAACGTCTAACCTAATTGATTTTTGTATTTCTGCAGGTCTTAAACATCCAAAAGCAACCATTGCAATCACTGCCAAAAGAACTGAACCCACTAATGGAATATCAGTAACCGAAGGCAAAACCACCATTCCTATTGCAATTGCAATCGAGATAGGTTTTTTTATCAAGACGGGTAAATCATCTTCAAATTGATCTAAAATAAGCAAATCATTACTGGCCTGTAAACCTCTTATTGAATCTAAGGGCGCTTGCAATAATAAAACATCGCCTGCTCTTAAAACAGCTTGGCCTAATCTCTCTTGAACAGTTTGTTGGCCTCTTCTTAGTGCCAAAACTGTTGCATTATGACGTTGCCTGAATCTTAATTCTCTCAAACTGGCACCAGCTAAAGTTGATCCTGCTGGTAATAAAGCTTCAAAGGTTTTAGTACCTTCATCATCTGAGAAAACATTAGCTCTGTCAAAAGAAGTCTTATTTTCTCCTAACAGAATGGTATGTTCCTGCTGCAGCCTAAATAAGTCTGCCCTTGTAACGCGTATTATTAATCTATCGTCAGGTTCAATCTTTCTATCTGCCAGAGGAGGAAGTATAACTTTTCCATTTCGTTGCAATTCAAGAACGTCAACGTCAAATCGTCTTTGTAACCGACTATTTCTTACAGATTGTCCAACTAATTCTGAAGTAGAGGGTATAGTAACTTCAGAAAAATACACATTCATATCCCCTTTTTTAATAAACTCCTTATCTCTCCCTCTATCTGGCAAAAGCATATCAGAAACTAGAATCATATAAGTTGTACCTATAAGCCATACAGGAATTCCAATTGAAGTCAAACTAAATAATTCCAAAGCTCCATAACCTAATTGTTGACTAATATCACTTACAAGGAGATTTACCGAGCTACCTAATAATGTCAGAGTTCCGCCTAGGAGAGTAGCGAAAGAAAGAGGTAATAAAACTTTTGATGGTGAAATGTTTCTCCGCTCGCACCAACCTTCAATTAAAGGTAACAAAGATGCTACTACAGGAGTATTAGGTACAATTCCAGATATTGGAGCAATCAAAAAAGCTATTAAAGAAATTAATTTCCTTGGCGTTCTAATATTCTCAGAAGAAATCAATTCTCTTACTCTATCTAAAGCACCACTTTTAAATAATGCAGAGGAAACTGCAAATAAACCCATAAGGGTAATTAAGGATGGACTACCAAATCCAGCTAAAGCTTTTTCAGGAGAAAGAACCCCTGTGGCTATAAATATTCCAACACATAACAAGCCAGTCAATTCTGGAGCAATAGTATTTTTGATAAACAAAATTATTGACATTATTAAAACAACTACCGTTATAAACGCATCAAAATTATTATTAACTACTGCAATTAAATTCATATGAAACTTATTTAACTCAATATACCCAAAAACAATATTTCAAAAAAGTTTTATTTGAAATTATTTTTTTTTCAAAAACTTTTTAAAAATAGATTTTTTTTGGAATATCCATGAAGATGCAGATTTTAAGCTTTCAGTAATATCAGGCAACTTAGAAGCATATATAAGTCTTCTTGCCTCAAAAGCCAATTTCCCAGATAAAGTAACCCCAAGCCCAGAAATTGAAGCTTCTCCTATTCCTAAACTAATCATTTCTCCATTATCTTTAAATTCAAAGGGTAAAGCATCCTTTCCTTGAATTAAAAGTTCTAAATTATTAGCCAGATGATTTCCTTCCTGCATAGCGACCTGGGCAGTTATAGGTAAATCCTCCATTCCTTCAATAACTGAAACATCGCCAATAGCAAAACAGTTTTTATAGTTTTCTATTTGCAGATTATTATTAACTAAAATTCTTCCAAATTTTTTTGTTATTTGATCATTTTCTAAGTAAGACAAATTAGGTTTAACGCCTGCAGTCCAAATAACAATATCTTTTTCCAAGGAAGTTATTCCAAACTCACTAGAAATACTAATCTTAGTTTCTGAGACTTCTTTAACTGTGGAATTCAAAAGAACGTTAATTTTTCTCTTTTCTAATGCCTTCTCTGCTTGTTCTCTATTAAAAATTTTGTTGTTATTGAGGATTTCGTTTGATTTGTCTATTACACTGATTTCAAATTGGTCTTTAAATATATCTTTAACTTTACATGCCAACTCGATGCCAGAGGGACCACCTCCCACTATGAATAACTTCTTATGCAACTCAGTATCTTGTGATTTTTTTAAAAAAGAATTTAATTTATTTAGATCGTGTACATCATTAAAAAAATAACAATTTTCATCTACACCTTTTATAAAAAAACTATTTGGAATAGAGCCTGTACAGATGACAAGATACTGATAACTTAATTTTAAATCGTCACTAAATTCAAGAATATTTTCTTTGAAGGAAATCTTGGTTAAACAATTTTTTAAAAAAGTTATCCCCGCATCAGAAAAAATATTTGCAAATTTTGGGGTAGCTTCCCAACTTCTTATTTCTTTACTTAAAACTTCGTACATTAAAGGTTTAAATATGAAGTTAGATTCAGAATCAACCACAAGAATTGGTAAAGAAGGATTAAGATTCTTTAAATTCAAAGCAAATGTCATACCTGCAAAACCTGCTCCAACTATTACTATTGGTTTGTGTATTGATTTCATTAGAAAAATATTGGTATGCGTAAATGTATTATTAAACTATACGAATAAATTTTAAATTGAGCGAAATAAAATTAAACTCATAACTAAACTGAATAATGATTGAAAAAATCCAAACAGATATTCAAACCAACTTGAGGAAATATAATCAAGAGCTAGTAGATATAAAGCCTCAAGAAATGCTTACATGGGGTTATGAAAAGTTTGATAATCAATTTGCTATTACAACAAGTTTTGGTATACAGTCATCCGTCCTTTTAGATATGGTACATAAATTACGTCTACAAAAAAAAATCAAAATTTTTTGGATAGATACAGGTTACCTTCCTCCAGAAACATACCATTACGCTGAAAAGCTTATTAATAATTTATCGTTAGAAGTTGAAGTTCTTCAAAGTGAATTATCTCCAGCAAGAATGGAGGCCAAATACGGAAAACTTTGGGAAACAAATAAAGAGAGTGATTTAGATAAGTATCATGAATTGAGAAAGATAAAACCTTTAGAAAATGGTCTAGAAAAATATGATATTTTCTGCTGGGCAAGCGGTGTTAGATCAAGTCAAACAGAAAATAGAAAAAAAATGAAATTCCTAGACATAATTCGTCAAAGACTATCTTTAAGACCTTTATTAAGTTGGACAAATAAAGATATTTTTTATTATATGGAAGAGAATAATTTACCTGCTCATCCACTTTTTATCAAAGGTTATTCTTCTGTAGGAGATTGGCATTCAAGCAGTCCAGATGGTATTAAAACAAAGGGCAGAGATACAAGATTTGGGGGGATTAAACAAGAATGTGGAATACACACTAATAATTAAATTGATCATAGAAAAATGGTCTCAGATATAAATTTTTTATTAGTAGGTAATAGTAGGCTTCATTGGGCAAAATATTCTAAAAATCAATCTAAATTCTTCCATACCAAAAAAGAACAAAAAGTTCCCGAAAATATAGATCTTGATCAATTAATTTGGGCTTCTGTAGGAAAACTACCAAATTATTTGCTGAAAAAAGAAAATGAAATAAAAACTCAAGATATTCAGTTATCAAATCTTCCTGATAATTTTGGAGTTGATAGAGCTCTTGCCTGTATTGCCGCTTTAAAAATTATTGAAAACCCTTTCAAAAAAGATTTGCTAATTGCAGATTTTGGAACAATATTATCAATAACAAAATTGAATTCAAATGGATCTATTATTGGAGGTCAACTTCTTCCAGGTTTTCTAACACAATTAAAATCAATGGAACAAAATACAAAAAATCTTAAAGTTCCCAAAAAATATGATATTCCGATCAAAGATTTTTTAATTAATACAGAAGAAGCAATTTTAAAAGGAGTAATTAACTCTCTTACTGGCGTGATTAATAGTTTATTTAATCCTGAAAAGGATATTTTAATAACCTGTGGAGGAGACTCTCAATTACTAACAAAATCTCTAAAGACTCAAAAAGAAAATATTATCAATGCTCCTAATTTAGTAATGGAGGGGATGATTATTCACCACCTGTCCATAAAAAAATTAACTTAACCCAAGGTCTGCAATTATATGATCAGCCATTATTGCTGCTTTTACCTTTAAGTAAATTTTTTCTATGTTACCTTCAGTATCAATTAAAAAAGTATTTCTCATCATTCCCATGTATTCTTTTCCCATAAATTTCTTCAGTCCATAGCTATCGTAATCAGAAGAAACTTTGAAAGGTTCAGGATCAGTTAAAAGAATAAAAGGTAAATTAAATTTTTCTATAAACTTCTGATGCGAGGATGCATTATCTTTACTAATACCAAGCACAACAATATTATTTTTTTGGAGTAAATCCCAATTTTCTTTAAAATTACATGCTTCTTTGGTACATCCTGGAGTATTATCTTTTGGATAAAAATATAGTATTATTCTTTTACCTTTAAAATCACTAAGAGAAACTTCTTTCTCAAAAGAATCTTTTAATTTAAATTCTGGTGCTTTGTCGCCAACCTTAAGAGCCATTGAAATTATTAAATGAGTATGAATATAAAATACCAAAAATTTGGTTTTATGAGATTAAAGGTGTGCAAGATGTCGCAACTATAGAAGAAATTAAAACTGCAAAAAATCTAACAAATTCAAGATCAAAGATTTTCTTAGAAACAAGGGCGTATTTGAGACAATCACTTTCAACACTTTTTGATTTAGACCCCCTTGAAATTCCAATTACTGCTCATCCTGGAGAACCTCCAACTTTACCCTCTGGGATGGGAAATATCAGTTTAAGTCATTGTAAAGATGCCATTACTATAGTCTGGCATAAAGGCAAAATAGGAATTGATATTGAGAGAACAGATAGAGATTTTAATCATGTGAAAATTGCAGAAAATTATTTTTTTCATACCAATAAATCAAACCATAATAATTATTTAACAAAAAATATGATACTAAATCAATGGTGTGCTGTTGAAGCTGCTATAAAATGGGATCATGGAAAATTAGCTAGAGACATTAAACATTGGCAATTTTTTGAAAATCCAAAAGAGTTAATTCATAAGAAGAAAAACATACATTTAAATTATTCACAGATTAACTTCCATAATTGGACTATCGCTTTAGCCTACGAAGAAAAAACTTCTTTTAATCCTGAGATTATTTGTTGTTCGAAAAATTTTTAATTTTCTTTTCTTCTAAGCAGTTCTTCATATTGAGTTTTTTCCCATCCATTATTATTTGGTTCCCATATTTTTAAACCTCTTAAAGATTTAGGAAGATATTCTTGTACTACCCAATTACCTGGATACTTATGAGGATTGACATAACTATTAGAATTATTTTTTAAATGAAGTGGAACTTCAAAAGCATTGGTAGATTTGATTGTTTCAATTGCTTTAAAAATACTTTTCGTACTATTACTTTTTGGAGAAATAGCTAAATATAAAGATGCCTGCGTTAAAAAATATAATCCTTCTGGGAGACCAACTCTATAAAAAGCATCACAACAGGATTGTACTACTACTATGGCATTCGGATCAGCTATTCCAATATCTTCACTAGCAGATATAAGTAGTCTTCTAAAAATAAAATTAGGATCTTCACCAGCCTCCAACATATTCGCAAGCCAGAATAAAGTTGCATCTGGATCAGAACCTCTTATGGACTTGATAAAGGCACTTATTACATCGTAATGATTTTGACCATTTTTATCGTAAACAATATTTTTCTTTTGAAGTGCATCCTCTGCTATTGAGAGATTAATGTTGATTGCTTTAGCATCATTTTCAGCAGTTGTTTCTATGGCCATCTCAAGGGCATTGATTAATATTCTTGCATCTCCGCCAGAAAATTTAATTAAATGACTTATAGCATCTTGAGTTAAATAAACCTTTTTTGAATCTTTTTGTTTTGAATAGTGAGTAATGACTTTTTGTATTATTTTCTGCAAATCATTTTCTGCCAAAGGAAGTAATGTAAAAATACGAGACCTGCTAACAAGCGCTTTATTAACAGCAAAGAAAGGGTTTTCAGTTGTGGCACCAATAAAAGTTATAGTTCCATTTTCTATTGAAGGTAATAAAGCATCTTGCTGAACTGTTGTAAATCTATGAACCTCATCGATAAACAAAATTGTTTTTCTTTTTGAATTTATTAATCTATCTTTTGCATTAGAGATTTCATTTCTTAATTCTTTAACGCTTGATAATACGGCATTTAACTTAATTAATTTTGACCGCGTATTAAAGGAAATAATTTCAATTAGAGTAGTTTTTCCAACACCAGGAGGACCAGAAAAAATAAAATTACTAATCTTATCTTTTAATATTGCACTTCTTAAAAGCGAATTCTCATTCAGGATTGATTGTTGGCCAAAAAAATCTTCCAAATTCTTTGGTCTTAATTTATCTGCCAAAGGTGCATTATTTTCTATTTGAGAATAATTAGTAAATAAATTTTCTGAATGCATATAAATAAAATCAAAAAATCATTACTTTCAATTCTAAGTAATTACTGTAGGAGTTTCCATTTGAGTAAGTTTTGAAATATTCAATAAAGCATCTAAATCATCTATTAGAGGTTTCAAAGCGATCTGAGGATTTAACGAAAGATTTTGTTGAGGATCGAAAAATTTCTCAAAATAAAGTCTTAATGTTGCACCCTTAGTTCCAGTTCCAGAAAGGCGTACAATTACTCGAGAATTATCATCAAGGACCAATCTTAAACCTTGATTTTCACTTATGGAATTATCAACGGGATCTAAATATGAAAAGTTATCTGCAACTTTAACTAAATGGCCAGCAAAACTATTTCCTTTTAAATTTTCGAGAATAGAAGTTAGATTACCAAAGATTTGATTAGCAATATTTGAGGGAATTGCCTCATAATCATGCCTTGAATAATAATTCCTACCAAATTGTTTCCAATGATTCTGCATCAAATCACTTACCGAACATTTTTTCTCAGCTAAAACTTGTAACCAATACAAAACTGCCCATAGTCCATCTTTCTCTCTCACATGATTACTGCCTGTTCCGAAACTTTCTTCTCCACATAAAGTAATTAAATTAGCATCTAAAAGATTTCCAAAAAACTTCCAGCCAGTAGGTGTCTCGAAACAAGGTATATTTAATGCTCGAGCAACATTATCAACCGCTGAGCTAGTTGGCATGGATCGTGCCACACCTGTAATACCATCTTTATAACCAGGTACGCATATTGTGTTAGCAGTCATAACTGCAAGGCTATCACTAGGATTTACAAAACATCCACTTCCTAAAATCATATTCCTATCTCCATCTCCATCGCATGCAGCGCCAAAACTGTAAGATTTTTTATTTAACAACAAATCAGCCAAGTGTGATGCATAAGTAAGATTAGGATCAGGATGCAAACCTCCAAAATCTTTTAACGGGTTACCATTCATGACACAATCATGTGCAAGACCCATTTTTTCAACAAAAATATTTTTAGCATATGGTCCTGTAACCGCATTCATTGCATCAAAGATTAACGAGAAGTCTTTTTTTAAAAAATCACTAATTTGATCAAAATCAAAAATTTTCTCCATCAAATTAGAATAATCTTTTAATCCATCAATAATTTCTAAGGTAGTCTCACCGTAAGAATAAGTTCCATATTCAATAAAATCAGGTAATTGAATTTTACAAATTTTATAACTAGTTAGTAATTGTGAAGCCTTGAAAATCTTATTAGTAATTATCTCAGGAGCTGGGCCACCATTAGAGATATTTAATTTCACTCCAAAGTCGCCATCAATACCACCAGGATTATGGCTCGCAGAAAGAATAATTCCACCAATAGCATTTTCTTTTCTTATTAAATGTGATGTCGCTGGAGTAGATAATAAACCGTATTTTGGAACAATAACCCTTTGAACTTTATGAGCAATGCATATTTGGACAATTTTTTCTATTGCTTCAATATTGCCATATCTGCCATCACCACCAACTACTAATGTAGAACCTTTTAAATCATCCAATGATTGTAAGATTGCTTCAATAAAAATTTCTAAATAATGTTCTTCCTGAAACTTTAAAGTACTTTTTCTTAACCCAGAAGTGCCTGGTTTTTGATCTAGAAAAGGAGAATTGATATTAATTACATTAACTTGAGTCATATTTTTAAAAAACTTCCAAAAATCTAACTAAATTAATGAGGCATTTCGGATGTTCTTAACATAGCGATAAACCATAATGAGGAAATTAGTAATGCACTAAGAATTCCATAGTTAACACCAAATTTAGAAATTGTAATTGGAACTATTAGTGGAAATGATAATGCTCCAAGCAATGGAGTAAAAGTTACAATTTTTTTCAGCATTAATTTAATTTATTAAAACCATTCAGTCTCAGCATTATCTTTTTCGTTAGTATCGTCAAGTGGTGTAGTTCTATCAAATTTCATTGATATACTTTTTTCTTGCTCACCAGATATATCAACAGCTTTAATATCATATTTTTGAGTCCCATCTCTAAATGGAACTTGAATTCTAAAAGTACCATCTGCAGCAAGGGGTACATCTTCTCCACCTATTGTCAGTTTTGCAGAAGGGTCTGTAGCTCCATAAACAATTAATTCAGCATCAGCAACGAGCCAAAAAGATCTATTTTTAACAATTCCGCTTCCAGAATCATTTAAACCTGAAGACCATTTACCAGCACCTGATTCTGTGAGATTATCATTGAGGTTTGTTGAATTTACATTTTCCATGAATTCTTCAGAACCAACTTTCCTTCTGAGTGGAATATTAGTTGCTGCTTGATATAACCTTTCATGCATGCCATTTTGTTCTGAAACGACAGGATTGGAAATGCCTGGCAATGACTCAGAAGTGGAATCTAAATTAAAAGGTACAAATTTATCAAGAATTTGCTCAGAAGGATGAGAGCCAGGAACGTGACTTATAGAAGAAAATGCCAATGACATCCAGTTGAAACCATATTTATAACCTAATTCAACTTTATAGTCTCTATCTGCAAGTGGAATTGGCAAGTACCACTCAGTACTGTAACTATCAACAGCTATCTCCCTTAGTGTTCCTTGATTCAAGTTGCTTCCTTCAGAACCAGATGCATCAAATAATCGTAAGCATAATTTATTAGCTCCCAAAGATTGAGCTTTTTCTCGATCTGCATCAGAAATTTGCCAAAAAACATAAGCCCAATCTGGATCTCTGGGTAGAAAGACTACATTTGTTTTAACTTCTTCACTACTGTTAAAAGAATTGGACTCAATAGTTTCTTCAAATTTTGACTGAGGTAAAGTATTAAATATTTTTTTTGTAGCTTTTTCTTGATATTTGAGTATTAAATCAACCAAAACAGCTTTTGTTTTGCGACTGTATAGAGGAACTGATAATTTACTTGCTTCTTGACGTAATTGTCTGAGGGTAAGAGAGAGTAATTGATCTTTATTCATGATCCCATCAGCCACTTTAAATTCTCCGTTTTTGTTTGGGATCAGTATGTTCTTTTTTTTCGGGAATTGTGTGTCTTTTTGCCATGTCGTCAGGATCCTCTGACTACTCAAAAATTCTCAAAATTGATATTTCTCTTCAAAACAGTTGGTATCAAAGCAGTTAATTAATTTTAAGGTCTTTTTTAAATGTAAATTAATTTTCTTTTTTTTTAAATTTTATTACCTGAATTTGTTAACGACTCAACAAAAATATATTTTTTCTTCGGGATCAAATTTAAGGGGTTCTATTTTCTTTAACTAGTAGTACTAGATCAACTATTTCTAAATCATCAATATTTTTACCTATTTTTTTTGAAAAAGTACTTAGTTTGTTTGAAGTAGATTCTATTTGATGATAAAAAAGATCACTAAATTTTTTATCATCAAATTTTTTGGATTGATTATCACACCATTCTCTTAGGGAATTTTTATTTTCAAGACTATTATGTATATTGATAATTTTTAAAATCTGGAGACAATGTGCAAGGATTCTTATATGGTGTTTTTGCATTATTGTTAGATCAAGGTTATCAATTTCTTGAATAGTTTGGATGTTTAAGGGGTTCGATGAGGGATCAAAATTATTTGACATTAACTTTTAGTTTTAATAAAGGAAAAAAACTCAATATTGGGGGTATCTTTCGTTAGAGTATATAAAGCTAATTGTAATAGGTTATTTTTGGATAACATGGTTAACGAAAATTTAGTTAAAGATGTAGTAAAGGAGCCTTACAAATATGGTTTCGTTACAGATATTGAAACTGAAAAAATTGCAAAGGGATTGAATGAGGACATAATAAGACTTATTTCACAAAAAAAAGAAGAACCAAAATATCTCCTTGATTTTAGATTAAAAGCTTTTAAAAAATGGCAAAATATGGATGAACCTGATTGGGCAGGATTGGGATACAAACAAATCGATTATCAAGATATTATTTATTATTCTGCTCCCAAACAAAAAGAAAAAATTTCCAGTTTAGATGAAGTTGATCCCAAACTTCTTGAGACTTTTGACAAATTGGGAATACCTCTCACTGAGCAGAAAAAACTCACAAATGTGGCGGTAGATGCAGTCTTTGATAGTGTTTCTATAGCTACAACATTTAGAGAGGAACTGGCTGAACATGGGGTTATATTTTGCTCAATCAGTGAAGCAGTAAAAAATCACTCTGATTTAATTGAGAAATATTTAGGTACAGTAGTTCCAGCTAGTGATAATTATTTTGCAGCACTAAATTCTGCTGTTTTTAGTGATGGTTCTTTTGTTTATATACCAAAAGGTGTTACATGTCCGATGGACCTATCTTCCTACTTCAGAATTAATAGTGGAGATTCTGGACAATTCGAGAGAACACTTATAATTGCTGAAGAATCGAGTTCTGTAAGTTATCTAGAAGGCTGTACAGCGCCAATGTTTGACACAAATACCTTACATGCTGCAGTTGTGGAACTCATAGCTCTAGACGATGCCTCAATAAAATATTCAACAGTACAAAATTGGTATGCTGGTGATGAAGAAGGTGTTGGCGGAATTTTTAATTTTGTCACCAAGAGAGGAAAATGTTTAGGTAAGAGAAGTAAAATTAGCTGGTCTCAAGTTGAAACAGGTTCTTCAATTACATGGAAATATCCTAGCTGTCTCCTTTTAGGGGAAGAATCCATAGGAGAATTTTATTCAGTAGCACTCACCAATAATCTTCAGCAAGCAGATACCGGCACAAAAATGATCCATATTGGCCCCAAAACCAAATCAACTATTGTTAGCAAAGGTATAAGTGCAGGTAATTCAATCAATAGCTATAGAGGCCTTGTCAAAATGGGAACAAAAGCTGCAGGATCAAGAAATTACAGTCAATGTGATTCAATGTTAATAGGGGATCAAGCTTCTGCAAATACATTTCCTTATATCAAATCTCAACAACCCAATTCGGAAATTGAGCATGAAGCAAGCACATGTAGAATCTCTGAAGATCAACTTTTTTATCTCCAAAGCAGAGGTATAGAATTTGAAGAGGCGGTATCTATGATGGTCAGTGGTTTCTGCAGAGATGTATTTAATCAATTACCTATGGAATTTGCTGCTGAAGCTGATAAGTTACTAGCGCTTAAACTTGAAGGATCAGTAGGTTAATTAATCAATTTCTAAACTGATATGCAAAGTAAAATGAAAGAATCAGATCCAATATTAGAAGTTGAAAATCTCTTTGCATCTACTGATAATCTTCCAATTTTGAAGGGAGTTTCACTAAGTGTCTATCCTGGAGAAATCCATGCCATTATGGGAAGAAATGGTTGTGGCAAAAGTACTCTTTCGAAAATCATTGCAGGACACCCCTCGTATAATATTACAAGTGGTGACATAAAATTTTCAGGTGAAAATATCAACTCTTTGGAACCTGAAGAAAGATCTCAATCAGGAATTTTCCTTGGTTTCCAATATCCTATAGAAATTCCAGGCGTTAGTAATCTTGAGTTTCTTAGAGTTTCAACGAATGCTAGAAGGAAATTCCTTAAAAAAGAAGAATTGGATACTTTTGATTTTGAGGAATTAGTTAAAGAAAAGTTAGAACTAGTGAAAATGGATCATGCATTCCTATCAAGGAGTGTAAATCAAGGTTTTTCCGGAGGTGAAAAGAAAAGAAATGAAATTCTGCAAATGGCTTTACTTGAGCCCAAGATAGCAATATTAGATGAGACCGATTCTGGACTAGATATTGATGCTCTTAGAATAGTCGCATCAGGAATTAAAAAAATATCTAATGCTCAGACTGGAATTATATTAATTACTCACTACCAAAGATTACTTGATGAAATTGAACCAAATTATGTCCACGTTATGGCAGACGGACAAATCATAAAAACTGGTGGGAGTGATCTTGCTTTGGAACTTGAAAAAAAAGGTTATGAATGGACTGATAACTTTGTAAAAGAGACTTAATCGAATGGAAATTATTGAAAAAATAAAAACTAATAAATTATTTGACAATCAAACAGAAATACAAAAAATCTGTCTTCAGAAATTACAATCAAGTCCCCTACCTAATCCTAAAAGTGAATTATGGAGACTTTCAAATAAATCAAAATTTTCAAACTTTTTAAACTACTCGGTTAATGAAAAAAATCCAAAATTTGATATACCTTATCCAGAAAGTTCTCAGAATAATATTCGATTAATAATTGGTGAAAATTGCCAAATTAAATTAATAAAAGAAAACTATTCAATACAGCAATTAAGTGAAGATGAACTAAATAAATATATCAAAGAACAGATAGCTTGTTTTGATCAAAACGAGAATTGGAGTGACTTACTAAATCTGTCTTTAAGTTCTAAACAGAATTTCTTGGCATTAAAAATAAATGGATCAAAAATCCCTCCTATTGAAATTTTTAGTCATGCATCAAGTAATTCTTTAAACGTAAAAACACTGGTAATATTATTGGAAAAGAATTGCGATATTGAATTATTACAGGTAAATCTTGGAAAAGAAAACTCTTCATTATCCCAGTCAACATTTTTTTTATTAGAAGAAAATAGTTCCGTGAATCATGGTGTTGTTTCTTACGGTGAAAACAGATCAAATTTACTAAATTCTCTCAATGTAATTCAACAACAAAATAGCGAATATAACTTAGGCTCCTTACATTTCAAATTCAATTATGCAAGATTTGAAATTAGTATTAAACAATCTGCAGGAAATGCTAAAACCAATATCAAAGGTATGCAAGTAACCAAAAAAGATGAACAAATTTCTACTTATACAAAAATAGACTTTAATGGTCCAAATGGATTTCTAGATCAAATCAACAAATCACTTGCTGACGATAAATCACATGCAATATTTGAAGGTTCAATAATAGTACCGAAAATTGCCCAGAAAACTGATGCTTCTCAATTAAGCAGAAATTTACTTTTATCAAATCACGCACAAATAGATACCAAACCTCAATTAGAAATAATTGCAGATGATGTCAAATGCAAACACGGAGCGACAATTTCGCAATTAAATGAAGAAGAACTTTTTTATATGCGAACGAGAGGGATCACATTACCAGAAGCAAGTAAACTACAATTAAGTTCTTACTTTCAAGAAATAATTTCATTTATTCCAGTTTCAAAAGATAGATGGGATTTGCTTGATAAACTTTTAAATGAGAATTAATGGAAACGATTCAAAATTTTCCTGAAATAACTAAGAAAGACTTTCCTCTTTTAAATAAGCACTTAAAAAGTAATGGACAAATTATTTATTTAGACCATGCTGCAACCACTCAAAAACCAATACAAGTCTTAAAAAAAATTGATGAATATTATAGAAACTTTAATGCCAATGTACATAGAGGCGCACATCAATTAAGCGCTAAAGCAACAGAAGAATTTGAAAATGCAAGATATTTAATTAGCAAATATATAAAAGCGAATTCAGCAAAAGAAATTATTTTCACAAGAAATGCTACTGAAGCAATCAATCTAGCGGCAAGATCATGGGGCGAATCTTCATTAAGAGAAAACGATGAAATTCTCTTATCAATAATGGAGCATCATAGCAATATTGTTCCATGGCAAATGGTTGCAGGAAAAAATAAATGCAAATTAAAATTTGTTGGTATAGATAAAGATGGAAAATTAGATATAGACGATTTTAAATCAAAACTAACATCTAGAACTAAGCTTGTTAGCCTCGTTCATGTAAGTAATACTCTAGGTTGCTGCAATCCAATCAAAGAGATAACTAAATTAGCTAAACAAAAAGGATCTTTAGTATTAATAGACGCATGTCAAAGTTTGGCGCATCAAAAACTGGATGTAAATGATCTTGATATAGATTTTTTAGCGGGATCAGGACATAAACTTTGCGGACCTACTGGCATTGGTTTCCTCTGGTCAAGAAAAGAAATACTAGAAAAAATTCCTCCTCTCTTTGGAGGTGGCGAAATGATTCAAGATGTTTTTGAAGAGACAAGTACTTGGGCCGAGCTACCACATAAATTTGAAGCTGGAACTCCAGCCATTGCAGAAGCGATAGGTCTAGCAGAAGCAATTAATTATATAAACACTATTGGATTGAAAGAAATTCATGAATATGAAAAGGCTATTACCAAATATTTATTTGAAAAATTAAAGCAAATAGAAAATATTGAAATTATAGGTCCATCTCCGGAGATAGATCCAGACAGAGCATCACTTGCCACCTTTTATATCAAAAATATACATTCAAACGATATTGCTGAAATTCTTGATTCAAAAGGTATTTGCATCAGAAGTGGGCATCATTGCTGTCAACCTCTTCACAGATATATTGGAATTAAATCAACGGCTAGAATTAGTATGAATTTCACAACAAATAAGGAAGAAATTGATATGTTTATAGAAAAATTAAAAGATACTATTGATTTTCTAAAAATCAATTCTTAAATATCTAAAGCATTTTTTAAAAATTGCTGAGACTTTTGCATTACTACTTCTTTATTGTCAATATTTTTAAAACCATGGCCTTCGTTTTCAAAAAACATAACCTCTGAACATTTATTATTCTGAATCAAAATTTCTTGAATTTTTAGAGTTTGTTTATAAGAAATAACTGTATCTTTTTTT